>NZ_JBNCLH010000002.1:0-1012755 GCF_049844575.1 Kribbella sp. DT2 | reverse complement strand
CGTTCTGGACTGAGGAGGGAGGGAGCGCAGCGACCGACCGACGAGGGAAGAACGGGCGAAAAAGCCCCAAAACCCGCCGAGCCGGAGGCGAGGCCAAAAACCACAGCCCCAAAACCCGCGGCGACGAAGTCGACGCCGAAAATACAGCGACCAGCACACCCCGACAGAGCAACCCCCAACCCCTCACGTCAGCTGGTCCAGCACAGCCAAATCGTCCAGGGTCGGCGTCCACAGGCCGGCTGCGACGTTCTGCGCGATCTGCTCGGGTCGGGTCGCGCCGGCGATCACCGAGCTGACGGCGGGCTGCGCGGCGAGGCCGCCGATCGCGACGTCGAGCAGGGTCAGGTCGCGCTCGGCCGCGAAGGTCTCCAGCGCCTCGATCTTGTCGAAGTCGGCGCGGGCCAGCCGGTCGGGCATCTTGGCCAGGCGGGTGCCGTCGGGAGCCTCGGCGCCGCGCTTGTACTTGCCGGTGAGCAGCCCGGACTCGAGCGGGAAGTACGGCAGGATCCCGATCCCGAGGTGCTCGCAGGCGGGGACCAGCTCGTCCTCGACGTCGCGGTCGAGCAGGGAGTACTTGTTCTGCGCGCTGATGAAGTGCTCGGTGCCGCCGGTGCGCGCGGCCCAGTCGGCGTCGACGACCTGCCAGCCCGCGAACTGCGAGCTGCCCAGGTAGCGAACCTTGCCCTCGGCAACAAGCTCGGTGAGCGCGGCCAGGGTCTCCTCGATCGGCGTGACCGGGTCCGGCACGTGCAGCTGGTAGAGGTCGATCCAGTCCGTGCCGAGCCGGCGCAGGCTCGCCTCGACGGCCTTGCGGATGTAGCGGCGCGAACCGCGCACGCCCCAGTCCGGCCCGTTCTCGCCCAACATGTCGCCGCCGAACTTGGTGGCGATCACCACCTCGTCGCGGCGCGCGCCGAGCGCGTCGCCGAGGATCTGCTCGCTGAAGCCCAGCTCGCCGCGGTACACGTCGGCGGTGTCGAACAGCGTGATCCCGGCGTCCACCGCCGCGTCCACCACCGTCTTGGCCTGGTCGGCGTCGATCCGCCCACCGAAGTTGTTGCACCCCAGCCCGACAACACTGACGGTCAGGCCGGAGTCACCCAGCTGGCGGTACTCCATGTCGATCCCTTGGTCGGTCATGGACAAAACATTGTCATGGCCAAACCCTCTCGATGCCGCTGGGGTCGTCGGCATAGAGTGCCGACCATGCCGAGTCTCACAGTCGACGGCGCCCTCACCCGGGCCGCCGCCCTCACCGTCCACAGCTACGACGTCGACCTCGACCTGACCCGCGGCGACCGCGTGTTCGGGTCGCTCACCCGGATCGCCTTCGGTGCGACCGGCGGCAGCACGTGGCTGGACGTGCGGCCCGACGAGCTGCTGAAGGTGACGCTGAACGGCGCTCCGGTCGACGTCGCCGGACTGAGTGACGGACGGCTCGAGCTGACCGGCCTGGCCGCGGACAACGAGCTCGTCGTGGACGCCACGATGCTCTACTCCCACGACGGCGAGGGCCTGCACCGCAGCGTCGACGCGGCCGACGGCCTGGTCTACCTGTACGCGATGTCGTTCCTCGAGGCCGCGCCGCGGATCTTCGCCTGCTTCGACCAGCCCGACCTCAAGGCGCCGTACCGGCTGAAGGTCACCGCTCCCGGGGAATGGGTCGTCCTCGGCAACGGCGCGGCCCGGCAGGTCTCCCCCGGCCGCTGGGAGCTGGCCGAGACCAAGCCGCTGTCGACGTACTTCGTCACGCTGGTCGCCGGTCCGTACCACCAGCTGCTGGACGAGCACGACGGCATCCCGCTCGGCGTCGTCGCGCGGCAGTCGCTGAAGGACGCGCTCGACCGCGAGGCCGAGGACATCTTCGAGGTGACCAAGCAGGCCTTCGACGAGTTCCACCAGCTGTTCGGCTACCGCTACCCGTTCGGCGAGTACCACCAGGCGTTCGTACCGGAGTTCAACGCCGGCGCGATGGAGAACCCGGGCTGCGTGACGTTCCGCGACTCGATGGTGTTCCGCTCCGCCGCGACCGACTCCGAGCGGTCCAACCGGGCCCGCACGATCGTGCACGAGATGGCCCACCAGTGGTTCGGTGACACCGTCACGATGAAGTGGTGGAACGACCTGTGGCTGAACGAGTCGTTCGCCGAGTACATGGCGCACCGGGTCTCGACCAAGGCCACCAAGTACACCGACAACTGGATCGACTTCGCCTTCATCCGCCGCTGGTGGGGACTGCAGGCCGACCAGCGCACGTCGACCCACCCGGTCGCTTCCGACCCGGGCAAGGACGCCGCCGCGTCGCTCGACGACTTCGACGGCATCTCGTACGCCAAGGGCGCCGCCGTGCTGAAGCAGCTGGCCGCCTACCTCGGTGACGACGTGTTCCTGGCCGGCGTCCGCGCGCACATCGAGGCGGCGGAGTTCGGCAACGCGACCTTCGCCGACCTGGTCGCGAAGTGGACCGACGCCGGCGCCGCCGGACTCGAGGAGTGGGCGCAGGGCTGGCTGCGGACGCCGGGGCTGGACACGATCAGCGCCGAGCGCACCGCCACCGGCGTCGTGCTGCGGCGGACCGCGCCCGCACAGTTCCCGGCCGACCGGCCGCACAAGTTCACGATCGGCGCGTACGACGCCGCCGGGCAACTCGTCGCCTCCGCGCCGGTGCTGCTCGACGCGGACGAGGTAGCGGTCGAGCTGGACCTGGCCGACGCAGTCGTGATCGTCCCGGACTGCGCCGACGACACCTGGGCGAAGATCCGGCTCGACGCGGACACGCTGGCGCAGCTGACCGACGTACTGCCGAAGATCTCGGACGGGGTCACCCGGGCCGTCGTACTGAACAGCCTGCGTGACGCGACCAACGACGGCGAGCTGGATCCGCGGACCGGGTTCGCGGCCGTGCTGGCCGCGCTGCCGGCCGAGACCAGCGACATCGCGGTCGGGTCGATGGTCGCCTGGCTGCAGTCGCACCTGATCGGGGTCGTCCTGCCGTACGAGGAGTACCGGGCGCAGCTGTCCGCCGTACTGACTGAGCGGCTGGGTACGGTCGAGGCCCGGAGCAGCGTGCAGCTGATGGTGCTACGCACAGTCGTCCGTACGACGGCCGACGCCGAGCTGCTGCGCGGATGGCTCGCCGGGATCGACGTCCCGGACGGGATCACCGTCGACGCGGACCTGCGCTGGCTGATCACGCTGCAGCTCGCGCGGCTCGGCGCGATCGACGACGCCGGCATCGATGCCGAGCTGGCCCGCGACACCTCCTCGGAGGGTGTCGTGCACGCGACCCGGTGCCGTGCGGCGCTGCCGACGGCCGAGGCGAAGGACCGCGCCTGGGCGCAGATCACCACCGACGCCGACGTCTCCAACTACGAGCTGTACGCCGCCTGCGAGGGGTTCTGGCACCCGGCGCAGTCCGAGCTGACCGCGCCGTACGTCGAACGGTTCTTCGCCGAGATCGCCGGCACCGAGAAGCTGCGCTCGGGCTGGGTCGTGGCCCGGTCGGCGATCCTCGCGTTCCCGGCCTACGCGGTCGACGGTCACACCGCGCGACTGGCCGCCGGACTGGTCGGCGACGAGGCCGTTTCGGCGGGGATCCGGCGCTCCGTCGGCGACCGCGCCGACGATCTGAACCGGGCCCTGGCAGTCCGTACGGCGTACCCGGTCGGTTGATCACTACGCGTTGTGACTAGTGTGACTGGTGTGACCAGAAGGACCCCGCTGAGCAGGCAAGATGTGATTTCGTGACGTAACCTCCACAATGACCGCCCGGACCGGCGCGCCGGTCTTGGTCAGGCAGCACGTCCCGGGAGAGACTGTCGAGAACCGCACAGGAGAACATAGGCAATGCGCGAGGCGAGGCTCGTCGGTCTGAGCCAGGACGGCACCAAGCTGGTCCTGGCCGTGGCCGAGACGGGTGAGGAGTTCGCCGTCCCGGTCGACGACCGGTTGCGTGCGGCCCTGCGCGGCGACCGTGCCCGACTCGGCCAGCTGGAGATTCAAATGGAGAGCGCGCTGCGCCCACGAGACATCCAGGCTCGTATCCGCGCGGGCGAAAGTGTTGAAGCGGTCGCGGCGGTCGCCCAGATGCCGATGGAACGGGTGATGGCCTTCGCCGGCCCGGTCCTGGCCGAGCGCGACCACGTGGCCAACCTCGCGCAGCGGGCCTCGGTCCGCCGCCGCGGTGGGGGCGACGCTCCGACGCGCAACCTCGAGGCGTGGGTGACCGAGCGCCTGCGGACCCGTGGCGTGGACCCCGGTGCCGCCGAGTGGGACGCCTGGCGGCGCGAGGACGGCCGCTGGGCCGTTCGCGTGTCGTACCCGGTGGCCGAGGACGACGAGAAGGTCGCCATGTTCGCCTACGACGCTCCCGGGCGGTACGCCGTACCGGATGATGACGAGGCGCGCTGGCTGGTCGGCGAGCAGGCGCAAGTGCTCCCGCCGCAGCAGCCGGAGCGGCGACTGACCGCCGTCGCCGACATCGATCTGTCGCTGGCGCCCGATCACGGTTCGGACAGCTACGAGGCCGCTGGGTTCGAGGACACGGTGAACCTGACACGGGCTCGCCAGCAGTACGCGCGGGACAACAACCCGCGGGACTTCGGCCAGGACATCGACCGCGACTTCGGGCGGGATTCCCAGCCGAACTTCGGACGTGACGCGCAGCCCAACTCCGGGCGCGATGCGCGCCCGAACTTCGGACGTGACTCGCAACCGAACTCCGGGCGCGACTCCCAGCCGAACTTCGGGCGTGACGCGCAGCCGCCGGTCAGGGAGTCGCAGCCGCCGGTGCGCGAGCCGCAGCCGCCGGTGCGCGAGCCGCAGCAGCCTGTCCGTCCGTACGCGCGGGAGAGCTTCACCGGGCGCGACGCCGACCGCGGCCCGCGCCGGGTGCACTCGGTGCCGAGCCCGGACGAAGAGCCGACCCTGATCAACGTCCCGCTCGAGCCGCCGCCCGCACTGCGGCCGACCGTGCGCGCGGTCGAGCGCCCGGCTCCCCCGGCAGCGGAGACCGCTCCGCCGGAGGAACGCGCCGCCGCACCGGAGAACCGCTTCACCGAACGGCGCACGCAGCCGCCCGAGTCCCGTCAGCCCGAGCGCCCCGCCAAAGCACGCGAGTCCGAGCACCAGGCTGAAACACGGCAGGCCGAAGCTCGCCAGGCTGATGCACGACAGGCCGAGTTGCGTCAGGCCGACGCACGCGAGGCCGACGCACGCCGGTCGGAGGAACGTCAGCCGGAGCGTCAAGCCGAGAGCCGTGCGCCCGAACGCCGTCCTGAGCCGCGGGAGACCGAGACCCGTCAGCCTGAGCGCCAGGCGGAAGCACGCGAGGCCGACCTCGCTCGGCACGAGCAAGCACGCCGGCCCGAGCACCAGAGCGATCTGGCGCCGCACGAGCAGACGCGTCAGCCTGAGCGTCCGGTCGAGGAAGCACGACGCCCCGAGCCGGCCGACCCGAGGCACCCCGAGCTGAAGGCCGAGCCCAAGGCCGATCCGCGCCACCCGGAGCTTCAGCAGCCGGCACGCCCCTCGATCCCGAAGCCCTTCGACCCGCGTCGGGGCGCCCAGGAGAACCGGGTCACCCAGCCCACTCTCCCGACCCCCACGCCGACCGAAGCACCCCCGGCAGCCGAGCCGAAGGCCCCCACAGCCAGCGCCGCCGAGCCCGAAGCCCCGGCCGAACCAGCGCCGGAGCCGAAGAAGAAGCCGGCCCGCCGAGGCTCCAAGCGCGCGAGCGTCCCCAGCTGGGACGAGATCATGTTCGGCAAGAAAGCCGACTGACAGCAAAACCAAAAGAACGCTCTGTGGTCCGGTGAGGACTACAGAGCGTTCTGCCGTTCCGTCACCGACAGTCGTCTCAAACTGCGGTCGGTGTTTGGCCTCGGCCAGAAGCTCTGCCATGATCTTCCGCATGCGTATCTCGCTGTGTTGTTGCTGTTGTTGTCGCTGACGCGCGCCGTCTGAGGCGCGCGAGGCCCTGTCCATCCCAGGCCCGCCCGCCGACACCAGCACTCACAGGATTCCGGATACCTCCCGATGAACCTCAGCGCTTTCGCCGACCTGCTCGCGTCCCGTGGACTGCGGCTGCTGCCCGGCGCGCAGGCCGTCCCGGTCGACCTGCTCGTTCAGTTGCCTGACGCAACGATCGTCCGGTTCACCGCCCGCGGCCGCACCCTGCGCCTGCGTCAGTACGCCGCCGAGGCGCTGACCACGATCACGATCCCCACCGAGTGCGGCTGCGGCGACCACCACCCGCAGGCCGGCCCGGACCGCGTCACGCTCAGCGCGTACGCCGTACCGCTCGCCGAACGCCTGATCGACGGCGAGCTCGTCTTCGGCTGGACCGGCCACGAGGCCGGCCTGCTCCGCCTCGCCGACGCGACGCCGTACTTCTTCGACCTGCTCGCCGCCCTGCCCCAGGAGCAGCGCACGCTGGTCGGCGTCGCCTAGAGCGGCCGCGACGGGCTGGTCGACACGACGTACGCCAGCCCGTCGAACTCCTCGGCCAGCATCGTCGGCGCGAACTGGAACCGGTACGTCCACCGCGCCACGAACGCCCCGAAGCTGCGGAACATCTGCGGCTCCTCCAGCCAGTTCTTGATCTCGGCCGGCGCCTCCGCGACCGTCCGCAGATCCAGGAAGTGGTCGCCGGGATTGGCCGCCTCGAGCAGACCCTCCAGCGAGCTGAACCCACCGCGGTCCAGCTTGTTCACCTCGACCGGCCCGCTCCGCGAACCCGCCCAGGGTCCGGGCCACGTCCGCCGCGCACGGAACGCTCCCGACCCACCCAGCAGTGCGATCGCGTAGTACGCCGGCCCGTACCGCTCCCGCAGCTCCCGCCCCATCGGCCGTACGGCGGCACTCGGCCGGCTCGCCGCGAGGTGCCCGTTGTGCGCCCAGACCGCGCCCTTCAGGTCATCGCCCAGCGCCGCGTCGACCGCCTCGGCCATCAGCCGATCCCGCACGGCGAACACCGTCCGCGCCGCCTCCTTGTGCTCCTTCGCCGCACACACGACGTCGGCGGCCCGCACCAGCTGCCGCCCAGCGACCAGAACCTCCGCAGGCGCCGATTGCTTCTCCAGAAATCCGACCAGCGCCTCAGCCTCCCGAACCAGCGCCCGCTTCGGATCAGGCTTCGCCCCCGGAGCCGCGTCGACCTCCGCCGCGATCCCGTCGTCGAACAGCTCGAGCCGCTCCGGCGCACTCGCGGCCAGGTACTCGCGGATCACACCCAAAGCCGCCGAGCAGTTCTGCGGATCGATCCCGACGAACCCGACCTGCTCGCCGGCCGGCCGGCCGGAGTTGTACTTCCGCATCCACTGGACCATCGCGACGACCTCTTCGGTCGACCAGACCCAGAAGCCCAGATCGCTCACCACCGTCGGCGCGTCCCCCGGCCCGCCACGGACGTAGGCGTCGACCGCCACCGCGGCCGACTCGCTCGCCTCCATCAGCAGCACCCGGCAGCCGAGCTCGGTGACCAGGAACTCCAGCAGCCGGTGCTTGAGCTGGAAGAACTCGCGCGTCCCGTGCGTCGCCTCGCCGAGCCCGACCACCCGCACGTCGGCCAGCAGCTTCTTCAGCGGTTCGAGGTCGTCGTACGGCGTACCGGCCTCGACGCCGGACAGCGTCCAGGCCGTCTGCTTCAACCACTGCGACACCCCAGGCTCACTCACCCCGAGAGCCTATCCAGGCGGGCCCGGAACCAGCGTCAGGACCAGGGCGAGCACCACCTCTTGAATTAGTAACACGCATGGTTTAACTTTCAGGCCTCGCTTCCGGCCCGCCACCTGGAGGACTCCCCCATGTCCGTACGATCACGTCTGCTCGCGGGTCTGTTACCCGCGACGCTGCTGGCCGGAGTGCTGAGCACAGCACCGGCCGCGGCGGCCACGATGTACCCGAGCGGCGTCGGCGCCGACCTCGGCGCCACCCCGACCACCCTCGGGGTCGCTCCCGCCGCCGGCGCCGACCCGGCCGGTCTGCAGACCGGGACCGAGCAGGGCCGCGCGTACTGGCGTACCAACCAGGCCGCCGGCACCGACTGGTTCTCCTTCGACGTCGACCGCGACTACGTCGACGAGCTGCCCACCGACGACGTGGTCGTCACCGTCACCTACCTCGACTCCGGCACGGGAGCCCTCCAGCTCGAGTACGACGCCGCCGCCGGTCCCGAGACCAGCGCCGACGACGTCACCCTGAAGGACACCGGCCAGTGGCAGACCGGCACGTTCGCGCTGGCCGGCATCGAGTTCGCCGACCGCCTCGGCGGCGCGGACCTGCGGCTGTCCGGCAGCGCCGACATCACCGTCGCCGGCCTGCGGATCAGTACGGCGGGAGCCTCGGTCTCGCTCGGTGCGACTCCGGTCGAGAGCGGCATCGCGCCACGCGCCGGCGACCGCCCGGAGAACCTGAAGACCGGCGTCCAGGACGGCCGCCCGTACTGGCAGACCGACCGGACCGCGCCCGCGCCGGGCACGAACTTCTTCTACATGAACGTCTCCGACACCTACCTGTACGACAACCGGGGCCTGGTGCTGGTGAGCCTCGACTACTTCGACGAGGGCAACGGTCAGTTCGGACTGCACTACGACTCCCCTGGTGAGACGATCCCGGAGCGCTTCAAGAACTCCGAGGTCGTCACGTACGGCAACACGCTGACCTGGAAGACCCACACCTTCGCGCTGCCGGACGCGGTGATGACGAACCGCTCGAACGGTGGCGACTTCCGGATCCACCTCGGCGAAGGCGCGGTCGACCTCAAGCTGGCAGCCGTCCGGGTCGCGAAGGTCGCCGGCGCGCTCGACGTGACCGAGGGCCTGAACGACCTGATCGACGAGGCCGCTCGCGCGCACAAGGCGGCGCGGGAAGGCAGCCGCGACGGTCAGTTCCCGGCCGGCAGCCGCGCGACGCTGCTCGCCGCGATCGAGGACGCCCGCGAGGTCGCGGCCACGCCCGACGTCACCGACGTCCAGGTGAAGGCCGCGCTGGAGAGCCTGCAGAGCAAGCTCGACGCGTTCACCGCGTCGATCGTCGACACGAACTTCGCGGAGTCCGGTACGGCGACCGCCAGCGACGGCACCGGCGCGGCGAACGTCAACGACGGCGACCACCAGACCGCGTGGACCAGCGGCGACGGCGAAGCCTGGCTGCAGCTCGACCTGCGCAAGCCGCGCAACGTCAACGACGTGCGGGTCGAGTGGGCCCAGGCCTTCTCCCCCGACTACACCGTCCAGGTCTCCAACGACGGGCGGCGGTTCACCACCGTCGGCCGGACCGGATCGCCGGGCGCGAACCAGTTCAGCAAGACGCGCTTCGCGACCACCAAGGCCCGGTACGTCCGGGTCGTGATGACCGGCTCCCCGGCGTACGTGGTGGAAGAGCTCCAGGTCCGTGAGTCGCCGGTCGTCGTCCCGCGGCCGAAGCTGGTGCAGACGGAGAACCCGACCGAGGACGGTGTGGTCGCCGACTTCGACGCCACCCGGTACGGCGCCGACCGCAGCGGGCGCAAGGACTCGACGAAGAGCATCCAGAACGCGCTCTACGCGTGCCAGGACGCCGGCGGCGGCACGGTCTGGCTGCCGAGCGGGAAGTACCTGGTCAAGGACACGCTCGAGGTGCACGCGTTCTGCACGCTGCGCGGCGACCGCCGCGACCCCGACCAGAACAAGAGCAAGCACGGCGGCCGGGACTTCGACTACGGCACAGTCGTGATCGCCGACCTTGCGTCGGGCGACGACGGCCCGAGCCTGTTCCGGGTCGGCGGTTCGGCCGGCGTGATCGGCGTGACCACCTGGTACCCGCGGCAGAGCGCGACCCAGCCGGTCCCGTACAACTACACCTTCGAGATCCCGGGCGGTGCCTGGATCGGCAACGAGAACTACATGATGGCGACCGTCCAGGACGTCACCATGGTCAACTCGTACCGCGGCATCGGCATCAGCACGATGCCGAACGACCGCGGCAACGCGCCGAGCTCCGGCCAGGTGCACGAGTCCAGCACGATCCGGAACATCCGCGGCACCGCGCTCTTCGAAGGCGCTCGCGCCTACAACGGCGCCGACGTCGGCACCTGGGAGAACGTGACCTTCAGCAACGCGTACTGGTCGCAGGCCCCGGCCGCCTTCAAGCCGCCGGTCCGCGCGACGCTCGACACGTGGACCCGCGCGAACGGCACCGGGCTCGTGCTCGGTGACCTCGAGTGGGACCAGTTCCACAAGATCACGCTGTCGGACTACAAGGTCGGCGTGCACGTCGTCGCCGGTCAGCGCGCGCAGTTCACCGGCAGCTTCCTGGAGCCCGACATCCGGCGTACCGGCACCGGCGTGCTCGTCGACGTGATCGACGAACGCTGGGGCATGACGCTGGCCGGCGGTCACGTCGACGGCACGCAGGCGATCCAGAACAACGCCCGCGGCTACGTGAAGGTCACCGGCACGCAGCTCCAGGGCACGCAGGCCGGCATCATCCACCAGATGGCGGGCGCCGCTCCGACGTACCCGCAGAAGCCGCTGCCCGCACCGACGCGCAAGAGCCTCACGGTCGTCGACGCGCCGCACGGCGTCGGCTACCTCCCGGCGGCCGACGCGACCAAGGCGGTCCAGAAGGCGCTCGACAAGGCCGGTCGCCACGGCGGCATCGTGTACCTGCCCGCGGGCTGGTACCGGATCAGCACCCACCTGACCGTGCCCGCCAACGTCGAGCTGCGCGGCGCGTCCGCCGTACCGAACCGCGATCAAGGCGGCGCGAGCGGCGGCACGGTCCTGCACGCCTTCGAGGGCCGCGGCACCACCGCACCGAACACGGCGACCGCCCTCGTCACGCTCAACGGCAGCAAGGCCGGCGTCCGCGGGCTCCGGGTCTTCTACCCCGAGCAGAACCCGGGCGTCACCGAGGGCATCGTCGCCTACCCGTACGCCGTCCGCGGCAAGGGCAGCCACACGTACGTGATCAACGCCGGCTTCCCGAACGCCTGGAACGGCATCGACCTCACCACCTACCGCAACGACCACTTCGTCGTCCGCAAGGTCGCCGGAGCGTTCTTCGACCACGCGATCTCGGTCGGCCGCGGCACCGGTGGCCGGATCGAGGGCGTGCTGTCCAACGGCAACGCGGTCACCCGGATCGGCTACCAGCAGCCGTACTGGATGAACGAGGGCAGCATCTTCGAGCTGGTGATCGACAAGTACATGCGCAAGCAGGCCAAGATCGTCACCGTCGACGGCGCCACCGGGCTGACGTTGTTCAACGTCTTCGCGTACGGCTTCCACGACGGGCTGGTCGTCAACAGCGGCCAGGTCGACGCCTTCAACCTGGGCACCGACAACCTCGGCACCGACGGGTACACGGTCAAGGTGGTCAAGGGCGACGTCGAGGCGACCAACCTGGCCCGCTACAACGGTGCCACCAGCATCGGCCCGGTCACGTTGCACAACGTGATGGTGATCAACGTCGTCCAGCACGCGGTGTCGGTCGAGGCCAACGGTGACGGCACCGTGAAGATCCTGGGTAACGAGTCCGAACCGGGTACGTACGAAGTTGGTGCGCAGGTGACCGTGACGGCGGCGCCCGCATCGGATAACGTTTTCCAGAACTGGACCGTGAACGGCGAGGTGGTCTCGACCGACGCGTCGTACACCTTCACCGTGACCGCGGACCAGGTACTGACCGCGCACTTCACCACCGAATAGCAGCAAGGAGCGAGATGGCTGACTCGACGACGCCGCACCAGGTCGCGATCGTGGGCTGCGGCATCATCGGACGCACCCACGCCGACACCGTCAGTGCCCGGCCCGACGCCACGGTCACCGCCTTGGTGGACGTGGACCCGGCCGCGGCGCAGGCGCTGGCGGCCCGGCTGACCGAGGCCGGGCACCCGGAGCCGAAGGTGTACGGCGACCTGGAGGCGGCGATCGCCGGGTCGGACGTCTCGCTGGTCGCGGTGTGCGTGCCGAGCGGTACGCACGTCACGATCGCGGAGCAGGCACTGGAGCACAAAAAACATGTCGTCATCGAGAAGCCGCTCGACGTCGACCTCGCGAAGGGCCGGCGCCTCGGTGCGGCGGCCGCGCGGGCGGCCGGTCACGGAGTGGTCTGCTCGGTGATCAGCCAGCACCGGTTCGACCCGGGCAGCGCGTTCGTCGCGGAGGCCATCCGCGCCGGGCGCTTCGGGCAGCTGACGTCGGCGGTCGCCACTGTCGCCTGGTGGCGCAGCGACGAGTACTACGCGTCGGCCGGCTGGCGCGGGACCTGGGCGCAGGACGGTGGTGGCGCGCTGATGAACCAGGGCGTGCACACCCTCGACCTGCTGCTGTGGTTCATGGGCCGGCCGGTCACCATCCAGGCCCAGGCGATCCGGGCGGCGCACCACGCGATCGAGGTGGAGGACACCCTGGTCGCCACGTTCAGCTTCGAGAACGGCGCGGTCGCCACACTGCACGCGACCACGGCGGCGTTCCCCGGCGGCCGGACCCGGATCGCGGTGCACGGTGCCGAAGGTGGCGCCGAGCTCGAGGACGACGTGCTGCGGCGCTTCAATGCCGACGGCAACAAGGAGGACCTGCCGGTCGAGCAGGACACGACCAGCGAGGCCGGCAGTCAGCAGCTCTCGACGAACGGCCACAGCCGCCAGTACGCCGACATCCTGGATGCCGTCAGCAACGGCACGGCCCCGGGCATCGGTGTTCAGGACGGCATCGAGGCCCTGGCCGCGGTCCGGGCCGTCTACATCGCGTCGACCCTGCAGCGCCCGGTCAAGTTCAACGACGTCCTGGAAGGCAAGTACGACGACGTAGAGGTCTCCCGCGGCGTCGGCCTGCCTCCTCAGTAATTGGAAGGTGAGCCGCCGGCCTCAGGCCGGCGGCTCGCCCGGCTCTCGTTCGTTCAGGATGCGGTGATAGAGGTTGCTGTCTCTCCACTGACCGTTGATGTGCAGGTAGTTCCGCGCGAACCCGTACTGCTCGAAGCCGCACTTCTCCAGCACCCGCTGCGACCGCAGGTTGTCGTGGTTCGTGCTCGCCGCGATCCGGTGCAGCAGCAGCACCTCGTCGGCCAGCCGGCACACCGCCTCGAGCGCCGCCGTCGCCAGTCCCCGCCCGGTCTCGGCGACATCCACCCAGTACCCGATGTCCCCGTTGCGCCAAGCGCCGTGCACGATGTTCGACAGCGTCGCCGTACCGATCACCCGGTCCTCCTCGGCCAGCACCCACGGCACGAGGTTGTCCTTCTCCAGCAGCCCGGCAAAACGCTCCGCGTGAAAGCCCGCGTCGTACCACTCCGCCGGCCGCCGAGGCTCGTACGGCACGAGCTGCTCGCGGCTGCGCTCCTGCGCCTCGACGAACGAAGCACCGTCCTCAGGACGGACCAGCCGAAGCTGAACGGTATCGGTCAGGGACACGGTGAGGGCAGAGGAATCCACCCCGGCATCCTAGATCGGCCCCCGCTCTACTTCGGCAGCCGCCGGGCCTGGCTCGAACCGCCCACCCGCGGCGTGAACGCGTCGTGGAAGATCGTCGACGCGGCGCCGACCGCGGCCGCGTCGGTCTGCAGCATCGACTCCTCCACCGCGACCGTCCGGGTGCCTTTCGCGATCGGGAACGAATTCACCGCCCGGTCGATTTCGGAAATCAGCGTCGCCGCGATTTCCTTTTCGTACGCCGGGCCGCCCAGAACGATCAGGTCGATATCCAGCAGATCGACCAGCCCGACCGCACCCTGCGCAATCACCTCGGCCACCTGGGTGACCGCTTTGCGGGCCGCTTCGTCGCCCTCGGCGGCGGCTTTGCAGACCGCTTTGTAGCGTTTCGCCTCGTCGTTCGCGGACTTGTCGGTCTCGACATATCCGAACCCGGCCGCGATCACCGGCAGCGAGGCGGTCGGGTTGCACTCGGCCATCATCCGTGGGCCCCCCTGGCCGTCCCACTCCCCCATCCGCAGCGCGGCCAGCTGCCCGAACTCGCCGGCGTTCGCGGTCAGGCCGCGGTAGATCGAGCCGTTCAGGATCAGCCCGGAGCCGACGCCGGTGCCGAGGTAGAGGTAGGCGAAGTCGCGGGCCCGCGCCGAGCGGCCGATCCAGCGTTCGCCGATCGCGGCCGCGGAACCGTCCTTCTCGACCAGGACCGGGTGGTTGAGCTTCTGCTGCAGCAGCTGCCGGATCTCGAGCCCGCGCCAGGCCGGCTGCAGCGGCAGGTCGAGCAGCGTGCCGTCGGCGTTGATCGGGCCCGGTACGGCGACGCCGACGCCGAGCAGCGACGCGGTGTCGATCTGACTGATGCTGATCGCGGCCGTGACGGTGGCGGCGACCAGGTCGACCAGCCGGTGCGCATCCAGGTCGGCGGCCAGGTCGACGGTCTCGCGCCGTACGATCGCGCCGTCGAGGTCGACCACGGCGACGGTCAGCAGCTCGGGGTCGATGTGGATGCCGACCGCGTGCGCCGCGTTCGACCGCAGGCGCACCGGCGTACGGGGTTTGCCGAGGCGTTCGGCGCGTTCCTGCGCCTCCTCGACCAGCAGGCCCTGCTGCAGCAGCACGCGCAGGATCCGCGACACCGACTGCTGGGTCAGGCCGGTCCGCCGGGAGATCTCGGTCCGGCTGATGATGCCGGCCACCCGGATCGTCTCGATGATCACGGCCTCGTTGAAGGAGCCCAGGTCGATCTGGTTCGCGCCGGAACGAGTCGGTTCGTCCAGCACCGCCGCGTCACTGTCAGGCGTGACCATCGCCCACCTCCCTTGTCACAGTCTTCCCCGTCGGTGTCGATTTCTTTCCGCACCCGGCCCAACGATCAGCGCAGATCGTACCCCGCCGCCCGTGCGAGGCCGGTGAGGTATTCCAGATTGTTCCGCGTCCTTTCCGGCAAAGGCAGCACGGTGGAGAAATCCTCCACCGCGACCCACCCGTCGTAACCGGCCGCGGCCAGGCCGGCGAACAATTCCGGCAGCGCCGCCCGGCCTTCGCGCAGCGGGACCCATTTCGGTTCCCAGCGCAGCGTCCCGTCGCTTTCCACCGCGGCCAGGTGCCACGCGCAGTTCTTCACGTGCACGTGGGCCAGGTACTCGCCCAGCAGGTCCAGACCGTGATCCTCCCAGCCTTCGATCACCAGGTTCCCGACGTCGTGGATCACGCCGACGTACGCCGGGTCGAGCCCTTCGAGCAGCCGCCGGGCCGCCGACGCGCTCGGCGTCAGCGTCTCGTGGTGCAGCTCGACCAGCGCTTGTACGCCGTACTGGCGGGCCTTGTCCTCGACCCACTCCCAGTGCTCCCGGCAGGCCGCGAA
Organism: Kribbella sp. DT2; assembly: GCF_049844575.1. Classification (NCBI taxonomy): domain Bacteria; kingdom Bacillati; phylum Actinomycetota; class Actinomycetes; order Propionibacteriales; family Kribbellaceae; genus Kribbella; species Kribbella sp. DT2. The sequence continues at coordinate 997,480 of NZ_JBNCLH010000002.1, read as the reverse complement.
CGCCTCCCGGTACGTCTGGCCCGGCTCGACCTTCAGCCCGGCGATCCGGACCCGGCCGGCGCCGAGCGTGGCCGTTGCCGCGAGCATCCGTTCGGCGTCGGCCCGGCGCGTCGGCGGCACGTAGCCGCCGAGCGCCGAGAACTCCAGGCCGGCGCCGGTGGTGACCGCCGCGATCTCGTCCAGGCTGGCCTCCAGCCCGGTCAGCGGCCAGGTCGCCCGGTTCCCCGACCAGAAACCGGACCCGCCGGCGTCCTGGTCGGTGATCCGCCACTCGATCCCGTGCCAGCCCTGCTCGGCCAGGGTCTTGGCCGCCTCGGCCGGGGTCCAGTCGGGTGTCGACGCGGTGAAGACGGAGAACTTCACGGAGCCTCCAGGGCCCCGTCGATCCGCCGTACGCCGGCCGCCCACTCGTCGTGCCCGGACAGCTGCGCCGGGTAGCGCGCGGCCGCGGCCTCGTCGATCTCGATGCCCCAGCCGGGCGCCTCGTTCGGCGTCAGCCAGCCGTCCTTGATCCGCAGCGTGCCGGGGAAGACCTCGTGCGTCGCGTCGTTGTAGAGGTGTCCTTCCTGGATGCCGAAGGCCACCGAGCTGACGTCGAGGGCAACGTTGGCCGCGGCACCGATCGGCGAGGTGTCACCCGGCCCGTGCCACGCGGTCTTGACCCCGCACAGCTCGGCCAGGTCGGCCAGCTTCCGCGCCGGTGTCAGACCGCCGATGTCGGACACGTGCGACCGGATGAAGTCGACACCGCCGTCACGCACCAGCCGTACGGCGTCGCCCATCGAGGTGGTCAGCTCGCCGACGGCCAGCGGCACCGGCGACGCGGCCCGGACCTCGGGCAGCCGGTCCCAGTGCTCCGGCGCCAGCACGTCCTCGAGGAAGAACAGCCGGTACGGTTCCAGCGCGCGGGCCAGCAGCACGGCTTCCTTCGGCGTGAGCCGCGAGTGGGTGTCGTGCAGGAGCTCGATGTTGTCCGGCAACGACTGCCGGGCCGCGGCGAAGAGGTCCGGCGTGGTCCGCAGGTAGTCCCGGGCCGACCAGCCGTTGTGGTACGGCGAGTCCGGGTACAGCGTGGCCAGCCGCGGCGCGCCGTACCCGCCGCCACCGGGCGTGGAGACCTGGAGCCGGATGTGTCGCCAGCCCTGCGCGACCAGTTCCTTGGCGTGCTCGAGGCACTGGTCGATGGTGATGCCGCTGGCATGGATGTAGGTGTCGGCGGCGGCCCGGACCTTGCCGCCGAGCAGTTCGTACACCGGCATCCCGGCGCGTTTGCCGGCGATGTCCCACAGCGCCTGGTCGATCCCGGAGATCGCGTTGTTGGTCACCGGGCCGCCCCGCCAGTAGCCGGAGAAGCCGGCCAGGCGGGTCAGGTCCCCGATGTCACCGGGGTAGCGGCCGACCAGCAGCCGGGCCAGGTGCTCGTCGACGAAGGTCTGCACCGCCTTCCAGCGCTGGGTGAAGGTCGCGCAGCCCAGCCCGTACAGGCCCGGCTCGGTGGTGTCGATCCGGACCACCACCAGGGGGATCCCCTGCGGTGCCGTCACGATCGCCCGGACCGCGCGGATCCGGATGTCGTCCCGGACCGGCCAGGGCTGGGCGAAGGTGGCGGGCGTCTCCTGCGGCATTCAGGTCTCCAGTCGGTCGATCGGCAGGTCCAGCTCGTACTGGGCCTGGAAGCCGAGCACGGTCCGGGCGGCGGTCAGGTCCATCGGCACCTCACGGCCCGGGAACCGCCGCAGCCTCGGGACGCCGGGCGCGAACGCGTCCAGCAGGTCGTCGGTCGCGAACGGCGCGTTCGTCGTACCGGCCGCGACGAACAGCGTGTGCTGCCCGGACAGCGGCACGGTCAGCCCGAGCTCGATCGCGTACGCCGCGTCGCGGGTGTCCAGGTAGCTCCAGGCCTCCCGGACGCCGGCCGCCGGGTTCGTCCGGAACCCGTCGGACTGCCGGCGCAGCACCTCGGCGTTGTTCACGTGCGGGAACCGCAGCGACACGATGTCGGTCCCCCAGTGCCGCCAGGCCATCCGGGCGGTGTTCTCGTCGTTCTGCTTGGACAGCGAGTACCAGTCGTCCACGTCGGACGGGATCTTCTCGTCCAGCGGGTAGTACGCCGGCAGCACGTCGTGATGGTTCATCGGTACGCCGTACGCGTTGATGCTGCTGGCAACGACAGCCCGCCTGACCCCCAGCGCGCCCGCCTGGGCGAGCACGTTGAAGGTCGAGACCACGTTGCCGGTGTAGACGTCGTACGGCGTACCGGAGTCGCGGTGCGCCAGCGCGGCCAGGTGCACGACCAGGTCCACGCCGGTCAACGCGTCGGCAACGTCGTCCTCCGACCGCGTGTCGCCGATGACGACCCGGTCGGCCTTGAGCTCCGGGTCGTCGACGATCGTGAGCGCCGTGACCAGCGCACCCAGCTCGCTCAGGTGCCGGGTGGTGACGGACCCGATTCTTCCGGCCGCGCCCGTCACCAGCACCCGGCGCCCGTTCAGTGGTGAAGTCACTCCTTGATCCCTCCGGACATCCCGACCCCTCTCAGGAACTGCTTCTGGAAGATCAAGAACAGCACCACCGGGACCAGGACCGCCAGGAACATCGCGCTCATCTGCAGCGAGAGCTCCGTGGTGGTGGCCACCCGCGGCAGCGCCACGGAGATCGGTTGCAGCTTCGGATCCGGCAGCACCAGCAGTGGCCACAGGTAGTCCTTCCAGGAACCGATCACCGTGAGCAGCGAGACCACTCCGAGGATCGGCTTCGACATCGGCAGGATCAGCGCCGTGAACAACCGCAGGTTGCTCGCGCCGTCGATCCGCGCCGCCTCGATCAGCTCGCGCGGGATCGAGTCGAAGTACCGCTTCATCACCAGGATGTTGAACGCGCCCGCGGCCTGCGGCAGCCACACCGCCCAGAACGTGTTCTGCAGGTTCCAGCCGAACACGGGCATCTTCAGGATGGTCAGGTACAGCGGGACCAGCGAGATCACGCCGGGCAGGAACAGCGTGGCCAGCACCAGTCCGGTGATGACCGGTCCCCACTTGGGGCGGAGCACGCTCAGCACGAACGCGCCCGTCGTACAGACGAACAGGGTCGTCACCAGCGACCCGATCGCGATGATCGCCGTGTTGCCCAGGTAGGAGCCGATCTGCACCTGGGTCCAGGCCTTCGGAATGTTGTGCCACTGGATGCCGCTCGGCCACAACGACAGCGGACCCTGCAAGATGTCCTGGCTGGTCGACAACCCGGACTTGAGCAGCCACAGCAACGGCCCGACGCCGGCGACGACCACGCCGACGAACAGCAGCACCTGGATCGTCGGCAGCCCGAACCGGACCAGTGTCCGCTGGCGGTCCGCGGTCGAGATGATGCCGCGCTCCTGCGCCTCGACCTGGCCGCGCCGGCGCCGCTTGACCGGGGTTGCCTCGTCACCTGCGGCGGCGACCTGTTCGGTGATCGGGAGACTCGTCATGTCGTACTCCAACGCCGGGTGAGGAAGTGGTACACGACCGAGAGCACGCACAGGACGAGCGCGAGCAGCACGCTCAGGGCTGTCGCGGCCCCGAAGTCGCCGTTGATGAACGCGTAGCGGTAGATCAGCAGCAGGATCGTGGTGGTCGCGTTGTCCGGACCGCCGCCGGTGAACAGGAACGGCTCGGTGAACACCTGGAAGGTGCCGATCAGCTGCAGCAGCAGCATGATCAAGATGATGCCGCGGATCTGCGGGATGGTGACGTGCCAGACCCGCCGCCAGATCCCGGCACCGTCCAGCTCGGCCGATTCGTACAGCTCGGTCCGTACGCCGGTCAGCGCCGCCAGGTAGATGATCGCGGTCGCGCCCGCGCCGGCCCAGGTCGCCTCGAGCACGATCGCCGGCATCGCCAGGTTCGACGAGTTGAGCCAGGCGTACGGGCCGAGCCCGAACCAGCCCAGGAAGGTGTTGAAGAGCCCGGAAGCGCCCGGGTCGTAGAAGATCTTCCAGAGCAGGATCGCGACCACCGGCGGTACCACCGCCGGCAGGTACGACAGCACGTTGTAGAGCCAGCCGGTCTTGCGCAGCTCGCTGATGAACACCGCCAGGAACAACGGCACCGGGAACCCGAAGATCAGCGCCAGCACCGCGAAGTACAGGGTGTTGAGGGTCGCCTGCGGGAGCTGCGGATCGGTCAGCACGTAGCTGAAGTTCGACCATCCGACCCATTCGGGGGCCGTGACGAGGTTGTTCTTCTGAAAGCTGAGCACCAGCCCGCGCACGATGGGGCCCCAGGAGAAGTACAGGAACGTCAGCACCAGGGGCAGCGCGAAGAGGATGCTGCTCAGTCCGCCGGAGCGGAACCAGGTGGTGACACCCCGGCGGGACTGGTCAGCGGGTCGAGTGAGGAGGGCCATGGTCGGCTACCGCGCCAGGCGGGCGTCGATCTTCGAAGCGGCGTCGGCCAGTAACTTGTCGATGTCGGCGTCCTTCTTGGTCAGCACCTGCTGGACCACCGGGTCGAGCAGCGCGTAGACCTCCTGCGCCTTGTTCGACGGCTCCGCCAGCAGCTTGAGCGACTTCGTCGACTCGACGTAGCCCTTGAACTGGTCGATCGGCACGTTGTTGTACGGCTTGCGCCACTCGTTGTACTGGTCGTAGGTCTCCTGGCTCAGCGGCGTGATGCCCGGCCGCCCGACGAAGCCCTTGTCCGCGATCGAGTCCTTGGCGTTCTGGACCGCCACGTCCTGGTTGGTGTACTTGTCGAACTCGTAGAACTTGATCCACTTCAGCGCCGCGACGATCTCGTTCGAGGTCGACTTCGGGTTGATCATCTTGATGGAACCACCGGTCAGCGTGCCGTGCGGGCCACCGTCCTGCGGCAACGCGCCCTCACCGAAGTCGGCCGGCTTCATCCCGAAGTTCTTCACGCTCATGTCGTAGGCGTCGGGCGCCTGCAGCACCATGCCGATCTTGCCCGCGGCGAAGTCCTGCCGGACCTCCTCCTGGTTGTAGAGGAAGTTGGTGCCCATGGTGTTGTCCGTCCAGCGCATGTCCTTCAGCACCTGGAGCGCCTTCTTGGTCGGTGCGTCGTTGAAGGTGCTCTTCTTGCCGTCGTCGCTCTGGACAGTGCCACCCATGCTGTAGGTCATCGTGGTGAGCATCCAGCCACCCGTGTTGTCCTTGGTGAGCTGCGAGTAGCCGGCCTTACCGGTCTTCTCGGTGATCTGCTGCGCGTACTGCCGGACCTCGTCCCAGGTGGTCGGCGGCTTGTCCGGATCCAGCCCGGCCTGCTTGAACAGCGCGCGGTTGTACGCGATCCCGACCGAGAAAGCATCGATCGGCACGCCGTAGATCCGGCCCTGGTCGTCCTGGACCATCTTCAGCGTCTCGGGGTTCAGCACCTTGGTCAGGTCGACCAGCTTCAGCTCGTCGGTGATGTCGGGCAACTGCTTGTTCGGGATCATGTTCAGCGGCTCGGTGAAGCTGATGCTCATCACGGTCGGCAGCGAGCCACCGGCCACCTGGGCCTGGAAGGTCTGCGCGTCCCACTCGGTCTCGGTCGTCTTGACGGTGATGTTGGGGTTCGCGGTGGTGAACTCCTTCACCTTCTTCTCGAACGTCGCGACGTCGGCCGGCTTGTCCGGCTTCGGCTTGTTCCCCACCGTGATCGTCACCGGCGCGTTCTGGTCGACAGCACTGCTGCTGTCGGCGGCGGGCGTCGTACCGTCCGCGCAGGCAGCCGCCGTCAGCAGCAGGGCCGCGGACGCCAGGGTCGCGACACACCTTGCCGTTCTCGTCATCGGAACTCCTCAGGTCTCCGGAGCACCCCGCGACCGGGCGGTTCAGGGGTGTGGGCTGGGCCACAATCGGTCCAATTCCGAGTAAGTTAAACCATGCGTGTTACTTTATCAACGGCTGGCTCGGTCACGGTTCGACATCGCGAAGATCAGTGGTCGAGGGCGCCCATCGGCATGAACTTGCGCGCCTGCTCCTCGGCGAGGAACTCGAGCAGCAGCTGGTTCACGATGCCCGGCTTCTCCAGCGGCAGCCCGTGCGAAGCCCCCGGTACGACGGCCAGCTGCGCGTCGGGGAGCGCCTTCGCGATCTCCAGGCTGTGCTCGATCCGTACGCCGTCGTCGTCGCCCTGCATCACCAGGACCGGCATGGTCAGCCGCCCGGCCAGCTCGTCCAGGTCGAGGTCGGGCATCGTGCGCCACATCTCGGCCCGCTTCGCGAACACGACGTCGAAGTGCCCCGGCCCGTCCGGCGCCAGCGGCTCGTACTGCGCACGGAACGCCGTCGCCAGTTGCTCGAGGCCCTCGTCGGTCATCAGCTGCTCGGCCGCGGGCGTCTGGCCGGCCCTCGTGAGCTCGGCGCCGATCAGCACGAGCTTGCGGACGAGCTCCGGCCGGGCCAGCGCGAGCCAGGCGCCGACCTTGCCGCCGTCGCTCCAGCCGATCACGTGCGCCGGCCCGATCTCCAGCCGCTCGATGAACGCGGCGAGATCGGCGGCCATCAGCTCCATCGTGACCGGGCCGTCGACGTCCGGCGTCCGGCCGTGGCCGCGTCGCTCGGGGACGATCACGGTGTACTGCCGCGCCAGCGCGTCGAGCTGGGCGACCCAGGTCTCGCCGTTGACACCGCCGCCGTGCAGGAGGATGACGGGTTCGCCTTCCCCCTCGACCTCGAAGTAGGTCAGCACTCCCCCGGCCTCGACGTACTGGCCCACCGCAACCACCTCTCAGCTCACCGGCATCTGCTCCACCATCTTCGCCGCAAGCAGCGGGAGCCGTACACCGGCCGTCGGAATCTCACCGCGCGCGTGCAGGACGGCCTTGATCACCGTCGGGTTGGGCTCGGCGAACAACGCCTTCGACAGGCCCACCAGCTCACGCCCCAGCCTGCGGCCGGTCGCCACGTCGCCGGCGCGCCAGGCGTCGACCATCGCGACGAACTTGCCGGTCTCGACGTGCGCCGAGGCGAGGATCCCGCCGTGCGCGCCCAGCGCGAGCATCGGCGCGATGAACGGGTCGTCCCCACCCAGTACGGCGAAGTCGTCCGGCAGCTCACCGCTCAGGAACAGCATCGTCTCGTCGTCGATCCCGCCGGCGGCGTACTTGATCCCGGCAACGTTCGGCAGCTCGGCGATCCGGCGCAGCGTCTCGGCGCTCAACGCCTGACCGGTCCGGTACGGGACGTGGTAGATCACCAGCGGAACCGGGCTCTCCAGCTGCCGGAAGTACTCCAGCACCCCCGCCTCCCCCGGCCGGACGAACGGCGGCACCAGACTCAGCCGGGCGTCACCACCGTTGCCTCCGACAACCAACGTCGCGCCGTGCGCGCGGCACACCCGCGTCGCGACCTCGACGACCTGCTGCTGCTCGGCCGCACTCAGACTCCCCGGCTCGCCGGTGGTCCCCAGCGCGACCAGCCCGCTCGCGCCGTCCCGCAGCAGCCGTTGCGCCAGTCCTTCCAGCGCGTCGACCGCGACGGCTCCTTCGCGGTCGAACGGGGTGATCAGCGGGACGAGGACGCCGGCGAGGTTCATGCCGACCAGCCTCGTCCGGGAGTGACCCTAAGGTCCAGTTCGGTTTTCTCACCTGACGCTTAAGCTGACCTTATGCTCGACGTCCGCCGCCTGCGGCTGCTCCGCGATCTCGCCCAGCTCGGCACGATCACCGCCGTCGCCCACGCGCACACCTACACGCCGTCCGCGGTCTCCCAGCAGCTGAGCGCTCTGGAGCGCGAGGCCGGCACCCGGCTGCTCGAACGCACCGGCCGCCGGGTCACGCTCACCGCCGCCGGATCGAGGCTTGCCGAGCACGCCGAGAAGATCCTTGCGGCCCTGGAAGAGGCTCAGGCCGACCTGGCCAGCGCCGACCTCACCGGGCCGCTCCGTATCGGTGCCTTTCCCACCGCCGTACGGGCACTGCTTCCGTCGACGCTCGTGCGCCTCGCCCGCGAGCATCCCCGCCTCGAGCTCACCGTCACCGAGCTCGACCCGGCCGCCGCTCCCCGCGAGCTGCGCGAGCGCCGCCTGGATGTCGCCCTCGTCAACGACTACGACGTGATGCCCGCGGTCGAGGCCGGTGAGACCCAGCCGCTGCTCGACGAGACGGTCTTCCTGGCAGTGCATGGTGCCGAACGCTCGGTGGCCGACGCGGAGAAGGCACCGTGGATCGCGGGTACACCCGGTACGGCGTGCCACGCGGTCACGCTGCACGTCTGCCGATCCGCCGGGTACACACCGCGCATCCGGCACACCGCCGACGACTTCGACGCCGTACTGGCCTTGGTCGCGGCCGGGCAGGGTGTGTCGCTCGTCCCGCAGCTCGCGGCCGGATCACCACCTGAGGGGGTGACGCTCGTTCCGCTCGCGATCCGGCGCCGGACCAGCGTGGCCTACCGCGGCGGAGCGGCCGGGCACCCGGCGATCGCGGCCTTCGTCGACGCCGTACGGGACGCTGCGGCGGCATACTGACAATTGATGGGGAAAGGTTCGCAACCTTTTCGGCCTTGTCGGCAACTTAGTAGGTAGACCGGGCGATGGGGCCCGGCGAACCGAAGGGTAGGACATGTCAGCGGTGAACGACGTCGACGTGAACGGATTCTGGGAGAACGGCTGGACGATCGTGCGCGGGGTCTACTCCCCCAGCGACGTCAAGCGGCTCCGCGAGGCCGCGCACTGGTCCCGGAAGAGCTTCGGTGGCGACCTGCTCGCCAACCCGCGGCTGCGCGAGGTGCTGACCGACGGCAACTTCGTGAAGATCGCCCGGCAGATCCTCGGTGAGGACAAGATCGTCTACACCGGCGACAGCGCGTTCACGGTCAACGGCGTGCAGCGCGGCTTCCACAAGGACAACGCCGACCGGGTCGACCCGAACGCCCCGGACTGGAACGGGCGCTACACGATCCTGCGGTTCGGTGTCTACCTGCAGGACCACTACCGCCACACCGGCGGCCTGAACCTGCGCCACCAGTCGCACAACACCCCCGACCTGAACGTCGGCGACAACGTCTACGTGCGGACGCGGGTCGGCGACGTCGCGGTCTGGAGCCTGCGCACCACCCACAGCGGCAACGGCACGCTGCTGCGGTTCCCGAAGTCGAAGGCGCCGCTCCCGAACGAGCACGACAAGTACCCGAAGTGGCGCATCGCGAGCAAGGACGGCGACCGGATCGCCCTGTTCGCCGCGCTCGGCGTCGACGACGCCCACATGACCCGGTACGTCGACTACCTGAAGACCCGCAAGTACATGGTCGACATCTGGGGCAAGACCCGCTACGACCAGGCCGCCCTCACCGCCGCCACCGAAGCCGGCCTGATCGTCCGCGACGTCCCCCGAGAGGTAGCCGACGACCCGAACGCCGGCGCGAACGCGGACTACGTGGCACTGCCGTACTAGCAGCTCTCCACCAACCGGCCTCCGCTCCTGCACATGGCAGGAGCGGAGCTCGACCTCTGCTAGCCGAAGCCGCGGACGCGGAACTGCATGGCTCGGTAGGGCCAGCCGGCGTCGGTGTTCCACTGGCTGACGGACAGGTGGAGGTCGGTCAGCGTCGAGCCGGGGATGATGTAGCCGCCGTAGAGCTGGGCGACGTGGTTGCCGTCCTCCTGGCCCCAGGCGCCGCCGTAGACGAGGGTCTGGCGGTTGGCGGCGTACAGGTCAGACGTGGGGGTGTCCATGATGATGCCGTCGATGCGGTAGTCCCCGGCGTTGAACCACGTCAGGATCCACTTGCCGCCGAGCGGGCGCAGGCACAGCTCGCCGAAGCTGCCGGTCAGGATCGGGGTGGCCGGGTTGCCCCAGGCCCAGACGCCGTCGCGGAACCCCCAGGGCTCGTACGCCGCCGGGTTGGCGACCTGGTCGCTGCGGACGCGCTTCAGGATGATCGGCTTGTTGCGCTGGAAGCCGGTCGAGTAGACGTACACGTACCCGTCGCTGCCGAGCCCCCAGGTCAGGCACTGGAACATCCCGCCGTCGAGGTTCGCGTCGAACTTCGCGCCGGTGTGGTACCAGCTCGCGCCCGAGTTGTCGCTGCGCCAGATCTCGGTCCAGACGACGTTGCCGAGACCCTTGTTCACCATCACGTGCAGGTACATCGAGCCGCCGATCGTGATCACGTCCGACGGCAGCACGGTCGAGAACGTCGGGTTGTCGTGCTGGTAGTCCCACAGCTGCTGCGCCGCCGCGCCGCCGACCGCACCCGACCACCGCACGCCGCTGCTCAGGTCGGTCGTCGTCGACCACAACGCGACCGGCGAGCGCCACCAGCCGCCGCCGACGCGCGCCTCCTCGAAGGTGTCGCCGAACACGAACAGCATCCGCCCGTCCGGCGTTCGCGCCGGGATCCCCAGGTCGGTGGCCGCCATCCGGAACCGGTCGGTCAGCCCCGGTCCGGTCAGATCGGCGACCTTCCCGGTGGTGACAGCCTGGGGCCCGGCGTGGGCAACACCCGGTACGGCGGCCAGCGCGCCGGCACCGGCGGCGGCTTTCAGAAACGTCCTGCGGTCCATGGCGACTCCTCCAGGGGCGGATGGGAAATCGATTTCTCCCGAGCCTGAAGGTGCGGCCCGGGCAAGTCAAGGACTCGGCCGGGGATTACCACCGTGGTCGAAGGGCGAACCGCGGTCGTCGCGGGCGGCCGCGAGAGTCAGTCGCGGCCGGTGGCGACCGGGCGGTTCGGGTCGGTGATCCACTCGGACCACGAGCCGACGTACACCGGAACCTCCACCCCGGCGACCTCCAGCGCCAGCGCCTCGTGCGCCGCGGTCACACCGGACCCGCAGTACGCACCAACGGGCTGCGACCCGTCGGCCCCCAGCGCCGCGAACCGCTCGCGCAGCTCCTCGGCCGGCAGGAAGCGCCCGTCGGCCGAGACGTTCCCGGTGGTCGGCGCGTTCACCGCACCCGGGATGTGCCCGGCGACCTTGTCCATCGGCTCGACCTCACCCGCGAACCGCTCAGGTGCGCGGGCATCAAGCAGTACGCCCTGGGAGGCAATCTCCGCGGCACCCTCTGCATCAAGTACTCGAAGACTTCCAGGAACAGCCTCGAACGCACTCTCAACATCAGCCGGCGCCGTCGTACTGGCCTCTCCCCCGGCGGCCTTCCACGCCGCAAAACCCCCGTCGAGGACCCGCACGTTCTCCACCCCGTAGTACCGCAGCACGAATCGCGCCCGCGCGGCCGCCATCGAGTTCGCCGCGTCGTACACGACCACCTCGGAGCCCGCGTCGATGCCAGTACGCCGCAGCAGCTCAGTCACGACACTTGCGTCAGGCAACGGATGCCGCCCGCCCTCGCCGGGCGGACCGGCCAGCTCCGTGTCCAGGTCCACGAAGTGCGCACCAGGAACGTGCCCGGCGTCGTACGCCTCACGCCCGGGTGGGCCCATCAGGTTCCACGTCGCGTCCAGCACGACAACGGCAGACGCGTCGCGCAGCTCGGCCGCGGTGATCAACGGGCTCATGATGCAGCACCTCCGAACGGGAGAACCTCGGGAGACAGCGTGGCCCGGGCCCGCGCCGTGGTCAGCCGGCGCCGGTGGTGCCGTCGGCAGAGTACTTCGTACGCGACCTCGCGGTCATCCTGCTCGATGTCGCCGACGACCAGCTGCTCGCCCTCGGTGACCATCTCACCGCCGATCGTCCGCGCGTTGTGGGTCGCGCGCTCGCCGCACCAGCACAGCGCCTCGACCTGGAGCAGCTCCATCCGGTCGGCCAGCTCGACCAGCCGCGCCGAACCGGGGAACATCCGGGCCCGGAAGTCGGTCAGGATGCCGAAGCAGAAGACGTCGATCTGCAGCTCGTCGACCATCCGGGCCAGCTGCTCGACCTGCTCGGGCTGGTAGAACTGCGCCTCGTCGCAGACCGCGTAGTCGATCCGGCCGCCGTGGGTCAGCTCACCGACGACGTACTCCCAGAAGTCGAAGTCCGGACGCACCTCGATCGCCTCGGCCGCCAGCCCGAGCCGCGAGGAGAGCACGGACTCACCGGCCCGGTCGTGACTGGTGAAGATCCTGCCCAGCCGGCCGCGTGCTCGGTGGTTGTGATCCATCTGCAGCGCGAGCGTGGACTTGCCACAGTCCATGGTCCCGGTGAAGTAGAGCAGCTCAGCCACGGGCGCCCATCCTGCCAAAGTCACTTGCGGGTCAGTGACGCCGGGGGGCGTCGGCTTTCGTTCTGCACCGCTGTCAGGTCAGCCCCACCATTTTCCGATGTGGTCCCAGGCACGTTCGAGCTCGCGAGGGCCGGCGGGGTCCGGCAGCCGGCTCGCGACTTCGCGATGGAAGGCACGCATCTCCTCGATACCACCCACGCTGTCCAGCATCCGCCCCAGCTCCCGGGTGCGTTCCTGACCGGGACCTCCGTCCAGGAATCCGCCGGCAAGCCCGATCCGCACCAACTCGTTCACGGTTGCGTTGTCTGGGTCCTCGGCGCGGGCGCGGGCTTCGACGGCCGCCTTGGCCGAGGCCCGCAGTTCCTCTTGGCGGCGCAGACGGTTGCGCTCCGCCTCCTCCTTCAGCCGGCCCCGTTCCGCCTTCTTCCGGCTGCGCCGTTGCGACCACCTAGCCAGCGGCTGCCAGACCATCCCTGCCCCCAAGTCGCCGAGCTGCGAACATCCGTGGTTCCACAGGGTCACTCTACGGAATCCGGTATCCGCTCGTCGGCGGCCACGGGCACCCTGCCAAAGTCGCTTGCGGGTCAGTAACGCCGGGGGCGTCGGCTTTTGTTCTGCACCCTCGCCAGGTTCTACTGGGTCGTGCGCAAAGCCCTGCTGTTCGCCCTTTCCTTCGCCCTGATCCTGACGCCGGCCACCGTTCCTGGGCCGGCCGCCGCCGCCGTACCGGGCCGGGCCGAGGCGGGGCTGCGTGCCTACTTCGTGCTGACCGCTCCGAAGCAGACGGCCGCGGTGACGTCGGCGATCACGGGCAACGGCGGCACCGTCTTCGCGGCGTACGACGGGATCGGCGTCCTGGTCGTGCACTCGTCCACCGCGGACTTCCCCGCGAAGCTGCGCGGGGTCAGCGGCGTCCAGAAGGTCGGAGCGACCCGTACGTCGGACGTCCCGGCCGACGCCGCGAACCCGGCGCTCCCGCCGGCACCGGTCGAGACGCCGGACGCGTCGCCCGAGATCCCGCGCCCGGACATGCAGCAGATCGGCGCGGACAAGGCGTGGGCGGTCAACCCGGGCTCGAAGTCGATCACGGTCGGCGTGCTGGACACCGGCGTCGACGACCAGCACCCGGACCTGAAGGCGAACTTCGACCCGGCCCGCTCGGCGTCCTGCGCCTACGGCAAGGTCGACGCCCGTCCCGGCGCCTGGCGCCCGGTCGCCTCGCACGGCACGCACGTGGCCGGCACGATCGCCGCGGCCAAGGACGGCAAGGGCATGGTCGGTGTCGCACCCGGTGTCCGGGTCTCCTCGATCCGTGTCGCCGAGACCGGCGGGCAGAACCTGTTCTTCCCGGAGAACACGGTCTGCGCGTTCGTGTTCGCCGCCGACAAGGGCGTCTCGGTCACCAACAACAGCTACTACACCGACCCGTGGCTGTTCACCTGCCCGAACGACCCCGACCAGGACGCGATCGCCGAAGCGGTACGGCGTTCGGTCGCGTACGCCGACAGCAAGGGCGTCGTCAACGTCGCCGCGGCCGGCAACGAGAAGTACAACCTGGCCTCCAAGTCCACCGACGACACCAGCCCGAACGACTCGACCCCGGCCGAACGCACCATCACCGACGACTGCATCAGCCTGCCGACCGAGCTGCCGAACATGATCGTGACCGCCTCCGTCGACGGCGGCAGCGTGAAATCGAGCTTCTCCAACTACGGCACCGGCAAGATCACCGTCGCGGCGCCCGGCGAGGACGTCTACTCGACCGTCCCGGGCGGCGGCTACCAGGGCATGGACGGTACGTCGATGGCGTCGCCGCACGTCGCCGGCGTCGCCGCTCTGCTGCGCAGCGCGAACCCGAAGCTGAACCCCGAGCAGGTCCGCGAACGGCTCAAGGCCCAGGCCAACGACCTCACCTGCCCGGCCACGTCCGGCGGCGAGTGCACCGGCTCGGAGGCGGTCAACTCGTACTACGGCGAAGGCTTGGTCGACGCGGCCGAGGCGGTCGGCGCCTCGACGAAGACGCCGACGACCGGCGTGACGATCACCAGGCCGGGTGAGCAGCTCGGGATCGGCGGGCTGCCCGCCGTACCGTTGCTGATCAAGGGTCTCAGCAGCAAGGGCGAGATCGGCTACACCGCGACCGGCCTGCCGCCGGGCCTGAAGATCAACCCGGAACGCGGCTGGATCACCGGCGTCCTGACGCCGGGCCCGGGCCGCTACAAGGTGAGCGTCCGGGCCCAGGACGGCGGCGGCCGCGACGCGACCTCGACGTTCTTCTGGAACGTCTGGAGCTTCTAGCCGGCGTCGACCAGGAGGGGGATCATCATCTCGTCCTCGGTCAGCGAGCCGTGCACGCCGATCAGCCCGGCCTCCTGCGGGAAGCGCGTCCCCGCGACCAGCGCGACCGGGCCCAGCGACGCGACCACGACGTCCCCGATCCGGGGCGCGACCCGCTCCTCGACCGGACCGAACCATCCCCGCTCGGACGCCTCCGCGCGCGACAGCACGAGCGCCCGGTCTCCGAGCAGTTCGCGGTAGCGCTCCGCGACGTACGGCTCAGCGCCCGGGATGCAGTACAGGTGCCGGAACCGCGACTCCCCACCGATCAGCCGCAGCCCCTCGGTCAGCGTCGGATCGGCGTCCAGGTCGATCCGGTCCTCCGGCGCGACGTCGACCATCCCGTGGTCGGCGACAACCACCAGTACGGCGTCCCGCGGCAGCGACGAGCGCACCCGCTGCGCGAACGCGTCGGCCGCGGTCAGCTCCTTGCGCCACTGCCAGGACTCGCAGCCCTGCATGTGACCGGTGTAGTCGAGCTGGGAGTCGTACACGTAGACCAGCGACGAGCTGCCCTCGCGGCTCGCGAACCTGGTCGCGTCGAGCCGGTCCTCGATCGTGTCGGCGCCCCGATGCGCACTCCCCCGGAACGCCGCGGCAGTCAGGCCCGACTTGTCGAACCGCGCCTTGCTGACGTTCCGCGTTGCGACACCTGCGGCGGCGACCCGCTCGAACACGGTCGGGTGCGGCTGCCAGCGCCGCGGATCGACCGGCGCGTCCCAGGCGAGCGCGTTCAGTAGGGCACCGGTGTCCGGCACGATCGACGAGTAGCCGACGATCCCGTGCGCCCCCGGTGGAAGACCCGTGCCGAGGCTGGTCAGGCTCACCGCTGTCGTCGACGGTACGCCGGCCGTCAGCGCTCTCGCCGTCAACGAGCTCAGATAGGGCGCCTGCTCGGGATTGCGGCGCAGCAGGTTCCAGCCGAGGCCGTCCAGCAGCAGTACGGCGTACCGCTTGGACTCGGGAAGCTCGAGCAGGTTGTGCTCGCCCGGGACCGCCAGCGCCCCGGCGACCGAGGGCAGGACGTCGGCGAGCGACCCACCGCCGTACGCGGGCAGTGTCGGCGTCGGATCGGGCACGGGTGACTACTTCGTGGTCGCGAAGGACAGTGCGGCAGCGAAGTCGAGCACCTGCTGGATCCCGGCCGGGCCGTCGGCGGCCGCGCTGATCCGCAGCGAGATGTCGTCGGCGGCAACGGACCCGGTGTAGCCGTGGTCGGCCTCGCAGCTCGGGTCGGCGCAGACGGCGGGCTCGAGGTCGATCCGGTTCACCATGCCCCAGCCGATCGTCAGCACGACCTCACCGCCGGCCGAGACCGGGTCGGCCTTGGTCGAGGCGTACGCCGACGGGTTCGGCACGACGCGGTTCACCACGACCGCGTTCACCCGGTTGAGCGGGATCGCCTCGGTCGAGGTCGACGCGTACGGCGCCCGGATCAGGTCGTCGGCCGCGTGCTCGTCGGTGTGCCCGACGATCAGCCGGGTCGGGGTGAGCGCCAGGATCGTGATGTGCCGGCGGACCTCGTCACGGTCGAAGGTCGGTTCGTGCTGGAGGACGAACGCCCGGATCGGTTCGTTCGCGATGGCGATCGCGAGAGAGTCCGTCACGACGTCGGGGTAGTAGCCGCACCGGTCGATCGCCTCGCGCAGAGCGGCAGAGGCGTCCGTGAGCTCCGGGACCGGCGCATTCAGGTCACGCATGCCCACATCCTTGCATGCGCCGGACCAGGGTCCTGTCCCAGTCCTCGGGACGCCGCTTGCCCGCCGCGTGTTGCGGCACGCGGACGGGCCCAGCGGTCCGGGTCTAGCCGGCGCTGGCCTTGCGCAGTACGGGAGCGCCGGCCGCACCGGCCACCGCGACCAGAACCACTCCGACCACCACCTGCCCGACGAGCAGCAGGACACCGGAACTGCCCTCGGTCATCACGTGGCCACCGCTCAGCAGCAGACCGCACATGGCTCCGAAGCCGACCACCGGTAGCCCGACACCGATCACCGGTACGACGGCCGCCACTCGTGCCGACCGCTCGATCACCTTGAGCGGCACTCCCGATCGGCGCAGCGCCTTGGCCGGGCCGGACTGGTCGAGCGCCGTACCGACTGCTCCGGCGGCGGTCGACGCCGCTCCCGTGACGAAGACCAGGCCGAGCAGGAGTGCGACGCCGAGGCGCATTTCGAGGTACGTGCCGGCTTCCTGGTCGTCTTTCTCGGCCGCGGTGAGCGGCACCGATCCCGGGACGACGTCGTACAGGACAGTCCGTGCCGTCTCCCGGTCCCCGGTCGCGACGACGATCTCGACCGTCCGGTCCGCGGCCGTCACCTCGCCCTTGAGCCCGGCCGCGGCGAGCCGGGCCCTGGCGTCCTGGACGACGACCTGGGCTTGGGTGGTGCGGAGCTCGAACGCGGCATCAGTCCCGTCCTGCGTTGCGCCGTACGGCATGAAGAGCGCGAGGAAACCGGTCACGAATCCGCTCAGCACCAATGCAGCGACGGGGCGGAACGCGGCCTTTGGGTCGTCGGCCAGGCGTCGGCCAGCCAGCAGCGCGACCGGACCGTTCGCCGCGTTGGCGAGCATGCGGCCGATCACCTGGACGGCGAACGGACCGACAACGCGTACTGCGAGCGCGGCGACGCCGACGGCGATCAGCAGCGCCAGGATGGCGCCGCCCATGCCGAGCACGGCCAGCATCACCGGGCCGATGACGAGCAGGCCGAGGCGCAGGGCGCTGATGCCCTTGCGGGTCTGACCGCGGACGACACCGAGCGGGGTGATGCTGACGCGGCCGAGGCCGATCATTGCGCTGAGCACCGACAGCAGCGGTACGGCGGCCAGCACCACCAGGACGATCCACCAGCTGACGGTCAGGTCCTGGAGGTACCAGTGGCCGCCGCCGATCGGGATCCGCGCGATCAGCGGGCTGAGTGCGGTGTAGGCGATCACACCGGTCACGGCGCCGAAGAACGCGAGCACGGCCTGCTCGACCGCGCTGAGCAGCAGGACCTGGCCGCGGGTCGCTCCGGCGAGCCGGAGGGCGGCGAGCCGGTGCTCGCGGCGCTTGGCGGCGACGCCGGCTGCCTGGCCGACCAGGCTGAGCAGCGGGAACAGGACCAGTGCGATGCCGAAGGCAACGAAGATGAGCAGCATGCCGATCCGGCTGTCGATCGCCGTACCGTTCCAGCTGGTCAGGTAGTTGGGATGGTCGTCGGCCTGCAGGCCTGGGGTGTTCGGTGCGAGGCCGCGGATCGCGACCAGTTCGTCGGGCGAGGAGAGCCCGGCACTGGAGATGGTGCCGGTCGGCTGGTCGACCTTGTAGCGCTTGGCGAGATCGCCGGAGCCCCAGAGCTTGGCGAGCGCGGGCGACACGAAGACCTCGCCCGGCTTCGGCGCGTGCGGCAGACCGGGCGGCGCCGGGAGTTGTGCGTTGCGCTGGTCGTCGGTGACGGCGAGGTCGATGCGGGTGACGGGCTTGCCCGCGGCCATGTCCTCGACGCTGTTGGTCACGCCGACCGCCGTACGGGCGTCACCGTCGTCGGTGACGCGCCAGCCGATCCGGTCGGACCGGTGGCTCAGTCCGAGGGTGCCCGCGATCAGGAAGGTGACCAGGAGCGCGACCACCGCGGTCGCGCCGAACGCGGCGAGGTTGGCCGCGCGTCCGCCCGGCCCGGGTCTGCGCACGAACCGCAGCCCGAGATCGGTCATCGGACTCATCGCTCACTCACCCGGCTGTCCACGATCCGTACGACGCGGTGGCAGCGCGCGGCGACCGCGTCGTCGTGCGTCACGACCACCACGGCCGCGCCCCTGTGAGTCGCCGCCCCCACCAGCAGGTCGATCACCTGCGCACCGGTCGCCGCGTCGAGCGCGCCCGTGGGTTCGTCCGCGAACACCGCCTGCGGCTCGCCCACCAACGCCCGCGCGATCGCGACCCGCTGAGCCTGTCCGCCGGACAGCTCCCCCGGCCTGCGGCCTGCCTCGTTGGCCAGTCCCACCTGAGCCAGCATCGCCCGCGCCCGGCCGACAGCTTCCCTTCGGGACACCCCGTCCACCATCAACGGCAACGCGACGTTCTCGTCCGCCGGCAACTCCGCCAGCAACTGGTTGTCCTGAAACACGAACCCGAGCCGCCTCCTGCGCAGCACGGTCCGCTGCGAGTCGTTGAGCTGATCAACCCGCTCACCGCCCAGCCACACTTCGCCTTGATCCGGCGTCAAGATCCCCGCCAGCACGTGCAGCAACGTCGTCTTCCCGTTCCCGCTGGGCCCCATCACCGCCAGCGCCTCCCCCGGCCTGACGGCAACATCCACCCCCGCCAGTCCCACTACTTCTCCGTAGTACTTCACCAACCCCCACCCGGCCAACGCCGGCTGGTTCGAAGGGGGCACCTGCATCATCTGAGGACTGGGCTGAGTCATACCTCAACCCTCGCGGCGCTGCCTTCCGGTTACGTCGGCCCGAGGACCTGTTCCCCAGTCGCCTTTAGGCCGTCCACGAGTGCGCGCGCGTAGTCCCCAGGTCGTACGCCGCCGTAGCCGTTCGACCGCCTAGCCTGATCCCCGTGACGATCGAAGGCCGCTACGGCACGAGGCCCGACCTCCTCCCCGGCGCCATGATCACGCTGACCAGCCCTGGGGTGTGGTCCGGCCGGCCCGGGGTCGAGCTCCTGCCGCTCCTCGATCACCTCGCGCTCGAAGGACAAAGCATCGCGCGCTTCCCCCGCAACCCCGACGCGACGATCAACTGGCAAGAGGTTCCAGACAGCCAGGTACTCCGCACCGCCGTCACCGGAACCACCGACCTGGCCCAGGACCTGCCGGACGCGACCGAGCTGATCTTCCTGTGGAGCAGCCTCGCCGTACCGTCGGTGAGCCTCACCCTCGCAGCCGCCGCCGTTCACCTCCCAGCGATCGTCGAGACCTTCCCCGAGTTCTGGATCTACTCCCCCGCCGACCGCAGACTCATCGAGACCACCTTCACCGGCACGGTGACCGTGGGAAGCCTCCCGGCGGACCTGGGCCTGATGGAGCTGCTCCGCCGGCTGGACGATCCTGTGCGGCTCGAGTCACCGGCCGGCTTCAACCGCAAGCAGGCGGCGATCTCCTTCGGTCAACTGGCCGAACAACTGAACTCGCACTTCAACACCCGGTGCGAGACCGACCGCGACTTCGAAGACGCCTCCGAGTTCGGCCGAGTAGCCGTACCGGCAGCTGCCACGGTGTGCGGCACACAGATCGTCGTCCAACTGAGCAAGTTCACACCGCTCTCCATGATCGCCGCCGAGGCCCCCGGCGCCTTCTTCGGCATCCAGGACGCCCGTTCTGCGGGCAAGGTCGACCCGACCGACGTCCACAAGGTCGAGCAGACGCTGATCAGCCTGGGCTACGTCCCGATGCCGGAGGAGGTCCTGCAGTACCCGTACGACGGACCCACCGATCTAGGCCCCTTCACCCCACCCGGCCCCACCTGGTGGGACCGCTACTTCGCCTACCACTGACACCGGTAAGGCAGCACGTCGCCACCGAGGGCACCGCCTACGACCCGGCGCGTGGTGTGGTCAGCGAGTGGGACGCAGGCAGCGCGCTGCGGATGGAGCCTCTTGAGTGGCCGGAGCGTCCCGCGGCGATTCGGATCGAGGTGGACTGACAAGTCAGCTCTCGAAGGCTGACGGGTAGGTGTCGCGGTAGCTGGAGAGGCGGCCGGCTGGGGAGTTGACCGACTCGGCGGCCAGTACGCCGTGGGTGATGGCGCGGGTAAGGCAGCGGGCGCCGGCGGCGAAGAGGGTTTCCAGTCGGAGCAGGGCGGTGGGGTCGGTGACGCTCAGGCGCTGGGTGTCCTTGGGGGCGGTGGAGACGCCGAAGATGGAGTCGCCGTCGACGAGGGTATGGACGGGGTCGATGGCTCGGGCGAGGCCGTCGTGGGCGATCATCGCGAGGCGCTTGGCGGCCGCCTTGTCGAGCGGGGCGTCGGTGGCAATGACGGCGATGACCGTGTTCATGCCGGGGATGGGACCGGTGGGTGGGGCGGGCGGGGGTTCGGTGGGTGTGTTGAGTACGCCGAACTCGTCGGCGAGTGCGGATGAGTCGCCGTAGAGACGGCCGGTGGGGGCTACTGCTGAGCCTGCGGCGTTGACGATGGCCAGGGCAGCGACCGTCGTACCGTCGGGGAGGCGGACGCTGGCTGTGCCGGTGCCGCCTTTGAGGCCGCCTACGCGGGCTCCCGCACCGGCTCCATGGTTGCCTTGGGCAACGGGATCGGTGGTGGCGGCGGTGATGGCGTCGCGGCCCCAGTCGGCGGTGGGGCGGGCTTTGAAGTCGCCGCCTCGGGCCAGGTCGAAGATGACGGCGGTGGGGACGATGGGGACCACGTCGTGCTCGCCCGCGCCGACTCGGACGCCCTCGCCGCGCTCCTCCAGCCACGCCATCACGCCGGCCGCCGTGTCGAGGCCGTAGGCGCTGCCGCCGGACAGGACGATCGCGTTGACGCCGGGATTGGCGTTGACCGGGTCGAGCAGGTCGGTCTCGCGGGTGCCGGGGGCGCCGCCGCGGACGTCGACGCCGGCGACCGCCGTACCGGGGAAGTAGACGACCGTCGTGCCGGTCAGGTACGGCGCGTCGGTGCGCTCGACCTGGCCGACCAGTACGCCGGGAACATCGGTGATCGCGTTGTGCGGACCTGGCTGCATGCCTCTGTCATAGCACGCAGCCGGCGTGGCCGGGAGGCAGACGATGGCCCCAGCCGCAAGGCGGGGAACGGGCGACAGCGTCAGTCGGCGGGCGGCGTGAGCAGGCCGTCGAGGGCGGTGTGCAGGATGGGGGCTACGTAGTCGGTGTCGGCGTTGATCCTGGCGATGGCGACGACCATGTCGAAGACCTGCTCGAGGGTCAGGTCGTCTCGGACCTCGCCGGACTGCTGGGCTGCCGCCAGCAGCGGGCGGCCCGCGGCGAGGCCGGCGGCTCGGCCTTCGCCGAAGACTGCTTTGTCGGTGCCCAGCTGGGTGAGCAGCTCGGTGGCGACCTCGCGCTTGGCGGTGACGAAGTGGGAGAAGTGCAGGAGCCAGGTCCGCAGGGCAGCGCCGGGAGTCTCCCCCGTGGCGACCCGAGCGGCCTCGGACAGAGCGGTGACCTCGTCGGCGTACACGGCTTCGAGCAGTTCGCGGCGGCCGGGGAAGTTGCGGTAGAGCGTCGCCATGCCGACGCCGGCGCGGCGGGAGATCTCGGCCATCGACGTCTCCCCGCCTTCACTGAACGCCTGACGGGCGGCGGCAAGGATCTTGTCTCTGTTCCGACGTGCATCAGCACGCTTGCCAGACGCCTGGGCAGCCTCCGGTGCAGACTCTCCTTGTAAGTGGATAGCCTGTCCGTTACTGTCTAAGTGGATAGCCTCTCCGGTCATGGTCGGAGAGTACCTCACCAGGAACGGACACCTCATGGACTACCGCCCACTCGGACGCACCGGCATCACCGTCAGCGAGCTCTGCCTCGGCGCGATGATGTTCGGCGGCGCCGGCAACCCGGATCACGACGCGTCGGTCCGGATCGTTCACCGCGCGCTCGACGCCGGGATCAACTTCGTCGACACCGCCGACGTCTACTCGGCCGGTGAGTCGGAGGAGATCGTCGGCAAGGCGCTCGCCGGCCGGCGCGACGACGTCGTGCTGGCGACCAAGGTCGGGCTGCCGTTCGACGACGACCCCAACCACCGGGGCGCGTCGCGGCGCTGGATCGTCGAGTCGGTCGAGCGGTCGCTGCGGCGGCTCGGGACCGACTGGATCGACCTGTACCAGATCCACCGCCTCGACCCGACCGTCGACATCGACGAGACGCTCGGCGCGCTGTCCGACCTGACGGCGCAGGGCAAGATCCGCGCGTTCGGCGCCTCGACCGTCCCGGCGTCGGAGATCGTCGAGGCGCAGTGGACCGCCGAGCGGCGCGGCCGAGAGCGCTTTCGCACCGAGCAGCCGCCGTACTCGATCCTCGCTCGGGCGATCGAGTACGACGTCCTGCCGACCGCCCAGCGGTACGGGATGGGCGTGCTCACCTACAGCCCGCTCGCGATGGGCTGGCTGACCGGTGGGTACCGGATCGACGCGGAGAAGCCGGAGTCGGGGCGGGCCGGGCGGTTCCCGGCGCGGTTCGACCTCGGGTTGGAGGTCAACCAGCGCAAGCTCGCGGCCGCGGACGCGCTCGCGAAGCTCGCCGAGGAGGCGGGGACGACACTGATCGAGTTGGCGATCGCGTTCGTCGTACGGCATCCGGCGGTGACCTCGGCGATCATCGGGCCGCGCACGCTCGAGCACCTGGAGTCGCAGCTGCCGGCGGCCGAGATCGCGCTCTCCACCGAGGTGCTCGACCGCATCGACGAGATCGTGCCGCCGGGCGTGACGCTCAACGCCGACGACAACATGTCGTTCACCTCGGCACTGTCCACTGCCGCCCGGAGGCGCTGAAATTCGGTTGCCGCGGTCACTAGCGTGGATCGCATGAATGCCGACCAACTGTGTGGACTCCTGGCCGAACCGTCTCGTCTGCGGGTGTACTCCGCGCTCGTGCTGGGGGCCGGGACTCCCGGGGAGGTCGCGGAGCGGACCGGGCTGGAGCCCGCGGCGGTGGCCAAGGCGTTGCAGCGGCTGGGCAAAAGCGACCTGGTTGTTGCGGATGGCAACGAATTGCGGGCCGACGTCGAGGTTTTCAAAGAGGCCGTACGCACGGGGCGGCCGGCGCGGGAGCCGTTGTCGGCCGATCCGGAGCGGGACAACGTGCTGCGCGCGTTCATCCGTGACGGGAGGCTGACGCACTTTCCGACGGCGCCGGCGAAGTTCAAGGTCGTGCTGGAGTACCTGGCCGGGTCGTTCGAGCCGGACAGGCAGTACGCCGAGCGCGAGGTCAACGAGATCCTCCAGGCCTGGAACGCCGACCACGCGACCCTGCGGCGGCACCTGGTCGACGAAGGGCACCTGAACCGGGCCGACGGGATCTACACGCGGGCGAACTGAGCCGCACGCTCCAGTACGCCGGGCGCCGGCAGCGACGCGAGCTGCCCGGCGATCTGGCTCGCGGCGAACGCCCGGTGCTCGTCGGCGAGATCGGGATCGAGCGCGTCGTTCGTCTGGACGTCCAGGTAGTTCAGCATGATCGCCAGCCCCGTCGCGAAGCCGTCGGGACCGGTGATCCGGCCAGGACCTCCAGCCTTGCTGTACGCCGAGACGATCCGTCGTACGGCGTGCTCGTCGGTGAGCTGGTTGATCAGCAGGAACCCGAGCTCCTGGGCCGGAGGCAACGTTCCGACGTTGTCCCAGTCAACCAAGTACGGGCCGTCGGCACCGATCAGCATGTTCGACGGCGTCAGGTCCCGGTGGCACAGGACCCGCTCGCCCAGGCTCGCCGAGTTCACCAGGTCGGTGAGCTCGATGAGCCTGGGCACGGACGCCGTCACCTCGGGTGCGCGCGCGGCCAGCGCCGGCCAGTCGACGTCGACCCGGTGGTAGAAGTCGTGCGTCGGCCCGTCGGTCCACCCGGCATTGTGGATCGCCGCCATCTGCTCGGCGAGCCACGCCATCGCGTCGAGGTCGTCACGCGGCGGTACGACGCCGTCGACCCACTCGTACAGGCGCCAGCCGTCGGCGACGTACAGGCCGGAAGGCGTCGTCAGCGGGTCCGGGCTGCGAACCCCGCAGGCCGCCCGGAAGGCGACCTCCATCCGTACCGGCTCTTCCTCAGGCGGCCGCCAGAAGGCTTCCTTCGCGGCGAACACACCGGTGTGCGTCTCGAGCCGCCACACCGCTCCCATCGCACCCCGGGCGACCCGTGTGAACGCCGTCGCCTCGCCCAGACCGAACGCCCCGGCCAACCTGCTCGCCTCGGCCGACCTCGATTCCCCGCCCGTCATGTCAGGCGGCGGGCCGGCATGTCCTGGCGCGGCTTCTCGTTCGGAGCGATCCGGATCGACGTGTCCAGCACCGTCGCTCCGGTCGCGGCGACCAGCACGGACCTCAGATCCAGCCGGACCACTTCTTCCAGCTCCAACGTCAGACGCGACACCCGGTGCAGCAGGTTCTCGATCGCGGCGATGTCCACCGGGTCCGACCCCCGGTAGCCGTAGAGCAGCGGCGCGGCCCGGACCTCGCGGACCATCTCCGCGGCATCAGCGGTCGTCAGCGGCGGCATCCGGTACGAGCGGTCGCCCAGGAGGTCGGTCGCCACCCCGGACAGCCCGAACGACACGACCGGGCCGAAGGCAACGTCCTCCTGGGCCGAGATCACCACCGGCACGCCCGGCGGCGCCATCTTCTGGACGACGAACTGCGCCCGCGCCGGGTCCGACGCGACCCCGAAGGTGCTCGTCATCTCCGCCCACGCCTCGCGCATGTCGTCCTCGTCGTGGATGTGCCGCCAGATGTCGGCCAGGTCCGGCCGCATCCGCCACTGCTCCGCGGTCGCCTTGAGGATCACCTCGAAGCCTAGATCCGCGGCCCGGGCCACCGCCTCGTCGGCCGACAGCACCGGGAACGCGGGCAGCACGCTGATGTCGTAGAAGCTCAGCAGCCGCTGCCGATCCGCGTCGTCCAGGTCCGCCCCCGCCGGGTGCCGCTGCAGGAACTCCGCGACGAAGTCCTCGGCCCCCGCCGAGTCGATGTCGGGCACGGTCGGAATCTGGTCGTCCGCCCGTCGCCGCCACTCGGCGTACTGGGTCGCCTTCGCCAGCGCCCCCACCGCGTACTGCGGTGACAGGAACGACGGA
Organism: Kribbella sp. DT2; assembly: GCF_049844575.1. Classification (NCBI taxonomy): domain Bacteria; kingdom Bacillati; phylum Actinomycetota; class Actinomycetes; order Propionibacteriales; family Kribbellaceae; genus Kribbella; species Kribbella sp. DT2. The sequence continues at coordinate 972,316 of NZ_JBNCLH010000002.1, read as the reverse complement.
ATCGACCCACGCGCCGCGCCACCGCCGTGCTCGTCCGGAACCCGCAGCTGCTCCGGCACGCTCCGCGAAGCCAGGAACGTCGACACCACCGGCTTGTCCGACCCCGCCGCGGCAGCGGCAAGCACCTGCGCGACCTCGGCGACGTTCGACTGGACCGGCGGCGTGAAGATCACCACGACCGAGTGCACCTCGTCGTCGGTGAAGACCGAGTTCAGCGCCTCGCCGAAGTCCGCCGCGCTCGCGTCCGCGCTCAACGTGTACGGCTCCCCCGCGACGTCCAGGCCGCAGGCCGCCATCGTGTCGAGCGCCAGCAGCGTCAGTGCGTCCGAGTTGCTGACGATCGCGACCCGGCGTCCCTTCGGCAACGGCTGGTGCGCGACCAGCTGCGCGACGTCGAACAGCTCGCCGGTGGTGTCCACCCCGATCAGCCCGCTCTGCCGGAACAGCGAGTCGACCGTTGCCGCCGGCAAATGGCTCCGCCGGACGGTGTGCCCGAGCGGCACACCCTGCGTCGCCCGCCCGGACTTCAGCGCGATCACCGGCTTACGCCGCGCGAGCCGCCGCGCGACCCGGCTGAACTTCCGGGGATTGCCCAGCGACTCCAGGTAGAGCAGCACGACCTCGGTGGACTCGTCGGAGTACCAGTACTGCATCAGGTCGTTGCCCGAGACATCGGCCCGGTTCCCAGCGGAGACGAAGCTCGACAGCCCCAGCCCACGTCCGACCATGTCAGCCAGGATCGAGACTCCCAGAGCGCCCGACTGGCAGAAGAACGCCACCCGCCCAGGGCTCGGCATCAGCGGCGACAGCGTCGCGTTGAGCGAGACCCCGGGCGCCGTGTTGATCACGCCCAGCGCGTTCGGCCCGATCACGCGCATCCCGTACGAGCGCGCCAGCCCGACCAGCCGTCGTTGCCGCCGGCGCCCTTCGGCGCCCACCTCGGCGAAACCGCTGGAGACCACGACCAGACCACGCACGCCCTTCGCGGCACAGTCCAGCACGACGTCGACGACCGCTTCGGCCGGTACCGCGACCACGGCCAGGTCGACGGTGCCGTCGACGTCCCGGATCGTCCCGTACGCCGCGACGCCGTCGATCTCCTCGGCCTTGGTGTCGGTGTTCACGGCGTACAGGCGCCCGGGGAAGCCACCGTCGCGCAGGTTGCGCAGCAGCGCGTTGCCGATCGTGCCCTCGCGCCGGGACGCGCCGATCACCGCGACGCTGGTCGGTGTCAGCAGCCGGGCGATCGACAGCGCCTCGGACCGCTGCTCGCGCGCCTGCATCACCCCGAACGACGTGTCGGTCGGCGCGATGTCGAACTCGACCATGATCACGCCGTCCTCGAACTCCCGGGCGACCGTGTAACCGGCCTCGGTGAAGACGGTGATCATCTTGCGGTTGTCCGGCAGCACCTCGGCGACGAACCGGGCGATCCCGTTCTCCCGGGCCGCCTGCGCCAGGTGCTCCAGGAACAGCTGTCCGAGCCCGCGGCCCTGGTGCGCGTCCTCGATCAGGAAGGCGACCTCGGCGGTCCGCCGGCCGGTCCGCTCGTAGCGGCCGACCCCGATCATCGCGTCGGCGACGGTGACGATCAGCGCCAGCCGGTCGTGGTAGTCGACCTGGGTGAAGCGGGCCACGTCCCGGTCCGAGAGCTGCGGGTACGGCGCGAAGAACCGGTAGTACTTGGACTGCTCCGACACCCGGGCGTAGAACTCGACCAGCAGGTCCGCGTCGTCCGGCGTGATCGGCCGCAGGTGCGCGGTGGCGCCGTCCCGCAGTACGACGTCCGCCTCGAGCTCGGCCGGGTACCCGTCGGGGCGCCCGGACAACGGGCGTCCGGCCAGCGGCAGCCCGGCCAGGGTCTGCCCGGCGGTGTCAGGCTCCTCCGGCGGTGTCACCCGGTCAGCCTACTCACCGGACCGGTGCGCGCACGACGTCATTCCGGTCCACGGAAGGGGTCCGCATAGGGTTTGCCGCATGTGGTGGCTGAGCGCGCTCGGCGGACTGAGCGTGCTGGTCTCAGGTCTGCTCGGGCTGGACGACGCGGCAGGGGTGCTGGAGCGGATCGCCAACGTTCTGGTGTTCCTGGTCGCTGTGACGGTCATCGCAGGGCTGGCGGACTTCGCCAAGGTGTTCGAGGTCGCGGCCCGCGAGGCGGCCCACCTGGCCCGCGGCAAGGTCTGGCGGCTGTGGCTGCTGGTCGTCGTACTGGCTACTGCGCTCACCATCGTCCTGTCGCTCGACACCTGCGCGGTCCTGCTGACTCCGGTCGTGCTGGCCATGGCCAGGCAGCTGGACATCCCACCGAAGTTGTTTGCCTTCACCACCGTTTGGCTGGCCGGTACGGCGTCGCTGCTGCTGCCCGTGTCCAACCTCACCAACCTGCTGGCGCTGCACCGCCTCGACCAGCTCGGTCTGGGGCTCACGGACTACCTCGGACTGAGCTGGCGGCCGGCGCTGGCCGCGGTGCTCATCACCGTCGCCGTGCTGGCCGCTCTGTTCCACCGGGACCTCAGGCGCTCGTACGACGTACCGGAGACTCCGGCTGTGGACGACAAGGTGCTCTTCTGGGGCTCCGCCGGGGTCTGCCTCGCGCTGGGACCGGCCTTCGTGTCCGGTGTCGAGGTGGCGATCCCCGCGAGCATCGGTGCGGTCGCTCTGGCCGTGCTGTTCGCCGTACGACGACGGGCCGCGCTCAAGTGGTCGCTGGTGCCCTGGCGGCTGGTCGTGACCGTGGTCGGGCTGTTCCTGGTCGTCGGCGCGCTCACGGCGCACGGGCTGGAGCAGCTGCTCGGTGACATCGCCGGGACGGTCTCGAGCGGTGTGGCCTCCGACCTCCGGCTCACCGGTACGGCGGCCGCCGGGGCCAACCTCTTCGACAACCTCCCGGCGTACCTGGCGATGGAACCGGTCGCCGCCGCCGAAGGCCACCGGATGATGCTGCTGCTGATCGGCGTGAACACCGGCTGCCTGCTGACGCTCTGGGGCTCGCTGGCGACGCTGCTCTGGCGTGACCGCTGCGTCGCGGCCGGCGTCCACATCTCGTGGTGGTCGTTCCTGTGGCGCGGTCTCGTGCTGACACCGCTGGTCCTCGCCGGGACCGTCCTCGCGCTGCGGCTTTAGGCGGTACGCCGGGCGTAGGCCCGCGCCGCTCGCACGCGATCACCGCAGCGAGTCGAGCACCACTGGCGGCGGCCGTGGCGCAGCAGGTAGCGGTTGCAGGGAGGCGAGTCGCAGGCGGCCAGGTTCTCGGCGTCCGGCCCGGCGAGCAGATCGGCGGCATCGGCCGCGATCGTCGCCAGCGCGCGGTCGAGGAGCTCGTTCGGGGGACACGCGGTCTCGCGGTACGGCCCGGACTTCTCGTCCCACAGCAGCAAGGGGGCCGTGGGTACCCTGCGCAGCGCGTCGTTCACGGCGCTCAGTGCCGCGGGCAGTACCGGGATTCCCTCCACTCGGGCCGCGACCAACGCTCGGACGTTCTCGCGCAGCGAGCGCAACTGTGTCGCGCACATCTCCCTGAGGTTCGCGCCGTCCGGCGCCAGGCCGTGGTCGGTCAGCCAGCGGTTCGTCGCGTCGGGAGTGCCGAGCAGGTCCACGAAGTTGCCGTTCGCCAGGGCGTAGGCGCTGTTCACGAAATCGAGCGCGACGTACTGCTCGGCGCCGGGCGCGGGCGACAGGACGGACTCGGCGGTCGGGCTCATGGCTCTCATGGTACGGCTTGCCATCATCCATGAGAAAGGCCTACCGTTCTCACGGACAACCAATCTTCGATCCGTGAGGAAGAACCATGGTCACCGAGCACTTCCCGGTCCGCGTCCTGGGCGGCCCAACCGCCGTCTTCGAGTACGGCGGACTGCGCTTCCTCACCGACCCGACCTTCGACGACCCGGGCGAGTACGGGCGTGGTGAGGCGAGGAGCCTGCGCAAGACGGCGCCGGCGTCCGGCCGCCCCGAGGAGCTGGGTCGCATCGACGTCGTCCTGCTCTCGCACGACGAGCACCCCGACAACCTCGACATCGCCGGGCGGGCCCTGCTCGCTGAGGTGCCGCTGACGCTCACCACACCCGGCGGAGCCCAGCGGCTTGGCGGCAACGCGAAGGGGCTGGCCGACTGGGAGCCGATCCAGCTGGCCCGCCCGACGACCGCCGGCAGCACGGCCAGCGGCACAGGCACGGACACCGGCACGGACAGCCGCAGCGGCAGCGGCAGCGGCAGCGGCAGCGGCACGATCACCGTGACGGGCGTCCCCGCGGTGCACGGCCCGGGCGCTCGCGAGGACGTCGAACCCATCACCGGCCAGGTAGTCGGCTTCGTCCTCACCGGCGAAGACCTGCCGACCGTCTACGTCAGCGGCGACAACGCCTCGCTCGCCGCGGTCCAGGAGATCGCCGACCGGTTCGGTCCGATCGACACGGCGCTCCTGTTCGCCGGCGCCCCGCGCATCCCCGCCCTGTTCGACGGCATCCCGCTCGTCCTCGACAGCGCCCAGGCGGCCGAGGCGGCCCGCCTGCTCGACGCACGCCGGGTGGTCCCCGTCCACTACGACAGCTGGTCCCACTTCTCCGAGGGCCGCGACGAGCTCGTCGCCGCGTTCACCGCCGCCGGGCTGGCCGACCGCCTGGACCTCGGCCTCCCGCAGTGACACCGGCGGCCGAGTCCCGGCCGGCGCGTCCGGTAGCGACGTCCGGGACCCGACCCCCGCGCGCTGTAGCGGACCTGCCCGCGGCCCAGCGCCGTACGCTCATCGTCCTGGTCACCGCCCAGATCCTCAGCGGCGCAGGACTCGCAGCCGGCGTGACGGTGGGGTCGCTGCTCGCGCAGGAGCTGCTCAGCTCAACCAGCCTCGCCGGACTGCCCAGCGCGCTCGGTACTGCGGGCTCAGTACTGGCGGCAGCGATCGTCGCGCGCATCTCCCAGTCCCGCGGCCGCCGCCCCGGCCTCGCCACCGGTTACCTGCTCGGTGCGCTCGGCAGCGTCGGCGTCATCGCGGGCGCAGCCGCCGACAGCCCAGCCCTCTTCTTCACCGGCCTGTTCGTCTACGGCGCCGGCACGTCGACCAACCTGCAAGCCCGCTACGCCGGAGCGGACCTGGCCTCTCCCGCGCACCGAGCTCGGGCTGTGTCCACTGTGCTCGTCGCCACGACCGTGGGCGGCGTGGCCGGCCCCCTCCTGGCCGCGCCAACCGGAGACCTCTCGGCCGGTCTGGGTATCCCCTACCTCGCCGGACCGTTCCTGCTCTCCGGAGCCGCCTACGCAATCGCCGCACTGGTCCTGGCCGTCTGGCTGCGCCCCGACCCGTTGCTGCTGGCCCGCACTGTGGACCTCGGACCGGACGAGCCAAGCGCTCGGCCGGAGCAGCGCCGTACGGGTGTGACGGTTGGCACGCTGATCATGGTGATCACCCAGCTGGTGATGGTCGCGATCATGACGATGACGCCCGTCCACCTGCAGCACCACGGCCACGGCACGGCGGCCTCGGGCGTGGTCATCGCGATCCACCTCGCTGCGATGTACCTGCCCTCTCCGCTGACCGGCTGGCTCGTCGACCGCTACAACCCCGTCGCGATCGCTGTCGCCTCCGGCCTCACGCTGCTGGCCGCTGGTGTCGTCGCGGCCAGTGCCAGCGACGTCGCCCCACTGGCGGTCGCGCTGGCCCTGCTGGGCCTAGGCTGGAACCTGGGCCTCGTCAGCGGCACGGCGATCGTCGCCGGCGCCACCCGAGCAGCGACCCGCGCAAGCACCCAAGGGCTGGTCGACGTCTGCATCGCGATCGCCGGCGCCTTCGGCGGCCTGGCCTCCGGCGTGGTCGTCGCCGAGGCCGGCTATCCCCTGCTGGCTGTGGGCGGCGGTGTCCTGGCCCTGACCGTCGTACCGGTGGTGGTGCTCGCCGCGCGGCTGGATTGCCGTCAGCACCGGCGTCGGGAAGAGTGCGGTCCATGAGCGAGGAACAGAGCACCGCGGAGAGCACCCGGACCTTCCGTGCCGCCCGCGACTTCCTGATCGCGCACCGCGACGACTACGACACGGCGTACCGGGACTTCACCTGGCCGGCCTTCGACCGGTTCAACTGGGCGCGGGACTGGTTCGACGCGCTCGCGGTCGAGCAGCCCGAGGTGCCGGCGCTGACCATCGTCGAGGAGGACGGCGAGGTCAACTCGCTGACCTACGCCGAGATGGCCGAGCGGTCGCGCCAGGTGGCGGGCTGGCTCACGCAGCACGGGCTGCAGCCGGGTGACCGGGTGCTGATCGTGCTCGGCAACACCGTGCCGCTGTGGGAGGTCATGCTCGGCTGCATCCGGGCGGGCGCGGTGATGATCCCGGCGACGACGCTGCTGACCGACGCCGACCTGGCCGACCGGATCACGCGCGGCGGCGTACGGGCTGTGGTGACCGCCAGCGCCGACGCGACCCGGTACGACGGTGTCGCCGATCACTGCCTGCGCGTCGCGATCGGCGAGCCGGTCGACGGCTGGCTCGACTACGAGGACACCCGCTCGTACGACGGCCCGGTGCCGGAGGTCGACACCGCCGCCGACGACTCGCTGCTGCTCTACTTCACCTCGGGCACGACCAGCGAGCCGAAGCTCGTCGAGCACACCCAGGTCAGCTACCCGGTCGGCCACCTGTCGACCATGTACTGGATCGGTCTGCAGCCCGGCGACGTGCACCTCAACGTCTCGTCACCCGGCTGGGCCAAGCACTCCTGGAGCAACGTCTTCGCGCCCTGGAACGCCGGCGCGACGGTCTTCCTCTACAACTACGTGCGCTTCGACGCCGAGAAGATGCTCCAGGTCCTGCAGACGTACGGCGTGACGACGTTCTGCGCGCCGCCGACGGTCTGGCGGATGCTGATCCAGGCCGACCTGTCGGCGGTCGAGGTGGCGATCCGCGAGTGCATCTCGGCCGGTGAACCGCTCAACCCGGAGGTGATCGAGCAGGTCCGCAACGCCTGGGACATCACCATCCGCGACGGGTACGGCCAGACCGAGACGACCGCGCAGATCGGGAACCCGCCCGGCCAGCCGGTCAAGCTCGGCTCGATGGGCCGGCCGCTGCCCGGCTACTCGATCGCGCTGATCGACGCGACCACGGACGCGATCGGCGACGACGGCGAGATCTGCATCGAGCTCGCGCCGCCGCCGGTGCCGCTGATGCGCGGCTACCGCGACGCCAAGGCGCTCACCGACGACGTGATGCGCGGCGGTTTCTACCACACCGGCGACGTCGCGAGCCGCGACGAGGACGGCTACATCACGTACGTCGGGCGCTCGGACGACGTGTTCAAGGCCAGCGACTACCGGATCTCGCCGTTCGAGCTCGAGTCGGTGCTGATCGAGCACCCGGCCGTCGCCGAGGCCGCCGTCGTGCCGTCGCCGGACCCGGTGCGGCTGTCGGTGCCGAAGGCGTACGTCGTACTGGCCGCCGGGCGGGAGCCGTCGCGCGAGCTGGCCGCGGAGATCCTGCAGTTCTGCCGCGAGCACCTGGCGCCGTACAAGCGGATCCGGAGGATCGAGTTCGCCGAGCTCCCGAAAACGATCTCCGGCAAGATCCGCCGCGTCGAGCTCCGCACCGACGAAGCCGAAAAGGTCGCCGCGGGCAACACTCCCGAACACGCCTACGACGAAGCAGATTTCAAGCAGCCCTGACCCGGGGCTGATGCCGGCCCCTCCCACTGCCCTAACCACCCGGGACTGATGCCGGCCCCTTCCACTCCTCTTACCGGCCGGTGCGGCCTCAGCCCATGACGACCTCATCGGCCGCATTTGCCGCCGACCTCGCCACAGAAGGTGGTGAAATGACCGGATGTCGACCGACACCGGCCTGGGAGTTGCCGCCCTCGTAGTCCTGCCGTTGCTCGTGGCGATCGCCGTCGTCGCCTCGCGGTTCGCGCAGTTGCGGCACGACAAAGGCATCGTCACCGCGGCCATCCGCGCCGTGCTGCAGCTCGCCCTGGTCGGCGCGGTCGTCGGGTTCGCGCTGCAGACGATCTGGGGTGCGCTCGCCTTCGTCGCGGTGATGTTGACCGTCGCGACCATCACCAGCACGAGACGGCTCCGCTCCACCGCGGTCGTCCCCCGTCAGCTCGCGTACTGCGCGCTCGCGATCGGCGGCAGCGCGTGCTTCGTCCTGCTCCTGCTCATCCTCCCCGGCGTCGTCCCTCGCAACCCCGAGACGATCCTGCCGATGGGCGGCATCATCATCGGCGGCTCGATGAACGCGACCACGCTCGCCGGGCGGCGGTTGCTGCACGAGTACGGCGCGCGCTTCGGCGAGTACGAGGCGGGGCTGTCGATCGGGCTGATGCCGGCGGACGCGTTCAAGCTCGTCGCCGGCCCCACGGCGGGCGACGCGCTGCTGCCGGCGCTCGACCAGACCCGGACGGTCGGCCTGGTCACGCTGCCCGGCGCCTTCGTCGGCATGGTCCTCGGCGGAGCGTCACCGACCGCCGCCGCGGCGCTTCAGCTGGTGGTCCTGCTCGGCCTGATCGCCGCCGAGGCGCTCGCCATCCTGGTCACCACGGAGCTCCTTGCCCGCGCCGCGCTGCCGGACGGGCGTACCGTTTCCTCATGACCGACGACAACAGCATCCTCCACCGCATCAACGGCCTGGTTGCCGAGGAGCACGACCTGCGCACCAAGCACGCCGCCGGCCAGGTCGACGACGCCGACGAGAAGACCCGCCTGCGCGCCCTCGAGGTCGAGCTGGACCAGTGCTGGGACCTCCTGCGCCAACGCCGCGCCAAGCGCGAGTACGGCGACAACCCCGACAACGCCACCCCCCGCTCCCCCGACACGGTCGAGGGCTACCTCAACTAGCAACAGCAAGCGGCGCTTCCCCGGTGCTCATCACCCCCTGGAAGCGCCGCCGGGTTCGTTCTTGGGCTTCTGAAGCGACCATGCGGCCGATGAGGTAGCCGGTGGCCAAGGCCGCCCCGGCCGGAAACAGCTAAGAGCGTGAGCCCAGCCCGCCCACGTCTGGCCGCAGCGTCCCGCCCGCCGACCACCCGCGCCCACCGACCGGCCGCAGCCACCCCGCCCAGCGACCGTCGCAGCATCCCGCCCCACCGACCGGCCGCAGCCTCCCCCACCGACCGACCTCCCGCGCCCACCGACCGGCCGCAGCCACCCCGCCCAGCGACCGTCACAGCATCCCGCCCCACCGACCGGCCGCAGCCGCCTGGCGACCCGCCGCAGCCTCCCCCACCGACCGACCTCCCGGCGGCTTCCTACTCGCCCTACTGCTTTCCGGCCGGTGCGGCCTCAGCCACAAGCGACCTTCTCGGCCGCATGACCAGCCTCAGAAGCCCCGCAGCTTGTCCGGCGTGACCCGGATCAGCACCGGGTAGTCCCGGTGGAAGCTCTCCGGTGTCATGCTCAGCTCCGCGAGCCCCTCGGCGTACTTGGCGTCGTACACCGCCTTCTCCTCGGCCGAAGGCCCCGCCGGATCGACGACAGCCGACCCGGCGATCACCCCCACCTCACCGCCGCTGAACGTCGCGTTGAAGTGCAGTGCCACCCGCGGCTGCCCCTTGATGTTGTGCACCTTCGCCGTCGCGGCCTGCGAGAAGACCAGCAGCTCGGAGCCGTTCCAGTGGAACCACACCGGGTTCGGCGCCGGCGTCCCGGACTTGCCGACAGTGGTCAGCCAGATCACCTGCTCCCCCGCGAGCTGCTTCTCGATCCGCGCGCCGAACTCCGTGGACGTGTCGATCGTGAACATGTGAACCCCTCGTCGATGAACGGACCGGTCAGTTCGGGCCCAGGCGTCCCCACTCGATCGCCGGGCAGCGGTTCATCACCATCGTCAGTCCCGCGGCCGTCGTCCGGGTGTAGGCGTCCGGGTCCTCCACATCCAGCTGGAACCACACCGCGCGGGCGTTGATTCCCACCGCCTCGTCCGCGACCGCCCCGGCGAGCTCCGACCGCACGAACACGTCCACGCAGTCCACCGGGAACGGGATCTCCGCCAGCGACGCGTACCCCTGTTCCCCGTGCACGGTCTCCGCCGAAGGATGCACCGGCACGATCCGCTTCCCGTGCAGCTGCAGGAACCGCGCCACCCCGTACGCCGCCCGGCCGGTGTTGTTCGACAGCCCGACCACGGCCCACGTCTCGCAGTCCGCGAGGATCTTCCGGATATCGCTCTCGTCAGCCATACCCAAATCCTCCCTCAGCCACCAAACCTCACGCCTGCCGACGCAGGTAGGTCAGCACAGCCGACACCCGCCGATCCAGCCCGTCCTCGAGCCGCAGCTTCGCGAAGATGTTCCCCACGTGCTTCCGCACCGCCGCCTCGCTCACCACCAGCTCAGCGGCGATCGAAGCGTTGACCCGCCCCTCGGCCATCAGCGCGAGCACCTCCAGCTCCCGAGGCGTCAGCGCCGCCAGCGGCCCGTCGTCCCTCCGCCGGGCCAGCAGCTGACGCACGACCTCCGGATCAACCACCGTCCCACCCTCGGCGACCCGATCGAGCGACGCCAAGAACTCCGTCACATGCCCGACCCGATCCTTCAGCAGGTACCCGATCCCACCAGTCGTTGTCTCCAGCAACGATGACAGGTAGGCATCAGCGACGTACTGCGACAGCACCAGGATCCCGATCGCCGGCAGCTCGGCCCGGATCGCAGCAGCAGCACGTAGCCCTTCGTCGCTGTGCCCAGGCGGCATCCGCACGTCCGTGATCACCACGTCCGGCGGATCCTTCCGTACGACGGCCAGCAGCGTCTCCCCGTCCCCCACGGCGTCGCGCACCTCGTGCCCGGCGCGGTCGAGGATGCTGGCCAGCCCCTCGCGCAGCAGCATCGAGTCCTCGGCGAGCACGATGCTCAGTTGTCGAGCCGGCACGGGCACTCCATCCGCAGTCGGGTGGGCCCACCGGGTGGGCTGGACAGGTCGAGTGTGCCGCCCAGAGCGTCCAGCCGCGTCACCAGCCCGGTCAGGCCGGTCCCCTGCGCCGGGTCAGCGCCGCCACGGCCGTCGTCGGTCACTGTCACCACCAACCGGTCCCGGTTGACCCAGGCCTGGACATGACAGTTGGTTGCCTCAGCGTGCTTGGCAACGTTCCCCAGCGCCTCGCTGACGAAGAAGTACGCCGCAGCCTCGATCGGCGCCGGCAGGCGGCCCGGCAGCGACACCTGTACGGCGACCGGCAGCGGCATCCGGTCCGCCACCTCCCGTACGGCGGCCTCCAGCCCCAAGTCGACCAGCACCCGCGGGTGAATACCGCGCACAGCCTCCCGCAGATCAGCCAGCGCCGCCTCCGCCTCACCGTGTGCCTTGACGACCAGCCGCTTGCTCTCACCCTCCGGCAGGTCCAGCTCGGCCAGGCCGAGCGTCATGGTGAGTCCGACCAGGCGCTGCTGTACGCCGTCGTGCAGGTGCCGCTCGATCCGGGCCCGCTCGGTCTCGAACGCGTCGACGAGGTCCAGCCGGGACCGTCGCAGCTCTGCGAGGTTCCGACGCAGCTCCTCCTCCCGGGGCCCCAGCAAGGCCTTGGCCAGCGAGGCCTCGGCAGCGGCGAGTGCACCGACCAGGTACGACGACACGACGTAGAAGCACGGCCCGAACGCGACCAGGAACAGCAGGCCTTCACCGGTCGTGTTCAGGTTCCACGGGCCCATCCCCATGTTCTCGTGCGTCGCGATCACCGGGGCCGCCAGTGTGAGCACGATGGTCATCGCGCTCACCCCACCGATCGCCGCGCTGATCAGCCAGACGACCGTGCCGAGCAGTACGCCGTACCCGAGAGCCCTCAGCGAGGCCTGCTCACCCCGGCGGAACTTGAGCCGCTCCCGCCGGCTGATCCCGGCCGGCATGGCCGCGTGCGGGCTGCGGATCCCCTCCGGAATCATCAGCCGGGCCCGCCACCGCTCGAAGCTCCCGATGAGCACCCCGATCATCGGGATCCTGGTCAGCAGCAGTACGCCGATCAGGATCGGGCTGAGCAACGCACCGAGTCCCACGGCGGCGAACAGCAGACCGATCGTCAGCAGCCCCACCGGCACCGAGGTCAGCAGGTAGGCATAGCTGCGCCAGGGCCACGACGACACGAGGTACCCGCGCGTCGCGAGGGCCGCCCAAGCCGAACGTGGTCGCTGCACACCAGCAACCCTAGGTGGCACCGAGGCCGTCGCACGGTAGCTCACGCGCTACCTCCGAAGTCCCCTGCAAGCCAGCGCGCCGAGCGCCGGCCGGCGGTTCGCTAGAACCATGACCAGGACCGTGCCTCCGCACCCCCAACCGGCGATCACCCAGCATGCCACCGCTGCGGGCACCCACCGCCCGGCGGCGCAGCCGCCAGGGCTCCAGGGCGGCCCCCACCCCCACCATCCCCCTGCCCTGCTGCTGGACGGCATCACCAAGACCTACAAGTCCAAGGCCGGCGCGGTGGAGGCGCTGCGGGGCGTGACCTACCACTTCCAGCGCAGCTCCTACACCGCGGTGATGGGCCCGTCCGGCTCCGGCAAGTCGACGCTGCTGCAGTGCGCGGCCGGCCTGGACAAGCCGACCACGGGCGCGGTGGTGCTCAACGGCATCCCGCTGCACGGGCTCAACGAGGTCGCGCTCACCAAGCTGCGGCGCGAGCAGATGGGCTTCGTGTTCCAGGCCTACAACCTGCTCCCCTCGCTGACCGTCTACGACAACGTCGCCCTCCCGCTCCGCCTCACCGGCAAGCGCCCCCGGCGTACCGACGTCCACGACGTCCTCCAGCAGGTCGGACTGGAGGACAAGGCCAAGCGCCGCCCGGCCGAGCTCTCCGGCGGCCAGCAGCAGCGCGTCGCGATCGCCCGCGCCCTGATCACCCAGCCGGCCGTCTTCTTCGCCGACGAACCGACCGGCGCCCTCGACAGCACCACCAGCCGCCAGGTCCTCGAACTGTTGCGCGCGGCAACCGACGGCAGCGGCCAGACCGTCGTCATGGTCACCCACGACCCGGTCGCCGCCGCGTACGCCGACCGGGTGCTGTTCCTGTCCGACGGTCTCGTCGCGGGCTCGCTCGACCGCGGAACCCCGCAGCAGATCGCCGCCGCGATGAGCGACCTGGAGCGCTGATGTTCTTCCTCAGCCGCCAGACCGTCAGCCGGCACCGTTCCCTGTACGCCGGTTCGTTCGTCGCGCTCGCCGTCGGCGTCTTTCTGCTCGGCCTCGCCGCGACCGCCACCGCCGCCACCATCGCGTACGACGCACCGCCCGGCAGCACGATCGCCGTCCACCTCCCCGGCGGCGACGGCACGGCCCCGCAGACCGTGCACGTCAACCCGACCGGCGAGGACGCCTCCGGCCTGCAGGTCGTGCTCAGCATGGTCGGCACGCTCAGCGGGTTCATCACGATCTTCGTCATCGCCAGCACGTTCGCCTTCGCCGTCGCCTCCCGCCGCCGCGAGATCGGGCTGCTCCGCCTCGTCGGCGCGACGCCGAAACAGATCCGCCGGATGATCCTCGGCGAGGCCCTCGTCGTCGCGCTCGCCGCCTGCGTCACCGGCGCCGTACTGGCCCAGCTGGCCACGCCGCTCCTGCTCGCGAAGGCGTCGTACACCGAGCTCGCCCCGGTGAAGCTCGAACCGGCCAGTCCGTGGATCGCGCTCGCGATCGCGATGGGGATCGGGCTCGTCGTCGCGATGCTCGGCGCCCGGTCGGCCGCGCGACGGGCCGGCCGGATCGGCGCGGTCGACGCGCTGCGCGAGGCGTCGCTGGAGCCGCCGCGCATCGGCCCGGTGCGCGTGATCTTCGGCGTCCTGGTCCTGGCCGGCTCGATCGTGCTGCTGGCGCTGATCCGGCCGGGGACAGGGGAAGGTGTGATCCCGCTGGCGATGTTCACGCCGATGCTGCTCGTCGTCGCGCTCACGCTGCTCGCACCGTTGGTCGTCCCCACCGTCGGGCGGCTGCTCGCCGTCCCGCTCGTCGCCTGGACCAAGGTCTCCGGCCGCCTCGCCCGGAGCAACGTCGTCGCGGCTCCTCGCCGTACGGCGTCGCTCGCGGCTCCGATCCTCGCGATCTCCGCGATCGCCGGCTCCATGGTGCTCACCCTCAGTTTCGCCGCCGACGCGTCGACCGCGAGCATTCGGGACACGCTGCTCGCGCCGATCGTCGTGACCGGCACTGAGGACCTCAGCAAGGACATCGGCGGTACTCCTGGCGTTTCCTCGGTCGACGGAGCGATCCCACTCACCGTCATCCGCACCGACGCAGACTCCGCCGACCTCGAGGACGCCGAGGGCATCGACACAGCGGTCGCTCCTCACGCGCGCCGCCTGGAAGCGCTCTCCGGCAGTCTCTCCGGTCTCTCCGGCCCGAACACTGTTGCCATCAGCAAGGAGCTCGCGGGCTTCGAGGGCTACAAGGTCGGCTCCGACGTCCCGGTGACCTTCGTCGACGGCACCTCGACCCAGCTGAAGGTCGTCGCCATCGTCCGTACGGCGCTCGAGGTCAACGCCTCGATGCTCGTCTCGCAGGAGTTCGCGCGGACCCACGCCCCGAAGGCCCAGCCGACCCGGTGGTTCGTGCTCCCCGAGCCCGGCGCCGACAGCGGCCGGCTGGTCGACGCGATCAACACGATTCCCGGCGCGCACGCCGTACCGGCCACCACCTGGGAAACCGAGCAGGGCCAGGGCGTCCGCGACGGCAATCAGCTCGGCCTGATCCTGCTGCTCGGACCCGCCGCCCTCTACAGCGCGATCGCGATCGTCAACACGCTGCTGATGGGCAGCCTCCAGCGCGGCCGTGAGTTCGTCACCTCGCGCCTGCTCGGGGCCACTCCCGCGCAGATCCGCCGAATGGTGCTGTGGGAGTCCACGCTGGTCGGCGCGGTCGCCCTCACGCTGGGCACCGTCATCACCGTCACCGTCGGCGCCCTCATCCGCCACGCGATGAGCGAAGGCCTCACCGACGTCCCGACGACGGTTCCCTGGGGAACCCTGCTCGGCATCGGCACGATCTGCCTGGTCCTCACCGCGGGCTCGGCCCTCGCTCCGACCGCCTTCATCCTGCGCCACTCCCACCCCTCGGCAGCCACCGAGTAGCCCACCGCCCGGCCGGCCCCGGCGACTAGCTCCGAATACGACGGCTGATCCCTTGTTTGACGACTGCCGCGATGTACCGCGTCAGTCGTGAAACAAGGCGTCACCGAACTGTCCGCAGCCGGACGGTCCGGAGCAGTTCCGGGCGGGCGGCGCCGGTTGTCCGTGGGGCGTCGTAGGGTTGGCGCGATTGGGCCGGGTCGCTGCCGTGGATCGCGGGGGTGACCGGGGACAATGGCGCTGCCGCCGGACCGCCGCGGCGCGTAACAGCCGGCACCACCGAGGAGTACACAGACCCGCATGGCACGCCGTACCAGCACCACCGCCGAACCCGAGGACTTCGAGGAGCGCATCCTCGACGTCGACGTCTCCGACGAGATGCGCACCAGCTTCCTGGAGTACGCCTACTCGGTGATCTACTCCCGGGCGCTGCCCGACGCCCGGGACGGCCTCAAGCCGGTGCAGCGGCGGATCCTGTTCTCGATGGCGGAGAACAACATCCGCCCCGACCGCGGCCACGTGAAGAGCGCCCGCGTCGTCGGTGAAGTGATGGGTAAGTACCACCCGCACGGCGACGGCGCGATCTACGACGCCCTGGTCCGGACGGCGCAGCCCTGGTCGATGCGGGTCCCGCTGATCGACGGCCACGGAAACTTCGGCTCGCTCGACGACGGCCCCGCCGCGATGCGGTACACCGAGTGCCGGATGGCACCGCCCTCGCTGGCGATGACCGACGGCCTCGACGAGAACGTCGTCGACTTCAAGCCGAACTACGACGGCCGCGAGGAAGAGCCGTCGGTGCTGCCGGCCGCCTTCCCGAACCTGCTGGTCAACGGCGCGGCCGGGATCGCGGTCGGAATGGCGACCAACATGGCGCCGCACAACCTGATCGAGGTCATCCAGGCGCTCCGGCACCTGATCAAGACCCCCGGCGCCGACCTCGACGACCTGATGCGGTTCATCCCCGGGCCCGACCTGCCGACCGGCGGCAAGATCGTCGGCCTGGAGGGCATCAAGGACGCCTACGCGACCGGCCGCGGCAGCTTCAAGATGCGCGCCACCGCCCGGATCGAGAACGTCACCCCGCGCCGCAAGGGCATCGTGGTCACCGAGCTGCCGTACACGGTCGGCCCGGAGAAGGTGATCGAGAAGATCAAGACCCTGGTCCAGGCCAAGAAGCTGCAGGGCATCGCCGACGTCAAGGACCTCACCGACCGGTCCCACGGCACCCAGCTGGTGATCGAGATCAAGAACGGCTTCGTCCCCGAGGCGGTGCTGGAGCAGCTGTACAAGCTGACCCCGCTCGAGGACTCGTTCTCGATCAACGCGGTCTGCCTGGTCGACGGCCAGCCGCGCACGCTCGGCCTGAAGGAGCTGCTCGAGGTCTACCTCAAGCACCGCGCCGAGGTGACCCGGCGGCGCAGCGAGTTCCGCAAGAAGAAGGCGGAGGACCGCCTGCACATCGTCGACGGTCTGCTGGTCGCGATCCTCGACATCGACGAGGTCATCCAGATCATCCGGACCAGCGACGACGCGGCCGCCGCGCGGGCCCGGCTGATGGAGATCTACGACCTGTCCGAGGTGCAGACCAACTACATCCTCGACATGCCGCTGCGCCGGCTGACCAAGTTCTCCAAGCTCGAGCTGGACACCGAGAAGGCCGAGCTCGAAGCGACGATCGAGAAGCTGACCGCGATCCTCGAGAACGAGCCGCTGCTGAAGAAGATCGTCGGCGACGAGCTCGCCGACATCGCCAAGACCTACGGCACTCCCCGCCGGACGGTGCTGCTGGAGTCGTCCGGCGCGGCCAAGACCGCCGCCGTACCGCTCGAGGTCACCGACGACCCGTGCTGGGTGCTGATGAGCTCGACCGGTCTGCTGGCCCGGACCAACGGCGCCGAGCCGTTCGGCGAAGGTGACAGCCGGGCCAAGCACGACGCGATCGTGTCCGCGATCAAGAGCACCGCCCGCGGGCAGTACGGCCTGGTCACCAGCACCGGCCGGCTGATCCGGATGGAGTCGCTCGACCTCCCCGCCGTACCGACGACCGCCAGCGCACCGAACCTGCAGGGCGGCGCCCCGATCGCCGAGTTCGTCGAGCTCGAGCCCGGTGAGCGCGCGCTCGCGCTGACCACGATGGACCCCGAGTCCGTCGGCCTTGCCGTCGGTACGGCGACCGGCGTGGTCAAGCGGATCGTCCCCGACCACCTGAGCAACCGCGACTCCTGGGAGGTCATCCGGCTCGCCGACGGCGACCAGGTCGTCGGCGCGGTCGAGCTGACCACCGGCGAGGAGGAGCTCTGCTTCATCGCCAGCGACGCCCAGCTGCTGCACTTCAGCGCCTCGGTGGTCCGCCCCCAGGGCCGTACGGCGGGAGGCATGGCGGGCATCCGCCTGTCGGCCGGCGCCAAGGTCGTCTACTTCGGCGCGGTCGACACCGCCCGCGAGGCCCACGTCGTCACGATCGCCGGCTCTTCCTCGGCACTGCCCGGCACGGAGGTCGGCGCGGTGAAGGTGACGCCCTTCAGCGAGTACCCGGCCAAGGGCCGCGCGACCGGCGGCGTCCGGTGCCAGCGGCTGCTCAAGGGTGAGGACGGGCTGCTGTTCGGCTTCATCGGTACGGTGCCGGTCAAGGCCAGCGCGACCAGCGGAGCACCGGTGGACCTGCCGCCGATCGACCCGCGGCGCGACGGTTCCGGCGTACCGGTGGCCCAGCCGATCGCTGCCTGCGCCCCGGACCTGGCAGGCTGACCCTATGAAGAGACTGGTCGCGGTCGGCGCGGTGCTCGTGCTCGCGCTGACCGGCTGCAGTGACAACAAGGACGGTGGTGGCGGCGGCAAGTCCGGCGACGACCCGGTGGCGCTGCTGACGGACGTCAAGAAGACGATCGACGACGCGACCAGCGTGCACGTCGTGCTGACCGGACGGGACCTGCCGGACACCGCGCAGACGCTGGCCAGCGGGGACGGCGTCGCGACGCACGCGCCGGCGTTCAAGGGCAAGCTCACCGTGCGCGCGGCCGGGTCACCGATCGACGCCGAGGTGGTCGCGGTCGGCGGCAAGGTCTACGCCAAGCTGCCGTTCACGCCGAAGTTCATCGAGCTGCCGCCGTCGCAGCTGGCCGGGCTCGGCGCGCCCGACCCCGCGATCCTGCTCGACCCGGCCAAGGGCGTCACCGCCGTACTGCCGACGCTCAAGGATCCGGTGATCAAGGGCGAGACGCGGGACGGCGCGAAGGTGCTGACCGAGGTCACCGGCGCGGTCCAGGGCAAGGCGCTGCAGGGCATCTTCCCGAAGGCGCCGGCCGACCAGGACTTCCCGAGCAGCTTCAAGATCGACAAGGACAGCAAGCAGTTGGTGTCGGCAACGATCACCGGCCCGTTCTACGACGGCGCCACCAGCAGCTACGACCTGACCCTCGACCGGTACGGCGAACAGGTGGAGATCACCAAGCCGTGACACAGGCTCGGACTCAACTGACTCTTGCCTCTGTTGCCGTTGCCTTCGCCGCCGCTGACACCTATGTAGTCGTTCTCGCACTTCCGGACATGATGTCCGGCGTCGGCCTGTCCGCCGACCAGCTCCAGCGCGCGGCGCCGATCATCTCCGGCTTCCTGCTCGGCTACATCGCGGTCCTGCCGCTGATCGGCCGGATCACCGACGTCGTCGGCCGGACGCCGGTCCTGGTCGGTGCGCTCCTGCTGTTCGCCGTCGGCTCGCTGATCACCGCCTCGGCGTACGACCTGTCCTTGGTCGTCATCGGCCGTTTCCTGCAAGGCGTCGGCGGAGGCGGCCTGGTCCCGGCGACCCTCGCGCTCGTCGCCGACCTGTGGCCGCCCTCGAAACGCGGGCTCCCGCTCGGCGTGGTCGGCGCGGTCCAGGAGCTCGGCTCGGTCCTCGGCCCGCTGCTCGGCGCCGCCGTACTGGCCGTCGCCGACTGGCGCTACATCTTCTGGCTCAACCTGGTCGTCGCGGTCGTGCTCGCCGTTCTCCTCCGCGGCCGCCAACGCCCACCCGTCTCCGCCGCCGTCGGCCTGCTCGCCTGCATCGCCCTGGGCCTGACCCTCACCGCCCCAGAGCACCTGGCCACCGGCGTCACCCTCGGACTGCCTTTCGTCCCCTTCACCGGCGACTCCCGGCTCCTTACCCCGATCGGCCTCGTCACCGCGGTCCTCCTGATCGCCTGGCTCGCGCTGCTCCTCCGCAAGGCCGACCTCCGCGCGCTCGCCCAGATCGACCTCGTCGGCGCGCTCCTCCTGGCTCTCGCGCTGGCCGGCGTGGTCCTCGCGTTCGCCACCGCCGACCCCGAGCGCGAGGTCCTGTCCCCCGCCGGCCCCTGGCTCCTCGTCGCGGCCGCCGTCTTCGCGATCGCTTTCGCTGCCTGGCAACGCCACTTGGGGATGCCCGATCCGGCAGCTGCCGCGTTCGGCCCCGAGCCCGGCCCCGCCTCAGCGAGTGCCGAGCCCGGGCCGAGCGCCCTCCCCGCGAGTGCCGAGGCCGGGCCGACCGCCCTCCCGGCGAGTGCCGAGCCCGGTCGCGACGTCGCGGCCGCCGGCGACCGGCCCACGCCGCCGCGGCGGCGGGTTGCGATCATTCCGGCCGGACTCCTCCAGCACCCGGCCGCCTGGGGCTCACTGGTGGTCAGCTTCCTCGTCGGCGCCGCCCTGATCGCGGCGCTCGTCGACATCCCCGTCTTCGCCCGTACGACGCAAGGCGGCGGCCAGCTCGCCGCCGCGCTCGTGCTCGTGCGCTTCCTGATCGCCCTGCCGCTCGGCGCGGTCGCCGGCGGCTGGCTGACCCGCCGGTACGGCCTCGGCCTGATCACCGGCGCCGGGCTCGCGCTCGCCGGGCTGATGTTCGTGCTGATGGCGTTCTGGGACCGCGACGCGCTCGACGGCGTACCGGCGACGCTCGTCCTGCTCGGCTGCGGGTTCGGCTTCGGGCTCGCACTGTCACCGGTCAACACCGCGATGCTCGGCGCCACCCCGCCGGACAGCCACGGACTCGTCAGCGCGCTGGTCGTCGTCGCCCGGATGGTCGGCATGCTCGTCGGCGTCTCGGCCCTGACCGCGATCGGGCTGCGCCGGTACTACGCGCTCGCCGAGGACATCCCCTCGCCCAACGAGCTGTGCCCGTCCAGTCCCGGCACCTGCCGGCCGTTCGTCGACGCCCTGCGCGACGCGGCGATCGCCCAGGGGCACACCATCTTCGCCGGGGCCGCGGTCTGCGCGTTCGCGGCCGCCGTACTGGCTGTCGTCCTGCTCGGACGGCGCCACGTTGTCCACGGGTGACCACCGTCATGGGGAACCCGGCCCGGCTCGCGTAACGTTGAGGGTTGTGAGTGCACCCTTACTCGACAGGCCCGGGCTCTGCTCGACGTTCTGCCGGGACCTGAACGAGCCGATGCCCGGCACGGCCGTCGTGGCCGCCGGGTGGGTCGTCGTCGAGCAGCCCGGTCCGTGGGGTGCCAAGGTCGCCACGCAGAGTCATCTCGATCCCGAGCTCGGTGCGCGGATCGATGCCGAGTGCAAGAAGGTGGACCTGCGGTTCGGGACGATCCGGAGTCCTGGCAAGCACGCTGACGCCGTACCGCGCTCGCACCAGGTGTACGTCGCGAGCTCCGCGCCGGGTCGTTGCTGGCTGCTCGGTGGTTGCGTCGACGATCCGGTCAGGCTCGACGCGCTCGATCTGGACGCTGTCGCCCGCGGCGACGCCGACGCTGTACGGGCCTCGCTGCCGGAGCTGTCGCCGGTCGCTCAGCCGGTGCTGCTGGTCTGCACCAACGGGAAGCGCGACGAGTGCTGCGCGATCCTCGGCCGGCCCCTGGTGGCCGGGCTCGCCGACCGCGCGCCGGGCCGGGTGTGGGAGTCGTCGCACCTGAGTGGACACAGGTTCTCTCCGACGGCGGCGGTGCTGCCGGCGGGGACGTTGCACGGCCGGCTGACCGTGGAGTCGGCGGCCGCCGTACTGGATGCCGCTGATCGCGGCGAAACTGTTGTGGAAACGCTGCGTGGACGGTCCGCCTGGACCAAGCGCGGCCAAGTCGCCGAGATCGCCGTCCGCACCCTCACTGGCGAGGTTGTCCTGGACGCGCTCGGCGTCGTCGCGGAGGAACTGGATACCGTCACCGTCGCCCACACCGACGGCCGGACCTGGCAGGTCCAGGTCACCAGCGAACCCGCCGACCCTCCCCGCCCGGAATCCTGTGGAAAGGAGCCTTTCGCCATGTCGATCCTGCGTGCCGGCACCGTAGTTCCGGGTGGTACCCGATGAGCGCCGCCGAGGGCCCGGTCCCCGGCTTCGAGGACCTGTTGGCGGCCAACGCCGACTACTCCAAGAACTTCTCGTACGGCGGCTTCGACGGTATCGCCCATGCGGGTGTCGGCGTCGTCACCTGCATGGACTCCCGCATCCCGCCCCTGGAGCTGCTCGGCCTCAAGCCCGGCGACGCCAAGGTCCTCCGCAGCGCCGGCGGCCGCGTCACCGAGCTCACGATGACCGGCCTCGTTCTGGGTGTCCACCTGCTCGGCGTCCGCCGCATCATGGTCATCCCGCACACCCGCTGCGCGATGGCGTCGATGACCGAGGACCAGATGCGCGAGAAGGTCGAAAAGGCCTCCGGCCTTCCCGCGGCCTACCTGACCCTCAACGTCATCCCCGACCAACTCGAAGCCCTCCGCCACGACGTAGCCGCCGTCCGGGAACACCCCCTGATCGGCGAAGACGTCCTGGTCGGCGGCTTCATGTACGACGTAGACAACGGCCGCCTGACCCAGATCGTCTAGATGACGACCACCTTGCCGGTGTCCAGCTCGTAGTACGCGCCGACCAGCTTCACCTTGCCGGACTTTTCCATCGGGCCCAGGACCGGGGACTTCCGGAGCTCGGCGAGGACGTGCCCGACGTTGGCCTGGACGGCGTTGTCCAACCTGTCCCCCGGTTTTCCGGCGACCTGCCGGACGGCCGGGGACAGCGTGTCGACCAGGTAGCCGATCTGTCCCGCGTGCGCGCCGGTCCGGTGGCTGTCCATCGCCTTGATCGTCGCGTCGATCGCACCGCACCGCTGGTGCCCGAGCACCATCAGCAACGGCGTGTGCAGCTCCGCGACCCCGAACTCCAGGCTCCCCGTCACCGACTGGTCCAGCGCCTCACCAGCACTCCGTACGACGACCAGATCCCCGAGCCCGCGATCGAAGACCAGCTCGATCGGCACCCGCGAGTCCACGCACCCGATCACCGTCGCGAACGGCTGCTGACCCTTGCTCACGGCAACTCTCCGCTCCACCCCCTCGTCGATCGCTTCGTTGCGGTTGGCAACAAATCGCGCGTTGCCCTCCAGCAGCCGCTGCAACGCGGCATCACCAGTGGTGACAGGCGGTTCAACGCCCGGCCCCGCGTTCGGCTGCGTGGCAGGACCGGTCGCACCGGACGCCGACGGCGTACCGGTGTCCTGGCACGAGCTCAGCACCACCGCTCCCAAACTCGCACCAACGGTGGCACCTAAAGCATTGGTCAGGAATCGACGACGGGACGGCGGACACGGAGTACTCACAGGGGTTTCTCCTCACGGGGGCTGCGGAGCTGGGCGAGCACCGCCTTCCGAAAGTAGCGCATTGCATACTGTCTGCAATACCCGCGACAACCCACGAACTCCCACCGGACCCGCCAGAACCTGATAGGAACTCCTTATGAGACTCCGCCCAAGCTCTCTTTCCCGGTCCCTCCTGGTCGGCGCCCTGGCCCTCGGCACCGTCCTGACCGCGACGCCGGCCCCCGCCGCGATCGCCGTCGACCGCCCGAGCCAGCCGCTCGACCAGCACCGCGCCTGCTTCGACGCGGCGATCACCGGCACCGTCGAGGAGCAACGCCTCGACAACGGCGTCGCCAACGGCCCGTCGGTCCCGGCCCAGATCCTGGCCCGCTCCGGCTTCGACAAGCAGGTGAAGCTCTTCAACCACCTGCTCTGCGCCGCACCGAACAAGCTGGCCGCCCGACTCGTGGTCCGCGCCCAGGCGGAAGCACTCTGGCGCACGGCGACCTACCGCGCCCAGCACGCGCAGGCCGCTCCCGCCCTCCCCGCCACCGACGACCGCGGCCTGTACTGGGCCCGCCTCTCGATGGCCCTCGCGCTCCGCCAGTGGAAGCCGTCCTTCGGACTCAGTACGACGGACCGCGCGGACCTGATCCGCAGCCTGGAGTACTCGTCCCGCGGGATCACCGGCACGCGCTTCTCTCCCGGGGTCAAGAAGATCCTGGTCACCGGCTTCGACCCGTTCACGCTCGACGCGGACATCCGGATCGGCAACCCGTCCGGCGCGAACGCGCTCTCCCTGGACGGTCAGCGCTGGCGCGTCGGCGGTACGACGTACGAGATCCAGACCGTCGTCTTCCCGGTCCGGTACACCGACTTCGACGAGAACATGGTCGAGGACGCGCTCGCCCCGCACTACCGCCGCGGCCCGCAGCACGCGGACCTGGTGATGACCGCGAGCCAGGGCCGGGTCGGCATCTTCGACCTCGAGGTCTTCAACGGCCGCCGCCGCTCGGTGAGCTCGATCGGCGACAACAACAACCTCCAGAGCGGCGGCACGATCAACGCCCCCGTCGTCTCACCGAGCATGCCCGCCGGCCCCGAGTTCCTGACGACCAGCCTCCCCACCGCCCGCATGGCCCAAGCCGACGTCGCCCCCTTCCGCACCCGGGTCAACACGTCGGTCCTGGAGATCCCCGCCGGCCAGACCCTCCCGGTCCGCCAGCCCCTAGGCCCCACTCCCGGCTCGATCGCCTCAGAGGGCGCCGGCGGCGGCTACCTCTCCAACGAGGTCGCCTACCGCAACACCCTCCAACGCGACCTCCTCGACCCGCTGATGCCCGCCGGCCACCTCCACGTCCCGGTCCTCCAGTTCGACCTCGCCAACACCAGCGAGATCACGGACCCGACGTACGAGGCCAACCGCGACGCCATCGTCCACGGCGCCCACGCCGTACTCCGCCAAGCCCTCAGCTGAGGATCAGCTCGAAGGCCGCCGTCACCGCATCCACGTGGTGGTCGGCCTTCGGGCCTTCGTGGTAGTGGCCGACCTGGATCGTGCGCAGGCCGGCGTTGATGCCGCCGAGGATGTCGTACGCCGGGTGGTCGCCGACCATCCACCCGCCTTCGAGGCGGGCGCCGGTGTGGTCGGCGGCGAGCGCGAAGATCTGGCGGTCGGGCTTGCGGACGCCGGCGGCTTCCGAGATGCAGGTGTAGTCGACGGCCGCGCCGATGCCGGTGTGGTCGAGCTTGAGCTGCTGCTGCGTGACGGTGCCGTTGGTGATGACCGCGACGCGCCAGCCGGCCTCGCGGAGCCGGGCTATGCCGTCCAGCACCTCGGGCTCGACCCAGGTGAATTGCGGGTGCTCCCGGTCGTACTCGTGGACCAGCTCCTCGACCGTCCGCTCGACCCCGAAGGCCTTCAGACCGGCGAAGAGTTCCTCGCGCGGCTTGAACCCACCCTTGTCCTCGGCAAGCAACCAGCGCAGCGCGTCGGCGCCCAGCCCTTCCTTCTCCACCCACCACGCGGCCCACGCCCGAAACGCGCCGTCCCGATCGATCAACGTGTTGTCGAGGTCGAACGCCACCAGGCGCGGCCGCCGAGCATCCGCCGATTCCACGAGCGACTGCCGCTCCGTCCACTCCGCCCGGCCGATGCCGTACTCCACCTCGCCGTACTCGGTCCCCGGCTCGTCGTGCGAAGAAACAAACGCCTTGGCGAACGACATCCCCAGCGACACCATCGTCGCCCGCGACCCGACGTTCAGCGTCAACGTCTGCGCGAAGATCCGCTCCAGCCCCACCTCACCAAACCCGTACCGCAACAACTCCCGCGACCCCTCACTCGCGTACCCCCGCCCCCACCGATCCCGCAACAACCGGTACCCCAGCTCAGCCTCCCCCTCCACCTTCGGCTGATCCGGCCCGTACGGCGGCCGCAAGATCCACCACCCCACGAACCCGTCGTCGTCGAACCCCACCCAGAACCCCAGCCCCGGATTCCGCCGAGCATCCTCCATCCGCCGCCGGTGCGCCGCCTCGACCTCCCCCCGGGGCCGAGCCCGCCCACCCAGGTACCGCATCACCTCGGGGTCGGAGTCGAGCAGCACCTCCAGGTCCAGGTGCTCGTCCCCCAACGGCACCAACTCCAGCCGCCCCGTCCGCAAGCTCGGTTGCTCCATCCCCCGATCCTCGCACCCCATCCACACCAGCCTCAGCCCATTTCTCACCGTCATCCCCCCGAACATCCACGACACGCCACCGAGCCCAGCCCAGCCCCATCCACCTTCCTCGAGCCCTGTACAGCGCCACAGTCGTCTCGCGCACCCGCCGGGCCACCAACCCCACAACCATCTGCCTACACACCACCTCGTACACCCCCCAGGCGACCCCGAAGCCCCGCCGGGCCGACGGCCCACACCCCACTGCCTGCACACCACCTTGTGCACCGCTCAGC
The DNA here is from genome assembly GCF_049844575.1 of Kribbella sp. DT2. Classification (NCBI taxonomy): domain Bacteria; kingdom Bacillati; phylum Actinomycetota; class Actinomycetes; order Propionibacteriales; family Kribbellaceae; genus Kribbella; species Kribbella sp. DT2. The sequence continues at coordinate 946,812 of NZ_JBNCLH010000002.1, read as the reverse complement.
CAGATTCACTCCTCCGCGGTGCCTGGCCGGTGCACAAAGTGCGCCCTCGTCGGTCTGCATCGGTCGACTGGCGCGTTGTTTGACGACTAGCGCGGTGTATCGCGTCGTTCGTCCAACAACCTGCCAGTCACACCGCAGCACGCAGCGTGCGCGGGGGTGCGCGCGACGCGAGGTGCGGAGTCCTCGGGATGCGCGGAATGCGCCGGGGTGCGCGCGACGCGGGGGTGCGGGGCTGTGCGGGGCTGTGCGGGGCTGTGCGGGGCTGTGCGGGGTGCGCGACGTGGAGTGCGGGGTGCTCGGGGTGCGGGATACGCGTTGTGCGGGTTGCGCGACGGTGCGCGCGACGCAGGGTGCCCGGGGTACGCGAGGTGCGGTGTGCGTGGTGCGCGTGACGTGGGGTGCGAGATGCGCGGGGATGCGCGACGTGCGCTCGGACACAGCGACGAGGTCCGCACGCCGACCGGCGAGATCTCTCCAGCGCGCCACGTCAGAGCAAGCCGGGCCGTACGGGATCGACCCGGCTGTCCCCGATCCCATGCGACTTTGTGCACGACTCAGCCGTGTTTCGTCCCTTGCGGTGGCTGGCCGGTGCTCAGAGTGCGCAGCGAAGGTGGATGCGACCCGGGGACAGCAACATCCCCGCGGCCGGCTCGGCTGCGGGGGTGTCGACTGCCAGTTGCTCAGGCGTCGATGCGGGTCTCGTCCAGCTCGTAAGCGCCCTGGACGATGAACTCCTTGCGCGGTGCCACGTCATTGCCCATCAGCAGGTCGAAGACGTTGGCGGCGGCTTCGCCGTCGTCGACGGTGATCCGGCGCAGCGTGCGGTGGCGGGGGTCCATGGTGGTTTCGGCCAGCTGGTCGGCGTCCATCTCGCCCAGACCCTTGTAGCGCTGGGGAGGCTCTTTCCAGCGGACGCCCTTCTTCATCAGCTCGGCGGACTTTCGCTGGTACTCCGCGTCGCTGTAGGTGTACAGGTACTTGTCCTGCCCCTTCTTCGGGTTCGTCAGCTCGAAGCGGTGCAGCGGCGGTACGGCGGTGTAGACGCGACCCGCGTCCACCAGCGGCCGCATGTAGCGGAAGAAAAGCGTGGCGAGCAGGCAGCGGATGTGGGCGCCGTCGGAGTCGGCGTCGGCCATGAAGATGATCTTGCCGTAGCGGGCCTGCTCCAGGTCGAACGTGCGGCCGGAGCCGGCGCCGACGACCTGGATGATCGAGGCGCACTCGGCGTTCTTCAGCATGTCGCCGACCGACGCCTTCTGCACGTTCAGGATCTTGCCCCGGATCGGCAGCAGCGCCTGGAACTCCGAGCTGCGCGCGAGCTTCGCCGTACCGAGCGCCGAATCACCCTCGACGATGAACAGCTCGGAGCGGTCCACGTCGTTGCTGCGGCAGTCGGCCAGCTTCGCCGGCAGGGCCGACGACTCCAGCGCGGTCTTGCGCCGCTGCAGCTCCCGGTGCTGACGGGCCGCGACGCGCGTGCGTGACGCGGCAACGACCTTCTCCAGTACGGCGCGCGCCTGCGCCTTCGCCGCCCCCTTGGTCGAGGTGAGGAACGTCTCCAGCTCGGTCTGGACGACCTTCGCGACGATCCGCGACGCGGCCGGCGTGCCGAGCACCTCCTTGGTCTGGCCGTCGAACTGCGGCTCGGCCAGCCGGACGGTGACGACGGAGGTGAGTCCCTCGAGCACGTCGTCCTTGATGATCTCCTCGCCGCTCTTCAGCAGCCGCGTCCCGGTCAGCACGCCGGTGAACGCCTTCGACAGCGCCCGCTCGAAGCCGGCCACGTGCGTGCCGCCCTTGGGCGTCGACACGATGTTCACGAAGGAGCGGACCTCGGTCTCGTACCCGTCGCCCCAGCGGACGGCGATGTCGACCTCCAGGTCGCGCTCGACGTCGGTCGGGGTCATGTGCCCGGCGTCGTCGAGCATCGGCACGGTCTCGGTGAAGTGCCCGGTCCCGGTCAGCCGGACGACCTCGGTGACCGGCTGGTCGGTGGCCAGGAACTCGCAGAACTCCGAGATCCCGCCCTCGTGCTTGAACGACTCCTCGGTCGCCTCGTCGCCGCGCTCGTCGCGGATCACCAGCTCCAGGCCGGGGACCAGGAACGAGGTCTGCCGCGCGCGGGTGACCAGCTCGTCGTAGTTGAACGCGGCGTCCTTGGTGAAGACCTGACGGTCCGCCCAGTACCGGATCCGGGTCCCGGTGACACCCTTCTTGGCACGACCGGCCTTGCGCAGACCGACAGCAGCGGTGAAGGACGCCGCGGCGCCCTCGCTGTCGAACTCGCCGGCCACACCGCGCCGGAACGACGTGGTCCAGACCACGCCACCGCGGTCGACCTCGACGTCGAGGCGCGCGGACAGCGCGTTCACGACCGACGCGCCGACACCGTGCAGACCGCCGGAGGCGTTGTACGAGCCGCCGCCGAACTTGCCGCCGGCGTGCAGCTTGGTGAAGACCACCTCGACGCCGCTCAGCTTGGTCTTCGGCTCGATGTCGACCGGGATGCCGCGGGCCTTGTCGCGCACCTCGACCGAGCCGTCCTTGTGCAGCACGACGTCGATCCGGTCGCCATGGCCGGCCAGGGCCTCGTCGACGGCGTTGTCGATGATCTCCCACAGGCAGTGCATCAGGCCGCGGCTGTCGGTCGAGCCGATGTACATGCCCGGGCGCTTGCGGACGGCCTCCAGCCCTTCGAGCACGAGCAGGTTGCGGGCGTTGTACGTCGGGTCGAGCTCGGTACTGCGAGGCGTCGGGGCGGCCACAGGGCTCCTTCACTGGTTCACAAGCAGACAACCGTACGACGACTTGGCCGCCGTACGAGTGACAGCCTACGAGGCCCCACCCCCAAAACCTGGCAGGAGGTCGATGTGGCTCGTTTGGGGTTGCTCGGCATCATGGTGGGGTACCGATTGAGCACCACCGCAAGCAACAACAGCATCGACAGGGATCCGCCAGAGATAGGTGTTTCGGCAGATATCGATCTGGACTCGATCACAGGAAATTCCGACACTCCGGATGTGAGCACACAGTGAGCATTCGGTGGCGCACAGTGAAAGAGGACACGCCCGACACCCGCCGGAAACAACAGATCGACCGAATCCGAAACGATTCCCCGTCAATATGCGTCATAAGGGAACAGGTGGTTCGTCTCACATTCGGACACGCTGCACCTACCGGGAAGCGATCCGCATGTCAGGATGTTGCTATCTGGTGAGTACGGAACTAGATGAGATGAGGCCTCAAGTGACTACAGCACTCGCCCCGAGTTCGACCCTGTCGGCTGCGGACCGTTGTGACCGCTGCGGTGCGCAGGCCTACGTCCGTGTGACCCTGACCAGCGGTGGGGAGCTTCTGTTCTGCGCCCACCACGGCCGGGAGCACTCGGAGAAGCTGCGCGACATCGCTATCACCATCCACGACGAGACCGGTCGGCTCGAAGCCGTCAGCCCGGTCCCGGCCGCGGACGAGGAGCGGTAACCCCAGGCCTCGTAGGCGCCAACGGCGGCGCAGACCACACACACTTAGTGATGGCGGTCACCCGGACAGGGTGGCCGCCATCAGTCCTGTACGGCGCCAGAACGTGGCCGGTACCGGACAACTCCGGTGTCGGGTACGTCACACCACCGGTACGCCGGGCTCCGGTCCGTGCCGGCGGAACTCCTGCCACGCACCGGCCAGCCGGTTCACTGCGTCGACAAGCACCTCCGGCGCGTAGGCGAACGGCAACCGCAGGTAGTTGTCATGGTCACCGGTCGGATCCATGGCGTGCCCGGCAACGATCTCGACGCCGTGCCGCAGCGCGATCTGCGCGAACACCCGCGCGTCCGTGTCCGGCAGCCGCACCCACAACGCCGATCCCCCGGCCGGCTCCTCCCACTCCCACTCGGGCAGCCGGTCGCGCAGCAGCTCCCCGATGTGCGCACGTCGTCCGGTGGCCAGCCGGGCCCGTTCGGCGGTCACCTCGGCCAGTCGCGGCAGCAACCGCGCGGTGAGCGCCTGGTCGATCACCGGACTGCCGAGATCGGCGAGCGCTTTGTGTCGCGTGAGCCGGTCGGCCAATGGTCGCGGCGCGCGGATCCAGCCGATCCGCAATCCGCCCCAGACCGCTTTCGACACCGACCCGATCGACAGCACCTCCGCATTACCCGGCGCGTAGGCGGCCAGCGGCGGCGGAATTTCCGGCCCGGCCGGATCGCCGGCGGAATAGGCGTTGTCCTCGACCACCACCACGCCGTACCGGCCGGCGATTTCGGCGACCTGGCGGCGCCGCGCCGGTGACATCAGCCGGCCGGTCGGATTGTGGAAGGTCGGCATCACGAACAGCATCGCCGGCTGGTGCTCCTCGAGCGCGGCCGTCAGCAGGTCGGGACGGATGCCTGCATCGTCAAGCGGTACGCCGACCACGCGCCCACCGGCCGCACCGAAGAGGTCGAAGCAGCCCGGCCAGCTCGGCTGCTCGATCACGACAGCGGCGCCGGTCCGCAGGTACATCTGCGTGACCAGCGCGATCGCCTGATGAGCGCCGCTGGTGACGACGATCTCGTCGGGGCTGGTCGGCAGGCCGCTCTGCTCGAAGTGCTCGGCGATCCGCTGCCGCAACGGCTCGATGCCGCGCGGGTGGTAGCCGACGTCCTGGAGCAGCGTGGGCAGGTCCGTCCGGGCCAGGTCCTCGACCTCGGCGGCGAGGTCGGGGATGCCGGGATCGACGGCGTACGTCATCGAGATCACGTCGCCCGGGCCGACGGTGATCCGGTGGAACAGCGACTCGCCGTACCCGATCGGCATCCGCTTGTCGGCGGTCGACCGGCCACGGCTCGCGGACCGCGCGACCGTCGTACCGCTGCCGCGACGGCTCTCGACGAGTCCGCGGGCGCGCAGTTCGTCGTACGCCGCGACGACCGTGCTGCGGCTGACCGCGAGCGCCTCGGCGAGCCGGCGTTCGGCCGGGAGCTTCGCGCCGACCGGGAGCTCGGTCGAGCCCATCAGCGCGGTGAGCGCGTCGGCCAGGCGGCGGTACAGGCCGCCGCTGCGACCGGTCAGGCGCCGGCCGATCAGGTCGGCCAGGACGGCGGGATCTCCGGAACGGTCCACTTCTCCTCGGATTGGCTCGGGTGGACTGGATGGCGAGCGGCCAGGCTAGTCGCGGAAGCAGTCCAGTTGAAGAGTGTGAGGGTGATCGTGGGAATCGGGCAGCTGCTCGGGTTCGTCGGGGCGACGGTGGTCCTGGTCGGGATGCCGGGGCCGAACAACATCTACATCTCGCTGCGCAGCCTGACCCAGGGCCGGCGAGCGGGCGTCGTGTCGGCGTTCGCGATCGAGACCGGGTCGGTGGTGTACATCCTGGTCACGGCGCTCGGGCTGGTCGCCGTCCTGGAGGCTTCGCCAAGGGTGTTCACGGTGATCTCGCTCGCGGGTGCGGCGTACCTGGCGTACCTCGGCGTGAAGACGCTGCGCTCGAAGGGCACCTCCTCCGGGCTCGGTTCGCTGCGGACCGAGCCGCTCGGGCGCGTGTTCCGCGCCGGCGTGCTGGTGAACCTGCTGAACCCGAAGGCCGCGTTGTTCTTCCTCGCCTTCCTCCCGCAGTTCACGACGCGCGACGCGGACGCGGGCCAGGTCCGGACCGAGATGCTGCTGCTCGGTCTGGCCGTCCTGGTGATCGGGCTGGCGCTCGATCTCTGTTACGCGGTCGGTGCGGACGCGATCGGCAGGCGCTTCCGCTCGCCGCGCAGCACGCAGATCCAGCGCTACCTGGCAGGCGGAAGCTACCTGGCCGTGTCGGTCGTCGCGGCCTTCACGGCAGTGAACCTCTAGCTCAAGGTAAGACTTCCATCTGTGTACTCGACAGTCAGCGTTCGCTCACCGACACGCACACCGTCAACGCGCAGTGATCTCCAGGGGAAGTCGCTCGCGGGCGTGATGTCGAGGGTGCCGGCCGGGACATCGGGTTCGATGCCCAGCGCCGCCACAATCACCGCAACTGCTGAAGCGGCTGCCCAGGCCTGAGGGCGGCAGGACAGCGGGTACGGCGTGGGGCTGCCTTCTTCTGCCGTTCCCGCTCCCCCGTACAACTCGGGTAGCCGATAGCCGAACGACTCCGCGGCTTCCAGCAGACCGCGTGTGTACGTCGTCGCAACACTGGATCGCCCAGCGGCGTACAGGCCTTGCACAGTCATCGCGGTGTCGTGCGGCCAGACGCTGCCGGTGTGATAGCCGAGCGGGTTGAACCCGGGCATCTCCGTCGTCAGCGTGCGCAGCCCGAAGCCGGAGTCGAGCTGCTGGTCGCCGAGCAGATCGGCGACGGTCGCTTCCTCGTCGGCGTCGAGCAGTCCGGTGCCGAGCAGATGGCCCATGTTGGACGCCGGTCCCGCGACCGGCCGCTTGGCGCCGTCGAGCGCGATCGCCGGGTACCCGTCGACCCAGAACTTCTCCCGGAACCTCGTCTTGAGCTCGGCCGCCCAGACCCGCCACTCGTCGGCCCCGCCGGAAGCGCCGGCACCATCGCGCTCGCGCGCATCGCCGAGGTCGCCGGCGAACGCGTCCAGCAGTTCCGCACCCGCGAGCGCGGCGGCGTACGCGTAACCCTGCACCTCGCACAGAGCGATCGGCGCGGTGGCGATCGTGCCGTCGGGCCACTGGACGGAGTCGCTGGAGTCCTTCCAGCCCTGGTTGGCCAGGCCGTGGCCGGACTCGTCGACGTACTCGAGGAAGCCGTCGCCGTCGGGATCGGCGTAGTCGCGCATCCAACGGAGCGCGCGCTGCAGGTTCGGCAGCAGCGCGCGGATCTCGTCGGCGGGCATGCCCCAGCGCCACGCCTTGTGCAGGGTCGTGATCCAGAGCTGGGTCGCGTCGTGCGTTCCGTAGTACGCCACAGGCAGCACGAGCCCGTTGCCGTGGTCGGCGACCTCGGCGCGCAGCTCGTGCGGGATCTTGCCCGGCTGCTCGGCCGCGTCGGCGTCGACCTTGCTGCCCTGCCACGCTGCCAGCGCGCGCAAGGTGCCTGCGGCAAGCTCCGGGTCGACGGGGATCAGCATGCCCGCCGAGATGAGGGAGTCGCGCCCGAAGAGCGTGAGGTACCAGGGCGGCCCGGCGCCGAGATAGCGCTCTCCCCCGGTCCCCAGTTGCAGCGCCGCGAGGTCGTCGAGGGATCTCCGCACCCACCGCTCGACGCGGGAGTCCGAGCAGGAGAGCACGACCTCGTCGTACGCCGGACGCTGCTCAGGCGGCTTGATCTCGAAGCCAGTCGCCGCGGGGAACTCCGCGGTGACCTGGAGCGTGACCGTGGACTCGTCGCCCGGTTTGAGCTGCAGGTCCCACTGCACTCCGTCAGGCGTGAGCACCGACTCGGCGGCCGCGACGCTCACCCGCGTCCCCGCCTTCTCCCAGCGCAAGGCATCCCCGTCGACCGCAGCACTCACCGTCGGCAGGTCCGCCGCAGCCTCGCTGCGGACCTCCGCCGTCCCGGCAAGATCGGTGCCGAGAGCAACGGTCAGCAGGCAGTCGACGGTCTGGTGGGAGTTGTTCACCACCGTGATCCGCTCGGTCAGACCGTCACCACCCACCGTGCGGGTCCGCCGCAACCGCACGGTCGGATCGTGTCCACCGTCTCCCAAGCCTTCGATCACCGCACCGAAGACGGTCACTCCTTGACCTGGTTCGTCGACGTGCACCGGGAGCGGTTCCCGACCGTCGACCGTCACCACCAGCCGCGACAGGATCCGGCGGTCCCGGGCGAACACCCCCTCGGCTCCGCTCCCGGAGAGTTGGCCCGAGCGTGGGGACAGCACCACCCAGGGGGCGGCGAGCGTGGTGACCAATTCATGCAGTGCTTTCGAAGTTCGGGCAGCCATGCGTCCACACTAAGCCGAGCGTTTTACGGCAGAGTGGAGGCGTGAACAGCGTTGCGACGTTCCTGGTCGGGGTGGCGATCTTCGTCGGCATCATCGGCATCGTGGTCCCGGTGCTGCCCGGGGCGCTGCTCAGCCTCGCCGCGATCCTGGTCTGGGCGCTGGAGGAGCAGAGCCCGACCGGCTGGGTCGTGCTGGCCGCGGCCGTGGTGCTGATCGGTGCGAGCCAGGTGGTCAAGTACATCGTCCCGGAGCGCCGGCTCCGCGAGTCCGGCGTGCCCAGACGCTCGATGTTCATCGGCGTGCTGCTCGGGATCGTCGGGTTCTTCGTGATCCCGGTCGTCGGCATGTTCGTCGGCTTCCCGCTCGGCGTGTACCTCTCGGAACGGCAGCGCCTCGGCACCCACCCGGACGCCTGGACGTCGACCAAGCACGCGCTCCGCGCGACCGGGTTGTCGATCCTGATCGAGTTCGTCGGTACGGCGCTGGCGGCGGCCGTCTGGCTCGGCGCCGTCCTGTTCCTGGTCTGACTGCCAGGGTTTTGCCAGCCGCGCGGGAGGCTCGTCTCAGGTCCGCGGCGGAGGGTGGGACGACCAGTACCAGGTGAAAGGCCTTGGTACGTCGTACCGGGAGGCAGTTGCAGATGGCGTCGTTCGAGAAACTCACCGACAAGCCGTGGCGGGTGGCTGGCACCGTCGCGGCGGTGGTCGTGACCACGGCGGCCGGCGGGGTCGCCTGGGCGACCACCAGTGCGGACCCGTCGCCTGCGCCCTCGGCATCACCTTCCGCACCCGCCACGCCGGCCGATCCGGCCAAGCCCGGCCCCGGCGGACCTGGCGGACCAGGCAGGCACGGCGAGCTCGGGCTCGGCATGGGCGCGCTGCACGGCGAGTTCGTGGTCGAGAAGGAGGGCGGCGGCTACCAGACCGTGTCCACCCAGCGCGGCGAGGTCACCGCGGTCAGCAAGGACAAGCTCACCGTGAAGAGCACCGACGGCTACAGCCGTGAGTACACGCTGACCGAGGACACCTTGGTGAACGCGGCCCGCGACGGCATCGACGACGTGAAGACCGGCAACCAGGTCACCGTCTCGGCCGTCGTCGCGAACAACGTCGCCACCGCCACCACCGTGAACGACGGGACCGTGCGCGGCGCGGCCCAGGACAAGTGGGGGTTCAAGCGCGGCCCGCGCTGACAGGACTCACAGCCAACTGCCAGGAAGGTGCCAGGGTTCGCACGGATCGCCGGTGCAGACTGGTGGGCATGAGCCCGCACCTCCTGGTCGTCGACGACGAGCCGAACATCGTCGAACTGCTGTCGGCGAGTCTCCGGTTCGCCGGGTACGACGTGACGACGGCGACGCACGGCGCCGAGGCGCTGAAGAAGGCCCGTGAGGTCGAGCCCGACCTCGTCGTGCTCGACGTGATGATGCCCGGGCTCGACGGTTTCGAGGTGGTCCGGCGGCTGCGGGGAGAGGATCGGCACGTCCCGGTCCTCTTCCTGACCGCCCGGGACGCCGTCGAGGACAAGGTGCTCGGCCTGCACACCGGCGGCGACGACTACGTGACCAAGCCGTTCAGCCTGGACGAGCTGGTCGCGCGGGTCCGCGCCCTCCTGCGGCGCTCCGGGCACCGCGAGCAGGCCGCGACCGAGCCGGCCGTCCTCAAGTACGCCGACCTCGAGCTCAACGAGGACAGCTACGAGGTGTTCAAGGCCGGCGAGGCGGTCCAGCTGTCGCTGACCGAGTTCAAGCTGCTGCGCTGCCTGCTGGAGAACTCCGAGCGGGTGATGTCGAAGGGGCAGATCCTGTCCGCGGTCTGGAACTACGACTTCGCCGGTGACGCCGGCGTGGTCGAGTCGTACATGTCGTACCTGCGCCGCAAGGTCGACACCGGCGACCAGAAGCTCCTGCACACGGTCCGCGGTGTCGGCTACGTCCTCCGGACGCCGAGAGGCCCCAACTGATGCCCTCGCTCGGACCCGCGAGCGGCCACACCGGTGGGCCGAGGACCGGACGCGGCCACCGCCGTTTCACCGAGCGCTACCCGCTGCGCGTCACGATCGTGCTCGTCCTGCTGACGCTGGTCACCGCCGCCCTGCTGGCGTCCGGTCTGGTCGCGACGACGATCATGCGCGGCTACCTGACCGACCGCGTCGACAGCCAGCTCGCCGACGCGGCGAAGCCGATCACCGACCGGCTGCCGACGGCGGACGGCCAGGGGCCCGCGTTCAAGCCGGACCGGGGCGGTCCGCCCCGGCTGCCGAGCGCGTTCCTGGTCCAGGTCTTCCACTCCGACGGCACCCCCGACGACAGCGGGCCGTACCGCGAGCCCCTGCGGGCAGGCGAAGCCCCGCCGCAGGTCCCGACGCTGACGCTCGCGCAGGTCGTGTCGAAGGGCGGCAAGGCGTTCACCGCACCCGCGACGTCGGGCGACGACCACTGGCGGTTGATCGCTGTTCCGCTCCCGAACCGGAGCAGCTACCTGGTGATCGGACAGAGTCTGTCCGATCTGGACCACACGCTTCAGCAGCTGGTCGGGGTGCAGATCGCGGCCGGGGTGATCCTGCTCGTGCTGCTCGCGGGTGTTGCCACGTACGTCGTACGGCGAAGTCTGCGCGGGCTCGAGGACGTCGAGCACACCGCGGTCGCGATCGCGGGCGGCGATCTCGGCCGGCGGATCCCGCAGCGGGATCCACGGACGGAGGTCGGGCGGTTGTCGCTCGCGCTGAACCAGATGCTCGGCCAGATCGAGACCGCGTTCGCGCAGCGGACGGCCAGCGAGTCCGCCGCGCGGCGCTCGGAGGAGTCGGCCCGCCGCAACGCCGAGCTCGCCCGCCAGTCCGAGGAGATCGCCCGGCAGTCCGAGGAGATCGCTCGCCAGTCGGAGGAGGACGCCCGGCGGTCCGAGGAGCACGCGCGCCAGTCGGAGGACCGGATGCGGCGGTTCGTCGCGGACGCGAGCCACGAACTGCGCACGCCGTTGACCTCGATCCGCGGGTTCGCCGAGCTGACGCGTCAGCGCGGTGGGGCGATGGAGCCGGCGACGATGAAACGCATCGAGGACGAGGCGAAGCGAATGGGCCTGCTCGTCGACGACCTGCTGCTGCTGGCGCGGCTCGACCAGCAGCGCCCGTTGCAGTACCAGCCGGTCGACCTGCTCACGCTCGCGGGCGACGCCGTACACGACGTGGAAGCCGTGCAGCCGGAGCGCGAGATCAGCCTGCGCATCCTTCCCAACTCCGGTGCGCCGGTCGTCGAGGGTGACGAAGCGCGCCTGCGGCAGGTCCTGGGCAATCTCGTGAGCAACGCCCTGCACCACACACCGATCGAGGCCCCGATCACAGTCTCCGTCGGCACCCGCGACGGCCGAGCCGTGCTCGAGGTCGCCGACACCGGATCCGGGCTGAGCGAGGAGCAGAAGGCGCGCGTGTTCGAGCGCTTCTACCGCGCGGACTCCGCCCGCACCAGAGTCACCGGCGGCTCCGGCCTCGGACTCTCGATCGTCGCCGCCCTGGTCGCCGCGCACCGCGGCGAGGTGAAGGTCACCGACACCCCCGGCGGCGGCGCGACCTTCACCGTCTCTCTTCCACGGATGGACTAGAGCGCCGAAAAGCTGCGGTTCGCCTGGGTTCACCGCGAGCGATGAACCCAGGGCATGTCACCGTGAACAGTCTCAGCGGCGGCGGACCTTGACCGTGCTGTCGCGCCGGGTGATCAGTACGCCGTCGCGCATCACCTGCGCCCGGTCGTGCACCTCGCTGACCTCGACGTCCCACTCACCGTCGGCCAGCGCCAAGCTCTCGATCACCTCGGCCGGCGTCGGGAAGTGGATGTCGGGGTGCGGGTTGTGCTCGCCGGGCGGGAAACCCATGTGGCCCTCGATCAGCAGCACTCCTCCACGCGCGACCGCGCCGGCGGCGCTGCGCAGGATCGCGTCGCGGTCCAGCTCGGTCTTGGAGTGCAGGAACTGCGCCGACACCAGATCGAACTCGCCGTCGGGGAACGACTTGCCGAGCTCGTGCTGCTGCCACTCGATCCGGTCGCCGACCCCGGCGTCCTTCGCATGCTCGGCCGCCCGCCCCAGCGCGACCGAGGAGATGTCGACCGCGGTCACCGTCCAGCCCTGCTCGGTCAGCCAGATCGCGTCGGCGCCCTCGCCGCAGCCGAGGTCGAGCGCGCGGCCCGGGGTCAGGCCGGCCACCTGCTCGGTCAGTACGATGTTCGGTTTGCCGCTCCAGATCTGGTCGTGCTCGGAGTAGAAGGTGTTCCACCACGCGTCGGGAAGCTGTTCTGTCGTCATGGAACCGATCGTCTCCGGGCTTCGCCGTACGGGCAAACATCCTTGCCAGATCGGCAAAAGGCCGCGCCGCCGGGATCGGGGGCCCGGCGGCGCGGCGGCTCAGGCGTCCTGCGGCCGGCGCGGGACGAGGGGCGGGAGCGGTTCGGCCTTGCCGACGACGAAGGCGTAGGTGAGGGCGCCGACCACGGCGACGCCGGCCGCGACCGCGAAGGACGGGCCGTACGAGCCGTCGTTGAGGTCGAGCAGCAGGCCGAACAGGAACGGGCTGATGATGCCGGCGATGTTCGAGGCGAAGTTCTGGATGCCGCCGATCGACGCGACGTGCCGCGAGCTCGGCGCGACGTCGCCGGGCAACGACCAGATCCCCGTGGCCGCGATCGCCAGGCTCGCGTACGAGATCGCCAGGAACAGCAGCGCGACGTACACCGAGGACGCCGGCGCCGCGAACACGATCGCCGCGCCACCGAGCAGCCCGCCGACCATCACCGTCTTGCGGACCCGGGTGACGTCGGCGCCGCGCCGGATGAAGCGGTCCGCGACCAGGCCGGCGATCCACGCGCCGGCGATCGCGGTGATCCCGGGCAGCGTCCCGAGCGTGCCCAGCTCCGCGAGGTCGAGACCGCGAGCGTCCTTCAGGTACGACGGGAACCAGGTCAGGAAGAAGTAGATGACGAAGTTCAGGCAGAAGAAGCCGAGCATCATGCCGCGCACGGTCCGGTAGCGGAACAGGTCCCGCCAGCGCACCTCGACGGCGTCCTTGTCGTCGTTCTCCTCCAACCGGGCGCCGTGCGCCGCGATGTACTCGCGCTCCTCGGCGTTCGCGTGCTTGTGCTCCATCGGGTCGCGGTAGTACCAGTACCAGGCGCCCGCCCAGATCAGCCCGACCACCCCCAGTACGACGAACGAGAAGTGCCAGCTCACCCACGCGATCAGCGCCGTCACCACCGGCAGCGCGAGCACCGTGCCGACCCGCGACCCGGAGTCGATGACCGCCGTGGAGAACGCTCTCTCGTGCTTCGGGAACCAGCGCGACGACGCCTTGGTCGCACTCGGGTACGCCGGCGCCTCGCCCGCGCCGAGCGCGAACCGGAACAGGAACAGCGACCAGAACCCGCGGGCCAGCGGGGTGAGCGCGGTGATCACCGACCACCAGACCGCGGCGAACGTGAACGCCTTGCGGGAGCCGACCTTGTCCGCGAACCAGCCCGCGGCGAGCATCATCCCGTCGTACGCCCAGAAGAAGGCGCCGAGGATCAGGCCCTTCTCGGCGTTGCTCAGGTCCAGGTGCAGGTCGTCCTCGATGAACGGCAGCGCGACGCTGAGGTTCGCCCGGTCGAGGTAGTTCAGGGACAGCCCTACGAACGCGAGCGCGAGGATCAGGTACCGGGTGCGGCTGGCTCCGGGCGGGGCCTTCGGCACTGGGGCGGTGGTCACTTTCTGCCTCCGATCGATGGCGGAACGTCGGCACGGTACCCACTCGACCGGATTTGTCACGACATGCGTGCCACGGACCGGAACGGCCCGTGGCCCGCGACTTCGGGCGGTCAGCCCATCATCTTGGCGATCACTTCCAGGTCGATCGGCGTCGCCTTCAGCCGGTAGCCGGGCGGCGTGATGCCGGCCACGTGCTGCAGCAGATGGTTCCAGCGCCGCCGTACGACGTGGTGCTCGTAGCCCAGCAGCACGTGCTCGCCGCGCGGCACGATCAGCAGGTCGAAGTCCTTGTCGGCGGCGATCAACCGCTCGACGAACCGCAGCGTGTGGTGCGGCTGAACGTTGTCGTCCAGCCCGCCGTGCACCAGCAACAGCCGGCCCTCGATCCGCTCGGCCAGGTCGAGCTCCGAGACCTCCGCGTAGTCCTGCTCGCCGGCCGGACCGGCGTACGTCTCGCCCCACTGCTGCAGGTAGACCCGGTTGTCGAGGTTCCCCGACTCGGCGACACCCGCCTTGAAGAACTCCGGGAACTCCCCCATCGCGCGGACCGTCGCGAACGCACCGCCCGACATCCCGTACACGCCGACCCGGTCGAGATCCATCCACGAACGGGTCTCGGCCAGCTCCTTGATCGCCGCGACGTGGTCGACGATGCCGGCCGTCTCCAGTTGCCGGTACGACGCGTCGTGGAACTGCTTGCTCCGGCCCGGCGTACCGCGCCCTTCGACCGCGACCACGACGAACCCGAGGGCGGCGAATGCCTCGGCGTCCGGTCCGAAGTGCCCGGGGTCGTAGCCCGGCGCCGTCCGGTTGATGTGCGGACCGGGGTAGGGACTGTTGAGGACCGGGTAGCTCGCCGTCGGGTCGAAGTCGTGCGGCTTGTGGATCAGCCCGAAGATCTCGGTCACGCCGTCGGCCGCGAGCGCGCGGAACTCCTCCGGCGGCTGCCAGCCGGTCGCCAGCAGGCGCGTGACGTCGGCCTGCTCCAGCTCGACCAGCAGCTCACCGGTCCAGGAACGGACCGTGCTGACCGGCGCCTGCGCGACGGTCGAGGCCGTGTCGACGAAGTACCGGCCGTTCGGCGCGGCGGAGACGTCGTGGTGCAGGTCGTCGTCGAGGACCCGGGCGAAGCCGGTCCCGTCCAGGTTCACCCGGCAGACGCTCTGGCGATAGGGGCTGTCAGCAACCAATCCGACGGCGAGGAAGTAGACGACGCGCTCGGTCTCGTCGACGTGCAGGATCCGGCGGACTCCCCACTCCCCCGACGTCACCTGGTTGAGCAGCTCGCCGGCGCGGACGTCGTACCGGTAGAGGTGCGGCCAACCGTCGCGCTGCGAGTACCAAAGGAGTTCGTCGCCGGCCGTCTGAGTGACCGCGGCCTCCTGCCCGTACTGGTTGGGCTCGATACGGGTGTCGCCGGTCTCGGTCAGCACCTCCTGGACAGCGCCGGTCCGCGGATCCAGCCGCTTCAGCGTCAGGCTGCGCTGATCCCTGGGCTGCTCCATGAAGTAGACGGCGTCCTCGGACCACCATGCCCACTCGATCGTGATCGGCGACAGTACGCCGACCAACTGCGGCTCACCCTCGGCGCGAACCGCCGTACCGGAAGTGATGTCGAGTACGACGTACCGCTGCTCGGGCAGGTGCTCGTCGTCGGGAAAGGCGTAGCGCTGGGTCAGCAACTGCGGCGCGCCGTCACCCTCGGGCAGGACGTCGATCAGGTGGGTCTCGCGGACCTTGCGGCGATCGAGCTGGTGGGTCAGGACGCGGGTCGAGTCCGGGGACCACACGACTGCCGGCGGCAGGTGCGGGATGCCGATCTTGCCGAGCAGGACGTCGACGGAGAACGAGTTCGTGCCGTAGTCGTTGTCGGTCTCGCCGTCGGTCGTCAGCGGGCGTTCGGTGCCGTCGGCCACGGTCCGCAGCCACAGGTCCGGGCCGCGGCGGATCACCTCGTGCTTGCCGTCGGGCGAGACCACCGCGAGGAAGTCGCCGGTGCCGGGCTGGGCGGGAAGAGACTCGGTCCGAGTGCGGGTGCGGGCGATCGGGTCGACGGCGTACAGCTTGTCCTCGCCGTCGCGGGTGACCTGGTAGGCGAACCCGTCATCGGTCCACAGCGGGGTGATCTTGCCGGCGTCGATCAACCGCGGGCGGTTGGTGCGGAGCAGGGCTTCGGCGGCCTGGAGGTCGAGCTTCATAGTGGCGAACCTTTCAGTGAGCGGCGGGAGTGAGATCGGCGTGCGAGGTCTCGGCGACGGGCGCCTTGTCCCGCAGCACGAAGAAGGCGATGACCGCGGAACCCAGTACGGCGGCAGCACCGCCGACGAAGGTGCTCGACATCGCGGTGGCGAAGGTGGACCTGGCGACCTCGGCGAGACCGTTGTCCCCGGTGGCCGACGCGACCGCGAGGGCCTCACCGATCGAGCCGCGCGCCGCTTCCGGCGTACCGGCCGGCATGGTCGAGGTGAAACGCTCGGCCATCGCGCTGCCGAGGATCGCGATGCCGAGCGCGGCACCGGCCTGCTGCATCGTGTCGTTCAGCGCGGAGCCGACACCGGCGTGCTCGTGCGGTACGGCGCCCATCAGCGCCGCCGTCGCGGCCGGCTGGGCGAACCCGCCACCGGCACCGAACACGAGCATCGCCACCGTCACCTTGGCGAAGCCGTCGTTCGCGTCGAGCAGTGCCATCAGTCCGAAGCCTCCGGACAGCAGGACCAGGCCCACCACCGTCATCGGCCGGTTGCCGATCTTCTGGCCGAGCGTGGCGCCGAGGCCGTTGACCACGATCACCGCGATCGCCATCGGGACCAGCGCGAAGCCTGCTTCGGTCGCCGAGTAGCCGAGCACGAACTGCAGGTACTGCATCAGCGCGAGGATCAGCCCGCCGTTCCCGACCTGGACGAGCACCAGGGACAGCGATCCCCCGCTGAAGTTGCGGTCGCGGAACAGGTGCAGCGGGACCATCGGCTCCGGCGTACGAAGCTCCCAGACGACGAACGCGGTCAGACCGACGACGGCGACGGCGAGCGCCGGCCACGAGACGCCGTGCTCGGGCAGCTCGATGATGAACCAGACCAGCGCGACCAGCCCGGCGGTCGACAGGACGGCGCCGAGCGGGTCGGCCTTGCGCGCCGGGCCCTTCGACTCCGGCATCCAGATCACCGCGGCGGCGATGGCCAGCACGACGACCGGGACGTTGATCAGGAACACCGAGCCCCACCAGAAGTGCGCGATCAGCGCACCACCCAGCACCGGGCCGCCGATCAGGCCGACCATCAGCACCGAGCTCCAGATCGACATCGCCTTGCGGCGCTCGGTGTCGTCGAAGACCGTGATCATGATCGAGAGCGTGCTCGGCATCACCACCGCTCCCCCGATGCCCATCAGCACCCGGCCGGCGATCAGCAGCTCCGGGCTGGTGGCGAACGTGGCGACCAGCGAGGCGAGGCCGAAGATCGCCAGACCGGCGATCATCACGCGGCGGCGGCCGTACCGGTCGGACAGGCTGCCGGCGGTCAGCAGCAGGCCGGCGAAGACCAGGATGTAGCTGGCCACGATCCACTGGATGTCCTGCGCGGTGGCGCCGAGATCCTGCGTGAGCGCCGGGATCGCGACGTTCAGCACGCCGTTGTCCAGGACGAGAACGAAGGTGCTGAGGCACAGCACGATCAGAATGAGCCAGCGGCGCGGGTGACGCTCGGCGGTCATCGGGAATCCCCTCGGAAGAGTTGAATTGAACGGTGTTCAGCTTACTTGAACAGTGTGCAGTTAGAATTGCACAGTGGTCAAGTCCTGCACGGTGTTCAATGGATGAGATAGGATGACGGCGTCCCGACAACGGAGGTGGACGGTGGCAGAGGAGCCGGACTCGGTCTGGACGCGGCCGAAGCGCGGACGGCGGCGCGAGCAGCCCGCGCTCAGCCAGGAGCAGATCGTCGCCGCGGCGATCAAGCTGCTGGACGCCGACGGACTGGACGCCCTCAGCATGCGCAAGCTCGGCGCCGAGCTCGGCGCGGTCGCCACCGCCGTCTACTGGCACGTCGCGAACAAGGACGAGCTGCTCGAGCTGGTCGTCGACCACGTGTACGGCGAGCTCGAGGTGCCCACGATCACCGACGCGTCCGCGTGGCGCGACGGCGCGATCGCGAGCGCGATCAGTCTGCGCGGGATCATCCAGCGCCACCCCTGGCTGGCGGCGACCCTGGCCGACGTCGGCGTCACCTTCATCGGGCCGAACCTGATGGCCGTCTCCGACCGGATCCTGGCCCTGTACGAGACCGCAGGGTTCTCGACGATCGAGGCCGACCAGGCGTCCAAGACGGTCATCGGATTCGTGCTCGGCATCGCCGGCAACGAGGCCGCCACCCTCACCAAGCTGGCCCGTACCGGTGAGACCGTCGAGCAGTGGGTCGCCAAGGCGATGCCCGCCGCCGAGCGCGCCGCCCAGAACCACCCACGGATGCGCGCCCTGTACGCCGCCTACGCCGACTACGACCTGAACACGGCCGACGACGACACCTTCACCTACGGCCTGGACCGAGTCCTCGACGGCCTGGAGCTCCGGCTCAGCCGTCTGACCTGACCTGCGGCTCCGGCTCAGCCGCCCGACCTGGCCTGGAGCTCCGGCTCAGCAACCTGACCTGGCGCTCCGGCTCAGCCGCCTGACCTGGCGCCGGGGCTGCCCGGCGAGCTCCCCCAGCCAGCACGTCCCCCGGCAAGCTCAGCACACTCAAGTTCTTCCCGGCCGCCGCGGCCTCAGCCACAAGACGCGTCCTCGGCCGCATTGCCGCCGGGCTCCGGCTCAGCCGTCTGACCTGACCCCGGGCTATCGTCGCGCCGTGGCAGAACCTGGCGACCGCACCCCGGAGCAGGACGACGCCGCGCGCGTCGCGGACACCCGACGCGCGATGGAGGCCGGCCTGCCACCGGCCCGGGGAACCACCGCACCCGGACACGGGCGCATCGCCGACGACGGCCAGACCGGCGAGCGGGGTTTCGACGGCATCCGCAACCTCGACGACCAGCGCAAGCTCCAGGCCGCCGCCGCGGACGGAGCCGACGCCGGTGGAGCCGACGCGGGTGGTGGGGCTGCGGGTGGGGCCACGGCCGCCGGTGGCGGCGCGGGCGCCGGAGCGGCAGCGTCAGGCAAGGCCGCCGCTGGGCCACCGATCGGGGAAGCCTTCAAGCAGGTCGAGAAGGCCATCGCGAAGGCCCAGGCGACCAACGACGCCCACACCGCCGAAGAGATCTGGAAAGCGTCGGGGCCTTCCACGCAGGGAGCCGCGCCCGAGCACCGCCGCCGACCGGGCCAAGGACGGCCGCCCGGCCAGCAGAGCGACCGCTCGGGCCCAGCCAATCGCGGCCCGAAGCGCTGACCGCCGGGCTTGCTTCGACAGCGGCCCGGCGGTTCCTCAGTCAGTCAGCGCAGCAGGATTGACCGCTCGACGACCGTCCAGGTCGTGGTGGTCAGCAGGTAGAGGCCCGCGGCGAGCGGGATGAACGCGGCGGTGACCAGCGTGCCGTACGGCAGCAGCCTGGCGAGGTTCCGGCTGAGCGGCGTCGCGGTCGTGTCCAGGCGCGCCAGCTGACGCCTTGCGGAGAAGAACGCGACGACGGCGAGCAGCAGCGCCAGTCCGACGTACGCGGGGGTGGTCGCGAAGACCGGCCAGTGCACGCCGATCGGGGCGCCGAACAACGTCCCGGCGAGCAGCTCGTTCGGCTCGCCGCCGACGACCGCCCGCGAGAACAGGCTGTAGAGCACCCAGAAGAACGGCAACTGCGCGAACATCGGCAGGCACCCGGCGAGCAGTGTCGTCCCCGAATCGGCCTGCAGCTTGGCGATCTCGCGCTGCGCCCGCTCAGGATTCTTGGCGTGCTTCTTACTGATCTCCTGGATCCGCGGCATCAGCACCGCGCGGGACTTCTCACCGCGGACCGCCCGCAGACTCAGCGGCAGCAGCAACATCCGGACGAGCAGCGTGCAGGCAACGATCGCCAGGGCCGCGGCGTACGGACCACCGACGGGTTCGAGCAGGTCGGCGATCCAGGAGACGAGGTGGTACGCGCCGCTGATCGGCGCATCGAGAAATGAGGGCATGACTGAGCTCCACAAGAACAAAGGGATTCGGACCGGTCGCGAAGAAGTGCGACTACAGCCCGGGAGCTCGGGGACGTGGCCTGCCGGCCGTGTCCGGATCACGCAGCGGAACGTACGACGTCCGCGCCGACTGCTCGCGCAGCGTCAGCGCGACCAGCGGCGTCACGACCGGCGTACGGCGTGAGGTGCGATCGGCCAGCAGCAGCGTGAACAGCAAGGCCGCCGCCGTGAGCACGGCGGCGGCCAGAGTTGCCGCATCGAGGGCAGGGATCACCAGCGACAGCGCGCCGGCGATCACCTGGTGCATCAGTCGAGGTAGTCGCGCAGGACCTGGGACCGCGACGGGTGCCGCAGCTTCGACATCGTCTTGGACTCGATCTGACGGATCCGCTCACGGGTCACGCCGTAGACCTTGCCGATCTCGTCCAGCGTCTTCGGCTGGCCGTCGGTCAGGCCGAAGCGCATCGAGACCACGCCGGCCTCGCGCTCGGACAGCGTGTCGAGCACCGCGTGCAACTGCTCCTGCAGCAGCGTGAACGAGACCGCCTCGGCCGGGACGATGGCCTCGGAGTCCTCGATCAGGTCGCCGAACTCGGAGTCGCCGTCCTCACCGAGCGGGGTGTGCAGCGAGATCGGCTCACGGCCGTACTTCTGCACCTCGATGACCTTCTCCGGGGTCATGTCGAGCTCCTTGGCGAGCTCTTCCGGAGTGGGTTCGCGCCCGAGGTCCTGCAGCATCTGCCGCTGGACGCGGGCCAGCTTGTTGATGACCTCGACCATGTGCACCGGGATCCGGATGGTGCGGGCCTGGTCGGCCATCGCGCGGGTGATCGCCTGCCGGATCCACCAGGTCGCGTACGTCGAGAACTTGTAGCCCTTGGTGTAGTCGAACTTCTCGACCGCGCGGATCAGACCGAGGTTGCCCTCCTGGATCAGGTCCAGGAACAGCATGCCGCGGCCGGTGTAGCGCTTGGCCAGCGAGACGACGAGTCGCAGGTTGGCCTCGAGGAGGTGGTTCTTGGCGCGCCGGCCGTCCTCCGAGATCCACTCGTACTCGTCCTTGACCTTCTCCTTGAGCTTGGTCTCGGCGTCGCCGATCTGCTCCTCGGCGAACAGGCCGGCCTCGATCCGCTTGGCGAGCTCGACCTCCTGCTCGGCGTTCAGCAGGGGGACCTTGCCGATCTGCTTCAGGTAGTCCTTGACCGGGTCGGCGGTGGCACCGGCGACCATCACCTGCTGCTGGGGCTCGTCGGTCTCGTCGGCCTCGGAGACGATGAAGCCCTGGTCCTCGGTGAGCTCCTTGGCCAGCGGCTTGACGGCCTCGGCGTCGAAGTCGGCCTCGTCGACCTCGTCGAGCGCACGCGGCTTACCGGTCTTCGGGTCGATCGCCAGACCCGCCTCGGACACGGCCTTCTTCGCCGGCGCCTTCTTCGCGGCGGCCTTCTTCGCGGGGATACCGTCCTCCTTGGATGCAGCAGCCTTCTTGGCCGCGGGGGCGGCCTTCTTCACGGTGGCCTTCTTGGCAGCAGGGTCAGGCACTCTGGCGCTGGTCCTCGGGGCCGTGCTCCGAGCGGTGGCGGCCACAGCCCGGGCTGACTCGGCGGGAAGGTTCTCGGACGAGCTGGACGACACGAATTACCTCTCGTCTGACGCAGGGATTTCTGTACGGCGGTGCGGCGGTGCTGATGGAACTGGGTACTACACGAATTCCGCGCTGCGCACCGGCTTGTGTGCTCGTCTGCGATCGTGTTCGCTGGTCAGCGTAATCACCGGGGTGCCCATCGGGCGGCAGCAACACTACATTGTAATCTGCGGAACAACCCGAACCCACCCGCGACCCCCGTCCGGGCGTGGCACACCCGGTGCCCGCACGCCCCCGCGGGCCGGCACCGACGGTGTCCCTCGAGTCCTCAACTGTTCGGGTCAGCTGTTTCTGGTCTGCCGCAACGGGCGGGCGACCACCCGTTGCTGGGCGACCTGCTGGGCGGCCTTGAACTGCCGGACCTTCACCAGGGAGGCCACGTCGATCACGTCCGCGACGGACTTGTACGCGCCGTCCTCGCCGTACGGCTCGGAGGCCTCGCGCCAGCCGCGCGGGCGGACCTTGAGCTGCTTGCCGAGCAGCGCGACGAAGATCTTCGCCTTCTGCGCGCCGAAGCCCGGCAGGGCCGACAACCTGGCGAGCAGGTCGTCACCGGACTTCACGTCGGCCCACACCCCGGAGGCGTTGCCGCCGTACTCCTCGTCCAGGTGCTTGGCCAGCGTCTGGATCCGGGCGGCCATCGCGGTCGGGAACCGGTGCACCGCGGGCGGGCCGGTCACCACCTCGACGAAACCGTCCGGGTCGTAGGCGGCGACCGTGCACGGGTCGAACGAGCCTTCCATCCGCTTGGCGATCAGGACCGGGCCGGCGAAGGCCCGTTCCATCGGGATCTGCTGGTCGAGCAGCATGCCGACCATCAGCGCGAAAGGGTCCCTGCTCAGCATCTCGTCGGCGTCGGGCTGCTGCGCCAGGCACAGCTTCTTGCTGCGTGTCGAAGTCACCTCAGTCCTCCCCATCTTCGGCCTTCACGGCCAGCACCGGACACGGAGCGTCGAGCAGCACCCGCTGGGCGTTGCTGCCGAGGATGAGCTTGCCGACCGGTGACCGGCGCCTCAGGCCGATCACGATGAACTCCGCGTGGACTTGCTCGGCGACGGCCACCAGGTCCTCCGCCGGGTCGAGTCCACGCACCAGTTGCCGCACCTCGTACGGCACTCCGGTCGAGTCGAGCTGCTCCCGTACCTCCGTCAACGCGGCCTCACTGGCCGCCGCCTCGTCGCTGTCGAAGCTGCGTCCGCCACGGTGGGAGTTCACCACCACCAGCTTGGCGTCGCGGAGCGTCGCCTCCTCCGCCGCCCTTCGAAGAGCTGCACGCCCTTCGGCCTTCGGCACATAACCCACGACGATGGTCGTCATCGACTTGCCTCACCTCCGGGTGTCTGTCGACCCGTTCCGAACGATACTGCCCTGAACCGCTACCGGCATCTGTGGAAAAGCACCATCTGTGTCGCGACCGTGACCGTTAGGCAGTTGTGTCCGCAACGAGACCGTGTCCGTCCCGGGCAGGCAGTTCGGTTGGGACCTGCTTACCCGCCGCCGCCGCTTCTAACCCTCCCGGCCGCCGGCCTGGCGGACACCCTTGCAGGGTCGGGGGCCGTCGCGCCAGTCCGATGCCGTTGCCCTCGGCAAGCGGCTGCGCCCCGGTGTCCTACGTTGTCTGCGGCCCGGGCCGTTCGTTCACGGCGTGGACTAACCGGTTCAGTCGATCGGCCACTCGTGCACGGGGGTGTTGTCGTGCATGTGGTCGCGGTAGCGGCGCAACATTCCTCGCAGAGCGTCACGACGATCGTGGGAGCCCTTGGTGTACAGGCGGTGGAACTCGTCGGCCTGCCACGACGCTCCGTTGCGGTTGGTGAGGCAGCGCTGCTCGATGATCCCCAGCAGCCGGTCCCGTACGGCGGGCGCGACGCCCCACGCGTCAAGGCCCTGCGATGCCAACGGCAACAGCCGCCGCAGCACCAGCTCGGTCGCCCGGACCGTCCCGATCCCCGGCCAGAACACCTCGGCGTCGATGCCCTGCCGGGCCGCCTCGTGGAAGTTCTCCTCCGCCGCGCTGAACGACATCTGCGACCAGATCGGCCGTTCGTCGTCGGCCAGCGCCCGGACCAGCCCGAAGTAGAAGGCGCCGTTGGCCATCGTGTCGACGACGGTCGGGCCGGCCGGCAGCACCCGGTTCTCGACCCGCAGGTGCGGCTTGTCCCGGACAACGTCGTACACGGGACGGTTCCAGCGGTAGATCGTCCCGTTGTGCAGGCGAAGCTCCGAAAGAGCTGGGGCGTCGCCGCGGTCGAGCACCGCGATCGGGTCCTCGTCGGTGGTGACCGGCAGCAGCGCCGGGTAGTAGCGCGAGTTCTCCTCGAACAGGTCGAAGATCGAGGTGATCCATCGTTCACCGAACCAGACCCGCGGCCGGACGCCCTGGGTCTTCAGCTCGTGGGTGCGGGTGTCGGCGGCCTGCTCGAACAGGGCGATCCGCGTCTCGCGCATCAGCTCCTTGCCGAACAGGAACGGCGAGTTCGCCCCGATCGCGAGCTGCACGCCGGAGATCGCCTGGGCCGCGTTCCAGTACTTCGGGAACGCCTCGGGCGTCACCTGCAGGTGGAACTGCGTCGACGTGCAGGCGGCCTCGGGCACGATGCTGTCCGCGGTGACGGCCAGCCGTTCGACGCCGTCGATGGAGATCTGCACGTCCTCGCCGCGGGCCTGGAAGATCTGGTCGTTCAGCAACGCGTAGCGCGGGTTGGTGCTGAGCGCCTCGCGGTGGATGTGCTCGGTCAGCAGCGTGGGCAGGATCCCGACCACGACCATCGACGAACCGGTCCGCTGCGCCTTCTCCTCGGCCGCGTTCAGGCTGGCCCGGATCGAGGCCTCCATGGTGTCCAGCCCGTCGCCGTCGATCTGGCCGGGCGGCACGTTGATCTCGATGTTGAACTGGCCGAGCTCGGTCTGGAACGCGTCGTCCTCGATCGCGCTCAGCACCTCGGCGTTCTTGAACGCCGGGTCGCACTTGTCGTCGACCAGGTTCAGCTCGATCTCGATCCCGGTCATCGGCCGCTCGGCGTCGAACCGTGCCTCCCGCAGCATCCGTGCGAACGCGTCCAGGTTGCGATGGACCTGGTTGCGGAACGCCGTGCGGTCCGCCCGGGTGAACTCGACCCGGTCGACTTCCTCGCCCATGTGGCCTCCCCTGTCCCGGTACTGCCGTGGGTACGGCGTACTTCCCAGTACCTGGCGACAGTCTGCCTGAACCCGGCCGTTGATGTGACCTGGATCGCGTTGCCGGTCACCTGCTGGTACCGCTCAGACCGGCTGGACGACGAAATGCTCCCGGACGATCCGCTCCGGCGACTCCCCCGCCGCGGCCATCACCTCGGCCAGTTCGGTCAGTACGCCGGGCGCCAGCTCGAGCTCGTGCTCACCCGGGTGCCGGTCCGCGCCCATCGGGAAGTCGACGCCGGGCCGGGCGGTCATCTCGATGTGCGCGCCGAGCACCCACGTCACCGGATTGCCCGCGGCAACGAACCCGGCCAGCCGCGCGACACTTGCCCGGTACGCCGGCCAGTCGGCGACGTACAAGCGGCCCGGGTACAACGAGTCCCCGGTCAGCAGCAGCCGCGTCCGCCGGTCGTAGAGCGCGACGTCGCTCCCCTGGTGCCCCGGGATCGGGATCACGTCGAGAACGCGCTCCCCGAGGTCCAGCCGGCCGTTCTCGTCGGGCCAGCTACCGATCCCGAAGTACGCCGAGACGTCGTCGACGGTGAGGCCGACGACCTGCGTGCGCTCGCGTCCGGCGAACTGGTCGTCACCGCCGATGTGATCGCCGTGCCCGTGCGTGTGGGCGACCACGAGGTCGAGGTCGCGGCCGGCGAGCAGCTCGTCGGCGACCGCGCGGAGATTCGCGTGCCTGGTCCCGGTGTCGAGCAGGAGAGCGCGTTCCGTGCCCAGCAGCAGGTAGAGGAACGGGCCTTCGAAGTTGGTCCGCAGCGACTGGCGGACGATCGCCGTGCGGTCGTCGTACCAGTGCACCTGATGATCGGGACCGTCGGTCGTCGTACCGTCGTCCCAGTGCTGCGGGAAGCTCGTCATCCGCGCGCCTCCACGAACATCGGCCCCAGCACCGCTCCGACCAGGACGCCGTCCACGAGGCCGACGACCGCCCCGGCACCGATGCAGGCCCACGACGACAACCCCGGCAGACCGAACGCGAGCAGCGGGACCGCGGCCCCGAAGACCACGACACCGGCCAGCCCGGCGATCAGCGAGACGGTGAACGAGGTCGTGAACCGGTCGACCACCGCGACCACGAGCCGGAACCCGGCGAACGGCGCCACCGCCATCACCATCGTCTGCACCAGGCTGTCGAGCTCGGACCACAGGACCAGCGCGTCGGCGAGCATGACCACGACCAGCACGGACGACGACACCGTGGCGGTCGCCTTCGGGTCCGCCCCGGGGAGCCTGTTCGTCCCGTACGAGATCACGTAGCCCGCCACCGCCCCGACCGCGACGGCGATCAGGATCGGCGCGTACGACGCCATCGGCGGACTGAACAGATCGGCGAGGGCCAGACCCGTCATCCCGAGAACCAACCCGGCCAACGGCGGCATGGAGTCGCGTTTCATGGGACGTAGGTATACACGGAGTGAAGGTCGCTGCCGGAACTGTCGGTGGGGACGGGGAGACTGTGGGGGTGCGTGCCGATCCGTCGATCCTGCATGTCGACCTGGACGCGTTCTTCGCGGCGGTCGAGCAGCGGGACAAGCCCTCCCTGCGCGGCAAACCCGTCGTCGTGGGCGGGATCGGCCTGCGTGGGGTCGTGTCGACGGCGTCGTACGAGGCGCGCAAGTACGGCGTCCGGTCGGCGATGTCGACGGCCGAGGCACGGTCGCGGTGCCCGCACGCGGCGTACCTGTGGCCGCGGTTCGAGGTGTACCGGGCGACCAGCCAGGCGGTGATGGCGCAGATGCGCGCGCTGTCCCCGCTGGTCGAGCCGTTGTCGCTGGACGAGGCGTTCGTCGACCTGAAGGCCGCCGGGCTGCACGACCTGACGGTCGACGACGTCCAGGCGATCGCCGACGACCTCAAGGCCGCGATCAAGGAGGCGAGCGGCGGGCTGACCGCGTCGGTCGGCGCCGGTACGTCGAAGCTGATCGCGAAGATCGCCAGCGACCTCGACAAGCCCGACGGAGTGGTGATCGTGCCGGCGGGGACCGAGGCGGAGTTCCTCGCGCCGATGCAGGTGACGGTCATCCCGGGCGTCGGTCCGGCGACCGCGCAGCGGCTCAGCATGGCCGGCGTACGGACTGTCGCCGACCTGCAGCTGCTCGACGAGGACGAGCTGATCCGTCAGGTCGGCTCGGCGCACGGGACGAGCCTGCACCGGCTCGCCGTCGCCGCCGACGACCGGCCGGTGGTGAGCGACCGCGAGACCAAGTCGGTCAGCGTCGAGGACACCTTCGAGACCGACATCATCGACCGCTCCCTGCTCACCGCGATCAGCGAACGGATGGCGCACCGCGTCGCCGAACGCCTCCGCAAGGCCCAGCTCTCCGGCCGCACCGTCACGGTGAAGACGCGCATGCACGACTTCACCACCCACACCCGCTCGTCCACCCTGGCAGGCCCGACCGACGACCCGCGGGTGGTCGCGCGCGTCGCCCGCCGCCTGCTCGACGACAGCGACATCTCCGGCGGCATCCGCCTGCTGGGTGTTGGCGTCTCGTCCCTGGCCGACTGGATCCAGGACGACCTGTTCACGGAGTCCGAAGCCGACGAAGCCGCCGAGTCCGCGGTCGACGTACCGGAAGTGCCTGTCCGGCCGCGTGAACGTGACACGGGCTACCAGCCGGGCCAGGACGTCACCCACCCGACGTACGGCAACGGCTGGGTGTGGGGCGCCGGCCGAGGCCGGGTCACTGTCCGCTTCGAAACCACCGACTCGCGAGGGCCGATCCGCACGTTCGCCCTCGAGGACCCGGAGCTCACCAAGATCAAGCACTCCACCGCGGACGACGCGGAGGAACCGACCGACTAAGCGGCGCGGGGCCAGAGCGTTGCCCTGAAGATCAGGTTCAGCAGCGGGTTGCCCGTCACCGTCTCACGCTTCCCCAAGTGCATCCACACCACGGCCGACTCGTCGGTGACGAGGCAGAACGCCTGCCCGGACCCGAGATCGGCCGGCGGGATCGTTCCCGCGGTCGCCTGCGTGGACGCGTCCGTCGCGCACCGCCCAACCGTCACGGGATAGGTGTTGCTCGCCGTGCCCATCTGCGCGCCGTTCTCGACGTTCAGTCCCTCGGGCGAGCAGTTCCCGTAGCTCAGCTCGTCGGTGCTCTTGCTGGTGCCGTTGACCCGGACGGCGCCCGCCTGACCGAGCTTGTCCAGGTCGACGTACGTCCGGCCGCACGAGATCCGCGGAGCGGAGATCTTGACAGTCTGGAACCGCTTCGGCTGGCCGTACTCCGGCACGACCGCTGTGCTCGTGGTGGACGGCGGCGGAGTCGACGGCTGCGACGGCTCCGGGGTCGGTTCCTGCGGCGTTGTGCTCGGCCCGGCGCTGGTGCTCGGCGCGGGGACAGCCTTGTCGCCGTTGTCGTCGGTGGTGACCTTTCCCACCACGACGCCGGCCACCAGCAGGATCAGCCCGACTGCCACCGGCAGGATCAGGTGTTGCACCGACGGATGCGACCACCTGCCGTTGCGCTGCCCGGAGCCCCCAGAGTCGCTCACGACTGCCCCTCACCTGTGTGCGTTGTGAGGCAGTGATGTTAATGCACGGCGAGCTCACTCCGTGACCGATCGCGAACCGTCTGTTGATCAGCCGCGGAGGCGCACCGACAGGCAGGTGACGCAGCCTTCGAGTTTTTCGAACTCGGTGATGTCGACCGGGACCGGGGTGTAGCCGAGGGTGGTGAAGAGGGCGGCGGTGCGGGGTGCCGAGGCGGCCATCAGCAGGTGGGTGTCGTCGAGCAGTACGACGTGGGCCCCGGCCTCCTCGGGGACCGCGCGGAAGCTGGGGAAGGCTGCGGGGTCGTCGACGAGCGGCTCGTAGCCGATGACCGTTCCGTCGGGAAGGGCTGTGACGGCGGACTTGAGGTGGAGGACCTTGCGGACCGGTACGGCGACGACCTGGGCGCCGAGGGGTTCGAGGTGGGCCCCGAGCTGGGCGATGCCGGAGGCGTTGGTGCGGCCGCCCTGGCCGACGTAGATCGTGGTGCCGACCTTGAGGATGTCGCCGCCGTCGAAGGTGCCAGGGGCATCGATGTGGGCCAGGCGGTAGCCCTGCGCCTCGACCGCTTCGGCGGCGGCCGCGGCTTCCGGGCGGCGCTCGGTGGCGCCGGCGCGGGCGATCACCGCGAGGTCGCCGTACACGACCATCGTGTCCTCGACGAACACCCCGTCCGGGCAGCCGTCGACCGGCGGGACCTCGACGGTCGACCAGCCGGCGGCGGTCAGCGCGTCGACGTACTGCTGCCACTGCCGTACGGCGAGGTCGGCGTCCACCGGGACCCGCTCGAGATGGGTGAGCAGCCCGTCGGCGAGACGCGGGCTGGGACGGCGGACGAGCGCGCGGGTGGTCATGGCCGGAGCGTAACCGGCGGTGCGGAATGCATCGTGGGAGAGCGTGACCAGCAGTGCGGAACGCACCTGTTACCTGCGGTTGTATGCATGCGGCGCCGCCCGGCGGGTACCGGCAGGTCGATCCCGGTGTGGTTGCCGGGCGCCTGATCTGGAGGATTCGATGCCGAAGATTCTGCAGCACACCGGTGGTGACGTGGTCGAGGTCATCCTCGCCGACCACCGCTGGTTCGAGGAGGCGCTGCGCGAGCTGCGGGACGTCGAGAGCGACCGGGCCGCCGTCCTGGCCGACCTCGCGACGGTCCTGATCGCGCACGCGGAGGCCGAGGAGTCCAAGGTCTACCCCCAGCTGCGGAAGAAGGACGCGATCGACGCCGAGGAGGTCGAGCACTCCGAGCACGAGCACGACGAGGGCAACGAAGCGCTGCTCGAGCTGATGGAGGTCGAGGACACCGCGTCGGAGGAGTTCGGCGACAAGACGCACGAGCTGTCCGAGGCCCTGTCGCACCACCTCGACGAGGAGGAGCGCGACGTGCTCAACCCGGCGCGGACCGACGTGTCGCAGCAGGTGCGCGACGACCTCGGTGAGAAGTTCTCCGCCGAGCGGGCCCGGCTGATCGACTCCGGGGCCGGCTCGATCGAGAACGTCCGCAAGCTCGTCGCGGCCGCGAAGAAGAAGGAACAGAAGAAGTCCTGACCCACGGCACCGTCCCCGCGACCGAGAGCGCGGGTCAGTCGCCAGACTCGGCGTGAGCGCGACTGACCCGTGCCCCAGGTCACGGGGACGGTCGCCTGTCCAGCTGATGGTTGCCCCGGCAACCATCGCCACACCGCGCACTGGATAGGGTCCGGGCATGAATCGCCGGTGGCCGTTGCTCGGGTACCCGGCGTTCGTCCGGTTCTGGGCCGCCGACGCCGTCTCGATGGCCGGCACCTCGATCACGACGGTCGCGTTGCCGGCGATCGCGATCTTCACCCTCGGCGCGTCCGACAGCGAGGTCGGGCTGATCAACGCCGCGCGCTGGCTCCCGTACATGCTGCTCGGTCTGCTCGCCGGCGTCTTCGTCGACCGGCACCGCCGCAAGCCCATCCTCGTGACCGCCGACCTGGCCCGCGGCGCCGTCCTCGCGCTGATCCCGCTCTTCGCCGCGCTCGACGTCCTCTCGCTCCCCCTGCTGATCGCGGTCGTGCTCGTCTTCGGCGCACTCTCCCTCGGGTACGACGCCGCGCACCAGTCCTTCCCGCCCGTACTCGTCCCGACCGCACTACTCACCCCAGCGTGGGCACGCCTCGAACAGTCCAGCGCCGTCGCCTCGACCGGCGGCCCCGCGCTGGCCGGCTTCCTGGTCCAGCTGATCAGCGCACCGATCGCGATCCTGCTGGACGCGCTCTCCTACCTGATCTCCGGACTGGTCCTGCTCACCGTCCGGCCGCTCGTGCCGGACGTTGCCCCAGGCAAGGACATTCCGCGGAACCTGCGCGCGGAGATCCGCGACGGCCTCGCCTGGGTCTACCGCGACCGGACCACCGGACCGCTGGCGGTGACCGGCCACCTGTGGTTCGTCTTCCAAGGCATCATCAGCACGGCGTACACGGTCTTCGCGTACCGGACCCTCGGGCTGAGCGTCGGCGCGGTCGGTGTGACGCTGGCGATCGGTGGCGTCGGCTCGGTGATCGGCGCGACGGCGTCCGGCTGGGTCGGACGACGGATGGGCGTCGGCCCGGCGATCATCTTCTGCCGCTGGATCACGCCGTTCGGCTACCTGCTGATCCCGCTGGCCGGTGACAACACGCTCGGCTTCGCGATGCTGTGCGTGAGCCAGTTCGCCTTCGGGCTGTCGATCGGCATCGACAGCCCGATCGAGATGGGTTACCGCCAGTCCGTCACGCCGTCCCACCTGCTCGGCCGGATGCACGCCACGCTGCGCTCGGTGAACCGCACGTCCCTCACCGTCGGCCTCGTGCTCGGCGGCCTGCTCGCCGAGCACCTCGGCCGCCGCGAGGCGCTCTGGATCGGCGTCGCCGGCATGGTCCTGCAGGCCGTGCTCCTGCACCGCTCCCAGTTCCGGCACGCCCGGCTGAGCGACTAGGAGACACGCCCTACGCGAGATCGAGCACGAGCCCTTCCTCGGCGGCGATCACCTCACCGGCGAAGTTCTCCCGCGCCTGAGCAACCGAGAGAGCGCGATCCGAGCCCGGCCAGAAGTGCGTCAGCAACAACCTCCGAGCACCCGCCGCCGCGGTCCCGGCCTCCCGCGCCGTCATCAGGAACCGCGGCCCCTCAGCCGGCGGCTCCTGATGCGTCGCGTCGCAGATGAACAGATCCGCATCCTCGGCCAGCACAGCCAACTCCGGCGACGGACCGCTGTCCCCCGTGTACGACACCGTCAGCCCAGGCGCACTGAGCCGTACGCCGAGGTTGGTCTTGTAGTGCGGCAGCAGAACGCTCTCCAGCCGGAACGGCCCGATCTCCCGCGCCTCCGCGAGATCCCGTACGTCGAACACCGTCGCCGGATCCGGCGACGGTTCCAGCGCCCGCAGTACCGGAAGGACACCGGGCGTGCAGTACAGCGGCACCGGTGCGGCCGAGGGCGCCTGGTAGTGCCGGACCCGCGCGAGCGCACTCACGTCCACGCAGTGATCCGGGTGCTCGTGCGTCACCACGACCGCGTCGACCTCGCCGTCCGGGCAGTGCTCGAGCAACCGCGGCAGCGTCGCGTACCCGAGATCGAGCACGACCTTGAACCCGTCGTACTCGAGCAGGAAGCCGGCGCACGCCCGGCCCGCCTCGGGCCAGGCGCCGCACGACCCGAGCACCGTCAGCGTCCTCACCGGGCGCCGAACGCGTCGTCGGTCGAGACGATGTCCTTGCCCAGCGGCAGCAGCGAGATCGGGATCAGCTTGAAGTTGGCCAGGCCGAGCGGGATGCCGATGATGCTGACGCAGAGCGCGATGCCGGTCACCAGGTGACCCAGCGCCAGCCACCAGCCGGCCAGCACGACCCAGATGATGTTGCCGAGCACCGACCCGGCGCCCGCGCCGCGGCGGTCGACGATGGTCCGGCCGAACGGCCACAGCGCGAACCCGGCGATCCGGAACGACGCGATGCCGAACGGGATGGTGACGATCAGGATGCAGCAGATCAGCCCGGCGATCGCGTAGCCGACCGCCAGCCAGAAACCGGCCAGCACCAGCCAGATCAGGTTCAGTAGCGTTCTCATACCTGCCAGCCTGCCACCCGCCGGGTGTGCTCGAGGGTCAGCCGGGCGACAAGTCCGGGATCGTTCCGGGGCAACCAGTGCCCTCCCCTGACCACCTGGACGCTGAGGTTCGGGGCCCAGCGCGCGACGTCGGTCTGCAGCGGTGTCGTGACGAACGCGTCGCCGTGGGGCGACACCGCGAGCACCGGGACGTCGGTACGCCGTACGCGCGGCCGGAGCAGCCGTGGGATCACGTTCGCGCGGTAGAGCCGCAGCCCGTTCACGTAGTCCGGGAGAGAGCGTTCTCCCTCCGGCGCCGCACGGCCTCCGGCACTCAACTCCATCCTGTCGGTGGCGCGCTGCCCCCACCCTGTGCGCCACCCGAGCTCGGGCAGCCACGGCAGCTGGAAGTAGAAGATGTACCAGGAGTGCGCGAGCTGCGACAGCTTCTCCCGCCGCGGCCGGCGACCACGGAAGAAGTAGCCCGCGTGATCCAGCGACGGCCCCGAGATCGACACGAACGACGCGACCCGCCCGCGCAGCCGCTCACTGGTCACGAAGTGCCACGACTGGATCGAACCCCAGTCGTGCGCGAGCAGCTGCACCGGCGCGTCCGGCGAGACCGCGTCCAGGACGGCGGTGAAGTCCTGCTCCAACCGATCCAGCTCGTACGCCGAACGCCCGCGCGGGTGGTCGGAGTTGCCCGCGCCGCGGACGTCGTACGTGATGACGTGGAAGTGCTCGGCCAAGCGTTGCGCGACCGGCTCCCAGAGCCGGGCGTTGTCCGGGTACCCATGGACGCAGACGAGCACCGGAGCGGACGGATCGCCGTACTCGTAGAGCGCGAGCTCGGTCCCGTCCGCCGATCTCACGCGTCGCGTGGGGAGGTGCTGCGGGGCGCTCTCCACGACTCAGTGGTCCTCGGTCGAGATCACCCGGAAGCTGATGCCCGCGGCAACCAATCGGTCGCGCAGCGCCGGGCCCATCGCGGACGCCGTCGTGACCTGGCCGGACGTCTTCGGAAGCTCGTCGAGCGCCAGGGAGAGCGCGCACTCGCTCAGCATCTTCGAGGTCTCGTCGTAGCCCGGATCGCCACCGGCGACCTCCGTGACGACCCGCTTGCCACCGCCCTGGCCCACGAACCGGGCCTTGAACCACGACTTCGCCCGCTGCTCCGGCGACGGCCCGTCGCCGGCCTTGATCCGGCCGAGCAGCGCCTTGCGGGCCGGCGGCACCTGCGCGGCCGCGACCAGCAGGCCCATCCCGACGATGCCTCCGGCAACTACCGGGAGACGCTTCACGGCGGCGTAGTGGGAGTAGCTGAAGGCGGGCCCGTACGCGTCGAGCAGTAGCGCCGACTGACGGACGATCTGCGGGTCGACGGTCGGCAGCGGGACGGCCCAGAAGCCTTGGGACCGGTGGATCCGCCCGGCGGACAGCTTCACCGAACGGTCGGTCAGGCGGGGCTCGGCGCGACGGCGGGCACGATGGGCGTCGAGGTTCTGCTTGCCGCGGGAGAAGGCCGTGATCGCGGTCTCCCACGTGCCGCCCGACGGCTTGCCCCCGGCGCGGATCATGCCCTCGACCTTGATCGGCACCCGCTGCGGCAACTGCTCGACGGTGAACTGCACGCCCAGGTCGTACGGGATCGAGTCGAAGCCGCAGCAGTGGATCAGCCGGGCGCCGGTCTCGACCGCCTTCGCGTGGTGGGCGACGTACATCTTGTCGACGAACTCCTGCTCGCCGGTCAGGTCGAGGTAGTCGGTCCCGGCCTCGGCGCACGCGGCGACGAGCGGTTCGCCGTACCGGATGTACGGGCCGACGGTGGTCACGACGATCCGGGACGACTCGGCCACCGCTCTCAACGTCTCCGGATCGCCGACGTCGGCGTGCAGGAGATCGAGCTCGGGAGCGTTCAGGTCGGACCGAAGCCGCTCCAGCTTCGCCTTGTTCCGCCCGGCGAGCGCGAGCTTCAGGCCGGGCGGCGCATGCTTCACCAGGTACGCCGCCGTCAGCGCTCCGGTGAAGCCGGTCGCGCCGAACAGGACCACGTCGTACGGTCGTTCACTCATCCGCGGGCACCTTTGGCCTTGGCCGTGTCGGCGAGACCGCCGGCACCGGACGCGCGACTCGACACGTCGGCGCCGCGGGCCTCGATGTCGGCCAGCGCGGCGCGGTCGGCCTTGGCGACCGAGCCCCGGCTGCCGAGCTCGACGATGTGCGGGATCAGCGCGCGGAAGATCTTCATCGGCCCGATCCAGCCGGGCACGTGCACGACGCGCGAGCGCTTCCTGATCCCGGCGGTGAACTTCTCGACCGCCAGCTCCAGCGGGTAGACGCGGCTCGCGAGCGGGATCCCGGTCCGGACCTTGCCGAAGACCGGGTGGTCGTCGACCCCACGCACCATGTCGGTGTCCACGAAGGTCATGTGCGCGACGCCGACCCGGACGCCGAGGTGCCGCAGCTCGGCGCGCAGGCTGTTGCCCATCGCTTCGACCCCGGCCTTGGCCGTGTTGTAGGCCGCGAGCCCGGGGATGTGGACGACGGCCGCGAGCGACGAGACCAGCAGCAGGTAGCCCTTGCTCTCGATCAGGTGCGGCAGGGTCAGGTGCACGGTCCGCCAGACGCCGTACAGGTCGACGTCGAGCACGCGCTCCCAGACGGCCGGGTCCATGCTGCGGGTGAAGCCCGGCGCCGCGATCCCGGCGTTCGCGACGACGACGTCGATCCGCCCGTACCGCTCGTGGACGCCCTCGACGGCGGCCCGCAGCGACTCCAGGTCGGTGACGTCGGCCTCCCACCACCCGGCGTCGGGACCGCAGTCCTCGGCGACCTTCTTCAGCTCGTCGGGCTCGAGTCCGACCAGGGCCAGCGTGTCGCCCTCACTCGCCAGCCGGCGGGCGACCGCCGCACCGATCCCCCGGGACGCGCCTGTGATGAGTACGACCTTGCCGGCCATCGCGGACCTCCGTCTGTTGAGTCGATACTCAACAGTAAGTGCTTATTGACCTGATACTCAATAGACTGTCCGTATGACCCAAGCCTCAGAGCACCGCGCCTCGCGGTTGCGGCCCGACGAACGGCGGGCGCAGATCCTCGACGCCGCCCGCCGGGTGCTCGAGGCCGATCCGCACCGCGACCTGAGCGTCGAGCTGGTCGCCGCCGAGGCGCAGGTCTCCCCCGCGCTGCTCTTCCACTACTTCGGCTCGAAGAAGAAGTTCCAGTTCGCGGTGATCGAGGAGGCCGCCTCGGAGCTGATGCTGCGGACCGCGCCCGACCTGTCGCTGCCACCGGACAAGCAGCTCAGCTCCGGGATCCGCGCGTTCGTCCGTGCAGTCCTCGAAGCGCCCCAGCTGTACCGGGTGACCCTGCTGATGTCCGCGGCCGGCGACCCCGCCGTACGGGCTCTGCACTCCGAGCTGCGTCAGGTCTTCAGCCGCTGGGTGATCGACGCCCTGGCCAAGCAAGGCGTCGAGACCACCCCGAAGGTCGAGCTGGTCTGCCTGGGCTGGCAGGGCTACATGGAGCAGATCCTGCTGACCTGGATCGATGACCCGACGATCACCGAGGACGAGCTCGAGGATCTCTGCGAGGGATCGCTGTCCGCCGTTCTCACCACGCTCTGACGGAGAGCCGGTACGGCGTACCGGCCGCCGGCGGCTAGGGTTGCGGGCGTGCTGAAGGTTGCCACGGTGAATGTGAACGGGGTTCGGGCGGCGTACCGGCGGGGCATGGCTCCGTGGCTGGAGCAGACCGATCCGGATCTCCTGCTGCTGCAGGAAGTTCGCGCGACCGACGAGGTCCTGCGCGACCACCTCGGCGGCGACTGGCACCTCGCGCACGCGGAGCCGGTGATCGCCGGCAGCAAGGGACGCGCCGGGGTCGCGATCGCGAGCCGCCGGCCGATCAAGCTGGAGCGGACCGACATCGGGCCGGAGCGGTTCGAGGGCTGCGGCCGGTGGGTCGAGGCCGACGTCGTGCTCGACGACGGGTCGACGCTGACGGCGGTCAGCACCTACGTGTTCACCGGCGAGTTCGAGACGCCGCCGCGGCAGGAGGAGAAGTACGCCTTCCTCGACGCGATCACCGCCCGGCTGAGCGAGCTGCGCGCGGACGGGCGGCACGTGCTGATGTGTGGCGACCTGAACATCGCCCACCGGGAGGTTGACCTGAAGGCCTGGAAGGCGAACCGCAAGAAGAGCGGGTTCCTGCCCGAGGAACGCGCCTGGATGGATCGTTTGTTCGAGGCCGGCTGGGTCGATCTCGGCCGGCGCTTCGGCGGCGACGGACCCGGTCCGTACTCGTGGTGGTCCTGGCGCGGAAAGGCCTTCGACAACGACGCCGGCTGGCGGATCGACTACCAGATCGCCTCGCCCGGCCTGGCCGACGCGGCCACCGGTTGCGCGATCCACCGCGCTCCGACGTACGCCGAACGCTGGAGCGACCACGCGCCCGTCGTGGCGACGTACGCCCTCTGAGGAAGCGTCCACGGCGGCGGGTAGTCTCCCCACATGCCTGACTTGACTCCCCCTGTCGCCGCGAAGAAGCCGATCGAACGTACCCACCACGGCGACGTGTTCGTCGACGACTACGAGTGGTTGCGGGACAAGTCGAACGACGAGGTGCTGGACCACCTGCGCGCCGAGAACGCGTACACCGAAGGCCGCACCGCGCACCTGGAATCGTTGCGTGAGGCAATCTTCGGCGAGATCTCCGCGCGCACCCTGCAGACCGACCTGAGCGTGCCCGCGCGGCAGGGCGGCTACTGGTACTACACCCGCACCGTCGAGGGCCAGCAGTACGCGATCAGCTGCCGGGTGCTCGCCGACGGCGACCAGCCGCCGGCCACCGACGGCGAGATCCCCGGCGAGGAGGTCCTGCTCGACGGCAACGTGCTGGCCGGCGACTCGGAGTTCTTCTCGCTCGGCACGGTCGACGTCTCTCCCGACGGCAACCTGCTGGCGTACTCGATCGACCTCAAGGGCGACGAGCGCTTCACGCTGCGGATCAAGGACCTGCGCACCGACGAGCTGCTGCCCGACGAACTGCCCGAGGTGCACTACGGCTCGGCCTGGTCCGCCGACGGCTCGACGATCTTCTACACGAAGGTCGACGACGCCTGGCGCCCGTTCCAGGTCTGGCGGCACGCGCTCGGCGCCACCGGTGACGACGTACTGGTCAAGGAGGAAGCCGACGAGCGGTACTGGATCGGCGTCGACCTGACCCGCAACGAGCAGGCCATCCAGATCGCGCTCGGCAGCAAGCTGACCAGCGAGGTCTGGTTGCTCGACGCGAACGACCCGACCGGTGAGCCGGTCGTCGTCCGGCCGCGCGTCGAGGGCGTCGAGTACGACGTCGAGCACGCCGGCGACCAGCTGCTGATCACGCACAACGCCGACGCCGAGAACTTCTCGCTGGCTACCGCTCCCCTGGACACCCCGGGCGACTGGACGACGCTGCTCGAGGGCGACGAGTCCAGCCGCCTGCTCGGTGTCGACGCGTTCGCGCAGCACGTGATCCTGTACCGGCGCCGGGACGCGCTGACCGAGCTGGCCGTCATGCGCCGCGACGGTTCCGTCTTCGGCGCTCCGGACGTGCTCACCTTCGACGAGCCGATCTACACCGTCGGCCCGGGACGCAACGACGAGTGGGACGACACCCGGTACCGGTTCGGCTACACGTCCCTGGTGACGCCCGGTTCGACGTACGACGTGGACGTGGCGACCGGCGAGCGGCGGCTGCTCAAGCAGCAGCCCGTGCTCGGCGATGTCGACCTGAGCGCGTACACGCAGTACCGGGAGTGGGCGACCGCCGCCGACGGCACCCAGGTACCGATCTCGATCGTCGCCCGCAAGGACGTCGCCAAGGACGGCAACGCCCCCGTCGTGCTCTACGGCTACGGCTCGTACGAGTCGTCGATGGACCCCTGGTTCTCGATCCCGCGACTGTCGCTGCTGGACCGCGGCGTCGTGTTCGCGATCGCGCACGTGCGCGGTGGCGGCGAGCTCGGGCGGCACTGGTACGACAACGGCAAGACGCTGACCAAGCGGAACACGTTCACCGACTTCGTCGCCGTCGCCGAGCACCTGGCCAAGGACGGCTGGAGCCGGCCGGAGCGGATCGTCGCGCAGGGCGGCAGCGCCGGCGGACTGCTGATGGGCGCGGTCGCGAACCTGGCGCCGCAGGCGTTCGGCGGAATCGTCGCGGAGGTGCCGTTCGTCGACGCGCTGACGACGATTCTCGACCCGTCGCTGCCGTTGACCGTGATCGAGTGGGAGGAGTGGGGCAACCCGCTCGAGGATCCCGAGGTCTACAAGTACATGAAGTCCTACTCGCCGTACGAGAACGTGACGGCGCAGCAGTACCCGCGCATTCTCGCGATCACGAGCCTCAACGACACCCGGGTCTTCTTCGTCGAGCCGGCCAAGTGGGTCGCCAAGCTGCGCGCCACGGCCGCCGGCGACGTCGACGTCCTGCTGAAGACCGAGATGGACGCCGGCCACGGCGGCCGCAGCGGCCGGTACGACGCGTGGCGCGAAGTCGCCTTCACGTTGGCCTGGGAGCTCGACACCCTCGGTTTGGCCTAACCCCTTAAGACGCTCGCGCCCGGCCCCCGGTTGTCCCGTTTTCACGGGAATCCGGCGGGTACCGGGCGCGTTGCTACGGGTGGCAACGAAGGACGATGTGTGGTGTGACACATTCAGTAATCACTTTCAGCAGTTCCCCGCTGTTCGGCGGTTCCTGAAGGCGTGAGTGCCGGGAACTCTCAGGGAACGTTCAGGCTGTTTACACACTCGTCGTGGAATCTTGAACCTCACTCGAGCGTTGCTCTCCATGTAACGACGAAGGGAGTTTCGGTGGCTCGCATGGCTCGTGTCCGGTCAATGGACGAAGGTATCGACGGCAAGGACAGCGTCGGTCTCTACCTGGAAGAGATCGCGCGCACTCCGCTGCTGACGGCGGAAGAGGAAGTCGAGCTCGCTGAGACGGTCGAGGCAGGACTCCTGGCGGAGCAGCTGCTGGCCGAGGGGCGGGTTGGACGCAAGAAGGGCGGCGCGCCGAAGTACGCGACGCAGGATGAGCTGGAGTGGCTGGCCGCGGAAGGCCAGAAGGCCCAGCAGCGGTTCGTCACCGCCAACCTGCGGCTCGTGGTCTCGATCGCCCGCCGGTACGGACGGTCCCAGATGCCGCTGCTGGACCTGGTCCAGGAGGGCAACACGGGGCTGATCCGCGCGGTGGAGAAGTTCGACTACCGCAAGGGCTTCAAGTTCTCGACGTACGCGACCTGGTGGGTTCGCCAGGCGATCACCCGCGGGATCGCGCAGCAGGCCCGTGTGGTCCGGCTGCCGGTGCACGTGGTCGAGCAGCTGAACCAGATCGGCTCGGCCCGGCGGACGCTGGAGCGCAAGCTCGGGCGTGAGCCGGAGATCGACGAGATCGCCGGTGAGCTCGACCTGGACCCGGAACGGGTCACGGAGCTGATCCGGATCGGCCGGGACCACATCAGCCTGGACAACCCGATCGACGACGAGGGCGAGACCTCGCTGGGCGACCTGATCGCGGCCGAGACCGCGCCGGGCCCCGACCAGCTGGTCGCGGACGCCTCCGACCGGTCCGGCCTGTTCAGCCTGGTCGACCAGCTCGACCCGCGGTCGGCCGACGTGATCCGGCGCCGCTACGGCCTGCACGACGGCCGCCAGGCCAAGCTGGCCGACATCGGCGCGGTGCACGGCATCTCGGCGGAGCGGGTCCGGCAGATCGAGCGTGAGGCGCTGAGCCGCCTGCGCCTGATGGCCGACCCGACGCTGGCCGCCTAGGTCTGAGCCGCCCAGGCAGCCGTAGCCAACCAAACCCCCACCCAGGACCCCCGGCCTTCCGAGGCCGGGGGTTCTGTCATCTCCAGCTGTCCAGTACGCCGGGGAGCTCCGACAGGCGCTGGATGGTCGCGTCGGGCGCTCCCTCGGTGTGACCGAGCTGGTGGGTCGGGATGTTGCTGTGCGGGACGTGCACGGCCCGCATGCCGACGTTCTGGGCGCCCCAGACGTCGTCGAACAGCCGGTCGCCGACGAACACGCAGCTTTTCGGGTCGTTCGCGCCCGCTGCCCGCATCGCGGCCAGGAACGTCTCCGGGTGCGGCTTCGTCCACGGCACCTCGCTGGTGTAGACGGCGCCGTCGATCAGCTCCAGCACGGCGTCGCGCGCGAAGATCTCCTCGTGCCGCTGCCGGGACCAGATCGTGTTCGACAGGACGCCGATCCGGTAACCGCTGGCGCGGAGCTCTTGCAGCAGGCCGATCGCGTCGGGGTCGAGCTCGGTGTGCGGGTGCCACAGGCGCTCGTACTCCGCGAGCGCGGCCGGCGTCAGCTCGACCTCGGCGGCCAGACAGACCGCCTCGAGCGTCGTACTGACCTGTTCGTCGCGCGATCGCAGCCAGGCCGCGTTCTCGGCGGCGACGAGCTTGGCCGCCAGCTCGTCGGCGCGGGCGTCGTCGACCAAGGCGGCGACCGACCGCCAGACGGCGTACAGGTCGACGTCGTGCCAGGTGGCCAGGGTGCCGCCCCAGTCGAACAGGACGGCCTCGATCGGTTCTGCGCTTTTCGTCACGCGGACAGGTTGCCAGACCGCGCCGACAGTTTCCTACTGGCTGACGGTCGCGACCTTCCGGCGCCTGGCCAGCCAGGTGACGCTCACGGCGAAGAAGGCCAGCGACGGGATGTCGGTCAGCAGCAGCGTCCACGGCGCGCCGCCCTGGTCGGCCCAGCCGTCCAGCTGACCAGTTGCCGCAGGCAACAGAAAGGCGAGCAGGTTGTTCAGTACGTGCAACGCGATCGCCGCCTCGATGCCGCCGGTGCGGACCGTCAGCCAGCCGACCGTCATCGCGAACAGGAAGATGTCGGCCATCGCCCAGCCGGTGTACCCGTGCGCGGAGACGAAGACCGCGCTGCTGACGACGAGCGCCGGCCACGGCGTACGGAGTGCTCGCCAGATCGCGCGGGTGACGGCGTTGCGCGCTTCGCTGCGCGGGGCGTAGGCGCCGACCGCCTGGATCAGCCAGCCACGGAACACGAACTCCTCGGCCGCCGACTGGAACGGGACCAGGCAGAGCAGCAACAACGCCGGACCGATGAACGCGGCGAAGCCGACCCACGCGCCGTCGTCGGCCGGGACCGGGTCGGCGTCGGGGAAGATCGCCGCGGCCAGCAGGCCGAACGCGTACGAGAGCACCAGGTACCCGAGGGCGGGCAGGCAGGCGAGGAACAGCCACTTCCAGCGGATCTTGTTGAGCACCGACGCGACGCTCCACGGTGGGCGGCGCTGCACGGCCCAGACGGTGAACGCGACGGTCGGGGTGAGGATCGCGAGCATCACGAGCGTGCTGGCGAGGTTCTCGAGGTCGTTGGCGAAGATCTCGTCGCCCGACGCCGCCGGCAGGTCACCGGTGATCATGCGGTGCACGACCGACCAGGCGACCACGACGGCCGCGGTCAGGATGAACGCGCCCACGGCGAGCGTCACGGTACCGATGATGGGGCGCCACCACCTGTGGCGGGCGTTGCGGGCGAGCTGGTGGAACGGGGTGCCGGGTGGGGCGGGGATCTGGCGCTGCTCGGGCGGGCGCAGGTTGTAGGGCATGGAGCCGTAGGGCTGTTGGCCGCCGTACGGGGGTTGGCCGTGCGGCGGTTG
This sequence comes from Kribbella sp. DT2, assembly GCF_049844575.1. Taxonomy (NCBI): domain Bacteria; kingdom Bacillati; phylum Actinomycetota; class Actinomycetes; order Propionibacteriales; family Kribbellaceae; genus Kribbella; species Kribbella sp. DT2. The sequence goes on along the minus strand of NZ_JBNCLH010000002.1, from coordinate 905,068 downwards.
CTGCGGCGGGTAGGGCGGCTGTTGCTGGACGTACGGCTGTTGCTGCGGTTGGCCCGTCCACGGCGGCGGTTGCTGGGGAGACCAGAAGCCCGGACCGTCGCCCGGAAGCTGCTGCCCCGACGGCATCGGCGGCGTGCCGTAGCCGGGCTGCCGCGGCTGATCCTGGGCAGGATCGTGCGGCGGTTGGTTCTGGGGTGGTCCTCCCTGCGACGCCATGCCGTGACTCTATGAGATCGGCTCAAGTCCCGGCCCTGTGGATGAAGCTCGACACACCTGGGCGATCTTTTGGCATGCTTCCGCCATGTCAGTCGACCAGCAGCGCCGGGTGCGGATCGGCTACGCCCTGGGCTCGGTCGCGACCGGCTCCTTCGGCACGGTTCCCGGTCTGCTGCTGCTCCCCTACCTCACCGACACCCTCGGCATCGCCGCCGGAGCGGCCGGCGCGATCGTGCTGCTGCCGAAGGCGCTCGACGTCCTGCTCAACCCGGTGGCCGGCCGGATCAGCGACCACCACCAGTCGCCGCTCGGCCCGCGGCGCCCGTTCCTGCTGCGCGGCGGCCTCGGGCTGGCGATCTGCTTCGCCCTGCTCTTCGCCGCTCCCGACCTCGGCTCGAGGACGCTGAACGCGACCTGGGTGCTGCTCGCCTTCCTCGCGTGCGCGACGTCGTACGCGTTCTTCCAGGTCCCGTACGTCGCGATGCCCGCCGAGATCACCGACGACTACGCTGAACGTACCCGCCTGATGTCGTGGCGGGTCGCGTTCCTGACGCTGGCGATCCTGGTCAGCGGCGGCGCCTCCCCCGCGATCCGCGACGCGATCGGCGGCCGCGACGGGTACCGCGTGATGGGCCTGACCATCGCCGTCCTGCTCGCCCTCGGCACGATCGGCGCGTACGTCGGGACGCGGCGCGCGCCGATCGGCCGCCCGCAGGAGACCACCGGAACGCTGCGCGACCAGCTCCGGCTCGTCGCTGCCGTCGGGGACTTCCGCTGGCTTCTCATCACGCTCATGCTCCAGGCCCTCGCGATCGGGTCGATGCTCGCGGGGATCGACTACCTCGCGCGTTACGTGCTGGACGATCCTGCCGCCGCGACGATCGGGTTCGTCTGCGTGGTCGGGCCGGCGCTGCTGGTCAGTCCGTTGTGGTTGGCCTTCGGTCAGCGCTTCGGCAAGCGGACCGGGTTCCTGGCCGCGTCGGGCGTGCTCGGGGTGGGCGCTCTCGCGTTGTCGTCGGCTCAGCACGTGCCGACCTGGTGCGTGTACGTCGCGACCGGGATCGTCGGGATCGGGTTCACGGGTGCGCAGGTGTTCCCGCTCGCGATGCTGCCCGATGTCGCCGCGGTCGATTCCGCGCGGAGCGGAGTCCGCAGGGCCGGCGTCTTCACCGGGGTGTGGACGGCCGGCGAGACTCTCGGGCTGGCGCTTGGTCCTGGGCTGTACGCGGTGGTGCTCGCGCTCGGTGGGTACGTGTCGTCGACCGATCGGTCCGCCGTACAGCCTGAGTCCGCGGTGACCGCGATCGTCATCGGACTGTCGCTGGTGCCCGCCGTACTGATCGCACTGAGCTTCTTCTCGTTGACCCGCTACAAGCTGACGGCCGATGAAGTCCTGGAGGCACGATGAACGACGTCCTGGCCCGGTTGCGCGAACTGCAGGAGGGCGACCTGCCGACGCACGGCGGGAGCACGCTGGCGTACGTGTACGACTCCGGTCTGGCCGAGGCCGACGAGATCGGGCGCGCGGCGCTCGCCCAGTACGGCGCGACGAACGGGCTCGATCCGACGGTGTTCCCGAGCCTGCGGACGCTGGAGAACGACCTGGTCGGCTGGGCGGCGCGGCTGCTGAACGGGTCGTCCGCGGTCGGTACGGTCACGTCGGGCGGGACCGAGTCGGTGCTGCTGGCAGTCCAGGCAGCCCGCGACGCGGGCCGCGCGGCCTCGCCGACGTCTTCGCCTCGGCCTGTGTCCTCCCCCACCATGGTCATCCCCGCGACGGCGCACGCCGCGTTCCACAAGGCCGCCCACTACTTCGGTGTCCGCGCGATCGTCGTCGACGTCGATCCGGTGACCTTCACGCCCGACCCCGCAGCTATGGCCGCGGCCATCGACGACAGCACGGTCCTGGTCGTCGCCAGCGCTCCGTCGTACGCGCACGGCGTCGTCGACCCCGTCCGCGAGATCGCGGCCGTCGCCGCCGACCGCGGTGTCCGCTGCCACGTCGACGCCTGCATCGGCGGCTGGATCCTTCCCTACCTGCGCCTCGACGGCATCGCCGTACCGGACTTCGACTTCGCCGTACCGGGCGTCACGAGCATCTCGGTGGACCTCCACAAGTACGCCTACACGCCCAAGGGCGCGTCGATCCTGCTGCACCGGGACGCCTCCCTGCGGAAGGCGCAGTTCTTCGCCAGCGCCGACTGGCCCGGCTACACGATGCTCAACTCGACCATGCAGTCCACGAAATCCGGCGCCCCGATCGCGGCCGCGTGGGCCGTCGTCCAGCACATCGGCGACTCCGGCTACCGCCAACTCGCCCGCGCCGCCCATACGGCAACCCTGGAACTGGCTCGTAGAGCAGCCGAGATCGACGGCCTCAGCGTGGTCGCCGCCCCGGCGACGACCCTGGTCGCCCTGCGCTCCGACGCCCGGACCGACATCTTCACCATCGCCGACGAGATGGCCGCCGTCGGCTGGTTCGTCCAACCACAGCTGAGCTACCGCGGCCAGCCGCCGTCCCTGCACCTCACCGTCAGTGCGGCCACCGCCACCCGCCTGGACGAGCTCGTCGACGCCCTCACCACAGCGACTCAGGCCGCCCAGAAGTCCGGCCCGGTGCAGATAGCCCCCGAGCTCGCCGCCGCGGCCTCGGCGATCGACCCGTCCACCTTGGACGACGCCGCTTTCGACGGGCTCCTGAGCATCGCCGGCCTCGGTGACGCGGCGGGCGGCAGCCTCCCGGAACGGATGGGACCGGTGAACGCCCTCCTCGACGTCGCTCCCCCACCGCTGCGTGAAGCCCTGCTCATCGCGTTCCTGGACCGGCTGATGCGCCCGGCCTGACAACTTCTCGCCGACCCGATGCGCCGGTCCGGCCGACCTTTCCTGCATGCTGGCGGCTGTACGTCGTACGAACTGGAGGAGCCTCTGATGGTGACCGATCCGACGCCTGGTCCGACCGCGTCGACGCGCGCGCTGCCGCAGTCGGTGCTGATGCCGTTGACCGGTTCGGCGATCTTTCTCGTGGTCCGCATCGAGCCCGGCGGCGAGGAGACGGCGCGCGACCTGCTGGAGCGGGTGAGCGGCCTGATCCGCTCGGTCGGCTTCCGCGTACCGGCGGGCAACCTGTCCTGCGTCACCAGCATCGGCTCCGACGCGTGGGACCGCCTCTTCAGCGGACCGCGGCCGCGCGCGCTGCACCCGTTCGTCGAGCTCGACGGCGGCAAGCACAAGGCCGTGTCGACCCCGGGCGACCTGCTCTTCCACATCCGCGCCGCCCAGCTGGACCAGTGCTTCGAGCTGGCCCAGCAGATCATGAAGGTCCTGGACGGCGCCGCCACCGTCGTCGACGAGGTGCACGGCTTCAAGTACTTCGAGATGCGCGACCTGCTCGGCTTCGTCGACGGCACCGAGAACCCAGCCGGCCGCGACGCCGAGGACGCCGTCGTCGTCGGCCCCGAGGACCCGGACTTCGCCGGCGGCAGCTACGTGATCGTCCAGAAGTACCTCCACGACCTGAAGGCCTGGAACGCCCTCACCGTCGAGCAGCAGCAACTGGTGATCGGCCGCACCAAGCTGGAGGACATCGAGCTCGACGACGACACCAAACCCACCAACTCCCACATCGCCCTCACCGTCATCGAGGACGAAGACGGCAACGAGCTCAAGATCCTCCGCGACAACATGCCCTTCGGCTCGATCGGCGAAGAACAGTTCGGCACGTACTTCATCGGCTACGCCAAAGACCCCGCCGTCACCGAACTCATGCTCCGCAACATGTTCCTCGGCAACCCACCCGGCAACCACGACCAGATCCTCGACTTCTCCACCGCCGTCACAGGAACCCTCTTCTTCACCCCCGCAGCAGCTTTTTTGGACGACCTCCCCAAACTTCCCTAACCCCCACCCGGCACGGCGCGCACACCAGCACGGCGCCCGCACACCCATCGACACGGCGCACGCACGTCCATCGGCACGGCGCCCGCGGCGGCATCGCGCCCGCGTGGCGCGGGCCACCAGCCCCGCGCCGGTCAGGCTCTAATCTCTTCCCGGCCGCAACCGCTCCAGCCACAAGCGACCTGCCCGGCCGCATCTCCGCGTGCCTGCGGTTGGAGCTCCCGAAATCTGTCGGTGGTATGAGTGAGACTGGGACCATGTTGCTCGCCGATGTCGTTGCTACCTCTGCCGCTCTGAGCGGGACGCGGTCGCGTCTGGCGAAGGCTGGGTTCATCGCGGAGCTGCTCTCGGCTGTGACCGACCCGGTGGAGACCGAGGTTGTCGTCACCTACCTGTCCGGCGAGCTGCGGCAGCGGCGTACGGGCGTGGGCTGGCGGACGCTCGCCGAGGTCCCCGACCCCGCGCCCGAGCCGACGCTGACGGTGGAGGAGGTCGACCGAGCCTTTGCCGATCTGTCCGAGATCGCCGGCGCCGGCTCGCAGGCGCGGAAGCGTGCGGCGGTGGACGTGCTGTTCGGGCGCGCGACCGAGGCCGAGCAGCAGTTCCTCCGGCTGCTGGTCGCAGGCGAGCTGCGGCAGGGTGCCCTCGACGGTGTGATGGCCGACGCGGTGGCGAAGGCGACCGGGATCCCTCTCGACAAGATCCGGGCAGCGACGATGCTCCGAGGCGCGGCGGCGCCGGTGGCGGTCGCCGTACTGACCGAAGGCGAGGCCGGTCTCGCGCAGTTCGGGCTCGAGGTCGGTCGTGGCGTGCAGCCGATGCTCGCGCAGTCCGCGACCAGCGTCGCCGAGGCGATGGCCAAGACCGGCTCACCGGCAGCGCTCGAGTGGAAGCTCGACGGCATCCGCATCCAGGTCCACCGCGACGGCCCGGACGTCATCGTCTACACCCGCACGCTCGACGACATCACCAGCCGCGTCCCCGAGGTCGTCACCGCCACCCTGGAGCTCAAGGCCGACCAGGTCGTGCTCGACGGCGAGCTGATCGCCCTCCGACCGGACGGCCGCCCGGAAGCCTTCCAGGTGACCGGATCCCGTACGGCGACGCGCGCGGCGACCGGTCCCGACACCGTGCCGCTGACGCCGTACTTCTTCGACATCCTGCACCTCGACGGCCAGGACCTGCTCGGCCTCGGCGGCGCCGAGCGGCACGAGTGGCTGAGCAAGCTCGTCCCCGAGCACCGGCGGATCCCCCGGCTGGTGACCGACGACGCCGAGGCGGGGCAGGCGTTCTTCGCCGACGCGGTGAAGCGCGGGCACGAGGGCGTGATGGTGAAGTCGCTCTCGGTCCCGTACGAGGCCGGCCGGCGTGGTTCGGGCTGGGTGAAGGTGAAGCAGACCCACACGCTCGACCTGGTCGTCCTGGCCGCCGAGTGGGGGCACGGCCGGCGTACGGGGTGGTTGTCGAACCTGCACCTCGGCGCGCGGGACGAGACGACCGGCGAGTTCGTGATGATGGGCAAGACGTTCAAGGGCCTGACCGACGAGCTGCTGCGCTGGCAGACCGAGCGCTTCCAGGAGATCGAGACCAGTCGCGACAGCTACACGGTGTATCTGCGCCCCGAGATCGTGGTGGAGATCGCCTTCGACGGCGTCCAGACGTCACCGCGGTACCCGGCCGGCATGGCGCTGCGCTTCGCCCGCGTCCTGCGGTACCGCGACGACAAGACCCCCGCCGAGGCCGACACTGTGCAGACCCTGCAAGCCATCCACCAACCAGACGAGGCTTCATGACAGACCAGTACGCCGCGCAGGACTCGCCCGACACCGGCGCCGGGAACGGTTTGCCTGACGCTGCGGCGGGGGTTGGCTCGCCCAGCACCAGCGCGGGGAACCAGGAGCCGGACCCTGCGGGGCGCGAGTCGTCCGACGCCGGGGCTCAGGATCCGGACGCCGCCACCCGTCATCTGGCTCACAAGTCCTTGGAGGCGGACGACCCGACCGGGTGGTTCGAGGAGCTGTACTCCGCAGCCGCAGATGGCCGCGCCGTCGTACCGTGGGACCGCGGGATGGCGCACCCGCTGCTCGCCGACTGGGTCTCGACCGCTCAGCCCGAGGGTGCCGGCAAGCGCGCGCTCGTCGTCGGCGCGGGCACCGGCTGGGACGCCGAGCTGATCGCCGACCTGGGCTACGACACGATCGCCTTCGACATCTCGCCGACCGCCGTCGAGGCCGCGCAGCAGGCCCATCCCGATTCCAAGGCCCAGTACCAGGTCGCCGATCTGCTCAACCCGCCGACAGACTGGCACCGGGCGTTCGATCTGGTCATCGAGATCTTCACCGTGCAGGCCCTCCCGATCCCGATCCAGCCGACCGCCACCCGCCAGGTCAGCGAACAGGTCCGCGCCGGCGGCACGCTGATCGTCATCGCCGCCGCCCGCGAGGACGACGTCCCCGACGACGAGGTCGAAGGCCCGCCCTGGCCGCTGACCCGGGCCTCCATCGACGCCTTCGCCAAGGACGACCTCCGCCTGATCCAGCTCGACCGAGCCCCCAGCCCGAGCGACCCCACGTCGTACCGCTGGCGAGCCGAGTACCTCCGCGACTGACGCCCCGGGGCCCGTGTCGCCGCAAGCAGCTCGTCGACAGACCGCCGGCGCGCCCGGCAATCGCGATCAGCACCAGCGGTGAGGAAGCTGCCGGTGCAGCTCGTCGAGTCGACCGCGCCCGTCGCGAGCCGCGCGCCACCGCCGCAAGCAGTCGCGACCTGCACCCCGTACGTACTCAGGCCTCCGTCAAAAACCGATCCAGAACCCGCGAACCGAACTCCAGGGAAGCCGTTGGCACGCGCTCGTCGATGCCGTGGAACATCCCCATGAAGTCCAGGTCCGGCGGCAGCTGCAGCGGAACGAATCCGAAGCACCGGATGCCCAAGCGCGACCACGACTTCGCGTCCGTGCCGCCCGACATCAGCAGCGGGGCCGTGCGCGACTGCGGGTCCTCGGCGGCCAGGCAGGACTTCATCGCCTCGACCAGGCCACCGCTGAACTCGGTCTCCAGGGCGATGTCCTCGATCACCGTCTCGCGCTGGATCTTGTCGCCGAGCAGCTCGTCGATGGTCGCGAAGAACTCGTCCTCGTACCCGGGCAGGAACCGCCCGTCGATGTGCGCCTCTGCGTCGCCCGGGATCACGTTCACCTTGTAGCCGGCGTTCAGCATCGTCGGGTTGGCCGTGTTGCGGATCGTCGCGCCGAACATCCGGCTGAACGTCCCGAGCTTCGACAGCACGCCCGACCGGTCCTCCGGGTCGAGCTCGGTGCCGAGCAGGTCCTCCAGCGTCTTCAGGAACTCCCGCACGGTCGGCGTCAGCCGCAGCGGCCACTCGTGGTCGCCGATCCGGGTGACGGCGCGGGCCAGTTCGGTGACCGCGTTGTCGTCGTTCACCATCGACCCGTGGCCCGCGGTGCCGCGCGCCTTGAGCCGCATCCAGTTCATGCCCTTTTCGGCCGTCTCGATCAGGTACAGCCGCAGGTCGTCCTGCACGGTGATCGAGAACCCGCCGACCTCACCGATGCCCTCGGTGCAGTCCGCGACGGTGTCCGGGTGGTTGTTGATCAGCCACTGCGCGCCGTACAGGCCGCCGGCTTCCTCGTCGGCCGTGAACACCAGTCGCACCGGCCGCCGAGGCTTGACCCCGGCCCGCTGCCGAGCCCGGACCACCGACAGCACCATCGCGTCGAAGTCCTTCATGTCGACCGCGCCGCGTCCCCACACGCACCCGTCGAAGATCTCCCCCGCGAACGGGTCGACCTTCCAGTCCTTCGGATCAGCCGGTACGACGTCCAGGTGCCCGTGCACGAGCAGCGGGTCCGCCGACTGGTCCTCGCCCTCCCAGTGCGCCACCAGCGTCGCGCGCCCCGGCTCGGACTCGTAGATCGTCGACTCGATCCCCACCTCGTCGAGCTTGGCGGCGACGTACTCGGCCGCCCCCCGCTCCCCGTTGCTCTTCCCGTTCCCGTAGTTGGTGGTGTCGAAGCGAATCAACTCGCTGCACAGCTCCACCACCTCACCATCAGGCCGGTACGAGACGCTGTCGGAAGGAGACGAAGAAGTCATGCCCCCATCCTCTCCCACCGCACGGCCCAACCGCTCAACCGGTCCGCGACGAGCGGCAGCAGCCGACGCTTCACACCCTGTGCACACGATCGCCCCCACGCGAGCGCATACTCCGAGACGGCCCGGTGGAGGATCGGGCCGCTTCCTGTTCCCGCCCGAATACGGAGTTCACGTGGCCAAGTCTGTGTCCCGTCGCGCCCTCTTGCTGGGCGTCCCCGCGACCGCGGTCGTTCTCGCGTCGCCCTCGCTGCTCACCAGCGCCTCCGCGCAAACCCCGCACCAGAGCCCGATCGACATCCGGACCGGTCACGCGGTGACCAGCCCGGGGCTGCCCGCGTTGCACGTCCACTACCCGACCTCGCTCGCCCTGAAGATCCGGTACGAGAGCCGCGACGGCGGTCAGCCCGGCGGCTGCGAGCACCGGACCGCGGAGGAGACGATCCTCGCCGAGATCCCGGCCGGCGCGGCCTGGGTGACGGTCGGCGGTGTTCGGTACGACCTGGTGAACTTCCACTTCCACACGCGTTCCGAGCACCGGCTCAACGGCCACCAGTACGCGCTCGAGCAGCACTTCGTGCACAGCGGCCCGAACGGCGAGAAGCTGGTCGTCGGGCTGTTCATCACCACCGGCGGTCACGGCGGCACCCTGCAGGACAAGGTGCTGGCGACGGTCCCGGAGGAGTGCGACGAGGAGGTCGACCTCGGGCCCGTGAACCTCGCCGCGGCGCTGCCGCGCGACCTGTCGACGTACCGGTACGACGGTTCGCTGACCACCACGCCGTACTCCGAGCCGGTCTCGTGGCTGGTGCTCGCCCAGCACCGCGAGATCCTGCCGGTCTCGCTGAACCACTTCCAGAGCCGTTTCCCCGAGGGCGACAGCCGCGAGCTGCAGCCGCTGAACGGCCGGACGGTCAAGTACCGCCCCCAGCACTGACGCGACACCACAAAAGGACGGGCGGGCCTCCAAAGGGCCCGCCCGTCTTCCGTTGGGGCGAGCGCTGTGACAATAGTGTGTGCCGCACTGTATAGTGTTGTTCATGGCCGCCGAAGAACTGATCCTCAGTCAGGCCCAGGAGCTGCGTCGAGGCACGGTCGTCCTGGCCTGCCTCGCCCTGCTCGAAGCACCGCAGTACGGCTACGCGCTGCTCGTCACGCTGAACGACGCCGGCATCTCCGTCGACGGCAACACGCTCTACCCGTTGCTGCGCCGCCTGGAGAAGCAGGGCCTGCTGACCAGCGACTGGAACACCGACGAGTCCCGGCCGCGGAAGTTCTACCAGGTCACCACCGAGGGTTCGGTGGTGCGCGCTGGGCTGGTGCGCGAGTGGGACGACCTCGCCGCCTCGATCTCACGACTCACCAAGGAGAACCGATGAGCACGACCCCGCTGACCGAGCGCTACGTGCAGGAGGTCGTCCGGCGGATCCCGGCCGACCAGCGTGGCGACGTCGCCGACGAGCTGCGGACGACGATCGCCGACACCGCCGACGCGCAGGACGCGACCGACCCCGAGGTCGCGGAGCGCGCTGTACTGACCGAGATGGGCGACCCGATCCGGCTCGCCGCCCGGTACGCCGACCGCCCGCTCGCGCTGATCGGCCCGGAGCTCTACCCGGCGTACGTGCGGCTGCTCAAGCTGCTGCTGACCACGATCCTGCCGCTCGTCGTGGTGGCGACCGTGGTGATCGACGTGCTCGACGACCAGGACATCGGCTCGGCGATCGGCAGCGGGATCGGCGCACTGCTCACCGTCGGGGCGCAGATGATCGCCTGGCCGACGGTGATCTTCGCGCTGATCGACCGGTCGAGCAGCCGGCGTGAGGCGGCGACCAGCTCGCTCCAGCCGTGGACGCCCGACGACCTGCCCGAGCTGCGCCAGGCCGAGACCCGCAACAACGGAGCCCTCGCCGCCGCGATCTGGAGCGCGCTGCTCCTCGGCCTGGTCGTCTGGCAGCACACCGCCCAGCCGTTCCCCGCCGACGGCAACCGCATCGAGGTCCTGGACCCGGCGCTGTGGTCGGGCTGGATCTGGCCGATCCTCGCCGGCCTGGCCGGCACCACGGTGCTCGAGGTGATCCGCTTCGCGACCCGCAGCTGGACCCGTCCGCTGGCGATGCTGTACGTCGCCGCCGAGGCGCTGTTCGCCGTACCGCTCGCGCTGGTTCTGAGCCGGCAGGAGTTCTTCAACCCCGCCTTCCTCACCCACGTCAACGGCAGCTGGACGGCCCCGGACGCGGTCTACACCGGAGCGGCCGTGATCGTCCTGTTCGTCAGCGGCTCGGAGGCCTTCAAGCACTGGCGCGCCGCAGGCGACCAGCCCGTACGCCGGACCGCCGGCGCGGCGAGCGACTAGCCCGTACGCCGACCCGCCCGCGCGGCGTCCACCTCGCGCGGGCCCGGCGTACGACCTGATCGTGCGAGCGCGGCCGGCGGGTCAGTCTTGCGGGCGGTCCGCCTTCAGGGCCGCTTCGCGGATGACCTCGGCGTGGGTGTTGCGCTCGCGGCGCAGCCACTCCGGGAACTCTTCCTTCAGGGCGTCGATCTGCTCGGTGGTCAGCGGCTCGGAGATCCCGGCGCGGGCCAGGCCGGAGATCGAGATGCCCAGCTTGGAGGCGACCACGGGCCGCGGGTGCGGGCCGGTCCGGCGAAGCTCCCGCAGCCACTCGGGCGGGTCGGCCTGCAGGGAGTTGAGTTCGTCGCGCGAGACCACACCCTCCTGGAACTCCGCGGGGGTGGCTTCGAGGTACACACCAAGCTTCTTCGCCGCGGTCGCGGGCTTCATCGTCTGGGTGGTTTTCTGCGACGTCATACCGCCAGGGTATCGAGGGTTGACCGGCTCCCCGACCACCGGCGGATAGCCTGACCCGGTGACCGACCCCGTACCCGACCCCGCGACCGACCCGGCGACCGACCCGCAGGCGGACTCCGCGAGCGAGTCCGACGCTCCCAGCGGTTTCCGGCTCGCGTACGTCCCGGGCGTCACCCCGGCCAAGTGGGTCCGGATCTGGAAGGACCGCCTCCCGCGGGTCCCGCTGACGCTGATCACCGTGACGGCGGCGGAAGCGGCGGACGTCGTACGGGCGGGTGAGGCCGACGCCGGGCTGGTCCGCCTGCCGATCGACCGGACCGGGCTGAGCGCGATCCCGCTCTACACCGAGACCACGGTCGTCGTCGTACCGAAGGATCATCTGGTCACCGCGGCCGAGGAGGTCACGGCCGACGACCTGGCCGACGAGTTCATGCTCTACCCGCTGGACGACACGCTGACCTGGACCGACCGGCCGGGTGAGGCCGCGACGATCGTCCCGGCGACCACCGCCGAGGCGATCGAGCTCGTCGCCGCCGGCGTCGGGCTGCTGGTGGTCCCGCAGTCTCTGGCCCGTCTCCACCACCGCAAGGACCTGACCTACCGCCCGCTGACCGACGCCCCCGAGTCGAGTGTCGTCCTCGCCTTTCCCGAGGGCGAGCCCAGTGAGCTGACCGAACAGTTCATCGGCATCGTCCGCGGCCGCACGGTCAACAGCACCCGTACGCCGCAGCGCGCCGAGAAGAAGACCGCCGCGCAGAAGACCGCCGCCAAGAAGGCCAACCAGGCGAAGAAACCCGGCCCGGCGAAGAAGGCCCCGGCCCAGCGCTACGCACCCCGTCGAGGCAAGCCCCGCCGTTGACCTTGGTTCCCCATCGCAGCGACGGGTACCGGGCGGCGAACGCACGCCACCCAGCGAGGGGAACGACATGTCCGCAGTACTCCTGACCGGTGCCGGCAGCGGAATCGGTGCCGCCACCGCACTCCGCCTCGACCAGCTGGGCCTGCGCGTCTTCGCCGCCGTGCACGACCCCGCCGACGGCGAGATCCTCGCCAAGCAGACGTCGGACGGACTCTCGGTCCACCAGGTCGACGTCACCAACACCGACTCCGTCCGCGCGCTGATCGCGGAGGTCGACGCCGCGCTCGGCGAGGAAGGCCTGGACGCGGTCGTCAACATCGCCGGCGAAGGCATCGCGGGTCCGCTGGAGCTGCTCCCGATCGACAGCCTCCGCCACCAGCTCGACGTCAACGTCGTTGGCACGGTCGCGGTCACCCAGCTGGCCATCCCCTTGCTGCGCAGAGGAAAGCCAGGCCGGGTCGTCTTCGTCGGCTCGATGGGCGGCCTGGTCTCGGTCCAGCTCGCCGGCGCCTACCACGCGTCGAAGTACGCCGTCGAAGCGATCGCCGACGCCTGGCGCCAGGAGCTCGCGCCCGACGGCATCTCGGTCTCGCTCGTCGAGCCCGGCCCGATCGCCACTCCCCTGTGGGCCAAGGCGATCCAGACCCTCGACCGGCTGCCGGCCAACGACCGGTACGCCGAGCGTATCGACGCGTTCCGCGACACCCTGCGGCACGCGTCGAAGCACGGCGCGAGCCCGCAGAAAGTGGCCGAGCAGATCGAGCACGCGGTCACCTCCGGCCACCCGAAGACCCGCTACCCGATCGGGGCGGCGGCGGTCGTCGTACCAAAGATTCGCCGGTTGATCCCGGACCGGCTGTTCGACAAGGCCGCTCAGCGGGTCACGAGCTAGCCGGCAGGCCCTTGTTCAGCAGCGGCGCGATCTTGCCGGTGATGTACTTGATGCCGAGCGGGCCGCCGATCGAGAAGGCGCTGGCGAACTGGCCGAGCTCGGTGTTCGAGGTGATCACCGGGGCACCGCCGAAGTAGGCCACGTGACCGGCCTTCACCGTCGCGAGGTTGTTGTAGACGGGGTTGCCGGTCACCTTCGGGTCGACCTTGCCGTTCTGGTCCTCGGCGGCCAGGAAGATCAGGTCGGCGTTCAGCTTCTCCAGCTGCTCCTGGGAGATCTTCACGTAGAAGTCACCGTTGTCCAGGGCATCGATCTGCGGGTTGGTCTTGAACCCCAGCGCGGTCAGCAGCCGCATCCGCGGGTCCGACGGCAGCCACGCGGAGAACTCGTCGGCGCTGAACACGCCCGCGGTGATCGTCTTGCCGGCCCAGCCCGGGTTGGCCTTGGCGGTGTCGGCGAGCAGCCCCTCGGTGTCGGCGATCACCTTCTGGCCGTCGGCGGTCCGGCCGGTCGCCTTGGCGATCATCTCGACCTGCTGCTGCCACGGCACGCCGTACACGTTCTTGGTGCCGGCCGGTGCCGCGATCGTCGGCGCGATCCCACTGAAGGTGTCGTATTGCTTCTTGTCGTTGATCGAGTTCACGTAAAGGATCAGGTCCGGTTTGAGCGCGGCGATCTCCTCGAACTTCGGCTCGAACGACGCGACCAGCTTCGGCGCCGGCCGGTCCCCCAGCGCGTCCTTCACCCAGGTCCGCGTCTCGGTGAACCCGAACCAGTCCGCCCCGGCGACCGGCACGGCGCCGATCGCGATCGCGCTCTCCATGTCGCCGCCGCCGATCGCGACGATCCGCTCGGGCTTCGCCTTGATCGTCGTCGAGCCGAACAGGTGGTCGATCGTCACCGGGAACCCGTCGCCGGCCGGCGCGGCCGCGTTCTCGTCGTCGCCCCCACTGCCGCACGCTCCCAGCGCCAGCACCAGCGCCGCCGCAACCGCCACAACCCGAGCCCGCATGTCCCTGCTCCTCACAGTTCTGATCAAACCATGGGCAGCCTAACCTAACTCCTGAGCGTGCAGGGACTCAGCCGTGACTGGCGTGCAGGTAGCCGTCGACGGCCTCCGGCCGGAGCGCGTGCTCGACGACCATCATCGCCGCGCCGTACAGGCCGGCGTCGCCGCCCATCACGGCCGGCTCGATCCGCACCTTGCCGGCCGGACCGGGCTGCGCCGACCGCGCGATGCTCTCCCGGATCCCCGCGATCAGCTGCTCCTCGGCCTCGGCCAAGTATCCCCACAGGCTGATCACGGCCGGGTTCAGCAGATTGACGACCCCGGCGAGCACCTCACCGATGTCACGACCGGCCATCCGTACGGCGTGGCCGGCGTCGACATCGCCGGACCTGGCCAGCGCGGCGACGGCCCGGGCGTTCGGTGTGTCGATCCCCTTCTCCCGCAGGCGACGCGCCAGCGCCCCACCGCTCGCGACGGCGTTCAGGCAGCCGACGTTGCCGCAGCTGCACGGGACCTCGGAGTCGCCGACGCGCGTGTGGCCGATCTCGCCGGCCATCCCGGACTCGCCCTGGACGACGTGACCGTTGATCACCAGGCCACAGCCGATCACCGTGCCGACCTTCACGCTGACCAGCACCTCCGGCGCGTCCTCGCGAGCGCACAGTTCGCCGAAGGCCAGCAGGTTCACGTCGTGGTCGACGAAGACCGGCACCGGCAGCCACTCGGCCAGCACGGCCTGGACGACCTCTTCGGACCACGGCGTCTCGCTCGGGTGACCAGCCAGCTCCACGCGGGCCGGCAGGCCGAAGCCGATGCCGTGCACCTGCGCCCGATCCTCGTCGAGCCGGGCCAGCGCCTGGTCGAAGCCCGCCGTGACCAGCCGCAGAACGTGCTGCGGCCCGTCGGCCAGGTCGATGTCGATCATCTCGCTGCTGAGGATCTCGCCGGCCAGGTCGGTGACCGCCAGCCGGATGCCGGAGATGCCGAGCTGCGCGGCGAGCGTCGTACCGGCCCTGGGGTTGAAGGCGAGCGTCGAGGCCGGGCGACCGCGGGAGCCGGTCAGCGACTCCGCCGACGAGGTCAGCAGCTCCGAGGCGAGCAGCAGCTCGACGCGGTCGTTGACCGTCGAGCGGGCCAGGCCGAGCTGGTCGGCGAGCTGGCCGGTCGTGGTCGCCTGACCGCGGCGCACGAGGTCGAGGATCTCGCCCGAGCGCGTGATCCGCGACGCCGGCGGCCGTCGGGTGGCCCTGACTTCCTGCGTGGTCATCCCGGATTCTCCCGCATAGGTCGGCGTCCTGACTATTTATCACTCTACTCGACATCTTTATGTTGACCATCGACATTATTGGTCCTACGCTCGCCGAAACGACCCGAGGAGCAGCAATGATCGGACAGACCCGACTCAGCAGGAGACAGCTCTTCACGACCGGCAGCGCGGCCGTTCTCGCCGCCGGCCTGGGATCCACCGTGCTGGCCGGCTGCGGCGACGGGGCCGGCGGCAGCGGCGGCAGGTCCGACCTGACCTTCATGTACTGGGGATCGGCCTTCGAGAAGAAGGCGATCGACGACATGCTGAAGAAGTACGCCGGGGAGCACGACGGCGCGAACGTGAAGCCGATGTTCGTCCCGGTCTCCAACTACCCGACCAAGGTGTCCAGCCTGGTCGCGGCCAACACGCCCCCGGACATCGGCTACCTCGGCACCGGCCAGATGTACGACCTGGCCGCCAAGGGCCTGATCCTCAACCTGTTCCCGTACCTGGACAAGTACCCGGACCTGAAGGACCGGCTGCCGAGCAGCTACTTCTGGTACGGCAAGGACAAGCTGGCCGCGAACCAGCTCGCGATGGGCGTGCAGATCCTCTACTACAACACCGACGCCTTCAGCGCGGCCGGGCTCGACCCGGCGCCGTTCACCGCCGCGACCGCGTGGAGCTGGGACGACTTCGTCCAGGCCGCCGACAAGCTCACCCTCGACCAGAACGGCAAGCACCCGTCCGAGGACGGGTTCGACGCGGGCAAGGTCAAGCAGTTCGGCACGATCGCGCCCGCGGGCGGCGCCGCGCTCTACAGCCTGCTGCGCTCGAACGGCGGCGACATGGTCAACGAGGACGGCACGAAGTTCGCGCTCGACTCGGCCGAGGCGGTCGACGTCCTGAAGAAGATCCAGGACCTGATCTACGTGCACCGGGTCGCGCCGTCGCCGGCGCAGCTGGGCAAGAACGCGCCGACGACGTCGGTGCAGCTGCAGACCAAGCGGGTCGGGATGATCATCGACGGCAACTGGACGCTGCTCGACCTGATGGAGTCGAAGGTGCCGTTCGGCGTCGGCGTGCTGCCGAAGTTCCAGGAGCCGCTGACGATGACCGGCGGCGCGGCCGGCGCGATCTTCGCCAAGACCAAGCAGCCGGAGGAAGCGATCGAGCTCTACCTCTACTACAACGACCCCGAGCACGTGGACCTGTTCAAGGACGGCCTGTGGGCGCCGCTGCAGAAGAAGTACTACACGGACCAGGCCGAGATCGACAAGTGGGTCCTGAAGGACAAGTACCCGGCCAACTTCCGGACCGCGGTCGTCGAGCCGACGCTCAAGAACGGCGTCACCGACTGGGGTCAGCAGATCAAGAACGCCGACCGGATCCACCAGGTGCTCGACCCGGCGCTGGAGCAGGTCGGCCTGAACAAGGGCGCGCCGATGGACATCGTGAAGGCGCTCAAACCGAAGATGCAGCCGCTGCTGCAGGGCAAGTGGCCCACCCAGGAGCTGTGACGTGTCCGGCCCGCTGAAGCAGGAGTCGCGCTGGGGCGTGCTGCTGGCGCTGCCCGCGATCATCGGCTTCGTCGCCTTCACGCTGGCACCGATGATCGCGTCGCTGGTGATCAGCCTGACCGACTGGACCATCGGCGGGAAGCCGAGCTTCGTCGGACTCGCCAACTACAAGCGCATGTTCACCGCCGACGACAGCTTCTACAAGTCGCTGTGGGCGACCCTGTACTACACGCTCGGCGCCGTACCGCTGCTGCTGATCGTCGCGTTCGCGGTGGCGCTGCTGCTGAACCAGCCGGTCCGCGGCCAGGCCGTGTTCCGGGTGATCTACTACCTGCCCGCGATCGTGCCGATCGTGGCCAACTCGATGCTGTGGATCTGGCTGTTCAACCCCGACTTCGGGCTGCTCAACACGATGACCGAGAAGGCCGGGCTGCCACGCTCGCAGTGGATCTTCGACGAGTCCACGGCGATCCCGTCACTGATCCTGATGTCGGTCTGGGGGTTCGGCAACGTCGCTGTCATCTTCCTGGCGGGACTGCAGGGCGTGCCGCGCCAGCTGTACGAGGCGATCTCGGTCGACGGCGGCGGCGCCTGGCGCCGGTTCCGCCACATCACGCTGCCGATGATGACGCCGACGATCTTCTACAGCCTCGTCACCGGCGTGATCGGCGCGCTGCAGGTCTTCGTCCAGGCCGCGGTGATGACCGAGGGCGGGCCGAACGACTCGACGCTGTTCTACATCTACTACCTGTACCGGACCGCGTTCACCAACAACGAGATGGGCTACGCCAGCGCGCTGGCCTGGATCCTGTTCCTGGTGATCATGGCCGTCACCGTCGTGCTGTTCCGCAACTCCAGCCGATGGGTCTACTACGAGGCGGGGAGCACCCGATGACCGCAGTGCTGGACAAGCCGGCCGCCGCCACCGACGTACCGGTTCCGCGCAGACCGTTCGCGCCGCGGGGGCTGGCCAAGAAGATCCTCGTCTACCTGCTGCTGGTCGCCGGCGCGATCCCGACCCTGCTACCGCTGATCTGGCTGGTCCGCAGCGCGCTCATGAACAGCGGCCAGATCTTCGTGTCGCCGCCGCAGTGGATCCCGAAACCGTTTGCCTGGGACAACTTCACCGGCGCGCTCACCCAGGTCCCGTTCGCGCGCTACTTCCTGAACACCCTGATCATCGAGGCCGGCGTGCTGATCGGCACGCTGCTGTCCTGCTCGCTGGCCGCGTTCTCGTTCGCCCGGCTGCGCTGGAAGCACAAGAACCTGGTCTTCGGCCTGCTGATGTCCGGCGTGATGCTGCCGTACGCCGTGACGCTGATCCCGACCTTCCTGTTCTGGCAGAAGATCGGCATGGTCAACACCTACGTGCCGCTGGTGCTGCCCTCGTTCTTCGGGACGGCGGTGTTCAACATCTTCCTGCTCCGCCAGTTCTTCCTGTCGATCCCGTACGAGCTGGACGAGTCGGCCTACATCGACGGCGCCTCACCGTTCCAGGTCTACTGGCGGATCATCCTGCCGCTGTCGAAGCCGGCGCTGGCCGTGGTCGGCGTGTTCACCTTCCTCGGCGTCTGGAACGACTACCTCGGACCCCTGATCTACCTGAACGACTCCGACAAGTACACGCTCGCGATGGGCCTGGCCTCGTTCCAGGGCACCTACACGGCACAGTGGGGCTACCTGATGGCCGCGGCCGCCGTCGTGCTGCTGCCGATCGTGGTGCTGTTCGCCTTCGCGCAGAAGTACTTCGTCGAGGGCATCGCGCTGACCGGACTGAAGGGCTGACATGTACAAGGTGACCGTGCTCTACGGAACCCCGGACGACACCGGCGAGTTCGACCGGTACTACGACGACCAGCACATCCCGATCGCCCAGCGGATGGTGGGCCTGAGGCGCTGGACGGTCTGCCGGTTCGACCCGGCTCCGGACGGCACTCCCCCGGCGTACCACTACCAGGCCGTGCTCTACACCGACAGCCGCGCCGATCTGGAGCTGGTCCTGGAGTCCCAGGCCGGCCAGGAGGCGAACGCCGACCTGGACAACTTCGCCACCGGCGGCGCGGTCTTCCTGTTCGGCGAGGAGCGGGAGGTAGCGGTCCGATGAGCATCGACGTGATCGTGGTCGGCCTCGGGTTCGGCGCCGACTTCGTCCCGATCTACCAGGCGCACGACTCGGTCGGCCGCGTCGCCGTGGTCGACAGCGACCCAGCCCGTACGACGGCCGTCGCGGACCGCCTCGGGATCGCCGACCGGTTCGCCAGCCTGGACGAGGCGCTGGCCGCGCCGGGCTGGGACGCCGTGCACCTGCTCACGCCGGTCGCGCTGCATGCCGGCCAGGTCCAGCAGGTGCTCAAGTCGGGGCGGCACTGCGCGTCGGCGGTGCCGATGGCAACGACCCTGGAGGATCTCGACCAGCTGGTCGCCGCGCAGGAAGATGCCGGGCGCAACTACATGATGATGGAGACCGCGGTGTACTCCCGCGAGTACTTCCACGCGCGGTCGCTGCTCGAGTCCGGTCGGCTGGGCAGGCTGTCGTACTTCCGGGGTGAGCACCTGCAGAACCTCGACGGGTTCCCGCCGTACTGGCTCGGTTACCCGCCCATGCACTACGTCACGCACGCGCTCTCCCCCGCGCTCGCGCTCGCCGGGACGCGGGCGGAGTCGGTGCGCTGCCTCGGGTCGAGCCCGCTCACGCCGGACCGCATCGGCGTCGCCGGGCCGGGCTACGGGACGGAGGCCGCGCTGTTCCAGCTGCCCGGAGAGCTGGTGGCGAACGTGACGATGTCGTTCTTCCAGCTCGGGCGCAGCTATCTCGAGGGCTTCTCCGTGTACGGCGACGAGGGCGCGCTGGAGTGGCCGCAGCTCGAGGGCGGGCCGATGAAGGAGTTCTCCCTGCAGGCGTTGGCGCCAGGACGGCGTGGCCGGGCGGTCGACGAGCGCGACGTACGGCCTGAGGGTGCGCCCGAACTGCTGCCCGAGTCGTTGCGTCCGTTCACCGCGGGTGGGCACGGCGGCTCGCATCCCCATCTGGTGCACGAGTTCGTGTCGAGCATCGTCGAGGAACGGCGGCCGCGCGTCGACGCGCGGACGGCGGCGACCTGGACCGCGCCGGGCATCTGCGCCCACCAGTCGGCACTGCAGGGCGGGGCCGAGGTGCTGGTGCCGGACTACGGGATCAGCTGATGCCGGCGATCGCGCTGATCGGCGCGCTCGACACGAAGCCCGCAGAGTACGCGTTCCTGCGAGACCGAATCGGCGAACTGGGAGCTTCGTCGGTGCTGATCGACGTCGGCGTGCTTGGCGAACCGGGGCTGAGTGCACTCGCACAATCACACACAATTACCCGACAGACAGTCGCGCAGGCGGGCGGCGGTGAGCTCGATGAGTTGCGGCGCGTTGGTGACCGGAACTCGGCGATGACCGTGATGGGGCGCGGTGCTGCCGTGATCGTGCTCGAACTGGTCGCCCGGGGTGAGGTCGACGCCGTACTGGCCGTTGGCGGATCGAACGCGGCGTACGTGATGGCGGAGGTCTGCGCCGCCCTGCCGCTCGGGCTTCCCAAGGTGCTGGTCTCGACGATCGCGGCCGGGGACACGACGGCCTATGTCCGCGAGGCGGACCTGACCCTGATGTACCCCGTGGTCGACATCAACGGGCTGAACCGGCTGAGCCGGCCGGTTCTGGCCAACGCGGCCGCGGCCTGCGTCGGGATGGCGTCGGCTCCGCGCGAATCAACCGACGACGGCGCGTTGGTTGCCGTGAGCATGTTCGGCGTGACGACCGTGTGCGGCAGCTCGGTCGTCACCGGGCTGGATGAGCATGGGATCGAGGCGGTCACCTTCCACTGCACAGGAGTCGGCGGGCGAACGCTGGAGTCGCTGGTCCGCAGTGGCGGCGTACAGGCTGTGGCCGATCTGACCACGACCGAGCTGGCCGACGAGCTGGTCGGCGGAGTTTGCTCGGCCGGTGCCTCCAGGCTGACGGCGGCCGCGAGTGCCGGCGTACCGCAGGTGGTGAGTGTGGGCGCGCTCGACATGGTCAACTTCTACGGGCCCGAGCGGGTCCCGTCGCAGTTCCAAACCCGGCACCTGTATCCGCACAACCCCGCCGTCACCCTGATGCGCACGAGCGTCGACGAGTGCGCGGAGCTCGGCCGACGGATCGCCGCCCGGATCAACCCGTCCACCGGACCGGTCGCTGTGCTCTTCCCGCACCAAGGGTTGTCACAACTGTCCGTCCCCGGCGCGCCGTTCCACGACCCGGCGGCCGACCACGCGCTCTACACCAACCTCCGCGCCACCCTGCGCGCGGACATCGTCGTGCACGACTTCGACACCGACATCAACGACCCGGCGGTGTCCGCCGCCGCGGTGGACCTGCTGGCCACCTGGCTGGAGAAGGAGACGAGATGAACACTCTGTCCCGCGCCGAACTGCTGGCCGGTTTCCGCCGCAAGGTCGCCGAGGGGCGCCCGATCATCGGCGGCGGCGCCGGTACCGGGCTGTCCGCGAAGTGCGCCGAGGAGGCCGGGCTCGACTTCGTCGTGATCTACAACTCCGGCCGCTACCGGATGGCCGGGCGCAGCTCGATGGCCGGCCTGATGCCGTACGGCGACGCGAACGCGATCGTGATGGAGATGGGCTCGGAGGTGCTGCCGCTGACCAAGCAGCTCCCGGTGATGGCCGGCGTCTGCGGGTCGGACCCGTTCCGGGACATCCCGCGGTTCCTCGACAAGGTCCAGGAGGCCGGGTTCGCCGGGGTGCAGAACTACCCGACGGTCTGTCTGTTCGACGGCATCATCCGGGCGAACCTGGAGGAGACCGGGCTCGGCTTCTACACCGAGGTCGCGATGGTCACCGCCGCCCGCGAGCGGGACCTGATCACGCTCGCCTACGTGCACGACGAGGCCGAAGCGACCGCGATGACCGAGGCCGGCGCCGACATCCTGGTCCCCCACATGGGCCTGACCACCTCAGGCATGATCGGCGCCCAGAGCAGCCTGTCCCTCGACGAGTCCGTCGACCTGGTCACCCGCCTGCGCGACGCGATCTTCGCGGTCGACCCGAACGCGATGGTGATCTGCCACGGCGGCCCGATCGCCACCCCCGACGACGCCCGCCACGTCCTGTCCAAGGTCGAGGGCATCGTCGGCTTCCTCGGCGCCAGCAGCATGGAACGCCTGCCGACGGAGGTGGCCATGGTCAACCACATGAGCAGCTTCCACGAGATCCGCACCTGACCGACCGGCGGCGCCTCCCCCTGGGGAGGCGCCGTCACTTCACCCGAGCGGGTTGGTGGCCTTGCCGTCCAACCACAGTTCGTTGCTCGCGTCGCGGTGTACGCCGGTCGTTCCCACGTGCTTGTCGCTGATCGCCGTCCCGTTCTTGATCACGTGCAGCAGCGCCATCGCGTGTCCGCGCCCCACGCCGTACTCGTCCTTCAACCACTCCGCCAGCGGCCCGATCTTCGTCTCCGGCCCCTCGAACCCCTTCGCCCGGGCAACCTCGAGCAGCGCCCGCGGGGTCATCCCGGTCTTCTCCTCGACCTTGTCCAGGTACGCCTGAAATGACATGGCTCCAGCCTTTCGTCGCTGTCGATCTTCACCCCTGCGTCGACCGAGCCGGCCCCAGATCGACATCACCCCTCGAAGAACTCCTGAACGATCACGTCCGAGGCGTGCACACACATCATCCGCAGCCGCTCCTGACCCGAGTTCACGAACCGGCGCCACACCCCGGCTGCCCCACCGCGGTGTCGCCGGCCGGGGAGGAGCTGTGGGACGTCGTCCTGGCGCTGTTCGTCCTGGACGGCCCGCGCTCTACCTCGGAGGTTCCCTGACACTTCGGCGGACGCCGTACCGTCCGGCTGGGAGGATGAGCGCTGTGAGCAACGAATTCAGCCGGCCCATCGACGACAGGTACTTCGACGACTACGTCGTAGGGTCGACGTACGAGTTTCCCGAGCGTGTCCAGGTCACCGAGGCCGAGATCGTCGCCTTCGGGCGGAGTTTCGACCCGCAGTCGTTCCACGTCGATCCGGAGGCGGCGGCGGACGGGCCGTTCCACGGGTTGATCGCCAGCGGCTGGCACACGGCGGGTCTGATGATGCGGCTCTACGCCAAGCACTACCTCTCGCACGTCGCGAGCCTCGGCGGGCCCGGCGTCGACGAGCTGCGGTGGCTGGTCCCGGTGCGGCCGGGTGACCAGCTGCGGTTGCGAACGACCGTGCTCGAGGCGCGGTTGTCGAGGTCGAAGCCGGATCGCGGGCTCGTGCGCACGCGCGCCGAGCTGCTCAACCAGGACGACGCGGTCGTGCTCCGGGTCGAGGCGCTGAACTTCCTCGCCGTACGGTGAGTCAGTCCTCGACCCACTCCAGCAGGTCGCCGGGCTGGCAGTCGAGGACGCGGCACATGGCTTCGAGGGTGCTGAAGCGGACGGCCTTCGCGCGGCCGTTCTTCAGTACGGCGACGTTGGCCGGGGTCAGGCCGACGAGCTCCGCGAACTCGCCGACGCCCATCTTGCGTTTGGCGAGCTCGACGTCGATCCGGACCACGATCGGCATCAGATCACCGCTTCCATGTCGGTCCGCAGGGTGGTGGCCTGGCGCAACAAGGCGCGCATCACCACCATCAGCAGCAGCACGACCCCGCCGGCCAGCACGAGCCCGATCAGCAGGATCGGCAGGCCGGGGTCGTCGGCGCGCAGCGACAGGTAGATCGTCATCCCGAGCAGCAGCACCCACCCGGCGACCATCGCGCAGAGGATCACGTTGACCCAGGCGAACGCCTTCTCGCTGAAGATCCGGTCGACCTTGACCAGCGTCAGCAGCCGCCAGATGCAGACGATCACCACCTGGACGCAGACCACCTCGAGGATCGAGAACACGGTCAGCGGCCAGCGCAGGTCGGCGCCGTCTCCCTTCAGCTGCCCGAACTGCCCCGGCAGGCTCACCACCTGCGCGAACACCAGCCCGGCGAACAGCAGCACGAGAAACACCCTGAGCGGCACCACGATCCGATCCATCATCTGCACGGCTCGACTATCACCGCCTTCCTATCGACTGTCAATCGACGCGCGTCACGCTGTGTAGACGACTCCCAGACTCCCGCTCGGGAAGGACCGCACGCTGCGCAGCTTCAGCGCGGTCCGGTCCTTCACGTCGAAGAACATCGACCGGCCCCGCCCGACGACCATTGGGTGCACCTTGAACCAGTACTCGTCGACCAGCCCCGCGGCGACCAGCGCCCGCACGGTCTCGACGCCGCCGAACACGACGACGCTCTTGCCCTTCTTGCCCTTCAGCTTCCGGACCTGCTCGACCCCGTCGCCGGCCGCGAGCGTCGCGCTGCCCCACGCGCTCACGTCGTACGAGTCGTCGCTCGACAGCACGTGCTTCGGCGTGGTGTTCATCCAGTCGGCGAGCTCGCCCTCGGCCGCCGTCCAGTACGTCGACATCTCCGGGAACGACTTCCGCCCGACGACGATCGCGTCGGCGGCCCGCATCAGCTCCCCGTTGAGCGTGGTCTCCAGCTCCTCGTCGTCGACCATGAACCCGAGGTCGTTGTCCGGCCCCGCCATGAACCCGTCGACGGTGACGGAACAGAACACGATCAGTGATCTCATTGTCGGCTCCTTCTCGAAGGTCCCTCGACCGTAACCAGACTCCCTTTCAGCCGCCTGTCGAGCTAGTCTCTGACGGCTTCGACCACGCGAGAGGGAGACGATGGGCACCGACACCGAACAGATCGAGGGCATCGTGCGGGCCTTCTTCGCCGCGTTCACCTCCGGGGACGGCGTCGCCGAGCGGCTCGGCACGCTGCGGGACCTGCTGTTGCCGTCGGCGCTGATCGTCAAGACCTGCGGCGCGGAACCGGTGGCGTACGGCGTCGAGGACTTCATCGCGCCGCGGCAGGAACTGCTGACCGGCGGCCGCCTGACCGACTTCCGCGAGTGGGCCGAGGACGGGCGCACCGAGATCTTCGGCGACATCGCCCACTGGTTCGGTGCCTACGGCAAGTCCGGCGTCCAGGACGATGTACCGTTCACCGGCCGTGGCATGAAGACCGTCCAGTTCGTCCGGACGACGGCCGGCTGGCGGATCTCGTCGGCGGCCTGGGACGACGAGCGCGAGGGCCTGACGATCGGCGGGTAGAAAGACACGCCGGTACGGCGTGGTCACGTTGTGCGACGAGTCGATCACGCCTAGCTTGAGCAGTGGGTACAGCCACGTGCCTGACCACCTTCTGGGGAATCGGGTGTCACTGTGGTTGTTCGACGTTTGCTGGTGTTTCCGCTGCTGCTCTCGCTCGCCGTCGGCTGTGCCGATGTCGAGGCCGATGTCACCGCGTCCGACCGGCCCTCCAAGGCCTCGAGTCCCAGCGCGCCGGCCGCTCCGCCGCAGCCGCCGAAACCCAAGCCGTTGCCGTTGCCGCAGCTCCCTCGCGGCGGGCGGACCCTGTTTCCGACCCACCAGCTCGTCGCCTTCGTCGGCGCGCCAGGCGCACCGGCACTCGGCCCGCTGGACAGCAACCTCGAGGAGCGCGCCCGCCGGCTCGAGAAGCTCGCGACGTCGTACCGGGGTGGGCGCACGATCCTCCCGGTGATGGAGCTGATCGTCGTCACCGCGCAGGGTGCCGCCGGCCGCGACGGCAAGTACCGCAGCCGGATCGACCCGGCGCAGATCGATCGCTACCTCGCCGTCGCGCGCAAGCACAAGATGTTGCTGATGCTCGACGTCCAGCCCGGCCAGGCCAAGCCCATCGACGAGGTCCGCCGCCTCGAACCGTGGCTGCGCCAGCCGGACGTCGGCCTCGCCGTCGATCCGGAGTGGCAGGTCGGTCCCGGCCAGGTCCCGGGCCGCGTGTTCGGCCGGACGTCGGGGGCCGAGCTGAACGAGATCGGCGCCTACCTGTCCGCGGTCACCACCAAGTACCGGCTGCCGGAGAAGGTCTTCGTCTTCCACCAGCTGACCAGCCGGATCGTCACCAACGAGGCGACCCTGCGCCCGCACCCGGGTGTCGCGCTGATCAAGTCCGTCGACGGCATCGGCGCCCGCGGCGCCAAGGAAGCGACGTACCGCGGCCTGGTGACCAAGCTGCCGAAGGGCGTGCACACCGCGTTCAAGCTCTTCTACGTCGAGGACACCCGGCACGGCGCGCTGATGACCCCCGCCCAGGTGCTCGCGCTGAAGCCGCGTCCCGAGCTGGTGATCTACGAATGAGCGCCGGTACGCCGGGCACGCTCCACAGGCGCACCTTCCTCGCCCTTGCCGCGTCGGCAGTCGTTGCCGGATGCAACGACACGACACAGCCTGACGCGGCGCCGGTCGTTGCCAAGGACCACGGTCCCGTGCCGTCAGCGCCCGCACCGAAGGCGCCCGCCCCGACGACGCAGGCCAAGCCGCTCACCAGCCGGCCGCCCGCGCCCAGCGAGCTCGGTGTGATCCCGGTCCTCATGCACCACCGGCTCGCCGCGAACGTCAACGGCGAGTACGACATGACGCCGGCCTTCTTCCGCGCCGAGCTCGAACGCCTCTATCGCGAGGGCTACCACCCGATCCGCACCATCGACCTGGTCCGCCGCGACCTGTCCGCCGTACCGGAGGGCAAGACGCCGGTCGTGCTCACCTTCGACGACAGCACCCCCGGCCAGTTCGCGCTCGACAAGTCCGGCCGCGTCGTCCCCGACACCGCGCTGGGCATCATGCTCGCTTTCCAGACGCGCTACCCCGACTTCCCGGCCGTCGGCTCCTTCTACCTCAACAGGTCACCGTTCGGTCTGTCCGGCGCCGAGGTCCCGCGGGCCCTCAGGTACCTGAACGACGCCGGCTGCGAGCTCGGCAACCACACCTGGGACCACCCCAACCTCCGCCACCTCGAGACCGCCGAGGCCGAGAGCGAGATCGGCCGCCTGGCCGCGATGATCACCGCGGCCGTCCCCGCGGCTCCGGCCCGGACGATCGCGCTACCGCTCGGGGTCCACCCCCGCGACCACCGCGTCCTCGCTGCGGGAGGACGCGGCGGTACGGCGTACAAGAACGAGGGCGTGCTGCTGGTCGGTGCCGGGCCGTGCCCTTCGCCGTACGGGAAGAGCTTCGACCCGATGGCGATCCCGCGGATCCGGTGCAGCTCCTACCAAGGGGGTCAGGGCAACCTTCTGATGGACTACTGGCTCGACCGGCTGCCGCGCCAGAAGTTCGTGGCCGGAAGCAACAACAGCAAGGTCGTTGCCCAGGGCTAGAACTGCACTCCACGGGTCAGCGCGCCGTCGATCACCAGGTTGGTGCCGCTGACGAAGCTGGCGGCCGGGCTGGCCAGGAAGACGACGCCGCGGGCGATCTCGTCCGGGCGGGCCATCCGGCCGGTCGGGTTGAGGGCGAGCGAGTCCGCGAACAGTTGCGGGTTGCCGCTCTCGACCGACTCCCAGACGCCACCCGGGAAGTAGGTGTTGCCCGGGGAGACGGTGTTCGCGCGGATCCCCTTGCCTGCCGGCTGGAAGGCCAGGCCTTGGGTGTAGTGCACGATCGCGGCCTTGAACGTCCCGTACGCGCCGGCCGCGAAGTCGATCTCCCGCGCCGAGACGCTCGACACGGTGACGATCGACGGCGCCTGGCTCTCGCCGAGGAACGGCATCGCCGCGTCGACCCTCCGGACCGTACCCATCAGGTCGACCTCGAAGCTCTGCTTCCAGGGCTCCTCCCCCTCGCCACCGATCGCGAGGGCACTGACGTTGGCCACCACGATGTCGATCCCGCCGAGCTCGGCGGCGCTGGCGTTTCACCCAGCTGATCAGGGCCGGCCCGTCGCCGCACTCCTTCGCCGAGTCAGTTCCTGCGCACAGTATGCAGCCGGAGGATGTGCTCAATTCGCGGAAGTGGAATGTCCGGCAACGGTTCTAGGGTGTGGCCATGGACGAGACCCGGATGCGCGAAGTGGCCTTCAGTGACCTCGTGGTGCGCGGCGGCAGCCTGTACCGCAGCAGGCTGTACGGCGTGGAGCTGTGCGATCTGGAGATCCACGGCGAGGTGCGGAACGTGGTCGTGAACGGCGTCGACATCGCGCCGCTGATCGACGCCGAGCTCAACCGCCGTACGCCGGAACGCGCGAAGATGCGCCCGGTCGACGCCGACGGGTTCCGGGAGGCGTGGGCGATCCTCGAGCGGCGCTGGGACGAGACCGTCGCCCGCGCGAGGCCGCTGCCCGAGGCCGACCTGCACCGGAGCGTCGACGAGGAGTGGTCGTTCATCCAGACGCTGCGGCACCTCTGCTTCGCCGGCGACGCATGGGTCGGACGGATGATCCTCGGCGACCCGTCGCCGTGGCATCCGCTCGACCTGCCCTGGGACGAGGCGCCCGGCTGGCCGGGCATCCCGTGGGACCGCGAGGCCCGTCCGTCACTCGACGAGGCGCTCGCGCTCCGGGGTGAGCGGCAGGCGATGGTCCGCGGGGTGATCGCGGCGCTCACCGACGAGCAACTGGCCGCGAACGTCACCCAGACCGCGCCCGGCTGGCCGGTGATCGAGGACTTCCCGCTGAAGGAGTGCCTGTCCATCGTCCTCAACGAGGAGTGGGAGCACCGCCAGTACGCCGAACGCGACCTGACGGCCCTTGGCGCTTAGTTCCGCGAGATCCCGACACCACTGAGCGCCTCGCGTCCGTACTTGTCCACCTCGGCCGCCAGGTCGAGCGGCGCGACGCCGGCCTTGTCGCGATCGGCGTCGGTCAGCAGCTCGGCCGGGATGAGCCAGACGATCTCGAACTCCAGCCCGTTCGGGTCTTTGCCGTACAGCGACTTCGTCGTCCCGTGGTCCGACTTCCCCACGAGCGCGCCCGCGGCGCTCAGCGTCTGCGCCAGGTCCACGAGGTCGCCGAGCGTGTCGACCTCCCACGCCAGGTGGTACAGCCCCACCGTCGACCGCCCGGCCCCCGACGGCCCGGCCTGCGCCCCGAGCTCGAACAACCCGAGGTCGTGGTCGTTCGTCGACCCCGGCGCCCGCAGGAACGCCCCTCCCTTGAAGCTGTCCCCGACCTCGGTGTACCCGAACCCGAGCACGTCCCGGTAGAACGCGACACTCTCCGCCACGTCCCGCACGTACAGCACCGCATGATTCAGCCTGAAGATCGCCATGTTCTCAACTCCCTGATCGCCGCTTGCCCCCAGAGTAGTTGAACACTCAATGTCGAGCGCAAGAGACCGCGACAGGCGCCTCGACCCGCGGCCCTACTCGCGGGGTTGCTTGCCCGGCTGCTCCACTGTCGCCTTGATTCCGCCCAGCGTTCGCTGCAGCGCCTCGTCTATCGACGGGCCCTCCGCGTGGTCGGTGTGCAGGCGGACCGTCAGCTGGGCAGTGCCGTCGGCGATGAAGCCGACCTCCAGCTCGCCGTGATAGTCGTGCGGCCCGGGCGCCGACCAGCGAATCTTCCGGTCCTCCTCGACGATGTCGATCGCGGCCTCGCTGCGGACCTCCCGCTCGTCACCCACCACGGCGGCTACCTCGACCCGCTCGCGAACGGCCTCGCCGGGCTGCCGCGCCTCGGCACCCTGCGACTGGGCAGACGGTTCCTCCAAGCGGTGCGCCTCAGTCATCTGTGGCAGGTACTCGGGCAGCCGCTCGACGTCGGACAGGTACTCGAACAGCACGTTCGGCGCAACGTCCACCACGGTCGTCGCCTCGTAGTCACCCATCGAACCGGTCCTCTCCGTCGGCAAGTCCTGGCACGACGCCCGGTGACCCGCGGCGTGCCCCCGCAAACAGACGCCGGCCGCGTAACGACTCGGGAGCATCATCCGGGAGTTATGCACCGGGGGGTGACCCGGCCGTGCATCATATGGGCATGACTGAGCACGCCTCGGCCCCGGCGGTCGAGAAGCAGGTTCTGCGGGAGGCTCTGGACCACAGCGGTTCCGAGCCGTTGCTGGCAACGGTGTTCGCGCAGCTGGCTGTGGAGCTGCACGATGCCGACGGCGTGGACGACACGGTGGAGGCGGTCGTCCAGTTCGCACTGCAGGCGGAGGCCTGTACGTACGCCGGCGTGATGCTGACCGGGCACGGCGGCTGGGAGATCGGCGCGGTCACCGACCCGCTGGTCGCGCGGATCTACCAGGAGCAGATCGACGCCGGCGAGGGCCCGCTGCACGCGGCGCTCACCAGCGGCACCACCATGTACGTCGCCGACGTCGCGACCGAGGCCCGCTGGCCGTCCTGGAGCACGCGGCTCACGTCGTACGGCGTGGGCTCGGTCCTGCACGTCCCCATGTGGGCGGCCGACCAGCTGGTCGGCGTACTGAGTCTCTACAACGGCGACCCACAGGCGTTCAGCGCCGACGACGAGGCGATCGCGCACATTCTCGCCCGGCACGCGTCGGTCGCGGTGGCGGCCGCGCGCGACGGCGAGACCATGACGGCCGCGGTCGACGCCCGGAAGCTGGTCGGTCAGGCGATGGGGATCCTGATGGAGCGCTTCGACCTCGACGAGTCCCAGGCCTTCCAGATCCTGAAGCGCTACTCCCAGGACACGAACACCAAGCTCCGCGATGTCGCCCAGCACCTGATCGACACGCGTAAGCTCCCCCAGTGAGCCAATCCCGATGAGCATCCCTCAGTGAGCGACTCCCAGCTACTGACCGTCACCATCGACGACCGCGGATCCGACGTCGTGGCGATGGTCTCGGGCGAGCTCGACTTCGGCACCACCGCCCTGCTGACCGACGCGGGCGGGCCGATCGTCGCCGCCGGCCGCTCGCTCGTGCTCGACCTGTCCGGCCTGTCGTTCTGCGACTCCACCGGCCTCGGCGCGCTCGTCCAGCTCCACCACGCGGCCGAGGCGGCGGGCGGTTCCCTCACGCTCGCGGCCCTCACCCCGCGGGTCGCGTCGGTGATCCGGGTGACGATGCTGCACCGCCTGCTGCGCGTCGTCGACCAGGTCCCGGCGCTCTCGTGACGGATCCGTCATAGACCGGATGCGTAACACAACCTTGCTGTGGGCACCTAGGAGGGCGAGCGCAGACCACCCTGGAGGACGACGCCCGTGACGGATCCGTACGCCGAGATCAACGGTCACCAGGTGATCGACCTGCACCGGGTCACTTCGCAGGGCCGGTTCGCCGCAGGACCGGTCTGTATCCGGTGCGACAAGCACTTCGCCGATCGCGGTGAGATCGAACTGACAGCTTGCCCGGTCCCGTTCACGACCGGTGACCACGACCTGCTCGTCGACCCGGACGACGGCCTGCTCTACTGCACCCGCTGTCCCCTGGTCGCCTACGACCTCGCGGACGCCGCGAGCGAGGAACCCTGCCCGGGCCCGCAGCACGACGAGCAACGCTTCCGCAGCCGGTAAGCCGACACCGCCGGATCCCGTCCGGGCTGCGAAGATGGCCCCGTGGACACCCTGCGCCGAAACAACGTCACCACCACCGGAAACCCGGACGGCCGGACGGTCCTGCTCGCGCACGGCTTCGGCTGTGACCAGAACATGTGGCGCCTGACGGTCCCGGCGCTGGCCGACGACTACCGGATCGCCCTGTTCGACCAGGTCGGCTCGGGCAAGTCCGACCCGGCTGCCTTCGACGAGCGGCGCTACGCCTCGCTCGAGGGGTACGCCGACGACGTCGTCGAGGTCTGTACGGCGCTCGACCTGCACGACGCGGTCTTCGTCGGGCACTCGGTCAGCGCGATGATCGGCGTACTGGCCGCGCGCAAGGCGCCGGAGCGGATCGGCGCGCTGGTCATGGTCGGGCCTTCGCCCTGTTACCTGAACGACGGCGACTACCGCGGCGGCTTCGACCGCGCGGACATCGACGAGCTGCTGGCCTCCCTCGAGTCCAACTACCTCGGCTGGTCGTCGGCGATGGCGCCGGTGATCATGGGCAACGCCGACATCCCCGAGCTCGGGGCGGAGCTGACGACGAGCTTCTGCGCGACCGATCCCGCGATGGCCCGGGTCTTCGCCCGGACCACGTTCCTGTCCGACTCGCGCGCCGACCTGGCCTCGGTGAAGGTGCCGACGCTGATCCTGGAGTCGACCGAGGACGTGATCGCGCCGCGCGAGGTCGGTGCGTACACGCACGCCGCGATCCCCGGTTCGACGCTGGTCACGCTCGACGCGACCGGCCACTGCCCGCACCTGTCGGCGCCGGCGGCGACCAATCAGGCGATCAGCGAATTTCTCGCGAGCCTGAGGTGATGCTCGGCGACAGCACCGAGGAGATCTACGAGTCCGCGCCGAGCGGTCACCTGTCGACGGCGATGGACGGCACGATCGTCAGGATCAACGCGACGCTGCTCGACTGGCTCGGGCTGGACCGCGACGCCGTGGTCGGGCGGATCCGGTTCACCGACCTGCTGACGATCGGCGGCAAGCTCTACCACGAGACGCACCTCGCGCCGTCGCTGCGGATGCAGGGCGGCGTCAGCGGCGTCGCGCTCGAGCTCAAGGGGGAGGGCGGCGGCCGGCTCCCGGTCCTGATCTCGTCAACAGTCAAGTACGACGACGCCGGCGAACCCGTCCTGATCCGTACGACGGTCTTCGACGCGCAGATTCGCCGCGCGTACGAGGAAGAGCTCCTGCACGGCCGCCGGCTCGCCGAAACGTCCCAGCGCGAGGCCGAGCTGGCCCAGCTCGAGGCCGAGACCGCGCAGCTCCAGGCCGAGGCCGATCGCGCCCAGTTGCAGGACGCACTCGCCGTGCTCCAGCAGTCCCTGCTTCCCGCACAGCTCCCCGTCGTACCGGGTGTCGAGACAGCGGCGTACTACCACACGGCGTCGGCCATCCAGCTCGGCGGCGACTTCTACGACGTGTTCGCCGTCGACCGGCACCGCTGGGGCTTCTTCCTCGGCGACGTCTGCGGCAAGGGCTCGGCGGCCGCCGCCGTGACGTCGCTCGCCCGCTACACCCTGCGCGCCGCCGCGCTGCACGATCCCGGGTCCGCGCTCGCCACGCTCAACGCCGTACTGAACGAGCGGTTCGCGACCGGCGACCCGCGCTACTGCACGGCGATCTTCGGCACCCTGATTCCCGATCGGACCACGGGTCAGGTCGAGGTCGAGTTCGCCTCGGGCGGTCACCCGCCGCCGTTGCTGATCTGCGCCGACGGCACGGCCGGCTTCCTCCCGAGCGCCGACGGCACGCTGATCGGCATCCTCCCGACGGGCGAGTTCCCGCCGACCCGCCTGCGCCTGCAGCCCGGCGACACGCTGCTGCTCTACACCGACGGCCTCACCGAAGCCCGCGTCAACGGCGACTTCTACGGCGAGCACGCACTCCGAACTCTCGCCCTGCAGTACGCCGGTGCGCCCGCAGGCGAACTGGTCAAAGCCCTCTCCGACCTGCTCACCAGCTTCGGTGAACCGCTCGCCGACGACACCGCCCTGCTCGCCCTGAGCGCCTTGGCCCCGTAGCGTCCGAAGAATCTCGTTGCGTCCGAAGAAGCCGAGGCTATGGCGCACCGGTCTTCGGACGCATGCGGGTTCTTCGGACGCTACGGTGCGCCGGCCGCCCCCTCGGTTGAGGGCAGCACGACGGGCCGGCCGGCTAGGCCTGGTCAGGCCCGGCGGATGTGGTGGCCAGCTCCCCCACCTCAGGGATCATCGAGACCCCGCGGGCCGCGGCCGACTCCAGCGCCTCGCGGGCCGGGGCCGTCATCCAGCGCAGCGGCTGGTCGAGCACGCGGGCCACGGTCGACTCCTCCAGGTGCAGGATCTCGGCCACCCGGCGGAGCGCGTCCGGCTCGTCGGTTGCCGAGTACAACAGATGGACCACCTCGTGGCGGTGCGCGTAGACGCTCAGCGTCGCCGCTGCCAACCCCGGATCGACCGTGTCCGGCCGAACCTCCTCAACACTGTCCCCGTGAGTCTTCATGACCTCACAACGCGCCAGTGGGCTAGTCCGTCACGCAAGCGCTCTCATCGGAGCTGGAAGCCCTTCACGCGGAGCGCCTCGCGCAGGTGCTCGCGGCCCTTCAGACCGGCCACGCTGCCGAAGCGAGCAGCCACCCGGCGTACCCATCCCTGAGGCATCCCGGCGGCCGCGTAGTACCGGTTGAGCAGCTCCTCGTAGGCGTCGACGTGCGCCGTCTGCGGCTCTAGCGCGTACCGCTCGTGGTGCAGCACCGCCTCCTGTGGCAACCGCGGCTTCACCGACGTCTCGTCGTACCGGTCCGGGTGCCCGACCGTGAGCCCGAAGACAGGGAACACGTTGGCCGGCAGCTCCAGCTCGGCGGCGACCTCGAGCGGCCGGTTGCGGATCGCGCCGACGAACACCGTGCCGAGCCCGAGCGACTCGGCCGCCAGCGCCGCGTTCTGCGCCGCCAAAGCAACGTCCACGAACCCGAGCAGCGCCGCCTCGACGAAGTCCGCACCCTCCGAGGTCGCCTGACCGATCTGTTCGGTCACGTGCCGGGCCCGCGCGAGGTCGGCCAGCCAGACGAGCAGCAGCGGTGCCTGCTTGACGAAGTCCTGCTCTCCGGCCAGTTCCGCCAGCCGGGCGCGACGATCGTCGTCCCGTACGGCGACCACGCTCCACAGCTGCAGGTTCCCCGAGGTCGGCGCCGACTGCGCCGCGGCGATCAGCGCCGTCAGCGTCTCGTCGGAGACCGGATCCGGCCGGTAGCTCCGCACCGACCGGTGCGCCAGTTGCTGCGCGATCACGTCGGTCCACGCGGCCGGGGGCACCTCCGACGGCGAGCCGTACCGCAGGCGGAACGAGGCTTCAGGCGTAACGGTCACAACCACTCCCAAGGTCAGGCACGTTGACCCGTGCCGTGGACTCCATGCTCGTCGATCAGCGCAAGCTCCGCCTCGGTCAGCGGCGGGAAGTCGAGCGCGGCGAGATTGTGGTCGAGCTGGCCGGTCGAGCTCGCGCCGATCAACGCGGTCGTCACCTCCGGCCGGCGCAGCACCCACTGCAGCGCCAGCTGCGCGAGCGACTGGCCGCGTTCGTGGGCGATCTTGCTCAGCGCGGTCGCCCGCTCGCGGTAGACCTCGTCGATCTGGTCCGGCGACAGGAACGTGCTGTTGGCCGCCCGGGCGCCCTCCGGGATCGTGCCGTCGAGGTACTTGTCGGTCAGCAGCCCCTGCGCCAAGGGGCTGTAGGCAACCAGTCCGAACCCGTCCGCGGCGGCCTGGTCGAGCAGGCCCGAGCGTTCCGGCGTACGGTCGAAGATCGAGTAGCGCGGCTGGTGCACGAGCAGCGGTACGCCGGCCCGCCGCAGCAGCTCGGCCGCCGCGTGGGCCTGGTCGGTCGGGTAGTTCGACACCCCGACGTACAGGGCCTTGCCCTGCTGGACCGCGCTCACCAGCGCGCCGACGGTCTCCTCCAGCGGAGTCGTCGGGTCGGGCCGGTGGTGGTAGAAGATGTCGACGTAGTCGGTGCCGAGATCGCGCAGGCTGTGGTCGAGCGAGCTGAGCAGCGACTTGCGCGAACCGCCTTTCGCGTAAGGGCTCGGGCTGATCGGGTTGCCGGCCTTGGTGCTGATCACCAGCTCGTCCCGGTACGGCGCGAGGTCGGTGCGCAGCAACCGGCCCAGGAAGATCTCCGCAGCCCGGTACGGCGGGCCGTACCGGTTCGCGTTGTCGAGGTGCGTGACGCCGAGGTCGAAGGCGTGCAGCACGATCTCGCGCTGGGTCGCGAACGGGTAGTCGGTGCCGAACTTCTGCCACAGCCCCAGCGACACCGCCGGCAGGTCGAGCCCCGAGCGGCCGGCCCTGCGGTACTCCAGCCGCTCGTAGCGGTCGCCGGCGGCGTGGTAGCTGCTCGTCATCTGCGGGTCCTCACCGAAGCGTCGAATGTCCACTGGCTCAGTAGTCATCGTAGGGACGCTCCCCCACCGTCCGGACCGGCGTCCACGGGCCGGAACCTGCTGGCTTGACCACGCGATAGCCAGGGGCGTACGGTTATCTGGACATTAAACATCCAGAATAACCGAAGGAGATCGCGCGATGAGGATTTTTCTGGCCGGAGCGTCCGGTGTGATCGGGCAGCGGATCGTTCCCCTGCTGGTCCAGGCCGGGCACGTGGTCGGCGGGATGACCCGCTCGGAGAGCAAGACCGCTCTGCTGAAGGAGCTCGGCGCCGAGCCGATCGTCTGCGACGTGTTCGACCGGGACGCGCTGGTCCGGACGGTGAAGGAGTTCCGGCCGGACGTCGTACTGAACGAGCTGACCGACCTGCCCGACGACCTCGCGGACATCGCTCACCACACCCCGCTGAATGCCCGGATCCGCACCGAGGGCAACCAGAACCTGATCGAGGCCGCCCGGCAGAGCGGATCGCCGAAGCTCCTGGCGCAGACCGTCGCCTGGCAGTTGCCGGCCGGACCGGACGCCGACGCGGTCGCCGAGCTCGAGAAGTCGGTGCTCGCCGAAGGCGGCGTCGTCCTCAGCTACGGGCAGTTCTACGGCCCGGGCACCTACAACCCCGAGAACGTGCCCGCCGAGCCGCGGGTCAGCCTCGACCGCGCCGCCGAACTGACGGTGAAGGCCCTGGACGCGCCGGCCGGCGTCGTCCTCATCACCGACTAGTCGCTGGGTTCAGCAAGGAGCCTCCGTGTCCACCTCACCGCAGTCCCCCGTCGTCCAGCGCCGCTGGACCCTGCCCACCGGCGTCGCGCTGGCGGGCGTGGCGATCACGTTCACGAGCCTCAACCTCGCGGCCGGCTCCCTCACCCCGATGCTCGTCGAGTACCGGAACCAGTGGAACTTCGCACCGCAGCTGCTGACGCTGGCGTTCGCCGTGTACGCCGCCGGGTTCCTGGCCGCCGTCCTGACGGTCGGGTCGCTGTCCGACCACCTCGGCCGGCGGCCGGTTCTGCTCGGCGCGCTCGTCGTGCAGGTGGTGTCGAACCTGCTGTTCCTGTTCGCCCAGAACGTCGACTGGGTGATCGCCGGCCGGACCGTGCAGGGCGTCGCCGCCGGCGCGGCCACGACCGCCTTCACCGCGGCCCTGGTCGAGATCGCCCCGGCCCACCGCAAGGGGCTCGGTGTGATCCTGGGCAGCGCCGGGCTGACCGGTGGACTCGGTTTCGGCTCCTTGCTGGCCGGCGTCGCGATCCAGCTGACGCCGAAGGCGAACACGGTGATCTTCGTCGTACTGACCGCGCTGACCGTGCTCGGCTTCGGGGTCGTCGCGCTCTCGCCCGAGACAGTACGCCGTACGCCGGGAGCGCTGCGATCGATGATCCCGAGGATCTCGTTCCCCGCGGCCACCCGCGCGGAGTTCGCCGCCTCGGCGCCGGTGGTCGCCGCGGTCTGGATGCTGGCCGGCCTGTCCGGCGGTCTCGCGCCGAGCCTGGTGCACAGCGTCTTCCACATCGACAGCGGCCTGATGAACGGTGTCGCCGGGTTCGTCCCGCAGACCGCGTCGTTCCTGATCGGCTTCGCGCTCGGCCGGGTCGACTCCCGGCGCGCGATGACGATCGGCATCTACGCCTCGGTCGTCGGCGCGGCCGGCATCCTGACCGGCGTACTGGCCGGCAGCCTCGCCGTGATGATCATCGGCCAGGCCCTGGCCGGCATCGGCTTCGGCGCCTCGTTCACCGCGGCGCTGGCGCTCGTCTTCCCGCTGGCCGCCCCGCACCAGCGCGCCGGCGTCGTCGGCGCGGTCTACCTGATCGCGTACGTCGGCCTGGGTGTCCCGGTCGTCATCGCGGGACAGTTGACGGCCGCGCTCGGCGAGATCCCCACCGTGACCTGGTACACCGGCGCGGCGATCCTGCTCTCACTGATCAGCCTGGTCGGCCAGCAGCGCATCAAGCGCGCGACGCGGCGGGCTGTTCCCACCCACCGGGTCCACGCGGCGGCCTAACCCAGCACGCTCGACAGCGCTCGCCCCAACGGTCCGCCGGCTGTGACCTGGATCCGCTCCAGGCCCAGCCAGCGGGCCATCAACTGCAACTCGGCCGCCAGCGGCTCGACCACGTCCGTCGCCCCGGGCTCGAGCGTCAGGGTGGGCACGGCCAGTGCGGAGTTCCGCCGGTCAGCCTTGAGATCGACCCGCGCAACCAGCCGGTCCCCGAGCAGGAACGGCAGCACGTAGTACCCGTGCACGCGCTGCGCTTCGGGCGTGTAGATGCTGATCCGGTAGAAGAACTCGAACAGCCGCTCGGTGCGGTCCCGGTTCCAGATCAGCGTGTCGAACGGCGACAGCAACGCCCGCGCGTCGACCGGCCGGTCCTCGGCCTCCGCCCACAGGTAGCTCTGCTGCTTCACGCCGTCAACCTGCACGGGCACGAGCTCCCCGGCGTCGACCAACTCACCGACCACGCGCCTGGCGGTTGCCGTGGGCAACGGATAGTGCCCCTTCGTCGCGCCGCACAGCTCGCCCGCCGTCGCCACCCCGAGCGACCGCGCCGCGATCCGGACGAACTCCCGCCGGGCTTCGTGATCGTCCAGCTCCGGCGCATTCAGTACGGCGCCCGGCAGCACCCGCTCAGCGACGTCGTACAGGCGCTCGAAGTGCCGGCGCCCGGCGATGGCGACCCGGCCGGTCGCGAACAGGTACTCGATCGCGATCTTCGCGTCCTGCCAGTTCCACATCGTCCCGGTCGTCGGATCCGGGTCCGGATCGGTCCGCTTCCGTCGTACGCCGTCACGGTCGGCCTCGCCCGCCGTGATCGGGCCCTTCTCCGCGACCATCGCCAGGACGTCGTCGACCAGCCCCGGCCGCTCCACGCTCAGCCGCCGCATCCCGACCACCACCGACCACGGCACCTGCAACTCCGGGTCGAGCGGCGCGTCCCACACCTGCCGCTCAGCCACCCGCATCCGCCACCGCGCCAACGGGTACGACGCCATCGGCAGCAACGCCGCCTTGTGTCCCCAGAAGTACTCGAACAGCTCACCGCCGCCCCAGCACATCCGGTCCAGCCGCTCCCGCGAGTACTCCCCCAGTCGCGAGAACACCGGCAGGTAGTGCGACCGGCACAGCACGTTCACCGAGTCGACCTGCAGTACGCCGACCCGCTCGACCACCCGCCGTACCTGCCGGACATCCGCCCGCCCCGGCCGTGCCTGCCCGAACCCCTGAGCGACCAACGCGATCCGCCGCGCCGCCGCCACCGGAACCGCCGGACCGACCACCATGCGCTGAATCTACCCAACGCGGTCGCGGCGGGAAGAAGTTGCCGCGGCTTCGCGTTACGCCTGTCGAACCACCTGGTTGACGCGTCAACTCCGGCGGTTAGGATTGACACATCAACCCCCTTACGACCCAGGGAGCGCAGGACCCGTGACAGATCTCGAGTTCGGACTCGACACCTTCGGCGACGTCCCGCAGGACGGTGACGGCCGGTTGCTCTCGCACGCCGCGGCGATCCGCCAGGTCGTCGAGGAGGCCGTCGTGGCTGACGAGCTCGGCGTCGACGTGATCGCCCTCGGCGAGCACCACCGCCCGGAGTACTCGGTCTCGTCGCCGGAGACCGTCCTGGCCGGCATCGCGACCAGGACCAGCCGGATCCGGCTGGCGTCCGGCGTGACCGTGCTCAGCTCGGACGACCCGGTCCGCGTCTTCCAGCGGTTCGCGACCGTCGACGCGCTGTCCAACGGCCGCGCCGAGGTGATCCTCGGGCGCGGCTCGTTCACCGAGTCGTTCCCGCTGTTCGGCTACGACCTGGCCGACTACGACGTGCTGTTCGAGGAGAAGGCGGACCTGTTCGTCAAGCTGCTGGACGAGAAGCCGGTCACCTGGTCCGGTACGACGCGCCCGGCGCTGACCGACGCGGACGTCTTCCCCAAGACCGAGTCCGGCCGGCTGAAGACCTGGATCGGCGTCGGCGGCTCGCCGCAGTCGGTGATCCGGACGGCGCACCACGGCCTGCCGCTGATGCTCGCGATCATCGGTGGCCAGCCGGAGCGCTTCGCGCCGTAC
Source organism: Kribbella sp. DT2 (assembly GCF_049844575.1). NCBI lineage: Bacteria > Bacillati > Actinomycetota > Actinomycetes > Propionibacteriales > Kribbellaceae > Kribbella > Kribbella sp. DT2. The sequence goes on along the minus strand of NZ_JBNCLH010000002.1, from coordinate 865,641 downwards.
ATCGATCTGTACCGCCGCGCCGCCGAGCAGTTCGGTACGACGGCACACCCGGTCGGCATGCACTCGCCGGGCTTCGTCGCCGACACCGACGAGGAGGCACGCGAGATCTACTGGCCGCACTACAAGGTGATCCGCGACCGGATCGGGCAGCAGCGCGGCTGGCCGCCGATCCGCCGCGAGGAGTACCTGGCCGAGATCGAGCACGGCTCGCTCTACATCGGCTCGCCGGACACCGTCGCCGCCAAGATCGCCCGTGCGGTCAACGCGGTGGGCGTCGGGCGGTTCGACCTGATCTACAGCAGCGGCGCCCAGCCGATCGACGCGCGGATGCGCGCGGTCGAACTGTTCGGCGGCAAGGTGATCCCGCAGGTGCGTGAGCGGCTGGCCGAGCTGACCCCGGCGGTCGAGCTGTCCTCGGCGACCGACCTTTCCCCGGAACGAGCATGAGCGCGACCGGCATCCACACGATCGGGATCCTCGGCGCCGGCAAGGTCGGGACCGTGCTCGGCCGGCTGGCCGTTGCCGCGGGCTACAAAGTGCTGATCGCCGGCTCGGGTGATCCCGCGAAGATCGCGCTCACCGTCGAGATCCTGGTGCCCGGCGCCGTCGCGACCACGAGTGTGGAGGCGGCGGCGCAGGCCGACCTCGTCGTACTGGCGCTGCCGCTCGGCAAGTACCAGGCGCTCCCGGTCGACGAACTGCGCGGCAAGCTCGTCGTCGACGCGATGAACTACTGGTGGGAGATCGACGGCCACCGCGCTGACCTCACCGACCCACGGACGTCGTCCAGCGAGACCGTCGCCGCGTTCCTCGACGGGGCGCAGGTGGTCAAGGGGTTCAACCACATGGGTTACCACGACCTCGACGAGGGCGCCCGCCCCGCCGGTACGCCGGGCCGCAAGGCGATCGCCGTGGCCGGTGACGACGCGTCGGACGTTGCCGTGGTCACCGAGTTCGTCGACGACCTGGGCTTCGACCCGGTCGTGCTCGACCGGCTCGCGGACGGCGTACGGCTGCAGCCGCGCGCGGAGGCGTTCGGGGCCAACGTTGGTGCGGACGAACTGCGCGCGATGCTCGACCGCTTCCCCGGCAGCGAGCTCGGTCAGGAGATCGCCGCCGCTCGCAGGTGATCAGGAATCGAGAAGCGAGCGCGGTGGTCGGGCGCCTAGCGTCTTCGGTATGACGAACACACAGCAGGCGGAGCGCAAGCCGGGAACGCCGGGACGGTTCTCGCGATGGATGCAGGTGAAGATGGGCGCGCGGGCGAGCCGCAAGATCCGCGACGGCAAGGGCCAAATGATGGGGATGGACGTGCTCGTCCTCAACACCCTCGGGCGCCGCAGCGGCGAGCCGCGGGCGACGCCGCTGGCCTGGTTCGCGGACGGCGAGTCCTGGCTGGTCGTCGCCTCCGGCGGCGGCAGTCAGCACCCCGACTGGCACGCGAACCTGACGGCCCACCCGGACCAGGTGACGGTCGAGTTCGCGGACAAGGGCGCCGTACCGGTGACCGCTGAGCGCCTCGACAAGACCGAGCGCGCGGAGGCGTGGAAGCGGATCGCGGAAGCCCAGCCCCGGATCGCGAAGTACCAGGAGAAGTCCGAGCGCGAGTACCCGGTCATCCGCCTCACGCGGCGATGAGGCACAGCGCTCGCCCGGTCGTCCGCTCACGCGGCGATGAGGCAGCGCTCGCGCTTGACCCGCTCTTCCGGCGACCGGCGCAGCCGGTTCGCCGGACACGCGGTGTGACCAGCGACGCTGCGCCCTTCCCAGGAGAATGGAGCCGTCCCCGGGGAGGCGCCTGCGTCCGACTACGACCGCGCGGCGGCGGCCCGCATCCTGGCTGAGACCATCGCGCCCTGGACGCCGGTCCTTCCGGCGCCAGCCCCGTGGAGTGCCAAACCGGAAGTCACCCCGCTCTCACCCGACGGCCGGCTCACGACCGCCCAGCGCGCATACCTCGACACGGCGGTCGCCACCAGCGCGACCCACCGAGTCCTGTGGCACGACAGCACCGGCGTACTGAACGTGGCCCACTGCAGCTCACTCGGCCCGATCGTCCCGGTCGTCGCGCGCGAAACCACTCTCGCTCTCCGCCAGGCCCTTCCTGCGTTGAGCCCTTTGAGCGATCACGACCGCCGCATCATGACCACGACCACCACCGACGCCGACCCCCGCGAGATCCTCGCCGTCGGCTTCGAGACCACCGCCCGGGCACTCGCCCAGCACGCCTACCTCGCCGCCAGCACCCCGTACGACGACCCGGCCTCCTTCGCCGTCGCCCTCCGCGACTCAGGCATCTTCGCCGTCGTCGCCAACACCTGGCACTGGGGCCTGCAGTCGTCGACGTTCCGCCGAGGCATGATCCCGATCGCCCTCGAACCCCACCCCGGCGGCACCCTCCGCTACACGACGGAGTCGACAACCATCCTCCGCACCCTGAAGAACCAGGCGATCGCCACCGCCGACCTCCCCCAGTACGCCGCCCTCCCCACCGGCGAACTCCTCCGCTGCCTGGCCAACATGACCACCCCCAGCCCGCCCCTGCTCCCTCACCTGGTCGACCTCTTCGTCACCACCTTCCTCAGTCACTTGAACGTCGTCACCCTCGATCCCCAGGAGCCCACCATGCCCCTCCCCGACGTCGTCTTCGAGGTCCCCGACATGACCTGCTCCCACTGCACCAGCACCATCACCACCGTCCTGCAATCCCACGGCGTCACCGTCACGACCATCGACCTCGACACCAAACGCGTCAGCGCCCCCTTCCCCACCCCCGAGATCCAGGCCCGCTGCTTCACCGCCATCGAGGAACGCGGCTACACGGTCGTCCCACCCGCCGGCTAACCCGGCCTCGCCACCCCACGATCGACAACCGTGGACTTCTGCTGCTAATTTCGGAACATGTTCCGAAAGGCAGAGAGCAGCCCCGCCACCACCCTCGCCGTGGTGGCCGTCGTGCAGTTCATGGTGTCCCTCGACCTCTCGGTCGTGAACGTGGGACTTCCCCAGATCGCGAGCGGGCTCGGCTTCAGCGCGACCGGCGTGACCTGGGTGATCCACGCCTACGCGCTGACCTTCGGCGGCCTGTTGCTGCTCGGCGGCAAGGCCAGCGACCGGTACGGGCGTAAGCAGCTGCTGCTCACCGGGCTGGCCTTGTTCGGGCTGGCGTCGCTGATCGGCGGGTTCGCCCAGGAGCCGGGGCACCTGGTCGCGGCCCGTGCCGCGCAGGGGATCGGGGCGGCGATGCTGGCGCCGGGCGCGCTCGCGCTCCTCGCGACGACGTTTCCGGGCGGCCGTGCCCGGGTCCGCGCCTTCGGCGTGTGGAGCGCGACGAACGCGGCCGGTGGCGCGCTCGGCGTGCTCATCGGTGGGGTGCTCACCCAGTACGCGAGCTGGCGGTGGGTGATGTTCGTGAACGTCCCGATGGCAACCGTCGCGTTCGCGCTGGCGGCCGGTGGAGTCGCCGCGAGCGCGAAGACCGTACGACGTGGCCGCCCGGACGTGCTCGGCGCGGTGCTCGCGACGGCCGGGATGACGACGCTCGTCTTCGGTGTCGTCCGGACCGACCGGCACGCGTGGGGTTCGCCCACCACCCTCATCACCCTTGCTCTGGCCGCCCTACTACTGGCGGCCTTCATCCTCGTCGAGCGCACCACGCGCCGCGAACCACTCGTCCGCCTCGGCCTCTTCGCGAACCGCTCGGTGTCCGGCGCGAACGCCTACAACCTGCTGGTCGGCGCGGCGATGGCGTCGTCCTTCTACTTCATGTCCCTCTACCTGCAGCGCGTCCTCGACATCGGCCCGGCGCTGACCGGCGTGATGTTCCTGCCCTTCGCCCTCGGCGTCGTCGTCGGGTCGGTGCTCGCGATCAAGCTCGGTTACCACGTCTCAGCGAAACGGCTGCTGATCGGCGGCGCGCTGCTGACCGCGATCGGGTTCGCGTGGTTCGGGCAGATCAGCGCCGACGGCCGGTTCCTCACCGACGTACTCGGTCCGTCGATCATCGCGAGCATCGGCTTCGGCCTCTGCCTCGGTCCGCTCGTCGCGACCGCCACCACCGATGTCGCACCCGAGGAGACCGGTACGGCGTCCGGCCTGCTCAACAGCTCCCGCCAACTCGGCGCGTCCCTCGGCCTCGCCGCGCTCGGCACCGCCGCCCACGACCACACCGGCGACCTGATCACCCCTGAAACCCTCAACAGCGGCTACGCCCGAGGCCTGACTCTCTGCGCCGTCGTCCTGCTGGTCGCCGTACTGATCGCAGCGACCTCGCTCAAGCGTCAGCCGGCCCGCAGTGACGCGTAGTTCGCGGCGGTCAGCGGGTTCCTCGTGAGCGCGCCGTCGGCCAGCAGGGCTTCGACCGGCAGCCCGTCGCGTTCGAACGAAACCTCCTTGACCGTGGGGATCGCGGTCGCGGACAGCACGATCTGGCCGACGGCGAGCACGTTCTCGGCGGCCGAGCCGTCGGTCTCGCCGGTCAGGCCGATCACCGCGCGGTTGCCCTGCAACGCGGCGACCGTCAGCTGCAGCCCGGCCGGCAACGCCGAGGAGATCCCACTCGCGCGTTCGCGCTCGGTCGGACCGGCGGCCAGCGCCTCGACGATCGCACTCAGCCGTTCCTGCGCCGACCCGTTCGGCACCTCGCGAGCCGACCGCACCAACCGGTCCTTCCGCACGAAGTTCACCACCACGCTCACCTGCCCAGGCCCGGCCGTCGGCGGCGAGACCTCCCCCGGTAACGCGGTTTCCCGCAACCGCGACGGCAGCGCCTCGGGCTGGATCCCCACCGGCGAGTCCTGCGTCGGCACCCCGCACCCAGCAGCCACCAGTACGACGGCCAACCCCACCCACCAGCCCTTCACCGCTTCACCTCCGGCAGCCGTACGACGAACCGCGCGCCACCCGACGGCGACGCCTCGCACCACACGGCACCACCATGCGCGGCCGCGGTCTCCGCGACCAGCGCCAGCCCCAGCCCGGTCCCCGACGACGAGCCCCGCGCGTTCGCGCCGGTGGCGAACCGTTCGAACACCCGCTCCCGTTCCTCCGGCGCGATTCCGCTTCCGGCATCGTCCACCTCGATCAGCACGTCGTCCCCCGACCGACTCACCCGCACCCCCGTCAACCCACCGCCGTGCCGGTCCGCGTTCTCGAACAGATTCCGGAACAACCGTCCCAGCCGCGCCTTGTCCCCGCGCACGTCGATGCCTTCGGCCCCTTTCACCAGCGCCGGGTCGGCACCGACCTCACCAGCCACGTAAACCAGCAGGTCCCGCAACGGAACCGTTGCCTCCGACCCCAGATCCAGCCCCGCGTCCGACCGCGCCAGCTCCAGCAGGTCGTCCAGCAACCGCCGGAACCGCTCCAGGTCCGCCGAGATCAGGTCGAGCAACTGCTGCGACCGAGGCGGCAGCTCGTCCCGCCGTGCGGTGAGCAGGTCGACGCTGCCCACCAGCGTCGTCAACGGCGACCGCAGCTCGTGACTCACGTCCGCCGCCAGCCGGGCGTCCCGTTCGATCCGCTGCTGCAGCGTCTCGACCATACTGTTGAACGAGGCAACGATCGTCGCCAGCTCCGGGTCCTCGGTCGGCGGCAACCGGGTGTCCAGCTCGCCCCCCGCGATCGTCGCCGCCGCGACCGCGACACGGTTCAGCGGCGTCACCACCGACCGGCTCGCCCAAGCCCCCAGCGCCGCGCCGGCGAGCGCCGACAGAAACGCCCCACCGATCATGATGCCGCTCAGCAACCGCAGGATCCCGTCCAGCTCGTTCAGCGGTGCGATCTCGTAGAACTCGCCACCAACAGCAGGCAGCGGTACGCCGACCACGAGCACCGGCCCGTCAGCGGACCGGAACCGCTGCGTCGCCGCCCGCCCTTCGGCCCCCTCGGCGCGCATCTCCTCGGGAACGATCTCCCGCCCCTGATCCAGCGCCGACCCGTACCACTGCTCCTGCCACTTCAGCACCACCGTGTGCCCGGCCGGCGTACCGGCCGCGGTCAGTACGGCGGACACGTCCGCCCCCGCGGTCTCGAGCCGTCGCTGCACGAACCCCGCGTCGGCGAGCGCCTGCTGCTGGACGACGCGCTCACGCTGACCCAGCAGGTACCCGCGCGCGAGCGCGTAGGTACTGACCGCGAACACCATCGACACCAGCAGCGCGACCAGCGCGAACGCGATCACGATTCGGTGCCGCAGACCGAGCGCGGCGATCGCGCGGTTCACCGCGGGTCCAGCCGGTAGCCCATCCCGCGCACGGTGACCACCAGCTGCGGACGGCCCGGATCGCGCTCGATCTTGGTTCGCAACCGCCGGATGTGCACGTCGACGATCCGCTCGTCACCGTAGAAGCCGTGCTCCCAGACCGACGACAGCAACGCCGGGCGACTCAGCACCCGGCCCGGCGGCCGGGCCAGCTCCGCGAGCAGCCGGTACTCGGTGACGGTCAGCTTGAGGTCCGCGCCCTGCAGCAGCACCGACCCGCGCGACCGGGACAGCACCAGGCGCCGTACGGGATCGGCATCCAGTACGACGTCCGGCTCGGTCGCCTCCGTACTGGTCCGCAGCCGTCGGCGCAGCGCCCGCAACCGAGCGGTGAGCTCCTTCACCTGGAACGGCTTGGTGAGGTAGTCGTCGGCGCCGGCCTCCAGCCCCGCGACGATGTCGTGGGTGTCGGACCGGGCGCTGACGATCACGATCGGGATGTCGCTCAGCCGGCGGATCTCGCGGATGCAGGTGTAGCCGTCGATCTCGCCGAGCATCAGGTCGACCAGCACCAGGTCGGGCATCACCGTGCGCACCCGCTCCAGGGCAGCGGGCGTGTCAGCGGCCTCGGTCACCTGGTGCCCCTCGTCCTCCAGCGCGAGCCGCAGGACGGTGCGGATGCGGTCGTCGTCCTCGACGACCAGGACCTGCAACGCCATCGAACCATCCTCGCAACCGATCGGTCGCGGAGGACGCCCGGGACCCTTCTCGTCATCGGATCGTAAAGAAGGCGCTCGATCGTTCTCAACGTCCACGGGGAAGAGTAAGAAGATCCTGCTTGTGCTGCCGGGAGGTCCGCCATGACGCACTCCACTCACACCCCACCGCCCCGGAAGGCCATCGTCACGATCAGCGAGGCCGAGGTCGCCGCCGGTCTGACCGCCCTGCGATGGCAGCTCAACGACCTCGTCATGGACGGCGCGTGCCTGGTCGTGATCGACGTCTCCGACCTGGACCAGATGTCGTCCACGCTGCTCGCCGCCCTGCTCGACACCCACCGGATCTGCCGCCGCCGCGGCGGTGGCGTCGTCATCCGGCACGCGAACCGCCGGGCCGCCGACGCCCTGCACCGCACCGGCCTCGACCGGGTCTTCGAGGTCGAGGCCGCCGCGTGAACAACCGCAACACCCACCGGCGCACCCTGCCGATCTCCCCCACCCGCCGCTGCCTGCGCCGCCCCGGTACGCCGTACTCCCGGCCGATGCCGCAGACGACCTGCCTGCCGCACGGCATCGCGATCGCCTGCGCCTCCGAGAACACGCCCCGCCCCGGCGTCGACTTCATCGACCTCGCGGTCATCGAGCTCGCCGACGCCCACACCGCTTACCTCGACGAGCTCACCGGCGCCGGCCTCCTGGTCCTGCCACCCGGCGACGACTCCCCCAGCGCGATCGTGCTCGACGAGCTCGACACCCTCGGCTGGCTCGTCCTCGACAACGACGACGGCCACCCCGAGATCGCCGGCCGCACCACCGACGGCAACCTCGCCTACTGCCTGTACGCCGATTTCGCCGTCACTCCCGAGCCCGACCTGGCCACCCTCCAGAACACGCTCACCGCTCTCAACTACGCAGCGGGCATCAAACGGAGCTGAGCCCGCGAAGGTGTTCGATGGTCGCGGTCAGTACGGCGTACAGCGCTGTCGTGTCCCGCCGTACCTGAGTCATCAGCAGTCCGCCCTGCAGCGCCGTCAGCAGCACCAAAGCCAACTCATCGACATCGGCCGCCGCATCCAGCTCCCCCCGCGCCTGGAGGGAGGCCAGTCCGTCACGGATCGCCTCTCCCCACTGCTCGAAGGTCCCCATCAGCTCGGTCCGCGCGCGAGCGTCGTGGTCCGCCAGCTCCGCGGCCAGTGAGCCGATCCGGCACCCGCCCGCATAGTCCCGCGACCGCTGCAGCTCCACCACCGCGTCCCGCCACGCCTCGAGCGCCTCGAAGCTGTCCAGCCGACTGAGCAACGGCTTCTGGAAGCCCAGCACGGACTCCGTCTGGTACTGGATCACCGCCTGCACCAGCGACCGCTTGTCCCCGAAGTAGTGGTAGAGCTGCGACGGGCTCTTCACGCCCGCGGCCACCAGCACGTCCTCCGTGCTCGTCCCCGCCACCCCACGCTCGTACATCAGCCCCGCGGCCGCCGCGACGATCCGCGCCCGCGTCGCCTCCCCTTTCGCCGTCAGCTTCCGCTCCACCCAGCTAAGCTACCATTTTTAGAATCGTCCCTCTATTTTCTGACTGCCGGGAGCACCCCATGACTCAGGTCCTCGCGTTCGACGTCAACGAGACGTTGCTCGACCTCAAAGCCCTCGACGGGCGGTTCGAGGAGTTGTTCGGTACGGCGGCGCTGCGGCCGCTGTGGTTCGCGCAGATGCTGCAGCTCGCGTTCGTCGGTGGACTGACCGGCGCGTACGTCGACTTCACCACCGCGCAGCGGGCCGCGCTGCGGATGCTCGGCACGCGGCAGGGCGTCGTACTGAGTGACGAGCAGGTGGACGAGACCGTCGCGCTGATGTCGTCGCTGCCGCCGCACCCGGAGGTGCCCGACGCGCTCGCGCGGCTGGCCGACTCGCCGCTGCGGCTGGTCGCGCTGACCAACTCCGTCCAGGACGTCGCCGAGCAGCAGCTGGCCAACGCCGGGATCCGGCAGTACTTCGACCGGGTGATGTCGGCCGACACCGTGGGGCACCTCAAGCCCGCGCCCGCGCCGTACCAGGCGGTCGCCGCCGCGTACGGCGTACCGATCGGTGAGGTGCGGCTGATCGCGGCGCACAACTGGGACATCACCGGCGCGCTGGAAGCCGGTTGCCAGGCCGCGTTCATCAGCCGGCCCGGGATGGTGCTCAGCCCGCACGGTCCGCAGCCGGAACTGGTCGCCGCCGACCTGACCGTGCTCGCCGGGCTGATCCTCGAGAACGACACCCCGGCGCCCTGATACCGGCCACCTCCGGCACAGCCGGGGCCGGTGAGGCAAAATATGAGTCTGGGCACTCCGACCGGCGGGGTGACCGTCATGCGGACGTGGAGACGGATGTGGCGACGCTTGACCCTGTAGACGGCGCGGCTGCCGACGTTTTCGCGCGGCTGGCGGTCGAGCTGCACGACGCCTCCGGCGTCGACGAGACCGTCGACGCGGTGGTGCAGTTCGCGCTGCAGGCACTGAACTGCACGCACGCCGGCCTGGCGCTGGCGACCCGCGGGCACCGCGCCGAGATCGCCGCGGTCACCGACCCGGTCGTCGCCGACGTCTACACCCTGCAGATCGACACCGAGGACGGCCCGCTGGTTACCTCGCTGCGGGACCGGACCACGGTCCTGATCCGTGACACCCACACCGACGGCCGCTGGCCGAAGTGGGCCGCGAAGGTGTCCGGCCTCGGCGTGCGCAGCGTGCTCGACGTGCCGCTGGTGCTCGGCGACGACGGCCGCACCGTCGGCGTCCTGGGTCTGTACAGCCCGCAGCCCGACGCCTTCGGCGCCGACGACGAGGCGATCGCGCAGATCCTCGCCCGGCACGCGACGGTCGCCGTCGCCACCGCCCGGCACGAGGAGACGATGGCCCAGGCCGTCGACGCCCGCAAACTGGTCGGCATGGCGATGGGCATCCTGATGGAACGCTTCGACGTCGACGGTGACCGGGCCTTCGCGATCCTCAAGCGCTACTCCCAGGACACCAACACCAAGCTCCGCGACGTCGCCCAGGAGCTCGTCGACACCCGGAAGCTCCCGCACTGACCGTCAGGTGATCTCGAGGTTGGCCATCATCGCCATGTCCTCGTGCTCGGCGTTGTGGCAGTGGAACAGGTAGCGGCCGCGGTAGCCCTCGAACCGGGTGATGAGCTCGACGGACTCACCGGGGCGCAGCGCGACCGTGTCCTTGAGGCCCGCGTCGTGCGGTGGCGGCGCCTTGCCGCTGCGGGACAGGATGCGGAAGCCGACGAGGTGCAGGTGCACGGGATGGTGCACGTCGGCCACCAGCCGCCAGATCTCCACGTCACCGAGGCGCGTGGTGACGTCCGGGCGCGCCGGGTCGAACGGCTGCCCGCCGATCAGCCAGCCGCGACCGCTGGGCATCCGGCCGGCGCGGAAGGCGAAGTCGCGGACGCGGACAGCGTCCGGGCGTTGCCAGTCCGGCAGGTCGTCGGACAGGACGGCCGGGATCCGGCTGTCGTCGCGCGCCCGTCGTACGACGTGGAAGGCCATCACGTCCCGCGTCCGGCCCGAGCCCAGCCGGTTGACGATCCGCACCCGGCTGCCGACCGGTACGCCGGAGAAGTCGACGACCACGTCGTACCGCTCGGCCGGAGCGATCGGCAGGTCCCGATGGACGACCGGCCCGGCGAGCAGCCCTTGGTCGGCGCCGACCTGGACGAGGTCGAGCCGCCGCCCGTCGTCGCCGACCAGCTCGAGGTCGTAGTGCCGGGCGTTCGACGCGTTGAGGATCCGCAACCGGTACCGCGCCGCGTCGACCTCGTGCACCGGCCAGGGCGCGCCGTTGACCAGGACGACGTCCCCGAGAACCCCTGCCAGGTAAGACTCCTGTACGCCGGGCCGCCCGCGCAGCGTCGGGTCGATCGAGGGGTAGTCCAGGGTGCCGTCCGCCGCGAACGACCGGTCGGTGATCATCAGCGGCAGCTCTCGCTCACCGGCCGGGAGGCCGAGCGCGTCCTCGGCGTCGTCGCGGACGATCTGCATCCCGGCCAGGCCGCGCCAGATCGCGGGGGCGGTGAAGTCCATCCGGTGGTCGTGGTACCAGAGCAGCGTCGGGCGCTGGTCGACCGCGAAGGTGTACTCGCGGGTGAGCTGGGTGATCACCGCGCGGGGGTCCTTCATGCTGTGCATGGCGGGTCGACTGCCGTGCTCGGTGGCGTGACCGCTCTGCCCGGTGGCGTGCATGTCATGTGCTCCGCCGCCGTGGTCCGCCGACCATCCCGCCGGCAGCACGAGATCGGTCGGGTACCCGTCGGCTTCCGGCGTGCTCCGCCCGCCGTGCAGGTGCAGCACCGTCGGCACCGGCAGCTCGTTGCGGTGAGCAACAGTAATCGGTTGTCCTCGCCGGGTCTCGATCGTCGGGCCCGGGAACGTCCCGCCGTACGTCCACACCGGCGTCCGGATCCCCGGCAGGATCTCCGCCGTGGTCTCCCGCTGCGTGATCTCGTAGCGGTCCCCACCAACAGGCGCCAGCACCGCAGGAATCGGCAGCGGCACCTCGTACGGCGGCGGCAACGGTACCCCGCTGCGCAACTCCTTGCCGGTGAACGAAGGGCGCCTCGACAACGCAGCAGCAGCTGACAGGCCGCCCGCCGCGGTCACCCCCAGCGCAGCCCCGATCCCGAGCACCCGGCGCCTCGATAGCTCACGCATCGACGGCCTCCCCCTTCCACCAGACCGCGATGAACAGCACCACGAGCCCAGCGATCGTCATCACCCCGAGCGGCAGGTGCAACCACAGCGCGCCCGCCAGTCCGGCGAAGTACTGCGCCGTCTCCGCCCCGACCAGCACCAGCGTCGCCACGAACGGCCAGCTCACGCGCCGCCGTACCCACACGACGATCGCGACCACCAGCTGCAGGTAACCGATCGAGGTGACGACGTTGGCGCCGAGCTCGTGCCAGCGCAGCCCGTCGTAGTCACCGCTGAGGAAGACACCGGCGAACACCGGTTGGGCCACGATCGTCACCAGGTGGGCGCTGACCAGGCCTCGCAGAATCCCATCACTACTCACGCCGTCGAAACTATGATCCGGCGGCTATTCTGTCGAAGACCAATATCGCTATGACGTTATGCTCGGAACGACATGGACCTCAATTCGCTGCAGCACTTCCTGGTCGTCGCGCGCCTCGAGCACCTCAGCCGCGCCGCCGAGGAGCTGCACATCGCGCAGCCGTCACTGAGCCGCACGATCGCCCGCCTGGAGCACGAGCTCGGCACGCCGCTGTTCGACCGGGCCGGCCGGCTGCGACTCAACGACGCCGGCCACCTTTTCCGCCAGTACGCCGAACGCGCGCTCGGCGAGCTGGACGCGGGCCGGCGCGCTGTCGCCGACGCGACCGGCGACGGGTTCGGCACGGTGCGGGTCGGGTCGGAGACCTTCCTGACGATCACGGCCGCGCTGTCGGCGTACAAGCTGGAACGGCCGGGCGTCGAGATCGAGCTCGTCCAGCTCCCGGCGTCGGAGATGTCCCGCCGGCTCCGCGCGCAGGAGATCGACCTCTGCCTCGCGTCGCAGCCGGTCCCCGCGGACGGGTTGGAGAGCACGCAACTGCTCGAGGAACAGGTCTGGCTCGCGACCTCCCTCGACCACCCGCTCGCCAACCGCAAGTCAGTCACCATCGACGAGCTGGCCGACGTCCCGTTCGTCAGCGCCCGCCCAGGCCACTGGCACCGCCGCTTGCTCGACCGCCTCTTCGCCGAGCACGGCCTCATCCCCCGCATCGTCTGCGAAGCCGACGAGGCAGGCACCCTGGCCGAGTTGATCAGCGCCGGCTTCGGCGTCGGCCTGGTCCCCGACCAGGCCCGCCGCTCCACCCTCACCCCACCAGGCGCCCTGGTCGCCATCGACACCCCCGACTGCCGCCGCACCCTCACCCTCTACTGGAACACCAACAGCTACCTCTCCCCCGCCACCCGCCAACTCCGCACCCTCCTCACCACCTGGCCCTGGCACACCCCACCGCGCTGATCACCCACCGATCGCCTCAGCCAACTTCTCCGCACCCTCTTCGGAGAACGCCCCACTGACCTCGAGCTGCCCACCACTGATCGCCGACATCACCGACGGCGCACTCACCACCCGGCTGTCCACCACGATCGCGATCTGATTGGCCGGCGGCGCCTTCTTCGCCAGGTCGGCGGTGAGCTCTCCGAATCGCTGCGCACCCGCGTCGTCGAGCTTCAGCGCGACGACCCAGGCTTCTACGCCGCGGACCGTACTGCGGTGGCTGTACGGCGGCTGTTGCGTCATGGTCCGAGCTTATCGGTGGAGTGCCTCCGATGCGCTGAAAACCCTTGTGCTGCATCGATTCCTGGCTGCACGTTGCTGCAGAAGGCTTTCGGAACGAGGCCAGGGCAGGTCACAGTTGCTGCTGTTCGGCCTAGGGGGGTCGGGGGACTTCACGGCCGCGCTTCTCACTGAGACAGCTACTCGTCCACACGGGACCATGCCCGGCGCTGCGTCATGCCCGGATGTCATCGGTTCCGCCGCTGCAACCTGCCCAGATACGGAGTGAACTGTGAAGAAACTCCTCGCCGGCCTCGCCGGTGCCGCCGTTTTGGCGGCGACGCTCACGACCGCCTCCACCGCGGCCGCCGTTCCACCGACGCCGGCCTTCCCCGCCGCGATCGACGGCTACGCCGGTTACGTCACGCCGGGCTGCGACCCGACCGCCAAGTCGGGTCCGCTGAGCCTGCAGGCGATGCTCGACGCCGAGTACCCGGGACAGAACAGCATGGGCATCACCCGCCCTTGCAACCTTGGCGATCCGAGCGACCACCACGACGGTCGCGCGCTCGACTTCGGGTTCAACGCGAACAACTCCACACAGCTTGCCAAGGCCAACGAACTGCTGAACTGGATGCTCGCCACCGACCAGTACGGCAACAAGCACGCGCTGGCCCGGCGGCTCGGCATCGTCTACCTGATCTGGAACCACAAGATCTGGAAGGCCTACGAGCCGAACGCCGGCTGGCAGAACTACTCCGGCCCGAACCCGCACACCGACCACATCCACTTCAGCTTCAGCTGGGCCGGCGCGCGCAAGCAGACGACCTGGTGGACCAGCGGTGGCGCGACGCCGCTCGCGGCCGAGAGCATCAACGGTGACAAGTACGACGACCTGCTGGCCGTCGACCCCGAGAACACGCTGCGGATCTACCCCGGCAACGCGACCGGCAAGTTCGGCGCCTCGGCCGACATCGGCCCGGGCTGGTCGTCGTACTACAACCGGATCGGCGTCAGCGACTCCAACGCCGACGGTGCCGCGGACATCTTCGCCACCTCCACCGACGGCAAGCTCCACTACTGGCACAACTCCGGTCACGGCACCTTCACCAAGCTCACCAACGAAGGCGTCGGCTGGGACAGCATGGAATGGTTCACCGTCGTCGACCTCAACAAGGACAACAAGGCCGACATCGTCGCCCGCGACGGCGGAATCCTCTACTGGTACCCCGGCAAGGGCAACGGCGCTTTCAGCCAGCGCAACCGCATCGGCGAAGGCTGGGCCAACTACGAGTTCGCCGGCGGTGACGCCGACGGAGACGGAGACGGTGACCTGTGGGCCACCGATGCCTCCGGCAACCTCTTCTACTACCGCGGCGCCGGCAACGGCACCTTCTCCACCCGAGTCGACGTCGGCGGCGGCTGGAGCGGCTTCGGCCCGATGAACGCCATGGACGTCAACGGCGACGGCAAGGCCGACCTCGTCGCCGCACGCATCAGCGACGGCCACCTCTTCCGCTGGACCGGCAAGGGCGACGGAACCCTCAGGACCGGCGAGGACATCGGCCAGGGCTGGACCAACTACCGTCCCGCGACCTACTGAGGAGCACGACGATGAACAAGCAGCTGCTCAAGAGATCCCTGGCCGGACTGGCCATCTCCCTGCTCACGGTCGCCGGTACGGCGATCGCAGCGCCGGCCTCGTCGGCACAGGTCGACGCCAAGCCCACCTTCGAGCTGCCGTTCCCGTGCGGCGAGAAGTGGAACGGCGCGACGTACACCGGGCACGGTGGTGACAACTCCTTCCCGCTCGACTTCAACTGGGGTGCGGGCGACGACGACCTCGGCAAGCCCGTCGTCGCGAGCGCGGCCGGTGTCGCCACCCAGGGTGCGGCCGGCGTGATCACGATCGACCACGGCGGCGGCTGGAAGTCGGAGTACCGGCACCTCAGCTCGCGTGACGTGGCCAGCGGAACGCAGGTCGCCCAAGGTCAGTTCATCGGCCGGGTCGGTGCCGTGGGCAACGCGAGCGGACCGCACCTGCACTACGCGCAGGTCTACAACGGCAACGAGCAGCACATCGAGCTGCACGGCGAGTTCGTCACCTACAGCTTCGACTACAACGGTCCGGCGTACACCAGCTACAACTGCGGCGGTACCGTCACGGACCGCGCGGCCGAGAGCGTCAACGGCGACAAGTACGACGACCTGCTGGCCGTCGACCCGAGCAACACGCTGCACCTCTACCCGGGCACCGCGCTGGGCAAGTTCGGCGGCTCAAGCGAAGTCGGGCCGGGCTGGTCGGCGTCGTACCACCGGATCGGTGTCGGTGACAGCAACGCCGACGGGTACGCCGACATCTTCGCGACCTCGACCGACGGCAAGCTGCACTACTGGAACAACTCCGGGCGCGGCACCTTCACCAAGCTGGTGAACGAAGGGGCCGGCTGGGACAGCATGGAGTGGTTCACGGTCGTCGACCTCAACAAGGACAACAAGGCCGACATCGTCGCCCGTGACGGCGGGATTCTGTACTGGTACCCGGGCAAGGGCAACGGCGCTTTCAGCCAGCGCAACCGGATCGGCGAGGGGTGGGCCAACTACGAGTTCGCCGGCGGTGATGTTGACGGCGACGGAGACGGCGACCTGTGGGGCACCGATGCCTCGGGCAACCTCTTCTACTACCGCGGCGCCGGCAACGGCACCTTTTCCACCCGCATCGACGTCGGCAGCGGCTGGAACGGCTTCGGCCCGATGAACGCCATGGACGTCAACGGCGACGGCAAGGCCGACCTGGTCGCCGTACGGACGAGCGACGGCCACCTCTTCCGCTGGACCGGCAAGGGCGACGGAACCCTCAGGACCGGCGAGGACATCGGGCAGGGGTGGACGAACTACCGGCCGGCTACCTACTGATCCCCTCAGCCAGTCGCCAGCCCTGGGCGCGGCGGCGTTCGTTCCAGTAGTGGGCGTAGCGGCCGTTGCGCGCGAGCAGGTCCTCATGGCGACCTTGCTCGACGCAGCGGCCGCTGTCCAGTACGACGATGTGGTCGGCCCCCTCGAGCGTGTGCAGCCGGTGGGCGATCACCAGCACGGTGCGATCGCGCGACAGCGCCGTCATCGCCTCGTGCAGGGCGTGCTCGTTCTCGGCGTCGAGCGCGGCCGTCGCCTCGTCGAAGAGCACGATCGGGGTGTCCTTCAGCAACGCCCGGGCGATCGAGATCCGTTGCCGTTCCCCACCGGACAACCGGCTGCCGCCTTCCCCGACCGGCGCGTCCCATCCAGCCGGCAGTCGCTCGGCGATCTGGTCGACCCGCGCTGTCCGCCCCGCGGCGAACACCTCCTCGTCGGTCGCCTCGGGCCGGCCGACCCGGATGTTGTCGAGGATGCTGCCCTCGAACAGGTACACGTCCTGGAACACCACCGACACCAGCGAGGTCAGGTCCTCGGTCCGCAGGTCGCGCACATCGGCACCACCCACCCGTACGACGCCCGCCGCCGGATCGAAGAACCGCGCGATCAGCTTCACCACGGTCGTCTTGCCGGCCCCCGACGCCCCGACCAGCGCGGTCATCCGCCCCTCCGGAACGCTCATCGACAGCCCCGCCAGCACCGGCGCGGTCCCGCCGCCGTCGTACGAGAACTCCACGTCCTCCAGCTCGACCCCGAACCCACGAGTCTTCGCCGCAACCACCGGCTCGACGAGCGTCTCGGTCGCCAGCAACAAGTCGATCTCCCCCAGCGCGTTCCCCGCCACCCGTAACGCCCCGCCCAGCTCAGCCGTCACCATCACCGGCTCCACGAACCGCGCCGCCAGCACCAGCAACGCGATGAACTCGGCCGCCCCCAGGGAGCCGCCGATCGTCAGGTAGGTGCCCAACGCAAGCACTCCGACGAACGACGCCTGCGCCACGAACCCGAGCCCGGCGATCCCCGACAACCCGACCCGCAGTGTCCGGCGCCCCGCCCGGTGCTGAGCGACCAGCGCGTCGTCCAGCGCCGCATGCCCGTCCACCGTCCGCCCGAAGGCCCGCAGTACCGGCTGGGCCCGCGCGAACTCGACGATCCGCCCGGCCGCCTCCGCATGGATCCGGTCGGCCTCCTGGTCGACGGCCTCCAGCCCCCGACTCGCCACGCGATAGACGATCGCCGTGGCAACCGCGGCGACGGCCATCGCCACGGCGATCCGCCAGTCGAAGAAGAACATCGCCAGTACGACGACCAGCGGCGTGACCGTCGTGTCGACCAACTGCCGCAGCAGGTGCGCGGGCACCCCCATGATGTCGAGGATCCGGTGCGAGGCCAGCCGCCCGAGCCCGCCGACGCGGTCGGCCGTGAACCAGGCCAGCGGCAGCTGCGCGACCTTGTCCCCGATCCGGTGATGGAGGTCCCGGCTCAGCCCGGCCCCGGTCCTGAAGCCCGCCAGCGTCGCCATCGGTGCGACGATCGCGTACAAGATCCACAGCACCCCGAGCGCGAGCACCCACGGCCACGGCCGGCCACCGTCGAGCAGCTCCTTCAACGCCGGCACCAGCAGGACGAACGCCAGCCCCTGCAGAACTCCGGCGACGACGAACAACCCCACCAACCGCCGCAACGCCCCGTCGTACTCCGGCCCCAGCGCCCTGAACAACTTGCGAATCATCGCCCCTCCTCCTGCAGCTGCCACAGCCCGGCGTACCGTCCGCCGGCAGCAAGCAGTTCCTGATGCCGGCCCTTCTCGACGACCCGCCCCTGATCGAGCACCACGATCTGATCGGCGCCGGTCACCGACGCCAGCCGATGCGCGACCACCAGCACGGTCCGCCCCACCGCGAGCTCCGACAACGCGTCCTGGATCAACGCCTCCGACTCCGCGTCCGCATGAGCCGTCGCCTCGTCCAGTACGACGATCGGCGCGTCGGCAAGCAGCGCCCGGGCAATCGACACCCGCTGAGCCTCTCCCCCGGACAGCCGCACGTCCCGCCCGACGACCGCGTCGTACCCGAGCGCCAGCCGACCGATCCGCTCGTCGATCGCCGCGGCCCGAGCTGCTCGTCGTACCGTCGCCTCGTCGGCGTCCGGCCGTCCCAGCCGGATGTTGTCCCGCACGGTTGCATCCAGCAACTGAACGTCCTGCAGCACGAACGACACCAGCCTGTACAACTCCTCGGGCGCGACCTCCCGGAGATCCACCCCACCGATCGCCACCACGCCGGCGGTCGGATCGAAGAACCGCGGCAGCAGCTTCGCCAGCGTCGTCTTGCCCGACCCCGACGCGCCCACCAACGCCGTCACCGTGCCCGGCTCGAGCACCAGGTCGATCCCGCTCAGCACCGGCCGCCCGGCGTCGTACGCGAACTCCACCCCGGACAGCTCGACCCGCCCGCCGACAGCGTGGCGCGGCGCGTCCGCGACGGGGAGTTCAGGGGCCGCAAGCAACGATCCGACCCGCTTCGCCGCCGCGACGGCCTTCTCCGCGTCGTGGCTGTAGTAGTGCAACGCCTGCAACGGCGACGCCAGCCCGAGCCCCAGGATCGCGAACGGCAACAGGTCGATCGCCTCCAGCCGCCCCGACGGAACCAGCACCGCCCCACCCACCAGTACGGCGAGCAGCACGGTCACCGGACTCAGCAGCAACTCCGACAGCGCCGACGCCCGGTACCCCTTCGAGACCCAGGCCAGGAAGAAGCGTGAGAAGTCGTCCGCCGCCTCGCCGTACTGGCGATGCGCGCGCCGGGCCTGGCCGAACATCTTCACCACCGCGATACCCTCGACGAACTCGATCACCCGGCTGACGATCCGCTGCTGGGCCGCGTCGAAGGCCGCCGTCTGCGACTCCATCGTGAACGCCAGCCGGACGAACAGCGCGACCCCGGCGACGATCGGGACCAGCAGGATCAGCGCCATCCGCCAGTCCACCGCGAACAGGTAGGCCAGCGTCACCACCGGCGTGATCACGCTCGCCGTGAGGCTCAGCGCGGCGTGCGCGACCAGGTGGTGCATCGTGTCGACGTCGTGCTGGACCGCCTTGCCGATCCCGCCTGCACCCCGGTCGGTGAACCACCCGAGCGGGACCCGGCCCAGGTGGCGCACGAGGCGCCGGCGTACGGACAGCTGGAAGTCCAGGTCCGCCTGGTGGGCCAGGGCACCTGCGACGCCGCTCAGCAGCAGCCACAGGACGAGGGCGCCTGCGGTGATCCCGGCGACCCGCCACGCCCGGTCGCCATCGATCGGACCGTCTGCCAGCAGCACTCGCGCCAGCTCGGCGACCGCGGCGAACGGTACGACGGCGACCACCGCCGCGACCGCCTGCAACGCGATCGCCAGGCCCAGGCGGCGGCGTACGGGCTGGAGCAGCTCGCCGAGTCCGATCGTCTTTAGGAACATGTTCCTAAACTAGCAGTCGTGCCGACACCACGCACCCCGGTGCTGGGATCGGGGCGCGCCGGACCGCATGATGGGGGCGTGCCCAGATCCAGCGTCAGCAGCGGCCAGACCGGTCGGCCACCTGTCACCTCGCGCACGGAGATCCTTGCCGCGGCCCGACGGCTGATCGACCGGGACGGCTGGGAGAAGCTGACGATCCGCGGCCTGGCCGGCGAGCTCGGGATCGGCGCGACGACGCTGTACCACCACGTGCGGGACAAGGAAGACCTGCTGCTCCTCCTACTGACCGAGTACGCCGCACAGCTGCCGCGCCCGGAGCTGTCCGGCGAGCCACGCGACCGGATCATTGCGGCCGGCGTCCTCATCCACGACGCGTTCGCCGCGTGGCCCTGGGCGGCCGAGGTGCTCACCAGCGACGGCTTCATCACCCGGATCGGCGACCCGGCGCTGTGGGTCGTCGAGGCGATCCTCGCCGGCGCCGCCGACCACGGCTGCACGCCGGCGCAGAGCGTCCTGATCTTCCGCAACATCTGGTACTTCACCGTCGGCGAGATCCTGGTCCGCGCCAACACCGCCCGCCGCTACCCCGACGCCGACTTCCCACCCGCCGAGAACAGCCCGTTCAGCGGCCTGGAGAACCCACAGCTCCCCCACCTCACCGCGGCCGCCGGCCAGTGGGGCGAGGTCGCCCAGGAAAACACCTTCCCCCAGGGCCTCGCCGCCCTGGTCGACGGCCTGCTCGCCCAGGCGACCACCTGAGGGCCGCACCCGGCTCGGCGGTGGACGGGGCGCTCACGCAGGCGACCACCTGAGGGCCGCACGCGGCTCGGCCCTGGCCTTCGCCCGTCCCCCGTCCCGCCCGTCCATCGAGGCTCTCGTGGCGGCGTCTAGGGTGGCGGCGTGGAAAGCGAAGCCAGCTGGCGGGATCGACGACGCGAGGCAGCGGCCGAGCAGGCAGCTGCCCTCGACCGGCGCCGCGCGACCGAGACGGCCGCGGCACGAGCGCTGCTCGTGGACTTCGTGGCGAAGGCCAAGGCCGCCGGGATCGAGCCCGGCCCGTTGCGCGCGCAGGTCGTCGCATCCGGCGCGAGCTACCGTACGAACCTGGTCGGCTGGTACCTGAAGCGCAACCACACCCTCGCAGTCGATGCCGACGGCAACTTCTACCTGCTCGGTGTCCGCCCCAGCCTGAAGGCCCGTCTGTCCGGCCTCCAGGTCGAGCCCTCCGACCCGCCGCTCACCGTCGGCCTCGGCGCCCGCGACGGCGAGTCGATGCCGCTCAAGCAACTACTGCACCTCCGCCTCGAAGCCGGCCCCGACTGGACCTGACCGGCCACAGCCGGTCGAGCCGGCTCACTCGGCCGGTGCGGCGACCGCGTTCGTCGCGCTCTCGGCGGCTCGCGGGCTTCGCGTCGCACTGACGTCCAGGCGCACGATCACGTCGTACCCGACGAACAGCCCCCACCCCTCCGCGACCGCGTTCCACTCCACCTGCCAGTCCCGCCGGTCGAGGGTGAGCTCGCCCGCGAACCTCAACCCGTCACGCCGCAGATCGAAGGTCACCGACTTCGGAACTCCGCGCAGCGTCAGTACGCCGCTCACCCGGAAGCCGGCCCCGTCCAGCTGCACCACCTCCGTCGACGCGAACGTCGCCAACGGATGCGCATCCGTCCTCAGATAGCTCCGCCGCAGATGCGCGTCGCGCCGCTTGGTCCCGGTCTGGATGCTCACGGTCCGGATCGTCACCTGCACGCTCGACCTCGACGGCTCGTCGCCATCGAAGGACGCGCTACCTTCGACCTTCTCGAAGCGACCTCCGACCCGGCCGAACCCTTGACGCACGGTGAAGTCGAGAGGCGTGGAAAGGCTGTAGTCGCCGGTCAAAGGATTCATCTCAAACCTCCGGAGAGTTGCCCGCACCGGGCAGCGGGGTCTGGTCCTGGTACCTGATCTCGTACGAGCGCTCGACGAACTTCCACCCGTCGGACGTCCGCCGGTAGCGGTCGTGGTAGATCGAGCAGTTGAAGTTCGAGCGCCCGTCGTACAGGCGGCCGAACTCGGTCACGTAGGCCCGTCCGGTCGCGGTGTCGCCGTCGATCACCAGTGCGCCGAGATGGGCGGTCTGGACGAAGTACTCCCACAGCTTCTGCAGCCGCTCGACCGCGGCCCGGATCGTCTCCCGCCCGGCAAACTCGAGGTCGATGTGCGGCAGCCGCCATACCCCGTCCTCGGTGAACAGCCCCGCCAGCCGGTCGTAGTCGCGCTGCATGCCCGCGTCGGTGAACTCACCGCGCAGCGCCTCGATCTCGACCCGGACGGCGATAGCCTCGAAGTCGCTCATCGGTTGTCTCCTCGCTCCTGTGGTTGTCGTCCGGTACGACGAAGCAGCGGCGCGGAGTGTGAGGCCTGACAGTTCGGGAGGCTGTTTCGTCGAACGGATGCCAGGCAGGATCAGCGAACGACGGGGAGCGACGGATGACCGAGGACGCCAGCCTCAGCCGGGTGATCGACGAGCGCCGGCAGCTGATCAACCTGGCGTACCGGATGCTCGGCTCGCTCGCCGACGCCGAGGACGTCGTCCAGGAGACCTACGCACGCTGGTACGCGCAGACCGCCGCGCAGCGCGAGGCGATCGACACTCCCGGCGCCTGGCTGACCACGGTCGCGAGCCGGATCTGCCTCGACGTCCTCGGCTCGGCCCGCTCTCGCCGGGAGCGGTACGTCGGCGAGTGGATCCCCGAGCCGCTCCCCGACGCCACCGACTGGCTCGGCGGCCGCCCACCCGGCGATCCCGCCGACCGGGTCACCCTCGACGAGTCGGTCAACATGGCCTTCCTCGTCGTCCTCGAGTCGATGACGCCCGCCGAGCGCGTCGCGTTCGTCCTGCACGACGTGTTCCGCTACCCGTTCCCCGAGGTCGCCGAGATCGTCGGCCGCACCCCCGCTGCCTGCCGCCAACTGGCCTCCTCGGCTCGCCGCCGGCTGACCGGTTCCCGAGCCCCCGTCCGTCCCGCTCCCGAACACGCCGACGTGGTCCGCGCCTTCCAGCAGGCCTGGTCCGCCAACGACGTCAACGCCCTGATCGAGGTCCTCGACCCCAAAGCCCTGGCCGTGGCCGACGGCGGCGGAGTCGTCACCGCCCACCTGGACCCGGTCGCCGGCGCCGCCCGCATCGCCCAGCTGCTGATCGGCATCTCGTCCCTGGCCCCCGGCTTCACGATCCTCGAACGACCGGTCAACGGCCGCCCCGGCATCATCGCCCAGCTCGACGGCGTCACGGTCGTCGTCATCGCCCTCCACGTCGAGCACCACCAGGTGACCAACCTCTGGGCGGTCCGCAACCCCGAAAAACTTCGCCCCTGGACAATCACCTAGGCGCCCTACCCCGCGCATGCCGCTCCAGTGCTGCACGTCCATCCGCGGCAACCATCAAGGCCATCCACCACCAGTTCGCCACACAGCCGACCGTCATCCCCCAACCCGCCGCCGACCGACGCCCACCACTGATCAAGTGGCACCGAACGTCGGTTCCCAGCCCGACCCGAGCGTGGGTGTCGAGCCAACGCGACTGTTGATCAGTGGTTGGCGGGGCATCGGGTCGGCGGGACTCGCGGACGTACACGTCCGCTCACGCCTGTCTCCGGCGCCCAGCTGGCCTGGTCAGCCCGCCCGACCCAACTGACCTCCCACCTGGCGCGGTGGCCCCGCTCGGCGCGGCGGCACGACTGGTCCCGCATGAGACGACTAGCGCGTTGTACCGGGCAAGTCGTCGTAGAAGGGGGCAGTCGTCGTAGAAGGGAGCAGTGGTTGACGGAGGGGGCAGTCTTCGTCGAAGTGGGCGGTCAACGACGGGGACGTCGAGCCGTGGGCGAGTTGGTCGGGGTGCGGACCCTTCGCCTCCCGCAGGCATCGCATATCCAATAGGATCTGGGGATGGACTTTGATCTTCGTGAGATTCCCTTCAGTCGGCGCGGCTCGTGGTTGGCGCTGTCTCCTGTCATCGCGTACGGCGTGGTGGCGGATGACGTTCATCTCGTGACGCATCAGACCAAGCAGGTGGGGGTGCTCGCGTTGAAGCCGTCGGAGGCGACGGAGGTGGTTGCGGCGCCGGAGGTGTTGCGGTGGGAGGCGGCTGCGGGGCGGATCGAGGCTGTGTTCGAGACGGTGGACACAGTGCGGTTTCGCGGGCGGGGGCTGGCGTTGGAATTGAGCGCTGACGAGGAGACGCATTTGTTCGTCGACCCGACTGATCTGAGTCCGGTCTTTGCCAGCCATGCTTCGGGGCGGCGGTATCGGGTCACGATGGTGCGTGGGGACGCGACGACCGGGCCTGGGCGGACCGTGCGGCTGGACGGCGACGACGGTTGGGAGGCGGTCGTCGAGGAGTTCGGGACCGCGCGGCCGCCGTACGAGAAGGTGGCGGAGTTCGACCAGGTGGTGGCCGGGGTGCGGGCGGAGTTCGGGGAGTTCGTCGAGCGCGTCGCCGGGTGGCGGACCGCGGAGTACCCGGCCGCCGAGGCGGCGGCGTACGTGCTCTGGGCAAGCATCGTGCGGGCGGACGGGTTCGTGACGCGCGAGGCCGCGTTGATGTCGAAGCACTGGATGGACCGGGTGTGGAGCTGGGACCACGCGTTCAACGCGCTCGCGCTGGCGCCGGGTGAGGCGGAGCTGGCGCTGGATCAGTTCCTGATGCCGTTCGATCACCAGGAAGCGAGTGGGGCGCTGCCGGACGTCGTCGGGCACTCCGGCATCGTCTACAACTTCGTGAAGCCGCCGATCCACGGGTGGGCGTGGCGCAAGCTCGCGACCGGGCCGACGAGCGTCGAGGTGTACGAGCGGTTGGCGGCGTGGACGAAGTTCTGGCTGGACCGGCGCCGGGTTCCTGGGCACGCTTTGCCGCACTACCAGCACGGGTTCGACAGCGGGTGGGACAACGCGACGATCTTCGACCACGAGCCGGTGATCGAAGCACCTGATCTCGCGAGTGTTCTCGTCCTGCAACTGGAGGCGCTCACCGCGCTGGCCGAGGAGCTCGCGCGGCCGGACGATGCGGCGTACTGGAGCACGACCGCGGACGAGATCGTCGCTGGACTGCTCGCCGACCTGTACGACGGGAAGGACTTCGCCGCGCGCGGTGCCTCGAGCCGTACGCCGAGCAAGACGACGAGCCTGGTCACGGCGCTGCCGATCATGATCGGGCACCGGCTCCCGGCCGAGGTCGTCGAGCAGCTCGTCGCCAAGATCCGCCGGCATCTGACTGCCTGGGGTCTGGCGTCGGAGCAGCCGGACTCCGCCGACTACGACGCCGACGGCTACTGGCGCGGGCCGATCTGGGCGCCGCCGACCGTGCTGCTCGATGACGGGCTGCGCTCCGTCGGCCAGGTCGACCTGGCCGACGAAGTCAGCACGCGTTTCCGCCGGCTGTGCGAGCGCTCCGGTTTCGCCGAGAACTTCGACGCGCTGACCGGTGAGGGCCTGCGCGATCGCGCGTACACGTGGACGGCAAGTGCCTACCTGCTGCTGGCCCGCGAGGACGCAGCCCGCCGGCACCGCTGAACCCAGCACGTCCCCGGCCCGACACGCGGACCGGGGGCTGACGGGAGCGGCCCGCGTTGGTTGGCGTCCACACGACCAGCCGCACAGACCCTGCGCGACTAGCTGATCAGCGCCGCGGCCGTCCCCGGCTCGTACGCACCGGCCGGGTTCTGAACGATCACGTTCATCCGGTTGGCGGCGTTGATCAGCGCGATCATGCAGATCAGCGCGCCGACCTCGTCGTCGGTGAAGTGCTTGCGGACGGCGGACCAGGTCTCGTCGCTGACTCCTTCGAAGGCGTCGGCCAGCCGGGTCCCCTCCTCGGTCAGCGCCAGAGCGGCCCGCTCCGCCTCGGTGAAGACGGTGGCCTCGCGCCAGACGGCCACCAGATGAAGCCGCTGCTGCGACTCCCCCGCGGCGGTCGCGTCCTTCGTGTGCATGTCGACGCAGAACGCGCACCCGTTGATCTGGCTCGCGCGCAGCGCCAGGATCTCCTGCAGCGCCTTCGGCACCGTCGACTGCTCGAGGACGCCCGCGACCGAGTAGATCCGCTTCGCGACCTTCGCGGCCGTCGGGCTCTCGAACAGGTTGAACCGTGCTTCCATCATCGTCTCCTCTGTCGGTGGTGCTCACGAGACACCGACCGCCCGACGGCGCGTGACAGCCGACCGAGGTGACCTGAGCCTCACCGGGAAATCCGGTGGCGATCGACCGGACCACCTGCTAGCGTCGCCGGTCTGTCTTTTCGGGTGGCTTGTCTGCACTGCGTGAGGGTCGAAACGAACCGGACGTACTCCGGGGCGGGATCTCGAAGATCGCCGTCGACACACCGTCGTTCGTTTCCCTCCACCACGACAGCACGAGAGGTCCCACACCGATGGCCGAATCCCAGCAGAGCTCCGAGCTCGACGCAGAGCGCGCCTACCTGGCCGAGTCCCGCGCGGCGCTGCGCCGGATGCACCACGACGTCACCGCGCGCGAGATCCCGGTGATCGGCGGCGAGGACAACGACGAGCGCTTCACCAACGAGGCCAACCAGCGCGCCCACCAGCAGCGCACGCTCGCGCTGCTCGACCTGCCCGACGTCCCGCTGTTCTTCGGCCGTCTCGACTACGAGCACGGGTCGATCGAGGACCTCGACCGGTACTACATCGGCCGCCGGCACGTGCACGACGGCACCGGCGTACCGATGGTGATCGACTGGCGGGCGCCGGTGTCGGTCCCGTTCTACCGCGCGACCCGCAGCGACCGGCAGCACGTGCTGCTGCGCCGCCGGTACGGCTTCTCCGACACCGCCGAGCTGACCGGGTTCGAGGACGAACCGATGATCGGCGCTGAGGAGCTCGACCAGGCCGACAGGTTCCTGCGCGCCGAGATCGAGCGCCCGCGCACCGGCCCGATGCGCGACATCGTCGCCACCATCCAGCCCGAGCAGGACGACCTGGTCCGCGCACCGCTGCAGCCGAGCGTCTGCGTCCAGGGCGCACCCGGTACGGGGAAGACCGCCGTCGGGCTGCACCGCGTCGCCTACCTGCTCTACACCGAGCGCGAGCGGCTGAGCCGTGGTGGCGTCGTGATCGTCGGCCCGAACCGCTCGTTCCTGTCCTACATCCGCAAGGTCCTGCCCGCGCTCGGTGAGGTGAACGTCCGCCAGATCACCATCGAGGAGC
The DNA here is from genome assembly GCF_049844575.1 of Kribbella sp. DT2. NCBI lineage: Bacteria > Bacillati > Actinomycetota > Actinomycetes > Propionibacteriales > Kribbellaceae > Kribbella > Kribbella sp. DT2. The sequence goes on along the minus strand of NZ_JBNCLH010000002.1, from coordinate 838,871 downwards.
TGATCACCTCGCCCGTGCTCGCCGTCGACGGGCCGGAGGCCGCCCGCGTCAAGGGCGACGCCCGGATGGCCGAGATCCTGCGCCGCGCGCTCTGGACGTCCGTCGGTACGCCGGCCGAAGGAATCCTGTACAGCAAGGGATCCCAGCGCTACCGCGTGCACGACTACGAGCTCGTCGACATCGTCAACGCCCTCAACGGGTCGACCCGGTACACCCCGGGCCGTAACGCGCTCGCGCAGCGCATCGCGCACGCCGTACTGGTGCTGATGGAACGCCGCGGCGAGTCGCCCGACGACCGGGTGCAGAACGCCGTGGCCCGGTCCAAGCCGGTGAAGCAGCTGGTCGACGCGGTGTGGCCGAAGGTGACGCCCGAGCAGGTCCTGTGGAAGTTGTTCTCCGACGCGGAGTTCCTCGCGACGCAGGCTCCCGAACTGACCGACGACGAACGTGCTGCCCTGCTGTGGCCGAAGGCGCCGCGCTCGGCGAAGACGGCCAAGTGGTCGAGCGCCGACACCGTGCTGCTCGACGAGCTCGACGACCTGATCGAGCGGCACGCCGGTTCGCTCGGGCACCTCGTGCTGGACGAGGCGCAGGACCTGTCGGCGATGCAGCTGCGCGCGCTCGGCCGCCGGTGCCGGAGCGGCTCCGCGACGGTGCTCGGCGACCTCGCCCAGGCGACGACCGCGTGGGCCGCCGGGCCGTGGGACCAGGTCCTCGCCCACCTCGGCAAGGAGGACGGCATCGTGGCCGAGCTCGACCGCGGCTTCCGGGTGCCGGAGCAGATCATCGACTTCGCGGCGCAGCTGCTGCCGACGATCGCGCCGACCCTCGGAACGCCGAGCGGCGTCCGGACCGTTGCCGACGCCCTCAAAGTCGTTGCTGCTGACAAGGAAACCTTCACGACCGAGATCATCGACGCCTGCAAGGAATCCCTGGCCGGCGTCGGATCGGTCGCCCTGATCGCCGCCGACGACCAGATCGAGCAGCTGTGCGACGTACTGGCTGATGCCGGTCTGCAGCCCGCGCTGCTCGGTGCGGTCGAGGACGCGATGGACACGACCCGCCTGGTCTGCGTCCCGGCGACGCTGGCGAAGGGACTCGAGTTCGACGCGGTGGTCGTCGCCGAGCCGGCGCGGATCGTCGCGGCCGAGGCCCGCGGGCTCCAGCGCCTGTACGTCGTACTGACGCGGGCAGTCAGCCGGTTGCAGATCGTGCACGCCGACCCCTTGCCGGCCGCCCTGGGATAGCGGGGGTTCCCCCGAGGGCCGGATCAGGTCTTTCCCGGTTACGGGCAAGCGCCGGGCGGCGGCAGGGTGGTGCTCATGATGATGACCCTGGGGACCGCGGTCCTGAGCACCGCCCTGCTGGCGACACCCATTCACCCGTCGGGACTGCAGCAGAAGGTCGACGCCGTCGTCGCCGCGGGGGCGACGAGCGCGACCGCCGAGATCAGCACCGACAGCGGAAGGACGCGCGCGTCGAGCGGCGCTGCCGTGGCGGGCACGCACTTGCCCGTGCCGTCGGACGCGCGGTTCCGGATCGGCAGCGAGACGAAGACGTTCCTCGCGACCGTCGTCCTGCAACTGGTCGACGAGGGCCGGCTGAACCTCGACGACAAGGTCGAGCGCGTGCTGCCCGGCGTCGTGCACGACGACCGGATCACGGTCCGCCAGCTGCTCAACCACAGCAGCGGTCTGCACGAGGTGCTCGCGACGCTGCCGTCACCGCGGTCGGAGGAGTTCCTCGCGATCCGCTGGAAGACGTGGACCACCGCCGAGCTCGTCGCCCGCGCGACGGCCTACCCGGTGGACTTCGCTCCCGGCTCCCAGGTGGTCTACAACAACACCGGCTACCTCGTGCTCGGCCTGATCGTCGAGAAGGTCACCGGCCACTCGTACGCCGACGCGATCAAGCACCGGATCATCAAGCCGCTGCAGCTGAGGAGCACGTCGGTCCCCGGGACGAACCCGTTCATCCTCGGCCCCCACGCCCGCGGCTACCTCCCGCTCGAGAAGGGCCTGGTCGACATCACCAACGTCAACCCGTCGGTCCTGAACGCCGCCGGCGAGATCATCTCCACGACCCGTGACCTCAACCGGTTCTTCGGTGCCCTGCTCGACGGCGAACTGCTGCCGCCCCAGCTCATGCAGGAGATGAAGGAGACCGCGCACGAGTCGCAGTACGGCCTGGGCCTGATCCGCCGAACGCTCCCCTGCGGCGACGCCTGGGGCAAGGACGGTGACGCGCCGGGCTACTCGACGTGGACCTTCGTCTCGCCGAACAACCAGCGTCGCGTCACCGTCTCGGTCACCTGGGGCGCGGGCAACCACAAGGCCGCCGTCAACGCGCTGCTCGACAAGGAGCTGTGCCGCTAGCGCCGTACGAGCCGGACGTGAGTGACCGCCGGTGAGCTGATCTGCTGGACGACCTCGTACTGCTTCAACGCGTCACCGAGGCCGGCGAACAGCGGCTCGCCGGCACCGGCGAGGATCGGCGCCACGGCGATGTCGAGCTGGTCGATCAGCCCGGCCCGCAGGTACTGGCGGACCGTCGCCGCGCCGCCCGCCACGATCACGTCCTTCTCGCCGGCCGCTTCGCGCGCCTTGCCGAGCACGACCTCGATCGGCTCGTCGGTGAAGTGGAACGTCGTGTCCCCCTCCATCCGCACGTCCGGCCGCGGGTGGTGGGTGAACACCCACACGTCGTGGTGGTACGGCGGGTTGGCACCCCACCACCCGGTCCACGACTCGTCCGGCCACTCGCCGCGCACCGGCCCGAACATGTTGCGTCCCATGATGGTCGCGCCGAACGCCTCGGCGTCCAGCCCGACCTCGGCGTCGAGCCCGGTCGCGGTCCCGTCGAACAGCGGGTCCATCCAGTCGTGCAGGTGGTCGACGCCGTCCCCGAACGGCTCCTCCAGCCGCTGGTCCGTGCCCGCCCCGAAGCCGTCCAGCGTGATCGTGAAGTTGTGCACCCGGACCTTGCCCATGATCGTTTCCCTCCGCCTGAGTTCCTGCTGACACCCCTTGGTCGGAGCCGCCGGTCTGCCTTTGACATCTAAACTGACCAGATGCCGGGCCGGACAGCTAAAGTTGCCGACGTGCACGAGATCGCGTTGGCGATGCCGCACGTCACTGTGGAGAAGGGTCCCGTCTACCAGGTCGGCGGGAAGTCGTTCGTGTTCTTCCGGACCCCGCGGCCGGACGCGTTCGACCCCGAGACCGGTCAGCGGTACGACGACGTGATCGTGATCTGGGTGCCCGAGGAGGACGACAAGCTCGCGCTGGTCTCCGACGAGAGCAGCCCGTTCTTCACCACGCCGCACTTCGACGGACACCTGTCCGTCCTGGTCCGGGGCAGCGAGCTCGGCGGCCTGTCCCGGCAGGAGCTGGGCGAGGTGATCCAGGACGCCTGGCTGTCACGCGCCTCGAAACGCCGAGCCGCGACCTGGCTCGAGGAGCACCGGCTGGCCTGATCCCGGGCTATCGTCCGGCTGCAAGGTCGTCCTCGGGGAGGCAGTCATGTCGGGCTCAGCACTAGCGGTCGTTCTGGTCATCGGCGGTGTGGTCGTGGCCGGAGTCGCGTGGGGCATCATCGCGCTCGTACGCCGCCAGCAGTACATCAAGTCGCTGCGCGAACGCGGCTGGACGTTCGTGAACAGCCCGGACTTCGGCGCCGTCGCCCGGCTCACGAACCCGCCGTTCGGCCTCGGTTTCCGGCGCGACCCGGACGACCAGATCAGCGGCCGCACCGCGTCGGGCCGCCCGTTCCAGGTGATCGAGTACAAGTCCGAGCGCTGGAAGGGCTGGGTCGCGATGGTCAGCCTCTCCCGTCGCCTGCCCGAGCTGTGGGTCACCGGCGGCGAGACCCAGGTCCGGTACGGCGTGGAGGCGACCATGGTCCCGCCGCCGCCCGCGCTCGGTCCCGGCTGGCAGGTCGGCACGCTCGACCCGGCGTACGCCGCGGAGCTGCTCACCCCGCAGGTCTGCAACCAGCTCAACGGGCTGGCGGGCGGCACCACCGGGCTCAACCTCGGCATCGACGCCGATCAACTGACCGTGCTCGACCCGCCGCGCAAGGAGGTTGACCAGCTCGGCCCGTGGCTGGAGCAGCTCGCCGCCGTCGCCGACGCGATCGACGCGACCCCGCTGGACCACCGGGTGCAGCCCGAGCAGCAGCCGCGCTTCTCCTTCTACCACCACCCGGACTGGTACTGGGTCGACGTCGACGACAGCCTGCTGCAGGGCACCCCGGTGTCCCGGTCCGGTCACAACCACCGCACCGCGGACGTGATCCGCGGCCGCGACGGCGACGGCCCGCCGTTCGTCGCGTTGACCCACCACTGGCAGACCACCCGGACCGAGACCTCGACCGACAGCGAGGGCCGGACCACGACCCGGACCGTGACCGAGAACCACAGCGAGGCGATCCTCGGTTTCCAGCTGCCGGTCCGGATGCCGGAGCTGACCGTGGCCGGCCGGTCGTTCGGGCGCGGGATCAGCTTCGAGAGCGAGCGGTTCAACGACCAGTTCAAGGTCACCTCGCCGAGCACGAAGTTCGCGTACGACGTGATCCACCCGCGGCAGATGGAGTACCTGATGGCGACCTCGCCGGCGCCGTTCCGGATCGCCGACGACTGGGTCTGGTTCTCGCCGGGGCAGCACCACGAGACGGTGATCGCGCACAGCTCCCGCTTCCTGCGCGAGTTCCTGGCCGGGGTCCCCCGCTTCGTCTGGCGCGACCTCGGGCTGGCCGACTCGCCGTACCCGCCGCTCGACGCCGTGACGGCGCCGGGCGGCAGGTGACGGCTCAGCTCACTTCACCGGTGCGGTCGGCTGGTCGTCGGTCCAGCCCGAGGCCAGTACGACGGTCCGGCCGATCTTGCCGCCGAGGTGCTCGCTGCTCAGCAGCTTCCCGGTGCGTGGCTCGATCAGCAACCTGACGGTCGACCGCAGCGCGGGGAACGCGAAGGTGACCGCCGTCCCCTTGCGTCCGAGCGTGTCCGGCACGTTCTCCTCGACCTCGGCCCCGGGCAGTCCGGACAGCAGCCGCAGCGCGGCCCCGCGAACCTTCGGCAGCGCCGGGGTCGTCTCCAGCAGGCCCGTGGCCATGCCGACCAGGTACGACGTGTCGTCGGCGTCCTTGGCCCGGTGAGCCTTGTCCTGCAGCAACCGTGCCCGCAGCCCGTCCGGGGTCGACGGCAGCGCCAGGATCTCCTTCAGCGGCACACCCTGCACGCCCAAGGCGTCGTACCGGTCGGCGTCGCCGTGCAGCTTGTCCAGCTCACCCTTGCCCGGGGAGGCGGTGATGATCTGGTCCCTGGGCACGACCGTGTCGGTCTTGCCCAGGTTCCAGCTGGTCGGAGATCCGGCCTGCCGCCAGACAGCTTCGTCGGCGGCGGTCGCGGGCTTCGCGCCGAGCGACCGTCGACCCCGGTACGACGAGCCGCCCGCGCGGCCCGTCCAGTCCTCCTGCAGGAACGTCTCACGGATCTTGTACGGCGTCTTGTCGCGCCCGACAGGAAGGTCCCGGGTCCAGGTGGTCCTGACCCGGAAGTACTTGCCGGTGGTCACCTCGCCGCGTTCCTCGGCCGCGGCCGCCACGAGCAGCACCGCCCCCGCGGTCAACTGCCGCACCGGAGGCTCGACCGGAGTGGACGCGGCCGGCGGACCGGCCTCGGCCGGTGCGTCCGTCCCGGCGCCGGGAGCGAGCACCAGTGGCACCGACAGCGCGGCGACGGCCACCAACGCCCCGCCACCGACCAGGCCGGCTCCACCCAGTCGCCGGCGACGGGCGGCCTTCTGGCCCCGTCCGAGATCGGCAGCGACCTCGTCGTCGCCGACCACCGGCTCCGGCCCGGCCACCTCGTCGAGCAGCTTCTTCAGATCGGTCATCGCACGTTCTCCAAGTCGTTCGTCGGGTCGACGATCAGGTCGCGGAGCTTGTCGAGCCCCCGCGCGGTCTGGCTCTTCACGGTGCCTTCGCTGCACCCCATCAACTCAGCCACGACGGCCACCTCCAGGTCGCAGAAGAACCGCAGCGCCACGGCCGCCCGCTGACGCTTCGGCAGCCGGCCGAGCGCGGTGCGCATGACCATCCGGTCCTCCGCGCCGCCGGCCGGAACCGGGCCGGACTCGGACAGCTCGTCGGTCAGCGTCTCCCGGTGCCGCCAGAACCGGGCCTTCTCGTCCAGGAACACGTTGACCAGGATCTTGTCGGCGTACCGGGCCGGGCCGAGCTCCGGACTGACCCGGTGCCACTTCAGGTAGAGCTTGGTGAGTGCGGTCTGCACCAGGTCCTCGGCCCAGTGCGCGTCGCCGGAGGTGAACAGCCTCGCGATCCGCACCATCCGCCCCCGGTGGGCGGCGACGTACGCCGAGAACTCCTGGTCGCGGTCGGTGGCCACGTATCTCCTTCGGTTCGTGGTCGCGCTTCTTCTCACTCGTGAGTACGGGCTGTGCCCTGCCCCGGGTTGCACGCGTCGCCATCAGTCCCGCACCTGGTAGGCCCGCAGGGCGGACTGCTCGACCTTGTTGCCCTCGGCGTCCTCCGCGACGGCCCGCAGCGACACGGCGGCACCCTTCGGGTTGGTCACCACCGCACGCCACCTGTCGCCGGTCCGCTCCACCTTCGCAGCCCGCCAGGTCTTCCCGTCGTCGGTCGACACGTCGACCGCCAGGCGCTTCACCCGGACCGCGGGAGCACCCGGCTGGCGCTGGACCGAGATCGGTACGGCGAACGCGGATCCCGCCCGCGCCCGGTTGTGGTCGTCCAGCTCCGGCGTGTAGTGCACGGCCAGGAAAGGCAGCGGCGCCTCCCCGTCGACGTGGGCCGACCGGAACGTCCAGGCGGTGTCGAGCCGGGTCGACCGCTGACTCCACGGCGCCTCGACGGCCGTCTCCAACCGGTACGACGCGGCGCCGGGCGGCACGTCGACCCGGTAGGCGGACGCGCTGGGCAGGTCCTCGATCAGCTCGCCGTCGCGGTAGAGCCGGGCCGATCCGACCGGCAACTTGGGGTTGTTCATGTGCAGCGGGTTGCTGTCCGAGCGCAGGCTGAGCCCGAGAACCAGCTGGTCCCCCACTCTGCGCGCGCCGTTCGCCAGCCCGTTCGGCTCCATCGGTCCCAGGGTCAGCCGCGGGCCGAAGACTCCCTTGTTCCACTCCTGCGGATAGGTCCGGCCCGCCGCGTAGGCCGATCGCTTCGCGTCGTAGAACCACGGCCCGAAGGTCGAGCCGTCCACGGCCTGACCGACCAGGCTCGAAGACCACGTCAGTCCCTCGGCCAGGAAGTACTCGGTCCGCCGGAACGGCATCGTGGCGGTCAGAGCCTGCGCGTCAGAAGGCGGTACGGCGTACTCGAGGCTCGAGGCGGCAGGCCGGGCCGTGTGGCTGGTGATCCCTCGTTGCGGCACGTCGGTCTCGGCCGCGTAGCTCGCCCGCACCGTCGCGAACTCCCCTTGCCGAGGCTTGAGCCGGAGACCGTCCATCACCTGGCCGAGCCGGTAACCCGCCACGTTGTACTCGTACGGACTGTTCGCGAAGTCCCCCGCCGGCCCCGGTTCGGCGAACCGGCCGTAGGCGACGCTGACCACGTCGGCCTCGGGTGCGGCCGGTCCGAGACCCTTGACGTAGATCGGGTTCTCGGCGTCGCCCGGCTGGAAGTAGGTCAGCTCCGTCCCCCGTCCACGGTGCATGTCGCGGGCCACCACCACGGTCTGCTCCATCAGCCGGGCCGTTGCCTTCGGCACCGACATCTCGAGCGGCTTCGCCTGGCGGGCGTCGAGGGTAAGCGCGGTGTCCTTGCCCAGCCTCAGGGCCGGATGCATCAGCAGGGTCCAGTCACTGCCGGTCACGGTGCTGAAGTCCGCGACCGTGTACTCGCCCGGCGGGAGGCGGACCGAGCCCGTTCCGGTTCCGGCGCCGTACAGGAAGTCGCCGCAGGCGGGGTCGGTTCCGCAGTCGCCGACCCGGTCGAAGAACGTGACGTGCTCGGCGGGAGCCTTGCCGTCGCGAGCAATGGTGGTCACGTCGACGCCGTACTTCTCCGTCTCCTTCTCCACCCCGAGCGGAACGCTCACCGTCGTACCGGCTCCGCTGGCGACGACCTGCCCGCTGAACTGCCCGATCGGCACGGTCGCGGGCCGGGTGTCAGCGGTGACCGTCGCGTCCGCGCTTCCACCGGCCGGTACGACGAGCGAGGCGGGCGACACCGTGAAGAGGCCTGCCGGGAGGTCGGTAACCCTCAGGTCGAGGTCAAGGCTCACCGGCGTGCTGCCGGAGTTCCGGTAGGTGACGGTCCTGGTCTGGACGGGGTCGTCCTCGTGCGGCCAGCTCGCCAGCCCGAAGCTCAGGCTCGTCGGCGTGCTCACCACCTGCTGGTCGATCGCGCGAGCGACATCGACGCGCCCGGCGCCCTGGCCGAACGCACCCACGCCCGCCGCGGGCTTGGCCGAAGCCATCAGCGCCGCCTTCACCTGCGCCCCGGTCCAGTCCGGATGCTGCTGGCGCAGGATCGCCGCGGCACCGGCCACGTGCGGCGTCGCCATCGACGTACCGGACAGCGACACGTACTGGTCCCCGACCGGCAGGCCGGCTTCGGTGCCGGCGGCCTTGGCCGCGACGATGTCCACGCCCGGCGCCGTCACGTCGGGCTTGGTGAGCGCGTCGCCGTACGTCGCACCACGGCTGCTGAAGTCGGCCAGCCGGTCCTGCTTGTCCACGGCGCCGACGGTCAACGCCGAGGCCGCGCTCCCCGGCGAGTCGATCGTGCCGGGACCACCCTGCCCGGCGTTGCCGGCAGCGACCACGAACAACGTCCCGTGCTGGGTCGAGAGCGTGTTGACCGCCTGCTCCAGGAGATCGTCGCCCGGTGCGTCAGGACCACCGAGACTGACGTTGACCACGCCTGCTCGCTGCTCGACGGCGGCCCACTCCAGGCCGGCCAGGATCGCGTCTTCCGGGCAGCCATCGAGGCCACACACCTTGGCGTCGATCAGCCGGACGTCCGGCGCGACTCCTCGATACGCCCCGCCGGACGCGGCACCGGTGCCGGTGATCGTCGAGGCGACGTGCGTGCCGTGGCCGACCTGGTCACCGGTCGGCGCGTCGACGAAGTTCTTGGTCGCGGCGACCCGGCCGGCGAGATCCGGGTGCTGAGCGTCGATGCCGGAGTCGACCACCGCCACCGTGACGCCGCGCCCGGTCAGCCCGTCGGCCCAGGCCGCCGGTGCGCCGATCTGCGGCACGCTCTTGTCCAAGGTCGGCTTCCGTACGCCGTTCAGCCAGACCTTGCCGACGCCCGCTCGCAGCTTGCCGCCGGCCTGCAGGGACTTCCAGAACGCGACCGCGTCCCGCTTCGACTCCCGGACGGAGAAGGCGCCGATGCTCGCAAGCTCCCGGCGCCCGCTCGTACCGGCCAGGCGGGCGGCAGCCGATCCCGCGCCCTGCACGATCAACGGCAGCTCCGGCCGTCGCGCGTCGTCGTACCCGGCCTCGATCAGACCGGTTACGTCGAACAGCCGGGGATCGAGCTTGCCCGCGGTCAGCGGTCCGACGGCGTCCAGCGGGATCACCCGGACCCGGCCGCGGTCGTCGGTGATCCGGAAACGCATCGACCGGCGCTCCGGGGCGGGCGTCACTTTCGGCGTCGCGTCCGGTGTGACCTCGACGCGGTCGCCGGTGATGAGCGTCACCGTCGTACCCGGAACTGGCGCAGCGGACGGCGGCAGAGCGGCCGCCGTACCGGGCGGAACTGTCAGCAGGCCGGCGGCCAATCCGGCTGTGACCAGCACAGAGATGGGTCTTCGTTGCACGTGGACTCCTCAGGAGGCGGTGTCTTCTGCGTTCAGTACCGGCCAACCCGCTGCTCCGGTTGCATCTGCGACCTCGCTCACAGGACGTCACACCCGGGCCCTCGGAGCGGTCTGATGGTCAGAAGGAACATCGCAGGCGACCCAGAGGAGCACCGCCGTGACCGTGACCGAGCAGCAGATCTCCACCTCCGTGCTGGTGATCGGAACCGGTGGGGGTGGTCTGCGCGCCGCCATCGAGCTGGCCGAGCGAGGGATCGATGTACTTGCCCTGGGCAAGCGATCGCGGGCGGACGCGCACACCTCGCTGGCCGCGGGCGGGATCAACGCCGCGCTCGCGACGATGGATCCCGAGGACAGCTGGCAGCAGCACGCGGCCGACACGCTGCGGGAGAGCTACCTGCTCGCCAACCCGGTCACCGTGCGGATCGTGACCGAGCAGGCGGCCCGCGGGATCGAGGACCTGGAGCGGTACGGCATGCCGTTCGCCCGGGAGGCCGACGGGCGGATCTCGCAGCGGTTCTTCGGCGCCCACACCTACCGCCGGACGGCGTTCGCGGGTGACTACACCGGACTGGAGATCCAGCGCACGCTGGTCAACCGCGCGGTCCAGCTGGACGTGCCGATCCTGGACACCGTGTACGTGACCCGGATCCTGACGCACGGAAACCGCGTGTTCGGGGCGTACGGCTTCGACCTCGTCACCGGCAAGCGGTACCTGATCCGCGCCGACGCGGTGATCCTGGCCGCCGGCGGGCACACGCGGATCTGGCGGCACACGTCCTCGCGCCGGGACGAGAACACCGGCGACTCCTTCCGCCTCGCCGTCGAGGCCGGCGGCCGGATCCGCGACCCCGAGCTGGTCCAGTTCCACCCGTCCGGCCTCATCGAGCCGGAGAACGCGGCCGGCACGCTGGTCTCCGAGGCCGCCCGCGGCGAAGGCGGCCAGCTGCGTAACGCCGAGGGCGAGCGCTTCATGGCCCGGTACGACGCCGAGCGGATGGAGCTGTCGACCCGGGACCGGGTCGCGCTGGCGGCGTACACGGAGATCAAGGAAGGACGCGGTACGACGCACGGCGGCGTCTGGCTCGACGTCTCGCACCTCCCGCGCGAGACGATCACGCGGCGGCTGCCGCGGGTCTACCAGACGCTGCTCGAGCTGCAGATGCTCGACATCACCAAGGAGCCGATCGAGATCGCGCCGACGGCCCACTACTCGATGGGCGGCGTCTGGGTCCGGCCCGAGGACCACGGCACCGGCGTCGACGGGCTGTACGCGATCGGCGAGGCGGCGAGCGGTTTGCACGGCGCGAACCGGCTGGGCGGCAACTCGCTGATCGAGCTGATGGTGTTCGGCCGGATCGTGGCCGAGGACGCGGCGCGGTATTCGACCGGTCTGCAACGGCAGGAGCGGTCGGCCTCAGCCGTGGGTGAAGCTCGCGCGGAGGTCGACGGGCTGCTCGCGAGCAACGGCGAGGAGAACGTCCGTGCCCTGCAGCGGGCGCTCCGGAACACGATGACGACGCGGGCGGGCGTCGTACGGGACGAGGAAGGGCTGACCGCGGGACTCGACGAGCTGTCCGAGGTCGAGGACCGGATGGCGAACCTCGGAGTGCACCCCGACATCGCCGGGTTCCAGGACCTCGCGCACGCGTTCGACCTCAAGGCATCGGCGCTGGCCTCACGGGCCACGCTGGAGGCCGCACTGGTACGCCGGGAGACGCGTGGCTGCCACAACCGGTCGGACTACCCCGAGCTGGACGAGAAGCTGCAGGTCAACCTGGTGTGGTCGGGCCGCGGCCAGGTCGAGGCCGAGCCGATCCCGGCGGTCCCGGCCGAGCTGAGCGCGCTGATGCGCGAGGTCTCCAGCGCGGGCAAGCTCGTGGAATGACGCTGTCGGGGACGTGATCACCATTCCCGGCGACCGGGTCAGCCTGCTTCCCTGACGTTTGGGGCGTGGGTACGTGCCGGGCGAAGCTATCTGACCGCGGTCCGGAGAAGGGCCGCGCCGTGACGAGTCCGTCGCGAGGTCATGTTCATGCACACCGTCGTACCCACCAACTGCAGCACCGCCGACGACCGCGCCCTGCGCGAAACGGCCACCCGGGAACTGCTGGAAGCCCGCACCCGGTCCACCGACGACGCCGAGCGGCAGCGGCTGCTCGAACAGGTCGTCGAGCTCAACCTCGAGATCGCCCGCGGGATCGCGCAGCGGTTCCGCGGCCGCGGCGTCGAGGACGACGACCTCGAACAGGTCGCCTGCCTCGGGCTGATGAAGGCGGTCCGCGGCTACCGGATCGACGACGGCGTGCCGTTCATCGGGTACGCCGTACCGACGATCCGCGGCGAGGTGAAGCGCTACTTCCGCGACTGCAGCTGGACCGTCCGCATCCCCCGCCGGCTGCAGGAGCTGCAGGGCCGGATCGCCGGCGTCCTCCCGCAGCTCGAGCAGGAGCTCGGCCGCGAACCCACCCTGGAAGAGGTGGCCGCGACGATCGGCGTCGAGGTCGCCGAGGTCCGCCAGGCCGAAGGCGCACGGGGCTGCTTCACCGTGCTGTCGCTGGACCGCCCGGCCGGGCAGAACGAGCACGACCTCGTGCTCGCCGACGTCATCGCCGCCACCGAGGACCCGCAGCTGCACCGTTTCGAGGCCACCGAGGTGCTGTCCCCGTTGGTCGCGGGCCTCGATCCTCGCGACCGCGAGATCCTCGAACTGCGGTTCGTCGAGAACTGGAAGCAGGCCGACATCGGCCAGAAGCTCGGCATCAGCCAGATGCAGGTCTCCCGCCTCCTGACCCGCATCCTCGCCGGCCTCCGCGACCAGCTCCAGCCCGCGGCGACTGCCGCCTGAGCAGCGACTGAGGCTCCGTCAGGTCGCGGCGGAGCCTCGGCCGTGGTGCCGTGCGACCCGCGCCCGGTTGCCGCACGGCGTACCGCACCAGGCCTGGTTCGGCCGACGCCGGAAGAAGAACTGCCCGCAACCCGGCGCGTCACACAGGGCGAGTTCAGCCGGTCCCGCGACCAGAACATCACGCACCTCACCGGCCAACCGAGCCAGCAGCAACGTGAACGGCCGTGGCGACCCGACCGGCCGGGCCTCGACAACCCCCGGCTCGTCCCCGAGCGCCAGGACCTCCGGCGCCGCTGCCAGTGCCTCGTTCAACACCTCGGTGTCGCCTGCGTCCCACGCCCCCTGCCCGACCGCCGCTCGCAGCAGCCGCAGCGCAGCATCCCGTACGGCGAGGAAGTCGGCCACGTCGCGCGCGGTCACCTTCGCCGGGCGTGGCGCCGGCAGGGCGGCCGCGTCCAGCCACGAGTCCAGGTCGGCCGGCGAACGGATCAGCTCGATCTCGGTCCAGCCCCGGCGGATCACCGTGTTGACGAAGTCGAGCGCAGGCCGGCCCTCCAGCCAGCTCCAGCTCGGTACGTCGTCCATCGTCGCAGTCTAGCGCGACACGCTAATGCTTTACGCAACCAAACGCGTTACCTAGTGTCGAGGGATGAGCCAGGAACGAGCACGGACGGCCGTCATCTGCGCGGTGCAGTTCGTCGATGTCATGGGCGTCACCGTCGTCGTCGCCGCGCTGCCGCGGATGCTGGCGGACCTGCAGGGCTCGCCGACCCAGGCCGGCCTGCTGGTTCCGGCGTACGCCGTGGGCTTCGGCGGGCTCTTGCTGCTCGGAGCCAGACTCGGCGACGCCCGCGGACCGCGTCGGGTCCTGCTGGCCGGGCTCACGGTGTTCGCGCTCGGCTCGATCCTGTGCGCGGTCGCACCGGCCGTCAGTTGGCTCGTCGTCGGCCGCCTCCTGCAAGGCGTCGCCGCGGCGATCAGCATCCCGAACGCCCTGGTCCTGCTGATCGGAGCGACCGAACCGGGCCGATCGCGTAACCGCGCTCTGGCCGCCTGGAACGCGACCGGTGGACTGGCCGGCGCGTCGGGGCTGCTGGTCGGCGGACTGGTCACCGGCAGCGTCGGCTGGCGCGTGATTTTCTGGGCGAACCTCGCGGCGACCGCCGTACTGGCGCTGGCGATCGTACGGCTGGTGAGTCCCGCCGCTCCGAGGACACCGACGCCGCTGAACGCCGGCTCGGTGATTCTCCAGGTCCTCTCCGTCAGCGCACTCGTCGCCGCCGCCAACGCGGCCGGGACCTCCTGGCTCGCGGCGGGCCTGCTCGTCGTACTGGCGATCGCTCTGGTTCCACTCCTCGTCGTCCGGGAGCGCTCCACGAAGAGTCCGCTGGTCCCGCCCGGCATCTGGCGGCGGCACGGCACGGCCGGCGGTGTGATCGGGTCCTTCGGGATCACGGCGACCACCAGCACCTTCATCGTGATCACGACGCTGTGGTTCCAGGACGCGCGTGGGCTCGGCCCCGGCGCGGCCGGGCTGATGATCCTGCCGTTCAGCTTCGCCGTCGTCCTCGGTGCCGCGCTCGCGGCCCGGCTCGTCAAAGGCGGCGCGCGCCGGGTGCTGCTCGGCGGGCTGGTCCTGATCGGTCTCGGCGCGGTGGGCGTGGTCCTCGCGCCGGAGATCCCGGTGATGGTCGTCGCGCTGGTGCTCAGCGGCCTCGGCAACGGGCTCGGCGCGGTCGCCGCCTACACGCTGGGCACGGACGTTCCGGCCGACGAGCAGGCGGCGGCCGCCGGACTGCTCAACACCGCCGCCCAACTCGGAACCGCCGTGATGGTTGCCCTCGGCATCGGGATCGCGACCGCCGTCGGCCCGGGCATGAACCACACCGCCGGCTGGCTGACGGTCGCCGTCACGGCCGTCGTCATCACCACGGCGACCCTCGCCACGGCGAGGCGCCGTACGCCGGTGCTAGCGGCTGATGCCCAGTGAATCCGTGCAGACGCAAGCCTTGTTGCCGTCCGGGTCGGCGATCACGACGTACGACGGGGCCTCGCTGTCGTCGACGACGGTCCCGCCGGCGGCGACGGCCGCGGCGATCCGCTGCTCGGCGTACTCGGGAGCCACCCAGACGTCGAGGTGGAAGCGCTGCCGCGGGGTCTCGTGCTCGTCGGTGTCCTGGAACCACAGGATCGGCACCCGCCCGGTCGCATCCCGTACGTCGGACGAGATGGTCCCCCGCCCGGCCGCGGCGGTGTCGCCGGTCAGCAGCGCCGCCCACATCGGCGCGAGCTTCGCCCCGTTCGCGGTGTCGAGCGCAAGCTCGATCGTGGTGATCCCGGCCGGGTCGGCCCGCACACCCTGCCCAGCCGCGATCTCGGTGATCCGCTGCGCGAGATCGAGGTCCTTGCGCGTCGTGTACTCCACCACGTGCTCGACCCCGTCGACGACGTAGACCGCGTCGTCACTGATCAGCTTGAGGTCGACGAACGTGTCGCCCAGCGTCACCCGCGGCTGGTGACCGAACGCCGTACCGGCCTCCGCGATCGCCCCGACGAACCGGGCTCCCGCCGCGAAGTCCCCCACGACGTACCGGGCATGAATCCCCTGCCCCAGCTTGCGCCAATCAGTCAGCCCCGCCGCGGCGATCTCCGGACCCGTCATCATCTCCATGCCCCGGACCCTAACCCCCGTCCCGGACACTCGGCTTCCGCAATCCCGAACGACCACCCCTGCCCCCTCCGACTTTGTGCACCGCCCAGCCACATCCCGCGCCGAAATATGGCTGAGCGGTGCACAAGGTGGCTTGCCGTGCGTGCCACGTGAAGTTCCGGAACCGTGGAGGGGATGTGGAATGCGCATGCTGCCGGTACCGTCCGGGGTGCAAGCGCTTTCCGCCCCAGTTCCAGGAGGTTTCGTGAGGCGTTCCATCTCTGCGGCGGTTGTCGTCGCGCTGGCGGCCGGGAGCGTGCTGGCCGCTGCTGGGCTGCCGGCGACCGCCGGCCGGCCCGATCGTGGTGCCGCCGTCACCGGCACCTACTCCAGCGGCGCCGACCAGGCCTGGCAGCCCCTGCCGACCACCCACGTGACCCGCGACGACGGTGGTGCCGCCGACGCGACCGTGGTCGTCGACCCGAGCACGCTGCGGCAGAAGTACACCGGCGTCGGCTTCTCGCTCGACGAGACCAGCGTGTCGAACCTGTGGAAGCTGACCCCGGCCGAGCGCGACCGCGCGATCCGCCTGCTGGTCGACCCGAAGAAAGGCGCGGGCCTCGACCGCTTCCGGCTGACCATCGGCAGCCCGGACCTGATCGAGCACCTCCCGTTCTGGTCGTACGACGAACTGCCCGCCGGCGTCACCGAGGACTTCGGCCTCGAGCATTTTTCGATCAAACGCGACGTCGACGCGCACATCATCGACACGGTCAAGCTGATCCAGCGCTACAACCCGCGGGCGACGTTCTTCGCCTCGGCCTGGAGCGCGCCGGCCTGGATGAAGACCAACAACCGGTTCACCGGCGAGGTCGCGCTCAAGCCCGGCAGCACCACGGCGTACTACCAGGTCGGCAAGCTGCGCGACGACTGCATCGACGTGTTCGCGAAGTACTACGTCAAGTACCTCCAGGCGTACGCCAGGTACGGCGTGAAGGTCGACGCGCTGACCCTACTCAACGAGCCGGGCATCGACGTGGTCTACCCGGCGATGGACATCAGCGTCGAGCAGCAGCAGAAGCTCGCGGTCGCGATCAAGCGTGAGGTCCGGCGCGCGGGGCTCGGCACCGAGCTGTACGTGCACGACTTCAACTTCTACGACTGGCGCGACCCGAACAGCACCGAGACCAAGAACTACTACCGGATCTTCAACGACCCGAAGACGAAGCAGGCCAGCGACGCGATCGCGTTCCACCCGTACTGGGGTGATCCCACGGTGATGCGGGACGCGTACGAGCAGACCGGCAAGCCGGTGCACATGACCGAGACCAGCGACCTCGACCCGGCGACGATCCTGGACTACTTCCGGCTGGACGCGTCGTCGTACGTGATGTGGGCGCAGACCACCGACCAGGACGGCGGCACGCTGCACTGGACGTCGGCCCGCGACAACAACATCGATTGGGAGGAGGTCGGCCGTACGACAAAGTGGCCGAACCGCCTGGTCAAGGTCGACACCACCACGAAGACCTTCACGGTCCGCGACGAGCTCTACGCGATGGGCCAGTTCGCCAGGTACCTCGGGCCGGAGCACACCCGGGTCGAGTCCAGTGCCACGAGCAACGGCATCAGCAACGTCGTGTTCAAGGACCGCGGCGACGACTTCGTCGCGATCCTCGGCAACGCGAACGCGACGCCGACGACCGTGCGGGTGGTCCTGGCCGGGAAGTCGTTCACGGCGACCGTGCCGGCGAACTCGTTCGCGACGTACCGCTGGAAGGGCGACGTCCCGTCGGAGCACCACAACCGCGCGCCCGTACTGAAGGACGTGCCGGACGTCGTCGCCGACCAGTACGCGACCACGCAGGTGCAACTGTCCGCGACCGACCGCGATCGTGACCGGCTCGCCTACTACGCGAAGGACCTACCGGCCGGCGTCACCCTCGACGCGCGCAGCGGGCTGGTGACGTTGCGCCCGGCAACGGCCGGGAAGCAGGACGTCAAGCTCCGGGTCACCGACGGTGCGGCGTACGACGAAGTGACGCTGCACGTTACGGTCAACCCGAAGGGCACACCCGTCGGCGAGAAGGTCGAGGCCGAGGCGTACGTCGCCCAGAGCGGCTGGACCGACGGCGGCGCGAACTTCGTCGAGACCAACCCGTCGGCCAGCGGCGGCAAGAACGTCGGCTGGACGGCGGCCGGGAACTGGTTGAAGTACCGGCTCGACGTGAAGCAGGCGGCGACGTACCAGGTCGAGTTCCGCGCGGCGAACGGGAGCGGAGCCGTTGCCCCTGACGCCGTGTCCCTGCGGGACGCGTCCGGCACGGTGCTCGCGAAGCTGTCGATCCCGGACACCGGTGGCTGGGCGACGTACCAGTCCGTCACCGCGCGGATCACGCTGCCGGCGGGCGAGCAGGACCTGACCGTGTTCTGCGAGACCGGTGGGTTCAACGTTGACTACCTGCGGCTGACGGCCTGACCGAGTGAATTCGTCGTTGGTGGGGAACTCTGCAAGGGTGCCCCCCAACGACGAGTTCGACCGTGACACCGACTACATCGCCACCCGGATCACCGCGGACGGCCGCGACGGCTTCCCGGTCGAGCCGGGCCGCTACCGGCTGGTGGTCGCCCGCGCGTGCCCGTGGGCGAACCGCGCGATCATCGTCCGGCGGCTGCTCGGGCTCGAGGACGCGCTGTCGATCGGCTTCTGCGGCCCGACGCACGACGAGCGGAGCTGGACGTTCGACCTCGACCCCGGCGGCGTCGACCCGGTGCTGAAGATCCCGCGCCTGCAGGACGCGTACTTCCGGCGCGACCCGGACTACCCGAAGGGCATCACGGTGCCCGCGATCGTCGACGAGCCGACCGGTGCCGTGGTGACCAACGACTTCGCGCAGCTGACGCTCGACCTGTCGACGGAGTGGACCGCCCACCAGCGCGAGGGTGCGCCCGACCTGTATCCGGAGGCGTTGCGCGGCGAGATCGACGAAGTTGCCGAACGCATCTACACCGATGTCAACAACGCCGTGTACGAGTGCGGGTTCGCCGGGTCGCAGGAGGCGTACGAGGCGGCGTACGACAAGCTGTTCGAGGCGCTCGACTGGCTGTCGGACCGGCTGATCGACACCAGGTACCTGGTCGGCGACACGATCACCGAGGCCGACATTCGGCTGTTCACGACGCTGGTGCGCTTCGACCCGGTCTACCACGGTCACTTCAAGTGCAACCGCAACAAGCTCAGCGAGCTGCCCGTGCTCTGGGCGTACGCGCGCGACCTGTTCCAGACGCCCGGCTTCGGCGACACCGTCGACTTCGAGCAGATCAAGCAGCACTACTACCTCGTGCACACCACGATCAACCCGAACCAGCTCGTCCCGAAGGGACCCGAGCTGGTGAACTGGTCGATGCCGCACGGCCGTGAGGCGCTTGGTGGTGAGCCGTTCGGCGAGGGCACTCCCCCGGGGCCGGTGCGCGAGGGCGAGCGCGTCCCAGGTATCTGACCGCCGAGGCCTACGTGCCGGGCTTCTGCAGAAGGTAGTCCTCGGCCCGCATCGAGGCGGCCGGCTTGACGTCCTCCGGGAGGAGCTCGCGCAGGTCGCGTTCGGTCAGCGTGTCGGGATCGCGCCGTGCGAGCCGGGTCGCCTGGTTGGAGATGGCTTCCTCGAGCAGGTTGCGGATGAAGCGGCCGTTACCGAAGTTGTGGCCTCGCGGCGCGGGCGGGATCACCTTGCGGACCTGCACCAGGACGTCGTGCGTGTAGGCCATGCCCTGCTGCCGGGCCTGCAGCTCGAAGATCGCGACCAGCTGGTTGGTGTCGTACTCGGCGAACGACAGCAGCTTCGGGAACCGCGACTGCAGACCGGTGTTCGACTCCATGAAGCGCTGCATCTCACGGTGGTACCCGGCGACGATCACCACGCACTTGTCGCGGTGGTCCTCCATCATCTTCAGGATCGTGGCGACGGCCTCCAGCCCGAAGTCGCCCGGCTGGCCCTCGGGGACCAGCGTGTACGCCTCGTCGACGAACAGCACCCCGCCGAGCGCCTCGCGGAACTTGGCCGCGGTCATCGGCGCCGTCGTACCGACGGTCGGTCCGACCAGGTCGGACCGGTCGACCTCGACCACGTGCCCGCTCTCGAGCACGCCCAGCTCCTTGTAGATCCGGGCCAGCAGGCGGGCGATCGTCGTCTTCGCCGTACCGGGTTTGCCGACGAACACCATGTGCCGGGCGCGCTCCTGCGCGGGCAGCCCGAACTCCTGGCGGCGCAGGTTGGTCTTGATCTCGGCGACCATCCGGCGGACCGCGTCCTTGACCGACTCCAGGCCGACGAGCGCGTCCAACTCGTCCATCGCACCGGCGTTGGGCGGCAGCGGATCGGGGAGGATGAGCTCCTGGGGCTCGGACTCGACGACCTTCGGCTCCTCGATCCTCGGCACCACGGGCTTCGGCTGCACGGGCTTCGGTTCAACGGGCTGCTGCGGCTCGGCGGCCTTCGGCTGCTCGGGCTTGGCTTCCTGCTTCTTCGCGCCCCAGACCAGCTTGATCGAGTCGTCCACCACCGCCGGGCGCTCCAACAACCGGACGTACGCGCCCAGATCCGGAACCTCAGGCTCCGGCCACGCCCCACGCTCCAGTACGCCGGCCAGGTGCACCGAGACCCGCGTCGCCGCAGCCGCCCAGGCGCTCGCCAGCGCCTCGTGGCCCTCGGAAACCGCCCGCGCGAGCCACGCCGTGTTCCGCGCCAGCCACTCGTGCGTGCGGAAGCCGGTCTTCTCGAGGTCCGCGATCGCGTACTCGACGTCCCACCCGGCGACCCCGAGAACCTGCCCGACAGCCGCCGGCTGACCCGGCAGCCCGGCCGCCCGAACCATCCGCGCCAGCAGCTGCGCGAACTCGCCCGCCTCGTCGCCCGCAACCACCGCCGACAGCTTCCCGTGGACGTCCCGCAGCGTGTCGAGCGAGTACTGCAGCGCTGCCGACGGCCCACCGAGCTCCGGCAGCACCACCCGCTCCGCGTCACTCAGTACGGCGGTCCGCCAGAACTGCTCGATCGTGTCGTAGTCCGCCGCCGCGTGCATCCGGGTTGCCTCGCGGTCCCCGAGCACCCGGTCGAACGCGGACGTCAACGCCCGGGCCCGGGCCGCCATCGGCGCCGCGTCGACGAACAGGCTCACCACGTCCCGCGACAACCGCAGCGCCTGCACCCGCACGTCCTCGGGGAACCCACGAGCCCCCGACACCACCTGCAGCGGCCAGTCGGTCGGCGCGACACGCACGACGTACCCGTCCCCACCGAGCCGCACCGACGGCCGGTAGAACTCCCGAGTCAGTACGGCGCCGAGGTCGGCGTACTCGCCCCGCAGTACCGGAACCCATCCGGCCAGCAGCGGCGCCACCTGGTGCGCGAACCACACGGCGGCCGGCGTACCGTCCACGAAGTCCGGAAACACCCCCGGCCGCAGCGCGTCCGCGTCATCGCCCCACGCCCGCAGCCGTCCGCGGACCCCATCGACCCACGCGTTCGGCACCTCCCACGCCTCCCCCACGCCAAGGACGTCGAGCACACGCGGTCTCCGGGAGTGATCAGGCACAGGCCATACCTTAAGCGTTAGGGGGTGTCTCCCAGTTCCCGCCGTAGCGAGCAGGTGCTCGGTGCGGTAGCTCGGAGTGCTGGAGTGAAGCCCTCGATGTTTTTCCATCGTGGGCTTTGCTCCAGTGCTTCGAGGTGCCGTGCCGAGTGCCGCGCAGTAGGCGGGAACTGGGAGACACCCCCTAGTCGGCCACCGGCAGCAGACCCCGCTCGGCGAACACCTTCTTGGCGGTGAAGATCGCGTTCAGCGCCCGCGGGAACCCGCAGTACCCCGCCGCGTGCGTCAGTGCCTCCACGATCTCGGTCGGCGACAACCCCACGTTCAGCCCAGTCCGCACGTGCACCTCCAACTGCGGCTCACACCCACCGAGCGCGGTCAGGATCCCCAGCGTCACCAACTGCCGCTGCTTCGGATCCAGCCCCGGCCGCGAGTAGATGTCCCCGAACCCGAACGCCACGATGTGATGAGCCATCGCCGGCGCGACGTCCCCGAGCGCCTCCATCACCCCCGGCGCCGCACCCCCGTCCACCGCGTTCAGCACCGCGGCCCCCCGCTCGTACCGGACCCTCTCCTCAGGACTGTGGATGTCCGGCGCCACCTCGAAGTCAGAAGTCATACCCGCACGGTAAGCGGTCTAGCGGGGCAGTTTCGGGTGGCGGTTGACGTCCTTGTAGATGAGGTAGCGGAAGCGGGTCGGGCCGCCGGCGTAGCAGGCTTGGGGGCAGAAGGCGCGGAGCCAGAGGAAGTCGCCTTCCTGGACCTCGACCCAGTCCTTGTTGAGCAGGTAGACGGCCTTGCCCTCGAGGACGTAGATGCCGTGCTCCATCACGTGGGTCTCGGGGAACGGGATCACGCCGCCGGGTTCGAAGGTGACGATGTTGACGTGCAGGTCGTGGCGGACGTCGTTCGGGTCGACGAAACGCTGGGTCTTCCAGCGGCCCTCGGTGCCGGGCATCTCGAGGCCTTCGACCTCGGTCTCGTTCGTGACGAGAACCGGCGGTACGTCGATGCCGTCGATGTGCTCGTAGGCCTTGCGGAGGAAATGGAAGCGGGCGACCTGGTCGCTGGTGTTGCGCAGCGTCCAGTCGGTGCCGGGCGGGAGGAACGCGTACCCGCCGGGCGCCAGCTCGTGCTTCTCGCCGTCGGCGGTGAGCACAACGTTGCCTTCGACAACGAACAGGACGGCCTCCGCGCCGGGATCGGTCTCGGGGCGGTCGCTGCCGCCGCCAGGGGCGACCTCGACGATGTACTGCGAGAACGTCTCGGCGAAGCCCGACAGCGGCCGGGCCAGGACCCAGAGCCGGGTGTTGTCCCAGAACGGGAGCTGGCTGGTGACGATGTCGCGCATCGTGCCGCGCGGAAGGACGGCGTACGCCTCGGTGAAGACCGCGCGGTCGGTGGTGAGCTCGGTCTGGGCGGGGTGTCCGCCGGCCGGCGAGTAGTAGCGCGGCTGGTTCATCGTTGGTCTCCTCTGTTCAGCAGCCGACCGCTCGGGTCGGCGTCGATGTCGATCGGTACGCCGCGCAACCACGTACGGCGGACCACACCGGCGAGCGGCCATCCGGCGTACGGGGTGACGGCGTTCTTGTGCTGCAGGGTCGTGGCGTTCACCACGAAGGCGTCGTCGGGGGCGAAGACGCAGAAGTCCGCGTCGGACCCGGGCTCGATCCGGCCCTTGCGGGTGAGTCCCGCCTGGGCAGCAGGTGCCTGGCTCATCCAGCGGGCGATGTCGGTGAGCCCGAAGCCGCGACGCCGGGCCTGGGTCCAGACCGCGGGGAGGGCGACCTGGAGCGACGCGATGCCGCCCCAGGCGGTGCCGAAGTCGCCGGTGTCGAGGTGCTTGAGGTCGACCGTCGACGGCGAGTGGTCCGAGACGACCAGGTCGATCAAGCCGTCGCGCAGGCCCTGCCAGAGCAGCTCGCGGTTCGCGGCCTCGCGGATCGGCGGGCAGCACTTGTACGGCGTGGCGCCGGCGGGGATCTCCTCGGCCGAGAAGGTCAGGTAGTGCGGGCAGGTCTCCGCGGTGATCCTGACGCCGTCCTCTCGCGCTTCGGCGAGCAGCGGGAGGACCTCGGCGCTGGAGATGTGGAGGATGTGGACCCGGCAACCGGTACGCCGAGCCAGCGCGATCACCCCGGCGACCGCGGCGTTCTCCGCCGCGCGGGGGCGGGACTGCAGGAAACCGTCGTACGCCGGGCCGGTCGGGGCTGTGGTGATGTGGTGCGCGTCCTCGGCGTGGACGATCAGCAGTCCGTCGAAGCTCGCGATGGAACGCATCGCCGCTTCGAGCTCGGCGGGGTCGAGCGGCGGGAACTCGTCGACGCCCGAGTGCAGCAGGAAGCACTTGAACCCGAACACGCCGGCCTCATGGAGCGGGCGCAGGTCGGCGAGGTTGCCCGGGATCGCACCGCCCCAGAACCCGACGTCGACGTACGCCTGCCGCTCGGCGGTCTTCCGCTTCAGCTCCAATGCCGGGACGTCGCAGGTCGGCGGGATGCTGTTGAGCGGCATGTCGACGATCGTCGTCACCCCACCGGCCGCGGCCGCTCGGGTCGCGCTGGTGAAGCCCTCCCACGCGGTCCGGCCGGGGTCGTTGACGTGCACGTGGGTATCGACGACGCCGGGCATCAGCACCTCGTCGTCGTTCAGCTCGACGAGGTGCACGGCGGCGAGGTCGGTTCCGTACGGCGCGACGACGGCGATCCGGCCGCCTTCGATGCCGACGGCAAGCGCCTGCTCCCCCGCAGGCGTGACGACTCTGCGGGCCTGGATGACACGGTCCAGCGAGCTCATACGCCGCCCCTCTCGGTCGAACTCATCGTAGGCCGATCCGTTCCCCGAGCCCGCGGAGCAGCGGCACGGGATCCGCGATGCAACGGCTCACGTCAGGCTGCAGGTCGGTCAACGCGTACACCGCCGAGATCCCGGCCGCCCGCAGCCGAGCGCCGTCCAACCGGTTGGTTCCACAAACAGCCACGACCGGAACGCCTGCGGCCTTCGCTGCCGAGGCGACGCCGGCAACAGCCTTGCCGTGGAGGGTCTGCTCGTCCAGGGCTCCTTCGCCGGTCACCACCAGATCCACTCCGTGGAGCCGCTCGCGGAAGCCGACGAGATCCAGCACCAACTCAATCCCAGGCACAAGCTCGGCCCCCAGCACCGCAAGCGCAGCGAACCCAACACCACCGGCCGCCCCAGCACCCGGCGTGTCACGCAGTTCAGGAGCAACCAGCCCGGCCCAGTGCTCAAGCGCTCTGTCCAGTACGTCGATCTGCTCAGGCCCGGCACCCTTCTGCGGCCCGTAGGTCGCCGCCGCGCCCGACGGGCCGGTGAGTGGGTTGTCCACGTCGCAGGCGACCACCACCTCGATCCCGTTCGTCCGCTGGTGCAGCGCCTCCAACTCCACCGAGACCACGTCGGCCAGCGCCGCTCCGCCCTCGGGGACCTCGGCGCCGGAGGCGTCCAGCAGCCGGGCGCCGAGCGCGCGGAGGAGGCCGGCTCCCCCGTCGGTGCTCGCGCTGCCGCCGATGCCCAGGATCAC
This sequence comes from Kribbella sp. DT2, assembly GCF_049844575.1. Taxonomy (NCBI): domain Bacteria; kingdom Bacillati; phylum Actinomycetota; class Actinomycetes; order Propionibacteriales; family Kribbellaceae; genus Kribbella; species Kribbella sp. DT2. The sequence goes on along the minus strand of NZ_JBNCLH010000002.1, from coordinate 814,429 downwards.
TCGCGTGCAACCGGCCTCGACGGCAGCGGCGATCACTTCGCCGGTGCCTCGGGAGCTCGCCGTGAGAGGCGCGAGAACGCCGCCGGGCAGGCGGATCAAGCCGGACACGTCCGCCAACTCGACCACCGCGGTCGCGCCCCGGCGCGCAACGCCCGGAGACACCTCACCCCGGCCCGCAAGGCCCGGAGACGCCGCCTCCCCCCGGCGCGCAAACCCTGACGAGACCGGCTCCCCCGTAGGCCCACTGGCCGTGACCGGGACCAGCTCGAACCCCGCCGCGACCGCGGCGGCCAGTGTGCCGTCGCCGCCGTCGGCGATCAGGACCGACTCGACGACGGCGGACGGCCGGGACCGCCGTACGCCGTCGGCGACCGCGGCCGCGACCTCCGCGCTGGTCAGCGTGCCCTTGAACTTGTCGGAGGCAACCAGCACCCGCATCAGCTGAGCGCGGCGATCGCGGTCGGCGCGTCCCCGGGCTCTGTGGCGAGCTCCTCGAACTCGACGACCCCGTCGATCTCGGTGCCCATCGCGACGTTCGTCACCCGTTCCAGGATGACCTCCACCACGACCGGCACCCGGAACTCGACCATCAGCTTCTTGGCCTGCTCCAGCGCCGGCAGGATCTCGTCCGGCGCCGTCACCCGCAGCGCCTTGCACCCGAGCCCCTCGGCCACCTTCAGGTGATCGACACCGTACCCACCGACCTCAGGACTGTTGATGTTGTCGAACGACAGCTGCACGCAGTAGTCCATCTCCAGCCCCCGCTGCGCCTGCCGGATCAGCCCGAGGTAGGAGTTGTTCACCACCACGTGGATGTACGGGATCTGGAACTGCGCCCCCACCGCCAGTTCCTCGATCAGGAACTGGAAGTCGTAGTCGCCCGACAGCGCGACCACCGTCGAGTCCGGATCCGCCACGGCAACCCCGAGCGTCGCCGGCACGGTCCACCCCAACGGCCCGGCCTGGCCGGCGTTGATCCAGTGCCGCGGCTTGTAGACGTGCAGCATCTGCGCCGCCTGGATCTGCGACAGCCCGATCGTCGAAACGTAACGCGTCTCCGGCCCGAACGCCCGGTTCATCTCCTCGTACACCCGCTGCGGCTTGATCGGCACGTTGTCGAAGTGCGTCTTGCGCTGCAACGCCGTACGACGCCCCGCGCACTCCGCGACCCACGCCGACCGGTCCACCAACCGCCCGTCGGCCGCCCACTCCCGAGCGACCTCGACAAACACCGCCAACGCAGCGGCAGCGTCGGACACGATCGAGTAGTCCGGTGCCAGCACCCGCCCGATCTGCGTCGGCTCGATGTCCACGTGCACGAACTTCCGGCCCTCGGTGTACGTCGGGAGCGAACCCGTGTGCCGGTTCGCCCACCGGTTCCCGATCCCGAGCACGAAGTCCGAGGCCAGCAGCGTCGCGTTCCCGTACCGGTGCGCCGTCTGCAGCCCGACCATCCCGGCCGCCAGCGGATGGTCGTCGGGAATCGTCCCCCACCCCATCAACGTCGGTACGACGGGAACGCCCACCAGCTCGGCGAACTCGACCAGCAACGCGGAGGCATCCGCGTTGATCACCCCACCACCCGACACGATCAACGGCCGCTCGGCAGCGTTCAGCATCTCCAGCGCCCGCGCGACCTGCGCCCGCGAAGCAGCGGGCCGCGTCACCGGCAGTGGCTCGTACGTGTCGATGTCGAAGTCGATCTCGGCCAGCTGGACGTCGACCGGCAGGTCGACGAGCACCGGTCCCGGCCGCCCCTCCCGCATCAACCAGAACGCCTTCTGGAAGGTCCCCGGGACCTGCGCCGCCTCCATCACCGTCACGGCCCACTTGGCCACCGGCTTGGCGATCGACGCGATGTCGACGGCCTGGAAGTCCTCCTTGTGCAGCTTCGCCACCGGCGCCTGCCCGGTGATGCACAGGATCGGGATCGAGTCGGCCGACGCCGAGTACAGGCCGGTGATCATGTCGGTCCCGGCCGGCCCCGACGTACCGATGCAGACGCCGATGTTGCCTGCGGTGGCCCGCGTGTAGCCCTCGGCCATGTGCGAGGCGGCCTCGACGTGGCGGGCCAGCACGTGCTTGATCCCGCCGTGCTTGCGCATCGCGCTGTAGAACGGGTTGATCGCGGCACCGGGCAGTCCGAACGCCTGCGTCGATCCCTCCTTCTCCAGGATCAGGACCGCGGCGTCGACCGCGCGCATCCTGGCCATCAGCTGACCGCCTTGCCGGACAGTCGCTCGACACCACGCAGCAGCGCCGAGTGGTCGAGCCCACCGTCACCGTTCGTACGAGCCGACGCGACGAGCTGAGCGACCAGCGCACCCAGCGGTACGACGACGCCGGCTTCCCGCGCGGCCGCGGTGACGATCCCCATGTCCTTGTGGTGCAGGTCGATCCGGAACCCCGGCTCGAAGGTCCGCGAGAGCATGTTCTCCTTCTTCTGGTTCAGCACCGCCGAACCGGCCAGCCCTCCGCCGAGCACCTCCAGCGCGGCCTTGGTGTCGACGCCGTACGCCTCGAGGAAGACGACGGCCTCCGACAGCGCTTGGATGTTCGAGGCAACGATCAGCTGGTTCGCGGCCTTCACGGTCTGGCCGGCGCCGTTCCCGCCGACGTGGACGACCGTCTTGCCGACCCGGTCGAACAACGGCTTCGCGGTCTGGAAGTCCTCCGCCTCACCGCCGACCATGATCGACAGCGCCGCGTTCTCCGCGCCGGCCTGACCTCCGGAAACAGGTGCGTCCAGCAACCGGAATCCGTTGGCACGAGCCTGCGCGGCAAGGCCGATGGTGACGTCCGGCCGGATGCTGGAGAAGTCGATGACCAGGGCACCGGTCGGCGCGTTCTGGAAGACCCCGTCCGGCCCGGCGAGCACCAGCTCGACGTCCGGCGAGTCGGGCACCATCAAGCAGACCACGTCCGCGTCCTTGACAGCGTCCGCGATCGAGTCCGCGGCCACGCCACCGGCCGCGACCAGCGGCTTGGCGCGCTCCATGTCGAGGTTGTAGCCGGTCACCCGGTGTCCGGCGTTCGCGAGGTGCACGGCCATCGGGCTGCCCATAATGCCGAGGCCGATGAAAGCGATGTTCGTCATCAGAATCTCCAGTCGAAGCTTTTGAGGGTGGTGGTCGAGGGCTTGTACTCGAGCCCGACCAGGCCGGTGTAGCCGCCGGCTTCGAGGGCGCTCAGCTGCGCCTGCAGCGGGAGCGTGCCGGTCCCGGGTTCGTTGCGACCGGGCGCATCGGCGATCTGCACGTGCGCGATCCGATCGATGTGCCGGGCAATCACCTGGTCGACGTCGTCGCCGTTGACCGCGAGGTGGTAGAGATCCGCGAGCAGCCCGAGGTTCGGTACGTCGTACGCCGCTTGCACGCGGTCGATCACGGCCAGCGCATCGGCCGCGGTCAGCAGCGGATACCGCTCGGCGCCGCTCACCGGTTCGACCAGTACGACAGCTCCGATGCGTCCAGCAGCCTGAGCCGCGAGCCCGAGGTTCTCGATCGCCAGCTCGTCCTGCTCGGCGGGCTTGGCCGAGTCGACGCGGTTGCCGTACAGCGCGTTGAACGCCCCGCACCCGAGCCGCTCACCGATGCCGACGGTGACGTCGATGTTGTCGCGGAACTCCCCGGCCCGCTTCGGCCACGACACCAGCCCGCGGTCGCCACCGGGCATGTCGCCGGCGAAGAAGTTGAGTCCGGTCAACTGGACGTCGGCGTCCTCCACCGCCCGCACGAACGCATCGATCTCGGCGTCGGCCGGCACGGCCTCGGCGAACGGCCACCAGAACTCGACCGCGTCGAACCCGGCGGTCCGCGCGGCGGCCGGTCGTTCGAGCAGCGGGAGCTCGGTGAACAGGATCGAGCAATTCACCGTGTAGCGGAGCATCATCACGCCTCTTCTTCCGCATTGTGGAATATTGTTTCTGTTCTGCGAAAGGACGATAAGTTGCCTGCACCGGCAGCGTCAAGCGCCCCGGGCGCTGTAGGTTTCTCCAAAGGGGCGGGAGGTGACCACCATGCTGCTGTCCGAACTCTTCGGCGCACCGGAGCTCGGTCTGCGTCTGCTGCACCAGGCGCAGGAGACGTCCGACCGCCCGATCGGCCGGCTCGTCACCACCGACCTGCTCGAGCCCGGCAACTACCTCAGCGGCGGTGAACTGGTCCTGACCGGTCTGGTCTGGCGCCGCGGTCCCACCGACAGCGAGACCTTCGTCGCGTCGGTCGCCGGGCGGGGCGCGACCACGATCCTGGCCGGCAAGGCGCTGTTCGGCACGATCCCCGAGGACCTGATCGCGGCCTGCCGTCGCCACCACCTGACGCTGGCCGAGGTCCCGACGGAGGTCGCCTTCGCGGACGTCACCGAGTACGTCGCGGCCGCCACCGACAGCGGAGCCCGGTTGTCGGCGAGCCTGGTCCGCCAGCGCCAACTGCTGTCCGCGATCGCGTCCGGGCGCAGCCTCGACGAGCTCGCGGCGCAGATCTCCACCGACATCGGGCACACCTGCCGGGTGATCACGCCGACCGGGCGGCACGTCGTACCGGGTCCTGAGCCGTTGGACGACGAGACCCTCGACGCGGTCACCCGCCGGTTCCTGACGGCCGACCGTACGCCGGCCGTGGCCGAGGCGGGCGACGCGGCGTACAGCGTGTTCCCCGTCGGATCGGGTCTCGGCAACCGGCTGACCGCCTGGCTGCTGGTGATCGAGGGCGACCACTCGCAGTGGCCCCGCGACCAGGTGGAGACCGTGCACGAGTTGTGCGCGATCGGCGCCCTCGATCGCGTACGACGAGACGAGGGCCGGCTCGCCCTGCGTCCACTGATGGCCGACGCGCTGAGCCTGGTCGAGTCCGGCGGACCACTGCCCGAGGTCACCACCCGGCTGCGGCAGGCGGGTGCGCAACCCGACCGGCCGATGGTGGTGGTCGTCGCCGAGCTACACACCCCGCAACCCGCCGACCAGGCCCCACGGGACGCCGGAGCCGCCGAGGTGGCGATCACCGTCTTCGAGGACGTGGCCGGAACCGTGGGGCCGGGCGGCCTCGGCGGCGCGCCGCGCGCCGGGGGAGCCCCCGGCGCCGCCGGCCCCGCGACCGTCGCGCCCGGGCGCGACGGACTGCTGATCGGATTGTTGCCCTGGGCCCCTGATCTGCCGGAGCTGCTGCGCCGCGCCTTCGGCCGGCTCGCCCCCGGCCTGGGCCGGTCGCGGGTTGCCGTCGGCATCAGCGGCGAGACCTCCGTCGACGCACTGTCCGGCGCCCTGGAGGAAGCACGCTTCGCCCACCGCGTCGCCCGCGCCGGAATCACCCCGGTGTCGGTGGTGACCTCGGACCAGGTCGCGTCCCACGTGCTCCTGCTCGCCACGGTGCCTGACGACGTACGGCGGACGTACACGCACCGCGTGCTCGGCCCGGTGCTCGAGCACGACCGCAAGACCGGCGGCGAGCTACTCGCGACGTTGCGCGAGTTCCTGGCCTGCTCGGGTTCGTGGGCCCGCACCGCCGAGGCGATGCACCTGCACGTCAACACGGTCCGGTACCGGATCGAACGCGTTGAGCAACTGACCGATCGCGATCTGTCGCAGCTCGAGGACAAGATCGACGTGTTCCTGGCGCTCAAGTCGCTCTGACCCGCGCCCTTTGGGTGATCGCACAGAACCGGGGGCGCCGCGACGGGCGAACTTCGGAGGTTCCTCGCTAGCCCGGGACCACGGGGTGAACGCAAGCTGTCGTGCAGGTCACAATCCCCGCCGCCGACCCCTTGGAGGGTGTTCGATGAAGGCAGCCCTGCGCCCCCGCCGCCAGGCACCACGTCATCCCGTCGACGAAGTGATGTCCCCCGGACGGCTGGCCGTCTACGGCACCCAGCACGTGCTCGCGTTCTACGCCGGCGCGGTGATCGTCCCGATCCTGCTGGCGAACTCGATCGGGCTCAGCACCGAGCAGCTCGTGCACCTGATCAACGCCGACCTGTTCACCTGCGGCATCGCCTCGATCATCCAGTCGGTCGGGTTCTGGAAGGTCGGCGTCCGGCTGCCGCTGCTGCAGGGCGTGACGTTCACCGCCGTGTCGCCGATGATCGCGATCGGCATGGCCGCCGGGGGCGGCACCGACGGACTGCTCGTCATCTACGGCGCCGTGCTGGTAGCCGGTCTCGCGACGTTCTTCATGGCACCCTTCTTCAGCCGGCTGATCCGCTTCTTCCCGCCGGTCGTCACCGGCTCGGTGATCACGATCATCGGCCTGGCGCTGCTGCCGGTCGCGGCCGGGGACGCCACCGGCGGCGCCGGGCCGACCTCGGACCCGACCAGCGGCAAGAACCTCGCGTACGCGCTGGGCACGCTCGGACTGATCGTGCTGATCCAGCGGGTGTTCAAGGGATTCATGGCGACGGTCGCCGTCCTGGTCGGCCTGGTTGTCGGCACGCTGGTCGCGTGGGCGCTCGGGGACGCCCACTTCGGTGCCGTCGCCGACTCCGGGTGGGTCGGGGTGACCACACCCTTCTACTTCGGCTGGCCGCAGTTCTCGATCGCCGCGATCATCTCGATGGTCGTCGTCATGCTGATCACCGCGGTCGAGACCACCGGAGACGTGTTCGCGACCGGTGAGATCGTCGAGAAGCGGATCGGCCGCGAGGACATCGCCCGGGCCCTGCGCGCCGACGGCCTGGCCACCACGATCGGCGGCATCTTCAACTCCTTCCCGTACACCTGCTTCGCCGAGAACGTCGGCCTGGTCCGGCTCACCCGGGTGAAGAGCCGCTGGGTGGTCGCCGCGGCCGGCGTGATCATGATCCTGCTCGGCCTGCTGCCCAAGGCCGGCGCGATCGTGGCCGGCATCCCGCACCCGGTGCTCGGTGGCGCCGCGCTGGCGATGTTCGCGACCGTGGCGGTCGTCGGTTTCCAGACCCTGACCAAGGTCGACTTCCACGACCACCGCAACGTGGTGATCGTCGCGACCAGCGTCGGGCTGGCCATGTACGTCACCGCGCAGCCGCAGGTCGCCCAGGCCGTGCCCGACTGGGCCGAGATCATCTTCGGCAGCGGCATCACGCTCGGCAGCCTGACCGCGATCCTGCTGAACCTGCTGTTCCACCACGTCGGCAAGGACTTCGGTCCGGCGGTCGCCGGGCAGCCGGGGTCGAGCGCCGTACGGCTGGATCAGGTGAACAAGATGACGCAGCCGCAGTTCGTCGAGACGTTCGCCGACCTGTTCCAGGGGCCGCGGTGGATGGTCGAGCGGGCGTGGGAGATGCGGCCGTTCACCGACACCCATGCACTGCGGCGGTCGTTCCAGGAGGCGTTGTTCTCCGGGTCGGTCGAGGAGCAGCGGGAGCTGATCGAGTCGTACCCGCAGCTCGGGTCGCAGTTCGTCGCCGACGGTCTGAGCGGCGAGGCGTCGCTGCGGGACCAGGCCACCCGCGGGCTCACCTTCCTGGCCGAGCCCGAGCGCGACGAGCTGGCGGCGATCACCGATCAGTACCGCGAACGCTTCGGCTTCCCGCTGGTGATCTCGGTCCGGGACGCGGACTCGTTCACGCGGATCGTCGAGCAGGGCCGCGATCGGCTCGGCAACTGCGAGAACCAGGAGCACGCCGCCGCGCTGCTGGAGATCGCGAAGATCGCCGGCTACCGCTTCGACGACTTCCTGAGCGACGCCAACCCCATCCACAGTGCAAGGACCCGCTGGAGCAGCAACCGATGAGCACGAACCTCAAGGTCAACGGCGCCGACGTCTCGCTGGACGGCGCCGCGGTCCACACCACCACCCTGGACTGGCTCCGCGACCGCGGCCTGACCGGCGCAAAGGAAGGCTGCGCCGAAGGCGAGTGCGGCGCCTGCTCGGTCCTGGTCGCCCGACCGGGCATCGACAGCCCCACCGAGTGGACCGCGATCAACGCGTGCCTCGTCCCGGTCGCCGCCCTGGACGGCCAGGAAGTCATCACGTCGGAGGGCCTGGGCAGCAGCTCGTCCCTCCACCCCGTCCAGCAGGAGATGGCAGTCCGCGGCGGCTCCCAGTGCGGCTTCTGCACCCCCGGCTTCATCTGCAGCATGGTCGCCGAGTACTACCGCCCAGCCCGTACGGCGACCGCCGCGCCCGCCGGCTGCGCCGGCGGGCGCGGCGGGGTGGGTGGTGAGGACGCGGCCCGCCCGGCCGACGGCCTGCCCGGCGCGCTGCGCGCGCCGGGCGGCCTGGGCCTTGGGAGCACCGGCGGGACCGGCGATGACCACGAGCACGGGCCGAACGGATTCGACCTGCATGCGCTCAGTGGGAACTTGTGCCGGTGTACCGGGTATCGGCCGATTCGGGACGCTGCGTACGCCCTCGGTGATCCGGAGGAGAACGACACGTTGGCAGCTCGGCGGTCGTTGCCTCCTCCCCCGCCCGCGGTGACTCGGCTGGTGTCCGGTGGTGCCGAGTTCGTTCGTCCGGAACGGTTGCACGACGTACTGGAACTGCTGGCCGAGAGTCCGGAAGCGAAGATCGTTGCCGGGTCGACCGATGCCGGGGTGGAGGTCAATCTGCGTGGGCTCCGGTCCCCGCTCGTCGTCGCCGTCGACCGGCTTGCCGAGCTCCGCGAGTTCGAGATCGATGACCGGCAGGTCAGAATCGGCGCCGCGCTCACCCTCACCGAGATCGAGCGGATGCTCGCCGGCCGGGTCCCGCTGCTCGGGCAGCTCTTCCCGCAGTTCGCCTCGCGCCTGATCCGCAACGGCGCCACCATCGGCGGCAACCTCGGCACCGGTTCACCGATCGGCGACACTCCGCCGGCCCTGCTCGCGCTCGACGCCCAGCTCGTCCTCGCGTCCCGTCGCGGCGAGCGAACAGTTGCCCTGGCCGACTACTTCACCGGCTACCGGCAGACCCTCAAGACCCCCGACGAGCTGATCCGCGCGATCCTTGTCCCCCTGCCGCTCGCCCCGCTGACCGCATTCCACAAGATCGCCAAGCGCCGCTTCGACGACATCTCCAGCGTGGCCGTCGGGTACGCCCTCGGCGTCGCCGACGGCCTGATCAGCGAAGCCCGCATCGGACTCGGCGGCGTCGCCGCCACCCCGTTGCGCGCCACCGCGACCGAGCAAGCCCTGATCGGCCGCCCGTGGACCGAGCGCACGATCCGCGAGGCCGCCGCCGTGATGGCGACCGAAGGCACCCCGATGGACGACCACCGCGCGAGCGCGTCGTACCGGTCGGCGATGCTCGGCCAGTCGCTGCTCCGCTTCCACGCCCAGTCCCTCGAAGCCGAGGAGGAGGTCAGCGCATGAGCCAGCTGTCCGAGCGCCCAGCCCAGTCAGTGGTCGGCGTCCCGCTGCCGCACGAGAGCGCCGCGTTGCACGTCACCGGCGAGGCCCTCTACACCGACGACCTCGTCGTCCGGACCAAGGACGTCCTGCACGCCTACCCGGTCCAGGCACCGCACGCGCACGCCCGGATCGTCGAGCTGCGGGTCAAGCCGGCGTACGACGTACCAGGTGTCGTCCGTGTCCTGACCTCCGAAGACGTGCCCGGGGTCAACGACGCCGGTGTGAAGCACGACGAGCCGCTCTTCCCCAGCACCGAGGTAATGTTCCACGGGCACGCGATCTGCTGGGTCCTCGGCGAAACGCTGGAGGCCGCGCGACTCGGCGCGGCGGCGGTCGAGGTCGATTACGAGTCACTGCCCTCGCTCGTGACCGTCCGGGAAGCCATTGCCGCGGGCAACTTCCAGGGCACCGGCAGGCACCTCGAGCACGGCGACGTCGAGGCAGCCTTCGACAGTGCGGCGCACGTGTTCGACGGCGAGTTCGAGTTCGCCGGGCAGGAGCACTTCTACCTGGAGACCCACGTCGCGCTCGCGCTCGTCGACGAGGGCGGGCAGATCTTCGTGCAGAGCAGCACGCAGCACCCATCGGAGACGCAGGAGATCGTCGCGCACGTTCTCGGCGTCGCCAGCCACGCGGTGACCGTGCAGTGCCTGCGGATGGGTGGCGGCTTCGGCGGCAAGGAGATGCAGCCGCACGGGTTCGCTGCGATCGCCGCGCTCGGGGCGACGCTGACCGGTCGGCCGGTCCGGCTGCGGCTCAACCGCACCCAGGACGTCACGATGTCCGGCAAGCGCCACGGCTTCCACAGCCGGTGGCGGGCCGGGTTCGACGACCAGGGCCGGATCGTCGCGCTCGACGCCACGCTCACCGCGGACGGCGGCTGGAGCCTCGACCTGTCCGAGCCCGTACTGGCTCGCGCGATGTGTCACATCGACAACTCGTACTGGATCCCCAACGTGCGGGTCGACGGGCAGATCGCCAAGACGAACAAGACCTCGCAGACCGCGTTCCGCGGGTTCGGCGGTCCGCAGGGGATGCTCGTCATCGAGGACCTGCTCGGGCGGTGCGCGCCGCTGCTCGGGTACGACGCGATGGAGCTGCGGCGGCGCAACCTGTACCAGCCCGGCCACCTCACGCCGTACGGGCAACCCGTTCGGCACGCGGAGCGGCTCGAAGCCTGCTGGAGCGAGGTGCTGCGCAACGGCGAGATCGCGCGGCGGCAGGAGGAGATCGCGCGGTTCAACGCGACGCATCCGAACCGCAGGCGCGCGGTCGCGGCGACGCCGGTGAAGTTCGGGATCTCGTTCAACCTGACCGCGTTCAACCAGGCCGGTGCGCTGGTGCACGTCTACAAGGACGGCTCGGTGCTGATCAACCACGGCGGCACGGAGATGGGCCAGGGGCTGCACACGAAGATGCTGCAGGTCGCGGCCACGACGCTCGGCGTACCGCTGGAACGGGTGCGGCTGGCGCCGACGCGGACCGACAAGGTGCCCAACACGTCCGCGACCGCGGCCAGCTCGGGCGCCGACCTGAACGGCGCGGCGATCAAGAACGCGTGCGAGCAGATCCGCGAACGGCTCGAACAGGTCGCGGGCGCGCGCCTCGGGATCAGCCCGCACGACGTGCGGTTCAACGACGGGATCGCCCGCGGGCTGTCCGGTGAGGCAGTGCGCTGGGAGGACATCGTCAGCGCCGCGTACTTCCAGCGGGTCCAGCTCTGGGCCGCCGGGTTCTACCGGACCGAGGGACTGCACTGGGACGCCAACGCGATGCACGGCGAACCGTTCAAGTACTTCGCGTACGGCGTCGCGGCCGCCGAGGTCGAGGTCGACGGCTTCACCGGCGCCTACACGCTGCGCCGCGTCGACATCGTCCACGACGTCGGCGACAGCCTGAGCCCGCTGATCGACGTCGGCCAGATCGAGGGCGGCTTCGTCCAGGGCGCCGGCTGGCTGACCCTGGAGGACCTGCGCTGGGACGAGTCCGACGGCCCGAACCGCGGCCGCCTGGCGACGCAGGCGGCGAGCACGTACAAGCTGCCGAGCTTCTCGGAGATGCCACAGGTGTTCAACGTCCACCTGCTGGAGAAGGCCCACGAGGACGGCGCCGTCTACGGCTCGAAAGCCGTCGGCGAACCCCCACTGATGCTCGCCTTCTCGGTCCGCGAGGCTCTCCGCCAGGCGGCGGCAGCTTTCGGCCCGGCGGGAACGAGCGTCGACCTCCCGTCCCCAGCAACCCCGGAAGCCGTCTTCTGGGCACTCGAAAAAGCCCGCTCGGCAGAGACCCCCGCCCACGCCACCGGCGGAGGCGCGAGCCCCAGCCACGACGACGACGCCACCGGCGGAGGCGCGAGCCCCAGCCACGACGACGACGCCACCGGCGGAGGCGCGAGCCGCGGCCGCGACGATGACGCCAGCGGCGGTGGCGCCCGCAGCGGCGAAGCCGCTCGCGGCCGGGGCGAGGCGGCCCCCTCCCCCTCCCCTTCCCCCTCCAGCCTGAGTGGAGTGTGAAAGCCGACATGGACTGGATGCGAGCAGTTCAACGCCTCCGGGAGCAACGCCTTCCCGGCGTACTGGTGACGGTGGTGTCCGTGCGTGGGCACTCGCCGCGTGAGGCGGGCGCCAAGATGGTCGTCGGTGCTGAACGCACCTGGGCGACCGTTGGCGGCGGCAACCTGGAGATGGTTGCGGTCGACCGGGCTCGCGCGATGATCGCCGAGCAAGTGACCGCGCCCGAAGTACTGGAGTTCAAGCTCTCCGACAAGGCGCCGTACCAGCAGGCCGTGCAGTGTTGCGGCGGCGAGATGAAGTTGCTGCTGGAGCCGCTCGCCGTGGTTCCGTCGCTCGCGATCTTCGGGCTCGGGCACGTCGGGCTCGAGCTGGCGCGGATCATGGCGCGGCACGACATCGAGCTGCACCTGATCGACTCGCGGCCCGACCAGCTGACCACCGAGCGACTCGCAGTCCTCGACGACGCCGTCGCCGGCGTCCACATCCACCAGGTCCCCGTGCTCCCCGAGCTCGTGGTCGGCGAGCTGCCGCCCGGGACGCACGCGCTGGTGATGACCCACGACCACGCGGAGGACGCCGCGCTCTGCGACGCGGCGCTGCGCAACGGACAGCTGGCGACGATCGGCCTGATCGGCTCCAGCGCCAAGTGGGCGCGCTTCCAGCGCAAGCTCGCCGAGGACGGCATCCCGTCCGAGGCGATCGCCACCATCACCACCCCGATCGGTCTGCCGGACCTGCCAGGCAAGGAGCCGGCCACCATCGCCGTCAGCGTGGCGGCCTGGCTGCTCCACCAATTCATCGCCGAGCGCCACCAAGCGCCGGCCCATCGTGAGGCAACAGCATGACGCTCTTCCGAGGCACGTTCCTCGACACCCCTGAGAACCCCTTCACCGGCGGCACCCTGCGGGTCGCCACCGACGCCGCACTGCTGGTCGAGCACGGCGTGATCCGTGCCCGCGGCCCCTACCAGGAGCTGCGCCGCGCGCACCCGGCCGAGCAGGTCGTCGACCTGACCGGCGGGCTGGTGCTGCCCGGGTTCGTCGACACGCACGTGCACTTCCCGCAGATCCGCGCGGTCGGCGGGATGGGGATGCCGCTGATGGAGTGGCTCGACAAGTACGCCCTTCCGGAAGAGGCCAAGATGGCCGACTCCGCGTACGCCAGAAGCGTCGCCGACGAGTTCGTCCGCGGTCTCGCGGCCGCCGGTACGACGAGCGCGATGGTCTTCGGCGCCCACTACGTCGACGCGATGGACACGCTCTTCTCCGCCGCCTCCCGCGTCGGTCTGCGCGTCACCAGCGGCCTGGTCGTCAGCGACCGGCTGCTGCGCCCCGACCTGCTCACGACCCCCGAGCGCGCGCACACCGAGTCCGTTGCCCTGGCCAACCGCTGGCACGGCGTCGGCCGCAACCGGTACGCCGTGACGCCGCGCTTCTCACTCTCCTGCACCGACGAACTGCTTGCCGCCTGCCACGACGTGCTGAACGACGTACCGGACGCGTGGTTCACCTCGCACCTGAACGAGAACGACGCCGAGATCGCCACGGTCGCCGAGCTGTTCGGCGGCAGCGACTACCTGAGCACGTACGACAAGCACGGCCTGGTCGGTCGCCGGAGCGTGTTCGCGCACAACGTCCACCCGACCGACGTCGAGCTGAAGCTGCTCGGCACGAGCGGCGCCACGGTCGCGCACTGCCCGACGAGCAACGCGGCGCTCGGCAGCGGCCTGTTCCCGATCGGCCGGCACGTCGACAACGGCGTCCGCGTCGCGCTCGGCTCGGATGTCGGCGCGGGCACCGGGTTCTCGCTGCTGAAGGAAGGCCTGCAGGCCTACTTCTGCCAGCAACTGCTCGGCGACAACGGCCACCCGCTCACGTCGGCGCACCTGCTCCACCTGTCCACCGCGGCCGGGGCCGAAGCGCTCGGCCTGGACGAGGTCGGCGACCTGAGCGTCGGCAAGCGCTTCGACGCCCAGCTCCTGCGGCCCGCGGACAGTTCACCGCTCGCGGTCGGCATCACCCACGCGGCCGACGCCGAGGAAGTGCTGGCCAGGATCTTCACGCTCGGCACTCCGGCCGACGTTCGGGCCGTCTGGATCGACGGCGAGCTGCTCACCACTGGGGAGAACTGATGGACCTGCGGGCCTTCAACGCCGTACCGGCCGAGCGACTGAGACCGATGCTGGCCGCCTGCTGCGACGTCGACCGCTGGGTCGACCGCCTGATCGCCGACCGCCCGTACGACGACCTCGCGGCGCTGACCGCGCTCGCCGACCGGACCGCGGGCACGTTCGACGACGCCGAGGTCGCGAAAGCACTCGCGGCGCACCCGCGGATCGGCGACCGCGCGCCGGGCGCGAGCACCGAGGCCGCGTGGTCGCGCGACGAGCAGGCCGGGGTCGGCGACGACGCCCGCGCTGCGCTTGCCGAGGGCAACCGCTCGTACGAGGACCGGTTCGGCCGGGTGTTCCTGATCTGCGCGACCGGGCTGTCGGCCGCCGAGATGCTCGCGGCGCTGCGTCAGCGGCTGGGCAACGACGACGCGACCGAGCGGGCCGTCGTACGGGACGAGCTGCGCAAGATCGCCGTCCTGCGGCTGACGAAGGTCGTGGATCAAGAGGTGCCGGTATGAGCACGGTCAGCACGCACGTGCTCGACACCGCGCGCGGCAAGCCTGCGGCCGGCGTACCGGTCCGGCTGTCGCGGATCGGCACCGAACGCCCCGGTGACCGTGCCGCCGACCTCGTGGTCGAGCTCGGGTCCGGCCGCACCAACGAGGACGGCCGCGTCAACGACCTGACCCCGCACGGGCTCCCGCCCGGCACCTACCAGCTCTGGTTCGACGTCGCCGCCTACGCGGCCGCGTCCGGCCAGGAGATCTTCTTTCCCGAGGTCACCGTGACCTTCACGATCACCGACGAGCGGCACCACCACGTCCCCCTGCTGCTCAGCCCGTTCGCCTTTTCCACCTATCGAGGGAGCTGACCCGATGGCGATCCACCTGGGAGCCAACCAGTACGGCAAGGCCGAGAGCCGGGTCGTGCGCATCTACCGCGACACCGCGCGCCACCAGATCCGCGACCTCAACGTCTCGTCCGCGCTGCGCGGCCGGTTCGAGGACGCGCACATCACCGGGAACCAGGGCGAGGTGCTGCCGACCGACACCCAGAAGAACACCGCGTTCGCGTTCGCCAAGGAGAAGGGCGTCGGCGCGATCGAGGACTTCGCGCTGACGCTCGGCGACCACTTCCTCGAGGCGACGCCGGCCGCCGACGGCGCGCGGGTCGAGATCCAGGAGTACCCGTGGGAGCGGATCCTGGTCGACGGGCAGGAGCACGACCACTCGTTCGTCCGGTCCGGCGCCGGGATCCGGTCGACGATCGTGAACGTCGAGGGGCACGGTGCCGAGCGGCGCGCGTACGTCGTGTCCGGCATCCACGACCTCACGGTCCTGAAGTCGACCGGGTCGGAGTTCCATGGCTTCCGCAAGGACAAGTACACGACGCTGCCGGAGACCGACGACCGGATCCTCGCGACGTCGCTGGTCGCCCGGTGGCGCTACGACCACACCGAGGTCGACTGGGACAAGTCGTACGACGAGATCAAGGGCCTGCTACTGGAGCAGTTCGCGCGGATCCACAGCTACGCGCTGCAGCAGACGCTGTACGGGATGGGTGAGGCGGTGCTGGAGCGGCACCCGGAGGTCGCGGAGATCAAGTTCTCCGCGCCGAACAAGCACCACTTCCTGGTGGACCTGTCGCCGTTCGAGGTGGAGAACCCGGGTGAGGTCTTCATCGCGGCGGACCGCCCGTACGGGTTGATCGAGGCGACGGTCGTCCGGGACGACGCCACGGACGCGGGCAGCGCCTGGCACGCCGTGCCGGGCTTCTGCTGAGGTTCGCGGATGAGCGAGCAGCACCGAAGCGACGACGCCGGTCGGGCGGCCGAGGGCGACGGCCGGGCGATCGTGATCGAGGGGGCGACCGTGGTCACCCTCGATCCCGGTCGCCGGGAGTTCGCCGGGCATGTTGTTGTCTCCGGCAACCAAATAGTTGCTGCCGGCCCCGGCCCGGCGCCGGCGTACGAGGGTGCCCGGGTGGTGGACGGGCGAGGCTGCCTGCTCACGCCCGGGTTCGTCAACACGCATCAGCACCTGTACCAGTGGGTGACGCGCGGGCTCGCGCCGGACGCCGGGCTGTTCCGCTGGCTGACGACGCTCTACCCGGCGTGGGCGGGGATCGACGAGGAGTCGGTCCACGTCGCCGCGCAGGGTGCGCTGGCTCAGCTCGCGCTGACCGGGTGCACGACCGCGGCCGACCACCACTACGTGTTCCCGCGGGCCGGTGGGGATCTGCTGGCCGCGGAGATCCTGGCCGCCGCCGAGGTGGGACTGCGGTTCCACCCGGCGCGCGGTTCGATGGACCTGAGCGAGAAGGACGGCGGGCTGCCGCCCGACTCGGTGGTGCAGGACCGCGACGAGATCCTCATCGCGACCGAGGCCGCGGTCGATCGCTGGCACGATCCGTCGCCGGGCTCGATGCTGCGGATCGCGGTGGCGCCTTGCTCACCGTTCAGCGTGACCGGCGAGCTCATGCGCGAAGCAGCCGAGCTCGCCCGTCGCCGCGGCGTCCGCCTCCACACGCACCTCGCGGAGACGACCGACGAGTCCGACTGGTGCGCGGATCGCTTCAACTGCACACCGTCCGAGTACGCCGATTCGCTCGGCTGGGTCGGTCCGGACGTGTGGTTCGCCCACGGCATCCACTTCACCGACACCGAGATCAAACGGCTGGGTCAGACGGGCACCGGTGTGGCCCACTGCCCCAGCTCGAACGCCCGCCTCGGCGCCGGCATCGCCCGAGTCGCCGACCTCCGCGCCGCCGGTGCGCCCGTCGGCCTGGGCGTAGATGGTGCCGCCAGCAACGAAGCCGGCAGCCTGCTCGAGGAGGTCCGCCACGCCGTCCTCTTCGCGAGAGCCCGCGGCGGTCCGGAAGCCCTCACCGTCCGAGCCGCCCTCGAAATGGCCACGCTCGAAGGCGCGCGCCTCCTGGGCCGGGACCAGGAGATCGGCTCCATAGAACCCGGCAAACTGGCCGACCTCGCCCTCTGGCGCCTGGACACGCTCCCCCACGCAGGCATCGCCGACCCAGTAGCCGCACTGGTCCTCGGCGCACCTCCCCCGCTGGACCTCCTCCTGGTCAACGGCCGCCCTGTAGTCGAGCAGAATCACCTGATCACGATCGACGAACCAACCATCGCCACTCAAGTAGCCCGAGCCCAACAAGCCCTTCTAGCCAAAGCCGGCTGACCACCCGCGCCGGTCAGCTCGCCCAGTACCGACCGACAGGACGTCTCCCACTCTCCGGACGCGCCATGCCGCGACCTACTCTCAGATCCTGCCCACCCGCCCAACTCGCGCAGGAGACCTCCTGTCGGTCGGTCCCCACCAGCACCTCGTCCAGCGGCGCCCGATCGACACCCTGCCGGGCCGACGGAGCGCGACCAAGCAACCTGTACGTCGTACCAGCGGGCCCACACCTTCACCACCTGTCCTGTAACCGGCAGTCGGAAGCCGAAGTCAGGCACCCAGGCCGAGCCGATGACTGCAGGACCGGGAGGCGACGGCAAGGACCTTCCCGGCCGACTGCTTCCTTGTTGGACGACTGCTTCCTTGTTGGACGACTGCCGCGGTACATCGCGTCAGTCGTCCAGTACGGCGTCAGTCGGCTGACCCGACGCCTTGGCGGAACCATCGCAGGGGTCAGCGGTGCGCCGCCCAGGTCGGAGGCCGAGGGCTCCGGGGCGGGCGCCTCTTCCTTCCACCCACCGCCTCCTCCCGATTGCGGAGGAGGTGGCACGCCTAGATGGGCCGTTTCGCCAGCTTCGCCAGAGCGACCTTGTCCAAGCCCGTCAGCTTGTTGATCTCCTCCTGGGTGGCGGCGCCGCACTCGGCTGCTCGGAGCACGTAGGCAGCCAGGGCTGTAGCCGTCGCGGGCTCGTCCAGGTAGCCCGAGTCGCCACCACCTGTGTAGGCGCGGAGGCGAGCGGCGGCGGAGGCCAGGCCTTCTCGGTAGAACGAGTACGTGGCGGCGTACCGGGTGGGGAGCTGGGCGGGGTGCATGTCCCAGCCCTGGTAGATGCCCCGCTCGAGCGAGCGGCGTACAAGTCGGGCATGTAGACGCCACGCGGCGTGGACGGCCTCGCGGTCGCCGACCGGAAGGACGTTGGTGGAGCCGTCGGAGATAAGGACACCGGTCCCGGCCGCGGCGAGCTGCATGACGTCCTTGGCGTGGTCGGCGACCGGGTGCTCCATGCTCTGGTACGCCGCGGCGACGCCGAGAGAAGCCGAGTAGTCGTACGTGCCGTAGTGCAGCCCCGTCACCCGGCCGGCACCGGCAGCGATCATCAGCGGGATCAGCGCAACGCCGTCCGGACCGAGGATCGACTGCGGCGTCTCGACCTGGATCTCGAAGCCGAGCTTCGGCACCGGGTGCGCCCGCTCGACAGCCTCCAGTACGACGACCATCGCCGCGATCTGCTCGACCGACGTGACCTTCGCGAGCGTGATCACGAAGCCGCTCGTCAGCGCACCGGCCGAGGCCAGCTCACCGACGAAGAGATCCAGCGTCCGTACGCCGCGACGCCGGCTCGGCGCCTCCAGCGACTTGATCCGCAGACCGTGGAACGGCGGCGCCGACCCGTCCTTGACGGTCGACGCCAAAGCCCGCGCGGCAGCAACGGCTGCGGCGTCCTCCTCCTCGTCGGACCGCGTCCCGTAGCCGTCCTCGAAGTCGATCCGCAGATCCTCGATCGGCTCCGCGTCGAGCTTCGCGATCACCCGTTCGTAGACCTGCTCGTGCAACGCAGGCACGGCCGAAGCCAGCTCCGCGGCCGACCCGGCGTGCGCCGCCAGCGCGGCCTTCGCCTCGGCAGCCCACGCACCAACCGTCCCGGCGTCGTACTGATCGCCCGGCACGTACACCGTGTGCACCGGCTGCCGCACCCCCCGATCCCCCGGGTACCGCGTGGCCAGTACGGCGTCCGCCTCGGCCAGCCGTCGGTCGAGGTCGCCGACGAGAGCGTCGAGGTCTGTCATACCCACCACCTTAATCTCCATGATTTCCGTATGGTGGAGACTATTATCCACAAACCGGAACCAGCAAGACCTTGAGCTTCCGGGATCTGGCGCTAGACTTCCGCCATCCGGAATCCGAAGGAGACCTCGTGGCGGAAACCACCGGCACCCCGCGCTCGGGCAGCGTGCAGTCGATCGAGCGCGCTTTCGGCCTGCTCGAACTGATGGCCGACGCCGGCGGCATGCTCGGCCTGTCCCAGCTCGCCACCGCGTCCGGCCTCCCCCTGCCGACGATCCACCGCCTGGTCCGCACGCTGGTCGATCTCGGCTACGTCCGCCAGGAGCCCTCCCGCCAGTACGTGCTCGGCCCGAAGCTGATCCGCCTCGGCGAGACCTCCTCGCACATGCTCAGCGTCTGGGCCCGCCCACACCTGGCCCGCCTGGTCGACGAGCTCGGCGAGTCCGCGAACCTGGCGATGCTCGACGGCGACCAGATCGTCTACCTCGCGCAGGTCCAGTCGCGACACTCGATGCGCATGTTCACCGAGGTCGGCCGCCGGGTCCTCCCGCACTGCACCGCCGTCGGCAAGGCGATCATGTCCCAGCTGCGCGAGGCCGAGGTCCGCGACCTGCTGCAGCGCACCGGCATGCCGAAGCACACCGAGACCACGATCACCGACGTCGAGGAGTTCGCGGCCCAGCTCCGCAAGGCACAGCAGGACGGGTACGCCGTCGACGAGGGCGAGCAGGAGCTCGGGGTCCGCTGCATCGCCGTACCGGTGCCCGACGTCCCGTCGCGGCTCGCGTTCTCGATCTCGGGCCCGGCCGGCCGGATGACCGAGCCCCTGGTGGACCGGGCGATCCCCCTGCTCACGCAGGCCGCCCAGTCCTTCTCCGACGACCTGCGCTAAGCCGCCCGAAGGATCACTAGACGTCGATGCGCGAGCCCATGATGACCACGCGGTCGCGGGGCAGACCGAAGTACTCGGCGGCGTCCGCGCTGATGTGCGAGGTCGCCACGAACAGCCGGCTGCGCCAGCGCGCCATGTCCGGGTGCTCACCGAGCCGCAGCTCGATCGTCGACAGGAAGTACGACGTGTCGCTCAGATCGATCGAGGCCACCTCGGAGCTCTGCTCCGCGGCCAGCCGCAGTACGGCGGCCACGTCCGGGGTCTGGACGTAGCCGAACCGGGCCGTCACGTGCACGATCCGGTCGTCGTCGAACCCGAGGTCGTCGATCGTGATCCGCTCGGTGTCCGGGACCGACGGCACCGGCTCGGTCTCGATCGACAGGATCACGACGTTCTCGTGCAGGATGTGGTTGTGCTCGACGTTCGCGCGCATCGCCAGCGGCACGGTGTCCTTGCCCCGGTTCAGGAAGACCGCCGTCCCGGGCACCCGGCGCAGCGGCGGCCGCGCGTCGTGCAGCTCGTTGACGAACGTCGTCAGTGAGCCTTCCTGACGCTCGCGCCGCGCGGTGACCAGAGCGCGCCCGCGCTGCCAGGTGGTGAGCACGGTGAAGACCGTGATCCCGATCAGCAGCGGCAGCCAGGCGCCGTGCACGAGCTTGGTCAGGTTCGCCGCGAGGAACAGCAGCTCGATCGACAGGAACACCGCTCCTCCGCCGATCACCACCCACATCGGCTTGCCCCACTGCTTGCGGACGATGTAGAAGAACAGCACGGTGTTGATCGTGACCGTGGCGGTGACCGCCATCCCGAAGGCGAAGGCGAGCGCGGCCGAGGTCTGGAACGCGAAGACCAGCGTGAGCACCGAGATCATCAGCGCCCAGTTGATCCACGGCACGTAGATCTGGCCGATCGTCTCGTCCGACGTGTGCAGGATCCGCAGCCGCGGCAGGTACCCGAGCTGCACCGCCTGGCGGGCGACCGAGAACGCGCCGGTGATGACGGCCTGGGACGCGATCACCGTCGCGGCGGTGGCGAGCAGGACCAGCGGGATCCTCCCCCACTCGGGCACGAGCAGGAAGAACGGGCTGCTGATCGACGACTGGTCCTTGAGCACCAGCGCGCCCTGCCCGAGGTAGCTCAGGACGCACGCCGGGAACACGAGGATCAGCCAGGCCCGGGTGATCGGCGCGCGGCCGAAGTGCCCGAGGTCGGCGTACAGGGCCTCGGCGCCGGTGATCGCGAGCACGACCGCGGCCAGCGCGAAGAAGGCGTGCCCGAAGTCGTTGGTCAGGAAGCCCAGCGCGTACGTCGGCGACAGGGCCTTCAGGATCTCCGGGTGGCGGGTGATGCCACCGATCCCGGCCGCGCCGATGGTGACGAACCAGATCACCATCACGACGCCGAACGACCGCCCGATCCGGCCGGTGCCGAGCCGCTGCAGCGTGAACAGGACGACGATGATCGTCGCGGTGATCGGTACGACGTACGAGTCCAGCCCGGGCTCGACGACCTTGAGACCCTCGACCGCGGACAACACCGAGATGGCCGGCGTGATCATCGAGTCGCCGAAGAACAGCGACGCGCCGAAGATGCCGAGCCCGGCCAGGATCACCTTGGTCCGGCGGCTGCCGTTGGTGCCGTGGCTACGGATCAGTGTGATCAGCGCGAGGATGCCGCCCTCGCCGTGGTTGTCCGCGCGCAGCACCAGCAGCACGTACTTGATCGTCACGATGATCGTGACCGCCCAGAAGATGAGCGACACGATCCCGAACACGCTGTCGGCCGAGACCGGCACCGGGTGCGGGTCGCCGGGGTTGAACACGGTCTGGATCGTGTAGATCGGGCTCGTGCCGATGTCCCCGAAGACCACGCCGAGGGCACCGATCGTCAGCAGCGTCCGGGACTGCACGCGGCCGTCCACGTGGTCGGTGCTCATCGCGTCAGCCTGTTCACGCGCGCATTGAACCAAATCAGCCTGGCTGGCAGACCGATCACACTCGCGTCGTGCTGTGAGAGTTCTGTGAGAAAGTGGAGACGCAGTGGTTCGGCCCGGTCGCCAGTCGGGTCGTCGTAAGAGGGAACCCGGTGGAAATCCGGGACTGCCCCGCAGCGGTGAGTGGGAACGACCGCCGTCATCAGCACTGGACCGGAGGACCGGTCTGGGAAGCGACGGCCAGTAGGTGTCTGGAGCCAGACGCGCCCGCGAGTCCGAAGACCTGCCTCTGCCCGCCGTGCGTCGTCGTACGGCGGTGACCGCGTGACCTCGTGGGAAGGTCGGCCGTGCGCGACCCGTCGCGCCTGCCGTCGTTCTCCTGAGGTCCGGGGTCTTCGAGACTGCCTCGCCAAGGAGAGACACTTGAACACCCAGTCAGCAGCACGGTCCACCGTGTACGGCTACCCGCGTCAGGGCCAGAGCCGTGAACTGAAGAAGGCCGTCGAGGGCTACTGGAAGGGCACCGTCAGCGCGGACGCCCTCCGGCAGACCGCGGCCGGCCTGCGCAAGGCCAACTGGCAGCAGCTCGCTGCCGACGGCATCGACGAGGTCCCGACCGGCGACTTCTCGTACTACGACCACGTGCTCGACACGTCGGTCCTGCTCGGCGCGATCCCCGAGCGGCACCGGGCCGCTGTGGCCGCGGACCCGCTGGACGGGTACTTCGCGATGGCCCGCGGCACCCAGGAGGTCGCGCCGCTGGAGATGACCAAGTGGTTCGACACCAACTACCACTACCTGGTCCCCGAGCTCGGCCCCGACAGCACCTTCACCGCCGACACCAGCAAGCAGGTCGCCGAGCTTCGCGAAGCGCTCGACCTCGGGCTGACCGCGCGCCCGGTCGTCGTCGGCCCGATCGCCTACCTACTGCTGGCCAAGCCGGCGCCGGGCGTCGACGAGCACTTCGAGCCGCTGTCGCTGCTCGACAAGATCCTCCCCGTGTACGCCGAAGTGCTCGCGGACCTGCGCGCCGCCGGCGCCGGCTGGGTGCAGCTGGACGAGCCGGCGCTGGTCCAGGACCGCTCGGCCGATGAGCTCGACCTGACGGCCCGCGCGTACGCCGTACTGGGTGGTCTGACCGATCGCCCGCGGCTGCTCGTCGCGTCGTACTTCGACCGGCTCGGCAAGGCGCTGCCGGTGCTGGCCAAGTCGCCGGTCGAGGGTCTGGCGATCGACTTCACCGGTCCCGCGGAGGGCAACCTCGACGACCTGGTCGCGGCCTCCGAGGTGCGCTCGAAACGGCTCGTCGCGGGCGTGGTCAACGGCCGCAACATCTGGATCAACGATCTCACCAAGTCGCTCGCCACGCTGACCCGGCTGCGCTCGCTGGCCGGTCAGGTCGACGTCAGTGCGTCGTGCTCCCTGCTGCACGTCCCGTACGACGTCACGGCCGAGGACGGCGTCGACCCGGAGGTCGCGCGCTGGCTGGCGTTCGCCCGGCAGAAGTCCGCCGAGATCGCGACGCTGACGCTCGGCTTCACCGAAGGCGCCGAGGCGATCGCCGACCAGCTGAACGCGAACCGGGCCGCGCTGGACTCCCGGAGCGCTTCGGCACTGACGAACAACCCCGACGTCCGGGCGCGGGTCGCAGCGGTCACCGACGCGGACAGTCGCCGCTCCACGCCGTACGCCGAACGCAGCGCCGCCCAGCAGGCACGGCTCGGCCTGCCGTTGCTCCCGACAACGACTGTCGGGTCGTTCCCGCAGACCACCGAGCTGCGGACGGCGCGCGCCGACCTGCGCGCCGGACGGATCGACGCGACGCAGTACGACCAGCGGATCGAGGCCGAGATCCAGGAGGTGCTCGCGTTCCAGGAGAAGGCCGGGCTGGACGTGCTCGTGCACGGTGAGCCCGAGCGCAACGACATGGTCCAGTACTTCGCCGAGCAGCTCGACGGGTACTTGGCGACGCAGCACGGCTGGGTCCAGTCGTACGGCACCCGGTACGTCCGGCCGCCGGTCCTGGTCGGCGACATCTCGCGGCCGGAGCCGATGACGGTCCGCTGGTGGGCGTACGCACAGCTGCAGACCGAGCGTCCGGTCAAGGGCATGCTGACCGGTCCGGTCACGATGCTCGCGTGGTCGTTCGTCCGCGACGACCAGCCGCGCAGCGACACCGCACGCCAGGTCGCGCTGGCGTTGCGGGACGAGGTCAACGATCTCGAGGCGGCCGGTGCCGCGGTGATCCAGGTCGACGAGCCGGCGCTGCGCGAGACCCTGCCGCTGCGGCAGGCCGACCGTGCGGCGTACCTGAGTTGGGGCACCGAGGTGTTCCGGCTGACGACCAGCGGCGTCCGGGCGGACACGCAGATCCACACGCACATGTGTTACGTGGAGTTCGGCGACATCCTGAACGCGCTGGACGAGATGGAGGCCGACGTCGCGAGCCTCGAAGCGGCCCGCTCGCACATGCAGGTCGCCCACGAGCTCGGCAACGCCGGCTACCCGCGCGGCGTCGGTCCCGGCGTCTACGACATCCACTCCCCGCGCGTCCCCGGCACGCCCGAGGTCGTCTCACTGCTGCAGAAGGGTCTGGCCGCGATCCCGGCCGAGCGCCTGTGGGTCAATCCCGACTGCGGCCTGAAGACCCGCGGCTGGCCCGAGGTCCGCGACTCCCTCGACCACCTGGTCGGCGCGGCCCGCGCCGTCCGCGAACAGCTCGGCTGACCTCAGTAGCAGGTAGTACAGGATATGCTCTCCTGTACTACCTGTTACCGACGAAGGGAAGCGATCCGTGACCGACCCGGTGAGGCTGGAAGAGCAGTACGGCGCACACAACTACCACCCACTGCCGGTCACCATCGCTCACGCCGAGGGGGCCTGGGTCACCGACACCGGCGGCCGGCGCTATCTCGACTGCCTCGCCGGGTACTCCGCGCTCAACTTCGGGCACCGGCACCCGGCGCTGATCGCGGCCGCGACCGAGCAGCTCGGCCGGGTGACGCTGACCAGCCGGGCCTTCCACCACGACCAGCTCGGCCCGTTCTGCGCGGAACTGGCCGGGCTGGCCGGCAAGGACGCCGTCCTGCCGATGAACTCCGGCGCCGAGGCCGTCGAGACCGCGCTGAAGCTGGCCCGCCGCTGGGGCTACCTGGTCAAGGGCGTGCCGGACGGCGAGGCCACGATCACCGTTGCTGACGGCAACTTCCATGGCCGGACCATCAGCATCATCAGCTTCTCCGGCGACGCCGACGCGCACGACAACTACGGCCCCTACACGCCGGGCTTCCGGTCCGTCCCGTACGGCGACGCGGCCGCGCTGGAGGCCGCGATCGACGACACCACGGTCGCCGTCCTGCTCGAACCCGTCCAGGGTGAAGCCGGCGTCATCGTCCCGCCGGACGGTTACCTGGCCGCCGTCCGCGCGGCCTGTACGGCGAACAACGTGCTGATGGTCGCCGACGAGATCCAGTCGGGCCTCGGCCGGGCCGGGGCGACCTTCGCCTCCGAGCGGGCGGGCGTCGTACCGGACGTGTACATCCTCGGCAAGGCGCTCGGCGGCGGCATCGTCGCGCTGTCGGCCGTCGTCACCGACCGGGCGATCATGGACGTCATCACGCCCGGCACCCACGGCAGCACCTTCGGCGGCAACCCGCTCGCCGCCGCCGTCGGGCGCGCGGTGGTCAAGCTGCTCGAACCGGGCGATCTCCAGCAGCACGTGCTCGACCTCGAGCCGGCCCTCCGCGAACGGTTGGAGCCTTTGCGCGCGCAGGGCCTGGTCGGCCTCCGCGTCCACGGACTGTGGGCCGGCCTCGACCTCGATCCGGCGCTCGGGACCGGCCGCGCGCTGTGCGAGAGGCTCGCCGAGCGGGGCGTACTGGCAAAGGACACCCACGGCTCGACGATCCGCCTGTCGCCGCCGCTGACCATCACCACCACGACCCTCGACTGGCTGACCGAGCGCCTGACGCTCGCCCTGAAGTCACTGGCCACCTGAGCGGAGCCGCCGCCGGCGGCTCCGCTGCCAGACACGCCCTAACTCGCCATGATCTGCGCTGCCCGCTCCCAGACTCGGTGGAGGCCGACCGTGTCGAGGAGCTCGCTGGTGAAGGGCTTGGCGACGCTCTCCCCCAGTACGACGCCAGGTGCGGTGGTGTCGATCCCGGCGGCGGCGAGGACCTGGTCGCCGTCGCCCCAGGCGGCGATCACCTTGCAGTGGCGGAAGAGCTCGCCCAGCAGGATCGACAGCTTGATGTCGGTGAAGTCGGGGATGCCTCCGGCGACCACCACCGCGTCGTACTCGATCGATCGGGTGGTGAGCAGGGTCCGCTCGACGATCTGCTCCGAGCGCGCCCGCTTCACGACCCCGCCCAGCGGCGCGATCAGCCGCAGTACGGCGCCGCGAGCCTCCACGGCGCGCCGCAGCTTCGTGATCCCGGCCAGGTCAGCACCCGGAGCCGCAAAGACCCCGATGACCCGCCCGGTGATCGGCCCCGGACCCGGCGGGATCTGCGACAGCGCCGGCGACGGGACGACCTCGGCCGGCGCTCCAGCAGGCGCGGGAAGCCCGAGCCCTTCGGCCACCGCCGCGCACAGGTCCGCGTCGACGTTCGCCAGCACGCCGAGCATCCGCTCGCGAATCGGTTGCTCGTAGCACTTGCCGAGCTCGAACGTGAACGCCTCGACGATGTGGACCTTCTCCACCTCGCTCATGCTCGCCCAGAACAGCGTCGCCTGCGAGAAGTGGTCCGCGAACGACACCGGGTTCTCCCGGACCGCCCGTCCCTCGATCTCGCGCGGCACCTGCACGTACCCGCCCTCGTCCTCCCGCGCGGGCTGCGGCGCGGCGTCGATGCTGTTCGGCAGGTACGGCGAAACACCTTGGTGCACGGCGGTCTGGTGCATGCCGTCGCGCAGGTTGTCGTTGACCGCGGCGTGCGGGCAGTTGATCGGCAGCTGGGTGAAGTTGGGTCCGCCGAGCCGCGTCAGCTGGGTGTCCAGGTACGAGAACAAGCGGGCCTGCATCAACGGATCGTTGGTCACCTCGATCCCCGGCACCAGGTTTCCGGTGTGGAACGCGACCTGCTCGGTCTCGGCGAAGTAGTTGGTCGGGTTGCGGTCCAGCGTCAGCTTGCCGACCAGTTGCACCTCGGCCAGCTCCTCCGGCACGAGCTTCGTCGGGTCGAGCAGGTCGATCCCCTCGAAGGTCTCGTCCGCGGAGTCCGGGAACAGCTGCAGCCCCAGCTCGAACTCGAGCGGCGCGCCGTTCTCGATCCCGTCGGCCATGTCCCGGCGGTGGAAGTCCGGATCGGTCCCGGCCGCGAGCTGCGCCTCCTCCCAGACCAGTGAGTGCACGCCGGCCACCGGCTTCCAGTGGAACTTGGCCAGCGCCGTCGCGCCGTCGCCGTTCACCAGCCGGAAGGTGTGGACGCCGAAGCCCTCCATCGTCCGGTACGAGCGCGGGATGCCGCGGTCCGACATCGCCCACATCACATGGTGGGTCGCCTCGGTGTGCAGCGACACGAAGTCCCAGAACGTGTCGTGCGCGGACTGCGCCTGCGGGATCTCCCGGTCCGGGTGCGGCTTGCCGGCGTGGATGATGTCGGGGAACTTGATCCCGTCCTGGATGAAGAACACCGGCATGTTGTTGCCGACGAGGTCGAAGTTGCCCTCCTCGGTGTAGAACTTCACCGCGAAACCACGCACGTCGCGCACGGTGTCGGCCGAGCCGCGCGACCCGAGCACGGTCGAGAACCGCGCGAACACCGGCGTCTCCCGGTCTTTCCGCAGGAACCCGGCCTTGCTCGCCGCCGTCGCGTTCCCGTACGCCGTGAAGGTGCCGTGCGCGGCCGCCCCGCGCGCGTGCACGACGCGCTCCGGGATCCGCTCGTGGTCGAAGTGCGTGATCTTCTCGCGCAGGTGGAAGTCCTCGAGCAGCGTCGGCCCGCGCGATCCTGCCTTCAGCGAGTGGTCCGTGTCCGGCAGCCGCACCCCCTGCGCGGTCGTCAGGTAGTCACCCGCCTGCGCCCGTGCGGTCTGTACGGCGTCGGCGCTCGCCGCCCTTGTCCCAGCACCTGTTGCTTCGTTGCCCCGGGCCGTCCGCCTGCTCCCTGCCTTGGCCGCCGCCTTCCGTCCGGTGGGACCGGCTGCCGTCGGTGCTGCTTGGTCGGCCTTGCGTTTCGGGGGCACGGGTGTCTCCTCAGGTGGCTGGTTATGACACATCCCGGTACCCGGGCGCAATCAGGTCGGCCAGCAGATCAGCGAGCCCACCCCGCGCCCGGCCCACCACCCGCGCACTCGTGCGTACGGTCAGGTCCAGCGGCTGCACCCCACGGAACCCAGCCTCCAGCAACCGGAACCACAGGTCCCGGTCCTCCCCGGTCGCGATCGGCCGGTAACCACCGACCGCGAGGAACGCACTCCCCCGGACGCCGAAGTTCGCACCGTGCACGTGATCGTGGCTCAACGGCCGGATCCCGTCCGCCACCACGCGCGCGTAACGAGCCCGCAGTACGTCGGTCAGATGCGTCGCCGGCTGAAGGTCGACCAGCCCGGTCACCGCGTCGGCGCCGGCGTCCGCGTGCGCCAGTTGCCGTCGTACCCAATCGGGCGCGACCTGGGTGTCCGCGTCCGTGCCCAGCAACCAGATCTCCTCCGGATCATGACCAGCCAGCAGGTCGAGCACGGTCCGCGCGCCCAGGTCCCGCAACTCGCCGAGCGTTGCGGCCTCGCGAACCTCGACGACTGTTGCCCCAGGCATCGTCTCCCGGACGATCCGGACGGTCCCGTCCGTGCACCGGTCGGCGACCACGCAAACCACCGCTTCGCGATCGGTGCCCACAGCAGCTTTCAGCGCGCGCAGGCAGTCCCCGATCACCAGTTCCTCGTCGTGCGCGGGGACGACGACGCCGATCGCCGCGATCATCGGCGGCGCAGCACGTGCAGGACGAAGTCGTCCTCCACGTGCTCGACCAGAACCTCCAGCTCGTCGCGCGCCAGCACGATCCGGTGCGCGGCATCCCCGTCCCGCGGTGCCTCGGGCGCCCACGGCCGCCAGTGCACGGCGATCAGGTCACCGCCGGGCTCGAGAGCCGCCAGTACGACGTCCAGCGTCGCTGTCAGTGCGGCGTCGTCCAGGTAGTAGAGGATTTCGCTCAGCACCACCAGATCGACTGAGCCAAGCGGCGGCCCGAG
The DNA here is from genome assembly GCF_049844575.1 of Kribbella sp. DT2. NCBI lineage: Bacteria > Bacillati > Actinomycetota > Actinomycetes > Propionibacteriales > Kribbellaceae > Kribbella > Kribbella sp. DT2. Next base: position 785,500 of record NZ_JBNCLH010000002.1, on the reverse strand, counting down.
CGGCAGCGCAGCGACGACTACCTCCGCGGCCGGCGCCGCCTGGCGAGCCCGCTCCACCGCCTCCGGCACCGGGTCGAACGCCAGCACCTGATCCGCCCGATCCACCAGTTCCCGCGTCAGCTCGCCGACCCCACAGGCCGGTTCCAGCACCCGCCGGTACCGCTCCAACGGCAACGCGGCGAGCAGCACCGCCCGCTTCCGTCGTTCGTACCAGCTGTCCGCCGTGTGCCACGGATCGTCCGCCGCCCGGTAGAGCTCGGCGAACCGCTCGACCGGCGCCGACTCCGTCCGCGGCTCCCGGAACAACACCTCGAAGTCCCGGTCGAAGTGCGTCAGCATCAGCGGATCCACGATCGGGTCCTCCCCGTTCGGGCCCGGCACGAGCTGGGAGACGAACGCCGCCAGGGCCTTCTCCTTGCCCACCCGCAGCCGCTCCGGCAACGGCATCCGGACAGCACGCGCCCACGGCGGCCGTTCGTCGTACGGCGTCATCCAGTGCCACATCCAGACCGGGTACGACCAGCGGTGCGCCTCGACCGGCGCCGCCGCCAGCCCGGCCCGGCCGACGGCCGCGTGATCCGGATGGGGGTCACCGGTCCACGGCAGCAGCACGCAGTCGGCGCCGCGCAGCAGCTCGACCAGCAGCTCCCGCAACTCGTCCTCACACTCGGCCAGGCCGGAATCAGGCAAGCCGAGATAGCTCACCTCGACCTTCCCCGAACCAAGGACGTCCATCGCCGTCGCCAGCTCGTCGCGCCGGCGCGCGGCCAGGTCGGCCCGGTCCGCAGCACCGAGCGCCGGAAAGGCCGCCTCGCCATCACTCGCCACCACCACGGTCACGTCCGCACCCGCGGCATGCAGCGCCTGCACCGTTCCGCCCACGCCGAGCGTCTCGTCGTCCGGATGAGCAGCCAGTACGACGACCCGCCGCGGCGCCGTCGCGTCGAACACCGGAAGCTCCCGGGCCGCGAAGAACTCGACCCACTGGTCCTCGCCGGTCAGCGCCCGCGTCACGCCGTCGCCTCCAGGAACCGTAGGCCCAGTGCGGCGTAGTCGCGCTCCGCGTGGTGCTGGCGAACGTACACCTGCAGGTCGGCGAACAACTGGGCGAACCCACGGTCCCGCGACAGCGGCGTCGGCCCCACGATCCGCGGCACCCGGTCGGCCACCGCGCGGGCCGTCTGCTCAGCGCTTGCCCGAAGCAACCAGACCTCCGTCATCACGTCCGCCTTCGGATCCGCGTCGATCGCCGCCGCGGTCTGGCGCAACAGGCCCTCGGTCGCCGCCAGGGACGTCCGGAGCTCTCCGAGGTGCGCCAGCTGATGGTCGTCCACACCTTTACCGGCGCGCAGGTAGTCGGTCGTCCGATCCACCAGACCGAGCGAACCGCCGTACCAGACCGCGGCCACCCCTCCGCCACCCCACCAGAACCCAGGACGACTCGTGTAGAAGCCGGGCCCACCGATCCGGGGGCCGACGGCAACATTCTCGAAGATCACGTCCGGGCTGTCGGACGCATCCATCCCCACCGCCTGCCAGGTGTCGGCCACCCGAACGATGCCCGCCTGATCCAGCGGTACGTCGTACATGCTGCTCTCGCCCTCGACGGACAACGCGACCACCAACGCGCGGTCCAGCGAATGAGCGCCCGAGCAGAACCGCACCGTCCCCGACAGCCGTCCGTCCCTGAGCACCGCGCCGGTCCCTCCCGACCGTGCCGCCCACACGCCGTACAGCGCCTGCGGCTCCGGTGCGACCCCGGCCTGCCGCAGGATCGAGGTCGCGTCGGTGTGGCCCTCGGCCAGTCTCGCCAGCGCGAGATCGGTCCGGCCCAGCTCGGTCAGCGCGCGCCACCGGTCCGCCGTACGGCCTGCTCCTGGATCGGGCAGCTCCAGGTCCCCACTGTCCGCGAGCTCCCGAAGCCTCTCCGCCACCGATCGCGCCGTCCGCCGCACCCCGTCCACCAAGTCGTTGCCCATTCCGCACCGGTACCCGAGCGCGAACCACCCGCTTCACCTGAGCGTCAGGCCGCGCCCCAGACCAGGCAGAACTCGTGGCCGGCGGGATCGCGCAGGCAGGCCCACTCGTCGCCGTCGTAGATGTCGAGCGCCCTGGTGGCGCCGAGGGACAGGGCGCGGTCGATCGCGGCGTCGCGGCGAGCAGCCGGGACACGCAGGTCGAGGTGGACCGGGTTCTTGCGGTCGTACGGCGGGTCCGCGACCAGACAGAAGTCCAGGCGGACCGTTGCCCCGTGCAACTCCACGACCTCGTCACCGCTCGCCCGCAGCTCACCCCCGAGGAACCGCTGCCAGAACCGCCCGACCGCCCAGGGATCGGCACAGTCGACAGCGACCGCCGCCAGCTCAGGTATGTCGTCCATGACACCAACCCTCGCACCTGAGGGGTCCTGCTGGTACCTGGCACGCCAGGCACTCCCACGAACTGTCCGAAGTGCTGTTCGATGGACGACCAAGCCGTTCACGGAAGGAACACCATGTCGACCTGGTTCATCACAGGCTGCTCGACCGGCCTCGGGCGCGCGTTCGCCGAGGCGCTGCTCACCCGCGGCGACAACGTCGTCGTCACCGCGCGCGACGTCGCGAAGGTCCAGGACCTCGCGGACGCCTACCCGGACACCGCGCTCGCACTCCCTCTCGACGTCACCAGCGACGCCCAGGTGACCGATGCGGTGGCCGCGGCCGAGAAGCGGTTCGGTGAGATCAACGTCCTGGTCAACAACGCCGGCTACGGCTACCGCGCCGCCGTCGAGGAGGGCGACGACGAGGACGTCCGGCAACTCTTCGACACCCACGTCTTCGGTACGGTTCGGACCATCAAGGCCGTTCTGCCGAGCATGCGCGCCCGGCGGTCCGGCACGATCGTCAACCTCTCCTCGATCGGCGCGCGGATCTGCCCCGAGGGCTCGGGCTACTACGCCGCCGTCAAGTCCGCGGTCGAGTCGCTGACCCTCTCGCTGCGCAAGGAGGTCGCGCCGCTCGGCATCACCGCGCTCGTCGTCGAGCCCGGCGGCTTCCGCACCGACTTCGCCGGCCGCTCGCTGCTGCAGGCCGCCGAACCGATCGCCGACTACGCCGGTACGGCGGGCAAGCGCCGCAAGGAGAACGACACGGTCCACGGTACCCAGCCCGGCGACCCGGCCAAGGCCGCCGCCGCGCTGATCGAGGCCGTGGAGTCCGACTCCCCGCCGTACATGCTGCTCCTCGGGAACGACGCGTCGACGGCTTTCCGCACCGCGCTCGACGCCCTCCGCACCGAGGTCGACCAGTGGGAACTGGTCAGCCGCGCCACCGACTTCGACAAGTAGGCGGAACTCCCCAGCCTGGCTAGCGACAGGTCGGCATGATCGTCTTCGCGGTGTCGCGGTCGGCGGCGGTGATGGGCAGCGTGTACTTGCGGGCGACCTGCAGGTAGCGCAGGACGTAGACGCAGCGGTAGGCGCGGTTGAGCGGCATCCACTCCCCCGGTCCGGAGTCGTTCTTGGACGCGTTGGCCGGGCCGTCCACGGCGAGCAGGTTGGCGGCCTGATCGTTGGCGAAGTCGACCCGGCGCTGCGTTGTCCAACGCGCCGCTCCCATGTCCCACGCCCTGGCCAGCGGGTAGAGGTGATCGATCTGCACCTTGGTCGCCGCCGCCTTCCGGAACTCGACCCGGCGCCCGGTGTACGGCTCGGTGGTCAACGTGCCCTCGACCACGACGCAGCTCTTCGCCGTGCGATTGTGCACGGCGGTCAACTGCGCGGCCAGTACGTCGTTCCGGGTGTCGCACCCGTTGTGCCCACCGGGCCCACTGTGATTGTCGGTCCAGCTCTGCCCGAACTTGTCCCGCTTGTACCCGCCGGCCTTCGGTCTCGTCACCACGACCCGAGCCCCGCGCAGCTCCGCATCGATCGCCTTGGCGGTCGCTCCCTGCGGCTTGGCCACCGAAGGTGGAGGCGAACTGGGCCGCGCGGTGGGCGTCGGCCCAGCGCCGGCGACCGTGCACCCGGAAACGAACAGGACAGCAACAAGCAGCAGGCGGATCACCGACGGAAAGTTACCCGCGAAACGCCCTCATCCTCCGCCGCACGCGCCGTACTACGGCCACCGAACCACCGTCTTGGCCTCGAGGTCCACCACCACCGCGTCCGGGAACCGCAGGTCGTCCCAGAACGCCCCCGGATCCGTCAGCCCAACAGTTGCCGTCAGCCACAAAGTCGTCGCCATCCCGTGCGACGCGATGACCACCGGACCACCCGTGGCGTACTCGGCAACGCCGGCCCCGAACCGCCGGACAACCTCCTCCCGCGGTTCCCAATCGGCGAGGTCCGTCCCCTCGACGTACAGCCGCCGTCGGGTCCGGAAATCGCCGTCGTACGCCTCGACCCGCGCGATCTCGTCGAAGCGCGCGTCGGTGACGACCGGGCCGAGCGGCTCGATCGTCGCGATCGCCTTCGGCTCGGTGCTCGCCACCAGCCGAGCCCCCGCCGGGAGCCGCGCGCACAACTCCCGCGCCGCCTCCCGCCCCTCCGGACCGAGCACCCAATCACGCGCGGGCGTCTCCGGCCCATGGACAGGCATGGCGTGGCGGACGAGGACGAGCATCCGGACAAGCTACTACCCGGCCCAGCGGCCGGTGAAGAAGGTGAGGGCGACGACGGTCGACAGCGGGACGACGACGCACAGCTACGTGGTCCTGACCCAGAGGCGGCGCAGGCTCCAGACGCCCAGACCGACCCACAGCGGCCACCACAAGAGTGTTGCCTGGGCAGCGCAAGCACGACCAGACCGACGACCGGCAGGCCGGGCACGGCCGGCCACGGCAGAGCGGACCACTTCCGATGCACGGTGACGGCGAACTGCACCACGATCGCCGCCGGGTCATGGGTGCCGGCGTCGCCGGGGAACAGCCGGCGCGCGCAGTACGCCGTCAACCAGACCGCGACGCGGGTCAGCGCGTACAGGTACAGGACCCGCCGGTCCACCGGGGAAAGCCAACGCGCGTACGACGGCGGCGAGGCGGGGCGTTCCGCCGTACTGGTGTGCGTCATCACCCCGTACTTGCCCGAAGCCCCCAATCCCCCTTCTCGGCGATCACCCGCCGGGGTCGAGCGGGTGGTTGTAGGCCACCTTCTTCTCCCCACCAGTCTGGAGCAGAACCCAGTTGTCAGGTGAGGTGGAAGTCCAGGAGGACTGCGCTCAGGTCTCGGAGGGTGGCTAGTACGCCGTACAGCTGGGTCTGGTCGGCGACCGTGGCGGTGATGGTGGTGGTGCCGTCGGGGTTGTGAGTGAGGGTGCCCAGCCGGGCCGACCAGTGGTGATGGCGCGCGAAGCCGACGTCCGCGGCACTGCCCTGTGGATCCTGACGCCTGCCGAGAAGCTCATCGACCGCCCAGCGCTGGGTAAGCGCATTCTCGACTGCACCTGAACAACTTTCGATGGTCCGCCGAGATCTGACGCCCTTACAGTGATCGGTATGGCTGTCAGTACGCAGGGCTGGGTGCCGGTGGAGCATCGGTGGTTCGGGCTGGATCGGCGTACGGCGAAGCCGGGGCTGATCGCCCTGGTGATCGCCCTGGTGCTGATCTACGGCTTCCCCTTGCTCAACTCGGCGATCCCGTGGCACAACGAGATCAAGGCCGGCCAGGTCCTCGAGCTGGGCGACGGCGCGACGGCCGTGCCGCCGGTCGGATGGCAGCTGGAGAGCGGGACGCTGGCCGGCGGTAACGCGACCAGCCTGTCGATCACACTCGCCAGCGGCGGCGCCACGATCGAACTGTCCGGCTCCTCGTACGACGGCACCGCCGACGCCTTCCTCGACCAGGTCGAGCGGGCCGACGGCAACGGCGCGGGTGTGAACGCCGAGCGCGGCACGCTGACCACCAGCGCCGGCCTGGTCGGTGTGGTCGACAGCAGCACGTCACCCAGCGGCGGGGACGACCTCAACGCCGCGTTCAAGATGGCCATCGGCAGCGCCGAGGTGGTCGAGGCCGCGCCGGCGTTGCTCGTCCGGATCCGCACATCCTCCGGCCAGTTCGAGCACTACCAGGACGAGGTCGCGGCCCTGCTGCGCAGCATCACCCCGGGAGCGGCCCGATGAGCGACGTGACAGTGACCGGCAACGCCCGGGCCGAGCAGCTCGCGGCGATCGAGGAGTCGGGCTGGGGGCAGCCGTTCCGTTTCCTCCAGCCGCACAACGTGTCCTTCTGGGTCTACCTGCTCGGCGTCGGCGGCGGCCTGCTGACGATGCTGAAGTACTTCGGTTCCGGCGGCTCCTTCTACACGCCGGCGCTGGCCGGCGGCGTCCTGCTGTTCGGGCTGTACCTGATCCCGTGGCTGCTGCTGCTCCGCCACCACAACCGCTTCACCGCGCAGCCCGCGAAACTGCTCGCGACCGGCTTCGTCTGGGGCGGCGTCGCCGCGACGTTCTGGATCGCGCTCCCGGCCAACGGCGCGCTCCTGGAGATCTGGGCCAAGGCCGGCGGTACGTCGTTCGCCGCCGACTGGGCCGCCGGGCTCACCGCCCCGATCAACGAGGAGTGGGGCAAGGCGCTCGGTCTCGTCCTGCTGATCGGTCTCGCGCCGCGCCTGGTCCGCAGCGCGTACGACGGGTTCATCATCGGCGCGTTCATCGGCCTGGGCTTCCAGGTGTTCGAGGACGTCCTGTACGTCTACAACGGCGCGACCCAGCAGTACGGCGTCGACCAGTTCGTCACGTCGCTGCAGGTGTTCGTGACCCGCGGCGCCGCCGGCATCGTGTCGCACGCCTTGTTCAGCGCGATCTTCTGCGCCGGCCTGATGTGGGTCCTCGGCCGCACCCCGGGCGAACGCAACGTGCTCCGGGGTGTCCTGACGATGCTCGCCGCGATGGTCTTCCACTTCGCGTGGGACGACATGGGCGGTCTCGGCGGCGGCACCGCGGCGGTCGCCGTCCTGCCGTTCGTGATCGCGGTCATCGAGCTGATCACGCTCTTCTACGTCCTGCGGCACGCGGCCCGCCGGGAACGCGCCTGGACCCGCGCGCTGCTGACTCCCGAGCTGGCGACCGGCGCCATCGACCCGCCGCTGCTCGACGCGGTCAGCGGTCTGCACAAGGACCGCAAGGCCTACCGCAAGCACCTGCACAGCCGCAGAACCGCCCGCCACCTGCAGGAAGCTGCCTCGGACCTGTCCCGCGAGCTGGCCTACTCGGGCGGCAACGAGTCCGCCGCCGTGACGCACGCGCGCAACGAATTGCTCCGCCTCCGCAACAAATAGCTGACTCAGCACCCATCCACCCCGGCGAGGCCTCCGAAGGCCCTGCTGAGGAGGTGGTCGCTGGTGCGACACCTGAAAGTTGGCAACCTGTGGCGCTGGGTGGCCGCGAGCACGGTCTTCGTACTCGCTGTCACCGTCGGAGTGATCGTCTTCGGCCACGACGACCCACCGAAAGCATCACCCGCGCCGACGACATCGGCCGGTTCTCCCTCCTCGTCGGCAGCGGCCGACGACGAGGCGCTGGTCAACCGGATGCTCGACCAGCTGCGCGCGGGCAAACCGGTCGAGTCGCAGTTCGCGGCCGGTGACAACCCGGCCGCCGGCGTACCGATCGAGGCGATCAAGGCCAGGCCGGGTGAGCAGCTGCGGCTGGGCCGCCTGCAGATCCCGAAGCTGAAGGTCGACCAGGTGCTGAACAACGGCGTCGACGAGCCCGCGCTGGTCAAGGGTGTCGGGCACTGGCCCGGTACGCCGCTGCCCGGTGCCGCGGGCAACAGTGTGATCAGCGGCCACCGCAGCACGAACGGCAAACCCTTCCTGTACCTGGACCGGCTGCGCCCGGGTGACCCGATCAAGGTCACCGTCGGCGCCAAGAGCACGACGTACAAGGTCTCCAAGACCACGATCGTGCCGCAGGAGACCTACGTGTCCTTCATCCTGCGCAAGCCGGCCAAGGCGGACGACAAGGTGCTCACCTTGTTCGCCTGCAACCCGATCACCGCCCACTACCAGCGCATCGTCGTCGAGGCCCGCGCCGCCTGAGGAGGCGATATTCCCCGGAGTCCGAAGGCATGTTCCGTGGGCGGGACCCGTCCACGGTCGAACGAGAACAGCTTGAGGAGACAGCAATGGGTATCAAGCAGATCTTCGGGGGCCGTCCGGTCCTCGAGTTCGCCGACGAGCACAGCCGCCGCAGCTTCCTGCGCAACGCCGCGCTGATCGGCGTCGGCGTCACGTACGTCGCCACCCGACCGGGTGACCCGGTGGCGTTCGGCCAGGCCGACCGCGCGTTCGGTGCCGAGGTGGACAAGTCCGACCTCGACATCCTGAACTACGCGCTGACGCTGGAGTACCTGGAGTCCGCGTTCTACACCGCCGGGCTCAAGGCGAACCTGCTGAAGGGCCGCGAGAAGGACCTGATCGACCCGATCCAGCAGCACGAGGCCGACCACGTCGCCACCGTGCGGACCACGATCACCGATCTGGGCGGCAAGCCGGTCGCGCAGCCGAAGGTGAAGTTCCCGGCCGGCACGTTCACCAGCCGGGCGGCGTTCCTGAAGACCGCGGCGACCTTCGAGGAGCTCGGCGTGAAGGCGTACCACGGCCAGGTCCCGCTGGTGAAGAACCCGGACCTGCTCGCGGCGGCGGCCTCCATCGCCGGCGTCGAGTCGCGGCACGCGGCGATCATCGCCCAGATCAGCGGCGGGAACCCGTTCCCGGCGCCGATCGAGGCCCACCTGGCGATGGGTCCGGTCCTCCAGGCCGCCATGCCGTTCATCGCGAAGTGAGAGGAGCAGCAGATGACTGACACCACCGCAGACCTGATCCACGGCAACGCCTCCGCCGTCCCGGCGGGCGTCGCGATCGGGGCCCTCAACAACGGCTTCCACCTGGCCAGCGCCAAGGACTTCAAGAACGACATCGAGGTCCTGAACTACGCGCTCGCGCTGGAGTACCTCGAGGCCGAGTTCTACCGGCAGGGCAACGCCGCGAACCTGGTTTCCGGCAAGGAGAAGCAGTACCTGATGCAGATCGGCGCGGACGAGGCCTCGCACGTCGCGACCCTGACCGCCACCATCCAGAAGCTCGGCGGCTCGCCGATCGGCGCACCCGCCGTCGACTTCGGTGGCGCGTTCGAGAACCGCAAGAGCTACCTCACCACCGCGCACATCTTCGAGAACAAGGGCGTCGGGGCCTACCTCGGCGCGGCCGGGTTCGTGAAGGACAAGATGATCCTGCAGGCCGCGGCCGGCATCTTCGGCGTCGAGGCCCGGCACGCCGCCGTCGTCGGCAACCTGCTCGGCCTCAAGGCCGAGGGCGGCGTCTACAACGGCTCGTTCGAGAAGGGCGCCTCGAAGACCAACGTCCTGACCGCGGTCTCGCCGTTCCTGGTCGACCCCGCCAAGGTCGTTGCCGCGATCACCTACTGACCTGGGGGCGGTCCCGGCGCTCGGTGAGGTAGCGCCGGGACCGGCACGCCACAGCCGCCGGAGGCTTACGAGCCTCCGGCGGCTGCCTTCTTCTCAAGTTCGCCGGCTACGTCCTTCACGGCCTGAGAGCCCGTACGGCGAGGTCGGTGAGGGCGTCGGCGTACGGCTCGTCAAAGCGGTGGGTGCGCAGGATCCAGCGGTGGTAGATGGGCCCGAAGACCAGCTCGACCGCCGCGTCCAGGTCGATGCCGGGGGCAACCTGTCCGGCTCGCTGGGCCGACTCCAGGCGGCGCTTGGTGGCGGCGAGCTGAGGGTCGAGCATCCGGCTGTGAACCTGCTCGCTGAGCGCGGCGTCCTGCTGCATGTCGATCATCAGCGCGCGCAGGGTCGCCGACCTCGTATCGTCGGCGAACTCCGCGACGGTCGCGCGGAGGACCAGGCGGAGGTCGGCGGTCAGGTCGCCGGTGTCGGGCCATTCGACGTCGGGCTGCTCGACGACCAGCGCGTCGAGCACCACCGCGCCCTTCGACGGCCACCAGCGGTAGATCGTCTGCTTGCCGACGCCGGCCCGCGCGGCGATGCCCTCGATCGAGGTCTTGGCATACCCGAGCTCGGCGACGGCCGAGGCGGCCGCGGTCAGGATCGCGGTCCGGGCCCGGTCGCTGCGCCGCCGCTCGTCTGGACTTCTCATGAGCGAGACGCTACGGTCCGTCTCGTTGGAATTCAAGCGAGAGGAGCCACCGATGAGGCTATGGATGATCACCGGAGCGGGCCGGGGCCTCGGCCGTGCCTTTACCGAGGCTGCGCTGGAGCACGGCGACCGCGTGGTCGCAACGATCCGGCAGGACGGCGTACTCGACGACCTGGTCAAGCAGTACGGCGACCGTGTCCTCCCCCGGCGCCTGGACGTCTCCTCCCACGCCGAGGTGCAGAGTGTCGTCGCGGAGACAGTGGCAACGGTCGGTACGCCGGACGTCGTGGTGAACAACGCCGGCTTCGGCCTGGTCGGCGCCGTCGAGGAGCTGACCGAGGACGAGCTCCGCGCCCAGTTCGACGTCAACCTGTACGGCGCGGTCTGGGTCACCCAAGCGGTCCTGCCACACCTGCGCGAGCGCGGATCGGGCAAGATCGTGCAGGTGTCGACCGTCGGCGCGGTCGGTCACCTGCCGCTGTTCGGCGCCTACAACGCGTCGAAGTGGGCGCTCGAAGGGCTCAGCTCCGCGCTCGCCGCGGAGGTCGCGCCGTTCGGCATCGGCGTCCATCTCCTGCAGTTGGGCGGATTCGCCACCGACTGGTTCGGTTCGAGCATGCGCTTCACCACCGCGCACCCGGCGTACGACGGAACGCGCGAAGGCATGCTCGGCATGCCGGGCTACCCGACCGCGGCGATGCTCAGCGAAGCGGAACCGTCCACCGAGGAGTCGCCCGCCGTCGCCGCCCAGGCGCTGCTCGCCCTGCTCGACGACCCGGAACCACCGCTGCGCAAGATCATCGGCACCGGCGCGCACGACATGGTGAGTGCAGCGCTGGAGTGGCGTCGCGACGACTACGCGCACGACCCGGCGTTCAGCTGGCCGAACCAGCCGGCCTGACACCGGCCAGGCTGACACCGGCCAGGCTGTCACCGGTCAACGGTCAAGGGGTCGTGGCGACAGACGTGCGCCCCTCGAGCTCCGGCCGCCACACCGTGTTCTCGCTGTGCGCGGTGTGGCGGCTGGTGCACACCTAGACTGCCGTCGCGTGGACCATCAGTTCCTGCTCGTGGCCGGCGCCGGGCTCGCGATCATGATCGCGGCGTCCGTGTTCGCCCGGCGTACCGGTGTCGCGGCGCCGCTCCTGCTGGTCGGGCTCGGCATCGCCGCGAGCTACCTGCCCAGCACGCCCACCATCCACGTCGAGCCGGAGCTCGTCCTCGCGGGGGTCCTCCCACCGTTGCTGTACGCATCGGCCGTCCAGCTCCCGGTGCTCGACGTACGACGCAACGTCGCGCTGATCGCCTGGCAGTCGGTCGTCATGGTCATCGTCTCGGCGCTGGCCATCGGCGCGGTGGTGCACGCGGTGTTCCCGGGGATCTCCTTCGCTCTGGCGTGCGCGCTCGGCGCCGTGGTGGTCCCGACGGACGCCGTCGCCGCGACCGCGATCGGGCACCGGGCCGGGCTGCCGCCGCGGCTGATGACGGTCCTCGAAGGCGAAAGCCTCGTCAACGACGCCTCCGCGCTCGTCGTTCTCCGGACGGCGGTCGCCGCGATCGCCGCGTCCTCCGCGTTCGACCTCGGAGAGACGATCCTCGAGTTCGGCTGGGCCGTGATCGGCGCCGCGCTGATCGGTGGGGTGGTCGGCTGGGCGACCGCGCTGCTGCGCCGGCGCCTCGACGATCCGGTGCTGAACACCACGATCTCCTTCGCGGTCCCTTTCCTGGCGTACTTCCCGGCCGAGCAGGTCGACGCGTCCGGCGTACTGGCTGTGGTGGTGGCCGGTCTGCTGACCGGTGCCCTGGGCAGCAAGCGGTTCAGTGCTCGCGACCGGCAGACCCAGGCAACGACCTGGACGACGATCAGCTTCATCCTCGAGAGCGCCGTGTTCCTTGCCATGGGCTACCAACTCCCCGAGCTCGTGGAGGCCGCGCGGACCGAGACCACCACCGGCGAGATCACCGGCCTGGTCCTGCTCGTCGTCGCCCTGCTGGTCGCTCTGCGGTTCGTCGGCCTGGCCGGGCCCGCGCTGCGCGAACGGTTCGGCCGGCCCAGCCGCAACGAGCAGACGCGCGCCAAGCTCGGACAGTTCGAGGAGCACCTCGACGCGATGACGCCCGCGGACCAGCGGGAGGAGAACCGGCTCGCCTGGGCCCGCCGTCGGCTCGCCCGCGGCCGGGCCGACGTCGAGTTCGAGGAACGCGAACCGATCACCGGACGCGGGTACGCCGTCCTGGGGTGGGCCGGTATGCGCGGCGTCGTCACGGTCGCCGCCGTCCAGACGATCCCGGCCGGTACGCCGCACGTCGACACCGTCGTACTGGCTGCGTTCCTGGTGGCGCTGATCACGCTGGTGCTGTTCGGGCTGACCCTGCCGACGGTGATCACGCGGATGAACTTCCGTCCCGAGAGCGCGGAGGACAAGCGGGACTCGGTGCAGGCCCTGCTCCGACGGGTCGGCGAGTCCGCGATCGACACCCTCGGCCCGCTGGAGGAACAGACCGTCGACGGCGAGCCGCTCGACCGCGAACTGGTCAGCACGATGAAGGAGCGCATCGTCCCCCGGCTGGTCTCCGGCACCCGTGAACTGCGCGAGACCAGGCCCGACACGCACGAGCAGATGCTGATCGTGCAACGCCGCTACCTCGACGCGATGCGCGACGCCCTCGGCTCCGAACGCAGCATCGGCGCCTACAGCTCCGAGGCCTACCGCCAGGTCGAGTCCCTGCTGGACAGCATCGAACAACGCTTCCGGGCCGGCTGACCCCTGATGCGCGGTGGTGACGACGCCGTCCCGCGTTACTCGGCGACGACGGTGAAGTAGGTCAGCGCGCTCACCGACAACGCCAAGAAGAGCAGCGGGAACGCGATGGTGCGGAAGACCGCCGCCCGGATGTGCGCTCCGACCGCGCACAGGTAGAACAGGACCAGCCCCACCGCCGCGGCGAGCCCCAGAGGTGTCATGCCCGCGAGCCCGACCACCAGGCCGGCTGCGCCGGCTCCCTTCAGGACGGCAAGCCAGGGCACGACCTCGGGCCGCAAGCCGACCTCGGCCGAGTTCGCGAGCACGAACCTGGCGCGTGCCAGGTCCGCGGCAACGATGAAGACATTGGCCGCGACGCACGCGACCGTCACGGTCAGCAGGGCCGTCGATGCACCGTCGCTCACGCGGTGCACCGCAGGTCGGCACCGATCTGTACGCTCATGGGGAACTCCTCCGTGCAGGCCCTGTCATTGGCTGGTTGGTCGCCCGTCATGACGCCCGGCACGACCGAAAGGTGACCGCTCCCGTGGAACTGATCGACGAGTTCGAGGCCGCACGCCCTCGGCTGCTCTCCCTGGCCCACCGGATCCTCGGCTCGGTCGAGGACGCCGAGGACGCCGTACAGACCGCTTGGCTGCGGGTGCACGCCGTGGACCAGCCCCAGATCGACAACCCGCCCGGATGGTTCACGACGGTGACCGCACGCCTGTGCCTCGACCAGCTGCGATCACGCGCACGCCGTGGAGAGTTGCCGCTCCTCGCGGACGCGATCCCTGCTGACACGCTCGCCGCTGACGAGGAATTCCTCCGCCGCGAGGACGTGTCCCGCGCCCTCCTCGTACTGCTCGACCAGCTCACTCCGACCCAGCGGGTGGCCTACGTCCTGCACGACCTCTTCCGCGTCCCGTTCGGCGAGGTCGCCGTCGTGCTGGACACCACACCGCCGAACGCGAAGAAGTCGGCCAGCCGTGCACGGCAACGCCTCGCAGAGGTGGACGCCGACGAGGTCGCGCAGACAGCGGCCCACTGGCCGATCGTTGACGCGTTCCTCGCCGCCGCCCGTGGCGGACGCATCGACACGCTGATCACACTGATGGCTCCGGACGTCGTCAGGGTCGCCGACAGAGCTCTGCTGCCCGAGGACGGAGCTGTCGAGGTCATCGGGAACCGCGCCGTCGCGGAAGAGACCCGGTCCTTCGCCGACCGGGTTCACGCCAGCATCCCGATGCTCGTCAACGGCGCTTCCGCCGCGGTCATCGCCCCGGGCGGGCACCCGCTGGCGGTGATCACCTTCGACTTCTCGGGCGAGACCATCACCCGGATCGCGATCGCTCCCCTCCAACCGACCGACCGGGTGGAGTCGAGGCGCGCCTCCGACCTCGGACTACGAGTTCTCCAGGACCTCGTCGAGGGGGTTGCCGACGATCCGGGCGCTCAGCCCGGAGGCGACCGCCCGCGCCGCTGAGCTGCTGGTCTTGCGTTCGGCCTGCGCCTCGAAGCAGGCGAGGAACTCGTCGGCGAGGCCGAGGCGTGGGTGCTGACGCAGTACGTCGGCGCGGAACTCGGGGCTGAGCTCGTCGACGTTGCGGCCGACGATGTCCAGCGCGGCCGCCCGGGAGATCAGGTGGCCCTCGGGGTCGTCGTTCACGTCCACGTCCGGCCACATGTGCCGGACGATGACCTCGGCGAGGCGGTCCTGACGCTCGCGCGGCCAGCCGGCTCCGGCGGCGAAGACCCGGGCGACGTGGCCGGCGGCCTCCTCGAAGGAGACGGTGTGACTGTCGAACTCGGGCATCAGGCCGAGGTCGTGGAACATCGCGGCGACGAACAGCAGCTCGTCGTCGTACGTGATGCCTTCCTGCGCGGCCAGCGCCACGGCCCAGACGTACACCCGGCGCGAGTGGCTCAGTAGGGTCGGCGACTGGTACGCCGTGGCCACCTCGAGCGCCGCCGTCGACGCGGTGGTCGCCGGGATCACGAGGTCGTTGAAAATGATCATACTTTGACGGTACGCCGCCGGAGGCCCACGGCGCTGGTCCATTCGACCTGCGGGGGCGTGGGCCACTTGGCCCACCAAAGCCGCCCGGAAATGGCCCAGCGACGGTGCCGGCTGACTGCGTACTGTCGAAGACGACCCCTCCACCACGACACCGCAAGGACCCCTCATGCGTGCGATCACCGTTCAGGACCGCGACTCCGGCAGCCTGTCCCTCACCGACCTGCCCTATCCTCACGCCGCCGAGAACGACGTCGTCGTGCAGGTCCACGCCGCCGGCTTCACCCGCGGCGAGCTGGAGTGGCCGGGGACCTGGACCGATCGCGCCGGTCGCGATCGCACGCCGAGCGTCCCCGGGCACGAGGTGTCGGGGGTCGTGGTCGACCTCGGCTACGGGACGACCGGGCTCACGGTCGGCCAGCGGGTCTTCGGGCTGACCGACTGGCTTCGGGACGGCACACTCGCCGAGTACGTCGCTGTGGAGGCGCGCAATCTCGCGCCGCTGCCCGCGAACGTCGACCACGTCAGTGCTGCTGCGCTTCCGGTGTCCGGGCTGACCGCTTGGCAGGCGCTGTTCGACCACGCGGATCTGCAGCCGGGGCAGACCGTACTCATTCACGGGATCGCGGGGGCTGTCGGTTCGGTCGCCGCGCAGCTGGCGCGGGAGGCCGGGGCGCACGTCATCGGCACCGGGCGTGCCGCGGACGAGGCGCGCGCTGCCGAGTTGGGGGCGCATCGGTTCGTCGATCTGGCGGGCTCGGAGCTCGAGAGCGCCGGGCCGGTGGACGTCGTGTTCGACGTCATCGGTGGGGAGATCCGGGATCGGTCGACCGGGTTGCTGCGGGCCGGCGGCACGCTGGTGACGATCGCCGATCCCCCGACCGCTCAGCCGGCGAACACCCGCGCGATCTTCTTCGTCGTCGAACCGAACCGGGAGCAGCTCACCCAGCTGGCCACCCGTCTCGACGACGGCCGGCTGAAGCCGCTGGTGACCACGGTCGTCCCGCTCGACGAGGCACCTGCCGCCTTCAAGCCGGCCCGCGGGCGAACGATCATCAAGGTCGCCGAGTAGACGATCGAGCGCGCACGGAGAAGGCAGGCCCGCGCGGCTGGTCTCAGTCGCGTGGGCCGGTTCCTAGTCGTTGCCTGAGGCCCGTAGCTCGCAGGGCGCGGCGGCTCAGCGCCAACCGGACCGAGTCCTCCTGCCCGACCACGCGCACCCGATCCACCGCCCGGGTGATCGCCGTGTAGAACAGCTCCCGGGTCAGCAGCCTCGACTCCTCGTTCGGCAGCAGCACGGTGACCTCGGCGGCCTGGCTGCCCTGGGACTTGTGGATGGTCATCGCGTGCAACGTCTCGATGTTGCCGAGCCGGCTGGGTGCGAAGTCGCGCCGGCCACGAGCACCGGCGATGCACACCCGCAAGGATCCGTCCGGCCGGCGGATCGTCACCCCGACGTCGCCGTTGTAGATGCCCAGCGCGTAGTCGTTCGCGGTCACCAGCACCGGACGGCCGACGTACCAGGTGTCCCAGAGCGGGTCCTCGGTCTCCTCGGTGATCCAGCGCTCGACCGTCCGGTTCCACTGCTGCACACCCCACGGACCCTCCCGGTGCGCGCAGAGCAGACGATGCCGGTCGACCGCCGCCAGCGCCGCATCGGCATCCCCCGCCTCGGCAGCAGCGCGAACAGCCAGTACGTCGGGCAGCATCGCCGCCCGCAACCGCTCCCGCGGATCCTCGTCCTCGACGAAGAGAACCCGCTCATCACCTCCACGCAACACCGTGAGCACGTCGTCCGCGCGGTCCTCCCGCACGGCCAGCGCCAGCTCACCGATCTCGCTCCCGAAGCGGTGGGACGTGCGCAGCTCAGCCGCCTCGATGTGGCCTCCGGCAACCAGCCCGTCGACCAGATCAGCCAGCACGGCACCGGCCTCGATCGACGCCAACTGGTCGGGATCACCGACCAGCACCAGCCGGGCCCCAGGCCGGACCGCCTCCAGCAGCCGCGCCATCATCGTCAGCGAGACCATCGACGTCTCGTCGACCACGATGATGTCGTGCGGCAGCCGGTTCGTCCGATCATGCCGGAACCGGCTGGACGAATCAGGCCGGCGACCGAGCAGCATGTGCAGCGTCCGGGCGTGGAAGTCCCCCAGCCGCGCGGTGTCCTCAGGCGAGAGCCGGTCCGACATCTCCCGCCGTACCGCCTCCTCCAGTCGAGCCGCGGCCTTGCCGGTCGGAGCGGTCAGCGCGATCCACGGCCGCCGCTCGCCGGCAATCTCCGCCTGCTCGGCCAGCACCGCCAGCAACCCCGCAACCGTCGTCGTCTTCCCCGTCCCCGGCCCGCCAGTGAGCACAGTCGTCCACTGCCGAGCGGCGGTCTCCGCCGCAGCCCGCTGCTCGACGTACGAGTCGCCAGGGAACAGCCGGTCGAGCCCTGCCCGCAGGACGGTCTCGTTGGGGATCGCCGGCGGCAGCCGCGAGGTCCGTCCGCGGAGATCCTCCTCGACCTGCGACTCCTCCCGCCAGTAGCGATCGAAGTACAGGAGCGTGCCCTCGAGCCGCAACGGAAAAGGTGCCCCCAGCAACGGACTGGCCGCGAGCGCGGCCAGCCAGGCATCAAGCGGCGGCCAGTCCAGCTCAGCGCCCTCCTCGCCGACCTCGTCGCGCACCTCGGTCAGGTCGAGGCAGATCGACCCGGCCCGTACGGCGCGCGCCACCAGCGCACACGCGAGCGCGACGGTCTCGTCGCCCTCCCCCAGCATCGCCGTCAACCGCGACGCGACATGCACGTCGGCAGCCAGGATCACGCCCGCCTGGTTGAATTCCCGCAGCCGCCCCACAGCGGCGAGCGCCAGCGACGAGTCGAACTCCTCCACAGGCGTGCTCATCCGGACCTCCCGTCCAGCAACGAGGACAGCGCCACAACCAGCGCCGAAGGCAACGGCCAGCTGAACACCCCGGTCGGATGACCGTCCACCACCGGCGTCTCCGCACCACACATCCCGCGCAGGTACAGGTAGACCACCCCGCCAAGATGCTTCGAAGGCTCGTACCCCGGCAACCTCCACCGCAGGTACCTGTGCAGCACGACCGAGTAGAGCAGGGCCTGCAGCGGATAGTCCGAGTGCAGCATCGCCGCACCCAGCTGATCCTGCGTGTACTCCCCGGACGTCGACGGCAGTTCCTGATCCCCGAGCCGGTTCGTCTTGTAGTCGACCACCACGAACCGATCGCCAGGCACCCGCAGCACGACGTCGATCGATCCGGTCAGGTACCCCCGCAGGCTCTGCCCGCCGAGCAAGGGCTGCTCCAGCCGTTCGGCGTACGCGAGCAACGGATCATCCGAAGGCAGATGCCTGCGCAGCAACGGCGCCAGCTCCTCCAGCCGGACGTCGACCCCCGCGTCGTCGCCACCGGCCAGCGGGATCTCGAAGTCCAGCTCCCGCAGCCGATCACCGCGCCCGAGATCGCGAAGCGTCAGCCCAGGGACCAGCGGCCCGAGCGGCGTCGCGTGCATCGGCAGCATCGCCGTCGCCAGCACGTCGGGCGCCACGTCGACCCGCCACAACGGCAGCTGCTCCCGGATCCGCTCGGTCAGCTCGGCGTGCAGGTCGACCGCGTGAGGATCGGCCTCCTCCAGTACGCCGTGCACCAGCGACCCGAACTCGGCCCCGACCGGCAGCCCGTCCATCGGCGACGGCAACGCGTCGACGGCCAAGGTTGCCGTCGGCACCAGATCCACCGCCTCGTCCTCGAGCTGCCCGTCCTCCGGCTCGCTCGTGACACCGGTCTGCTGATCGGCCGCCCGGATCAACCCCGAGTACGACGTACGCCGCCACGCCAGGTCCACTTCCCGCGAGAACGTCGCGATCCCCAGCCCGCCGGGCAGCACCTCGTCCACCGGCTCGACCTGCTCGCCGACCACGGACTCCTCGATCACCGGCCCGCCCGCCTGCTGCCAGCGCCGCAGCCACAGCAGGACCTCGTCGTCCGACGACGACCGATCCAGCTGGTCGGGAACCACCGGCTCGCCCTGCTTGCGACCGCGCAGCAACCGGGAGACTCCCCCGTTGATCTCGTCCCACGAGGGCGCCCACCAGGCGACGACCTGCGACTGCGCGCGCGTCAGCGCGACGTACGTCAGCCGGATGTCGTCGCCGGCGACCTCGGCGCGCCAGCGCTTCTCGTTCGCCGAGTACCCCGGGCGGTTCCGCCCGCCGATGTCGAGACTCCGGATGCCGTCCTGGTGGAACAGCAGCAGTTCCTCGTCGTCGAAGATGTGCCGGTTGAACCCGAACGGCAGGTAGACGATCGGGTACTGCAGCCCCTTGCTCACCCACACCGTCATGATCTGGACCGCCGCGGCGTCGCTGTCGAGCCGCCGCGTGCGCTCCGCCGTACGGCCCTTGCCGGTGGACTCCTGACGCAGCCAGTCGAGCAGCGCGGGCAGCCCGAACCGCTCGCGGTGGGCGGTCTCGTGCAGCAGCTCGGCCAGGTGGGCGAGGTCGGTCATGTCCCGTTCGCCACCACGCCAGCCGAGCACGCGATCGGCCATCCCGCCGAGCTGAGCGGCCTCGAAGACCGCGGCGACCCCACGCGTCCGCAGCAGGTCGGCCCAGGCCCGCAGCGTCTGCCCGATGCGATCGGTCAGGTCCTCGCCGCCGGCGTACAGGCCGGCCGCGGTCTTCCCGAAGAACATCGTGGTCGCGGCCGCGCGGACCAGCCCCGAACGATGTGGCTGGTCGAAGGCCTCCAGCAGGCAGAGCCAGTCCTTCGCCGCCTGCGACGAGAAGATGTCGAGGTCACCGGAGTACACAGCGGGGATCCCGGCCTTGGCCAGCGCTTCCCGGCAGGCCCGTGCGTCCTTGTGCGCCTCGACGATCACCGCGACATCACCCGCGCGCAGCGGCCGGCCGTCGTACGTCGCACCGGAGCCGAGCAGCCGACCGATGTCGGCCGCGAGATCCCGGGTGATGTGGTCGCGCAGCTCGTCCATCGGCACGCTCTTGCGCCGCGGCGAGCCGAACAGCTCGCGCTCCGCGACCCGCAGCCGGAACGGCGCGTCACTGGGAGCGCCGACCAGTCGCGTGCCCTGGTGATGCGCCTCGACGGGGTGGACCACGATGTCCTCGTGCCCGAGCCGGGCGCCGCCGAGCACGACCTGCAGGCAGTCCACCAGCGGCTGGTCGCTGCGCCAGTTGGTCCCGAGCGTTCGCCGCTGCCCAGCGGTCGCGGCCGCGGTCAGGTACGTCGCGATGTCGCCGCCGCGGAAGGCGTAGATGGCCTGCTTCGGATCGCCGATCAGGACCAGCGTGCTGTGCCCGTTGAAGGCCCGGTCGATCACCTTCCACTGCACCGGGTCGGTGTCCTGGAACTCGTCGACCATCACCACCGACCACCGCCGCTGCATCCGCTGCCGGGCCGGCGCCCGCGGCTCTTCCAGCGCGGTCGCGAGCCGGGTCAGCAGGTCGTCGTACCCGAGGATGCCGAGCCGGCGTTTGCGCCGCTCGACCTCAGCCAGTACGGCGTGCGCGAACGCGACCCGCACGCCCGCCGGCGAGGTCGCGTCGGCCTGCTCGGGCACCAGCCGGGTGTGCGGATTGTTGACCACCTTGAGGGCGAGCTCCACCGCGACCGCCCGGGTGATCGGCGGTTTGTCGGCGGATCGCGCGAACAGCGCGAGGTACAGGTCGTCCACGACCTCGGTCACCAGGTCGGTCAGATCCTCGACCAAGGTCACTCCGGCGTCGGTGTCGCCGGCCACGCCGAGCGAGCGCAGCACGAGCTGGCAGAACTGGTGCGTCGTCGCGATGGTGGCCGCGTCGAAGTTGGCCAGCGCGTCGCGCAACCGACCGTGCCGGACGGCGACCTCGTCCTCGCTGCCGCGGGCGAGATGACCCAGCAGGCCGCGATCGTCCTGCCACGCCTTGGGATCGGCGAGTGCCTGCTCGGCGTCGGAGATCTGCGAGCGCACCCGTTCGCGCAGCTCCTGGCTGGCCGCGCGGCCGAAGGTGATCAGCAGCATCTCGTCGAGCCGGGCCGCGCCTTCGGCGACGTACCGGGTGACGAGCCCTGCCAGGGCGTAGGTCTTGCCGGTGCCCGCGCTGGCTTCGAGCACGGTGGTCCCGGTCGGCAGCGGGCCGAGGAGGTCGAAGGAGTCCATCAGCGGGCCGCCTGCTCGAAGCGCAGCATCGGTTCCCATACGCGGGCCGCGAAGGCACCGAGGCGGGTCGGTTCGCCCTGCCGCTCCTCGCCGGGACGCGTCGGTTCGAGCAGGACCTTGAGCGGCGTGTTCGGTCCCCAGACCTTCACGACGGCGAGGTCGGCGTTCTCGCCGTCGTAGTTCGTCGGCTTCCACCGCCGGCCGGCCGCGATCACCGGGTCGTCGTCGGTACGCCGGGCCTGGCACCAGGCGAACGACGTCTTCAACGGCAACGGCAGCGGTGCCTGGCGGCCGGCGTCGTACACGGCGACCAGGTCGTTGAGGAACCCACGGGCCTGCGCATCGACCGGGCCGAACCCGCGAGTTCCCGATCCGGAGGCCCGGGGATTGCTGGGCCGGCCGATCGCCAGTCCCGTCCAGTTGTGGTCCTCGTCGTTGGCCGACAGCGCCAGCAGCTGGATCCAGGAGGTCAGCAACTGCTTCGCGTCGAGCCGCGAGTAGCTCACCGAGACCAGGCGGTGCCCGTAGACGCCCGGCACCGTCCCGGTCAGCCGCCTGCCGCCGAGGTCGATGTCCACGTCGAACGCCTTGGCCTCGCCTTGGCGATGCGGATGGGCCGCGACCGCCAGGCCGCGCGCGATGTCGCGGATCTCCGTCGCGGTCCGCCAGCCGAGTCGTCCGGGCGGCAACGTGCCCCGGCGCCACTCGGCCTGCAGCGCCGCGTCCGGGTGGATCCCACTGAGCATGTCGTGCAGCATCCGGTCGCCGACCGACCACTTCTCCAGGTTGTCGATCTCGACCGGCATCGCGTCCGAGACGCCGTCGACCTCCCACGGCAGCGTCACGTCGAGCGCCCGGAAGAACCCCTTCACGGGATCCTTGAAGAACGCGATCAGCTCCGCCAGCCCGACGTCCTCACCGCTGGTCAGGGCCAGCGGCTCCTCCACGAACTCCGGTCGCGGCGACCGCGATCCACCGCCGACGCGCGCCGCCACGAGCGCGGTCGGGTCGAACGTGAACGGCCCCGGCGCACCGAGCCGGCCGGGCTCGAGGTTCTTGCGGTCGAAGGGCTGCAGCGGGTGCTTCACGACGACTGTCTCCCGGACCGGCGACTCCGTCGTACGGTCGAGTGCATCGACGAGCTCACCCAGCGGTACGGCGGGAGGCCGCGGCTGGCCGGAGTACTCGTTGGCGCCGGTGTAGGTGATCACCAGCGACTCGGTGGCGGCCAGGATCGCGTCGAGCATCAACTGCCGGTCCTCGCTGCGAACGTCACGCTCACCGGTCACCGGACGCCGAGCCAGTACGTCGTCGCCGTCGGCCAGCCCGAACCGCGGGAACACGCCGTCGTCCAGCCCGAGCAGGCAGATCACCCGGTGCGGCACCGACCGCATCGGGACCATCGTGCAGACCGTCAACGTGCCGCTGCGGAAGTTCGCGCGGGTCGGCCGCCCGGCCAGGTGCGCCGACAGCAAAGCCCGTACGTCGGCCAGCCGCAACGATGTCCCGGCGAGCTCCCCGGCGCCTGCCGAGACCTGGGCGAACTCGCGCTGGACCTGCCCGACCTGCCAGCCGTCGTCGTGACCGACGGAGGTCAGCCGGTCGATGCCGCCGCGCAACGCGTCGAGCCAGGCCGCGAGCGGCTGGGTGCCGTCGAGCAGATCAGTTGCCGTACGCAACCGATCGACGTACTCGGTGAACCGTCCGGCCAGCTCGATCCGCGTGCTGCCGACGTCGTCGAGCGGCAGCGTGGTGTCGATCCAGGCGTGCGCGTCGGCGGACATCGTCACGCCCGCGAGCACCCGGTCGAGCCCGAACTGCCAGGTGTTCTGCGGGAAGTCGGTCAGGCCGAACTGGTCCCTGCCCTCGCGACCGAACGCCCACCGGACGCCGGACTCGCGGACCCAGGCGGTGACGGTGTCGAGGTCGTCGTCGGTGAAGCGGAAGCGTCGTCGTACCGGTTCGGCCTGGGCCAGGTCGAGCACCTGGCTGGCTGTGACGCGGCTGCCGGCGAGATCGAGCAGCTGGGAGGCGACAGCGAGCAGCGGGTTCGTCTGGGTCAGCGACCGGTCGGCCAGCTGCACGCGCAGCTTGTGGGCCGGGTGACCGTTGCGGTCGAGGTCGGCCAGCCCGAAGCGGGCGCTGATCAGCGGCGCGTACGTCTCGATGTCCGGGCACATCACGAGGATGTCCCGCGGCTCCAGCGTCGGGTCGGCCTGGAGCATCCCGAGCAGCACTTCCCGCAGCACGTCGACCTGCCGGGCGGTCCCGTGACAGGCATGCACCTGCACGCTGCGGTCGTGGGGAGCGAGCCTGCGTCCCTCGGCGGCAACGGTGTTGCCGCGCAGGTCCTGCTGCAGCCAGCCGAGCAGCGTGTCGGGTGCCTGCACTGCTCCGAGGTGACTGTCGACGGTCGGAATCACGGCGAGGCCCAGCTCCAGCTCGCGACTGTCCCGGCCGAGGGTCGCCAGCAACGGGTGATCCGCCTGCTGATGACTCGTGTCGTCGGCACGAACGCCCGCGGTCGCGCCACGCAGACGCTCCCAGAGCGCACCGCTCGGGTTGGGCAGCCAGACGTGGACGTCGCGGTGCTCGGCCAGCGCGCCGATCAGCTCGATCTCCGTCGACGGCAGGCGCGTGTGCCCGAAGAGCGAAAGCCGGCTCGGCAGCTCGAAGGACGACGGCTGCGCACGGAGTTGCGCGACGGTCTCCGCGTGGCGGACAGAGGGCGGCGGCGCGTCGATCCGGTCGACCAGCCGACGCCACAGCTCGGGCTGCCAGGACAGGTCCCTGTCGATCGCCGCGCCGATACCGTCGGTGTCCCGCCCGTTGCTCCAGTCCGCGAGCAACGTCGGGCGCTGGACGGCGTACGCCGCGAACAACCGCGCCAGCCGCGACGCGACGGCGTACCGGCGTCCACGCCGCAGCTCGCCCTCGGCGCCGGTGTCGAAGTGGCCGAGGTGCCGGGCGACCGGCTCGCACCACGGCTGGTCGAGCGATTCATCCAGTACGGCGAGCAGCGGCCACGCCATCGCGTCCGAGGCCCACGGGTCGTCGTCGCTGATCCCGAGCACCGTCGACATCAGCGAGCGCGGCGACGTGAACCGGACGCCAGCGCACACACCGTCCCGACCGGTCGGACCAGCACCCAGCCGATGGGACAGCCGCTGCGACAACCAGCGCTCCACGCCCTTGGCCGGCACCACGACGAACTCCTCGGCGAACGGGTCGCCGAGCGGTACGGCGAGCAGGTCGCCCAGACCGTCGGCGAGCACATCCGTCCGCTCGGCGCGGTGCAGGTACAAGGTCATCGTGGAAAGCATGCCATGACTGTCACGGCCAGGCCGCACGTCCTCCGGGAGGTGTGGACTACCAGTCGTGGACGGTGCCGTCCTTCAGCCGGTTGTACGGCAGGTAGGCCGGCTGGTACGGGTGCCTGGCCGCTGCTTCCTCGTCCAGCTCGACGCCGAGACCGACCTCGTTGCCGGGGTGGAGGTAGCCGTTCTCGAAGGTGAAGCTCTGCCGGAAGACCTCGTTGGTCACGTCGCCGTGCTGCATGTACTCCTGGATCCCGAAGTTGTGGATCGCCAGGTCGAGGTGCAGCCCGGCCGCCATCCCGACCGGGGAGATGTCGGTCGGCCCGTGGATGCCGGACTTGATCTGGTACTGCGCGGCGTAGTCGAGCAGCTTGCGCATCGCGGTGATCCCGCCGGTGTGGGTGACCGCGGACCGCACGTAGTCGATCAGCTGGTCTTTGATCAGCGTCTGGTAGTCCCAGATCGTGTTGAAGACCTCGCCGATCGCCAGCGGCGTCGTGGTGTGCTGACGGACCAGCCGCAGGGCGTCCTGGTTCTCGGCCGGGGTGCAGTCCTCCATCCAGAACAGGTCGTACGGCTCGAGGTCCTTGCCCAGCCGCGCGGCCTGGATCGGCGTCAGCCGGTGGTGGACGTCGTGCAGCAGCGGCAGCTCGGGCCCGAACTCGTTCCGGACCGCCTCGAAGACCGTCGGGATGTGCCGCAGGTAGGCGCGGGTGTCCCAGTCCTCCTCCATCGGCCGCGCGATCCGCTGGGCCGGCTCGTAGTGCTGCTCGGACTCCTGGCCGGCAGGCGCTCGTACGCCGTACACGGCGTCGATGCCCGGGATCGACGTCTGCACCCGGATCGAGCGGAACCCCTGGTCGAGGCGCAGGCGGATCGAGTCGAACAGCTCCTCCTGGTCACGCCCGGACGCGTGGCCGTACGCCATCAGCCCGTTCCGCGACGCGCCGCCGAGCAGCTGGTACAGCGGCATCCCGGCGGACTTGGCCTTGAGGTCCCACAGCGCGACGTCGACCGCGGCGATCGCGGCCATCGTGACCGGCCCGCGCCGCCAGTACGCCGAGCGGTAGAGGAACTGCCAGGTGTCCTCGATCCGGTGCGCGTCGCGGCCGATCAGCAACGGGACGACATGGTCGGTCAGGTACGACGCGACCGACAGCTCGCGGCCGTTCAAGGTGGCGTCACCCCAGCCGACCAGTCCGTCGTCGGTGGTCAGCTTGAGCGTGACGAAGTTCCGGTCCGGGCTCGTCACGATCACTGCGGCGGTGGCGATGTTCACGCTGCGGTCTTCTCCTTCGGTGGGGTGAGCCTCAAGGCCATCACGAGTCGGCGCCGAAGGCCAGCAGGACCTTGCTCGACCGGCTCGGGTCGGCCGCCTGGTGGAACGCCGCCTCGACCTCGCCGTACGGGAAGACCGCGCTGACGACGGGAGCGAAGTGCTCAGGATGCGCAGCCATGATCGCGAGCGCTTCCGGCAGCTCGGACGAGAAGCGGCTCGAACCGGCGACGGTCAGTTCCCTGGTCACCGCGAGGTGCAGCGGTGCGGTGACGCCGTCGACCGGAAGGTGCCCGATCTGCACGATCGCACCACCTGGCCGCAGCGCCTCGAGCGCCATCGTGACGGCCGGTGGCGCGCCCGACGACTCGACCGCGACGTCGACGGCGGGGACCTCTGTGGCCTGGTCGGCGCGGATGGTCCGCGTCGCACCGATGCGCCGCGCCACGTCGAGCGGCTGATCGTGAAGGTCGGTCACCGTCACGCTCCGCGCGTTGGCGGCGTGCGTCAGAGCGACCGCGAGCAGGCCGATCGGGCCGGCCCCGGTGACCAGCACATCGCGACCCTCGACGGACTGTCCCAGGCGTTCGAGCCGCCGCAGACCGTGCAGCACCACCGAGGCAGGCTCGGCCAGGGCAGCGGTTCGGAGGTCGAGGCCGTCCGGGATCGGCACCAACCGTCCGGCCGGCACCACCAGGTGCTCGGCGAAACCGCCGTCGGTGTGCGGATCGCGGGCCGCGCTGCCGAAGTAGCGCAGCTCCGGGCACAGGTGCTGATCACCGCGTCCGCACAGTTCACACGCTCCGCACACTTGAGCCGGATGCACGGCGACCCTGGTCCCCGCGGCGGGTCCTGATCCGTCGCCTGCCGCGCGTTCGACGACGCCGACGATCTCGTGCCCCAGCACCATCGGGGCTCGCAGGACCGACTCGCCGATCCGTCCCGACCGCCAGTAGTGCAGGTCGGAGCCGCAGATTCCGCCGTACACGACCCGTACGACGGCCTGGTCCGGCTGGGCCTGTGGGACTGGCCGATCGTCGAGGGCCAGTACGCCGGTACGCACGACCACCACTGCCTTCGTCAGCACTCAGATCACCGCCGTCAGGCCGCCGTCGACGTAGATGACCTGGCCGTTGACGAAGTCCGACGCCGCCGAGGCGAGCCAGATCGCCGGTCCGACGACGTCGTCCACCTGTCCCCATCGCCGGGCCGGCGT
Organism: Kribbella sp. DT2; assembly: GCF_049844575.1. Lineage (NCBI taxonomy): Bacteria > Bacillati > Actinomycetota > Actinomycetes > Propionibacteriales > Kribbellaceae > Kribbella > Kribbella sp. DT2. Next base: position 758,670 of record NZ_JBNCLH010000002.1, on the reverse strand, counting down.
CCGGCGAGTGATCCAGTCGCTGAACTCGGGATCGGCGACGAGCGACGCGTTCAGGTCGGTGTCCAGGTAGCCGGGAGCGAGTCCGTTGACCTGCAGGCCGTGCGGAGCCCACTCGGCACACATGCTCTGCGTCAGTCCACCCAGTCCGCTCTTCGCCGCCGCGTACGGCGCGGTCGACGGCCGCACCAACTGGGTCTGCACCGAGCAGATGTTCACGATCTTGCCGCTGCCCCTGACCAGCATCGGCCGGGCGAAGGTCCGGCCGACGACGAACGCACTGGTCAGGTTGACGTCGACGACCCGTCGCCAGTCCTCGGTGGGCAGCTCGGTCAGCGCGCCGCGGACCTGGATCCCGGCGTTGTTGACCAGGATGTCCGGACACCCGTACGCCGCGACGATCTCCTCGGCCGCCTGCTCGACCGCCGCCTCATCGACCACGTCGAACGCGGCCACCTGAACGTTCTCCTCCGGTACGCCGAGCTCGGCGTACAAGGCCTTCGCCGTCTCGGCCAGCCGGACGGGGTCACGTCCGTTCAGCACGACCCGCGCTCCCGCCGACAGGTAGCCGCGGGCGATCCCCAGGCCGATGCCGCGGCTGGAGCCGGTGACCAGAGCCAGTCGTCCGGACAGGTCGAACATCAGCGCGCTCCTTCCGGCCCGAGGACCTCGACCCGTGACGCCTGCACCAGCGCGGTCGCCGCGGCCTCGGCCGCCTTGGCGTCGTGGGCCGCGATCGCGTCGACCACCTGCTCGTGCCGCTGCAGTGACGCGGGGGTGTCAGCGGTGAAGAACTGGTGGCGATCGGAGTATCTGGCCTGCAGGGTCGCGAGCAGGGTCTGCACGAGCTGACTCAGTACGGCGTTCTCGGAGCCTTCGAGCATCGTGCGGTGGAAGCCGGTGTCCGCGGTGACGAACGCGCTCCGGTTGCGGGCGTCGTACGCCTCGCGCATCGCCTGCAGGTACTCGCTGAGCCTGGCACTCAGATCATCCGCCGCTGCCCGCGCGGCGAGACCCGCGGCCGCCGGCTCGACGGCCTCACGCAACGCCAGCAGCTCGGACAGCTGACGGTCGGCGTCCGGTCCGTCGGACCGCCACGCGATCACCTGCGGGTCGAGCAGCGCCCACGCCGTCGCGGGCTGAACGGTCGTGCCGACCTTGTGCCGCGGGCGGACCATGCCGAGCACCTCCAGCGTGCGCAGCGCTTCGCGGACGACCGAGCGGGAGACCTCGTACTCGGCCTCCACCTGCTCGGGCGAGACCACTCCCCCGGCCGGCAGGTCGCCGTGCGCGATCCGTTGGCCGAGGGCGTCCACGATGCGTCCGTGCAGGCCACGCGACCGCGGGCCCTGGTCTGCGGGTGGGTTCATCGAGCGCTCCTGAACCGGCGAGGTTGCAAAAGTATGATTAAACAGACTATACATCCGGCCAGGAGCTGGTCCGACGGAGAGGAAGCACCGATGACGGTCCGGGTGGCGTTGGCCGGCGGTGGCGCGATCGGCGAGATCGTTGCCCGTGACATCTATCCGGGACTGACCACGGTCGCGCTGACCGCGGTCGTCGATCCGGACCTCGATCGGGCGGTACAGGTCGCGCGGCACACCGGAGCCCGGGCGGCCGGAGCGCTGGTCGACGTGCTGGACGAGATCGACGCGGTCGACGTCCGGGTGCCGCACCACCTGCACACCGAGGTCGCCCTGACCGCGATCGAGCACGGCAAGCACGTCCTGGTCGAGAAGCCGATCGCCACCACCGTCGAGGATGCGCGCCGGATCGTGGACGCCGCCCGCGCGGCCGGAGTCGTTCTGGCCGTCGCCGAGAACTACCCACACCTGCAGGCCGTCCAGGACGCGCGGGCACTGCTGGGCGAGAACGCGATCGGGCGGCCGATCGCCGTACGGTCGACGCGGGCCTATCAGCTCGACGGAGTCTGGCGGCGCGACTGGCGAGAAGGTACTGGCCCCGCGGGCGGCATCCTGCTCGACCAGGGAACGCACCAGGTCAGCTTGATCCGGCAGCTGGCCGGACCGGTCGTCGCGGTGTCGGCCGTCGGCTCGCACGAGACGCTCAGCCTGACACTGCAGCTCGCGAGTGGGATCACCGCGCAGTCGCTGCTCACCTGGCAGAGCCCGGGGACCTGGGACCAGACCGAGGCGACCGTCTTCGGTGAGACCGGACGGCTCGACGTCGTCGTCGACTACGAGCAGCACCTGGGCGGGTGCGCGCTCTGGACACCCGCGCGCAGCGAGCACCGGGGTGCCGAGAACTACTACGCCAGTCACGCCGCGATCGTGAACGACTGGGCAGCAGCCATCGAGCACCACCGCGACCCTCTGGTCGACGGCACCGAAGGATCGGCCGACCTGGCCGTCGTACTCGCCGCCGCGGACTCGTTGGCGGCCGACGGAGCATTCGTCAGCCTTTGACGCCGGTCAGCGTGACTCCTTCCACGAAGTAACGCTGGAGGGCGAAGAAGATCAGCGTGATCGGCAGGATGACGACCAGCGACGCCGCCATCAGGAAGCCCCACTGCGCCGTGTAGGTGCTCTGGAAGCCGGCCAGCCCGAGCGCCAGCGTGAACTTGCTGTCGTCGGTCAGGTAGAGCAGCGGACCGAGGAAGTCGTTCCAGACCCCGATGAAGGTGAAGATCACCACCACCACGATCACCGGCTTCGACAGCGGCATGATCACCGACCAGAACACCTTCCACGGCGTCGCGCCGTCGATGTACGCCGCCTCGTCCAGCTCGTACGGGATGGTCAGGAAGAACTGGCGGAACAGGAAGATGTTGAACACGCCGCCACCGGCGCCGGCGAACCAGGCCGGCAGGGTGAGCGGCACGAAGGTGTCCAGCGCGCCGATCGATCCCCACATCACGAAGGTCGGGATCAGCGTCACGGCGTACGGGAGCATGACGCCGGTGAGCAGCAGGCCGAAGACCAGGTTGCGGCCGCGCCAGCGCAGCCGGGAGAAGCTGAACGCCGCCAGCGCGCAGGTCAGCACCGTCCCGGTGACGACCAGGACCACCACACCACGTTTCCGCATGTTCCTGAGCAGACCGCTCGAAGGCCGGAACGGCAACTGATCCTGGGGTTCTGCGGCCTCAGCCGCGGACGAGATCGACCGCCTGGCGGGCGATCTCCCACTCCTCGTTGGTCGGGACCACCAGCACGGCGACGCCGCTGTCGTCGGTGGAGACGACGCCGTCCTCGGCCGGGTCGGCGTTGCGCACCGGGTCGAGCCGGATGCCGAGACGCTCCAGTCCCTCGAGCGCGACGGCGCGGACGTCGGCGGAGTTCTGGCCGACGCCGGCGGTGAACACGATCGCGTCGACCGTGCCGAGCACGGCGTAGTACGCGCCGACGTACTTCTTGATCCGGTGGCAGTAGACGTCGAAGGCCAGCTGGGCGTTGGCGTCACCGGAGTCCCGCAGCCGGGACAGCTCCCGGAAGTCGTTCTCTCCGGCCAGGCCTTTGAGCCCCGCCTTGGAGTTGAGCGCCTTGTCGATCTCGTCGACCGACCAGCCGAGCTCGCGGACCAGGTGGCCGTGGACCGCTGGGTCGAGGTCGCCCGAGCGGGTGCCCATCACCAGGCCTTCGAGCGGCGTCATCCCCATCGAGGTCTCGACCGATCGGCCGCCCCGGACCGCCGACACGGAGCAGCCGTTGCCGAGGTGCAGCACGATCAGGTTGAGGTCGCTGAGATCGCGCCCGAGCTCCCGAGCGGCCTGCCCGGAGACGAACGAGTACGACGTCCCGTGGAACCCGTACCGGCGGATGCCGTGCTCCTCCAGCCACTCCGACGGTACGGCGTACGTGTAGGCGTGCGGCGGCAGCGTCTGGTGGAACGCCGTGTCGAACACCGCCACCTGCGGCAGGTCCGGGAACATCCGGCGCGCGACCTTGATGCCCTCCAGGTTCGCCGGGTTGTGCAGCGGCGCCAGCGGCACCAGCTCGGTGACCTCGGCCACCAGGGCGTCGTCGATCAGGGTCGGCTTTGAAAACTTCGACCCGCCGTGGACGACGCGATGGCCGACCGCCGCGAGCTCCAGGTCGTCGAGCGACGGGCCGTGGGTCTCGAACGCGTCGAGCGCCGCGCGCAACGCGTCCTCGTGCGAGCCGATCGCGTCGGAGCTCTCGGCCTCGCCGTCCGGGCCGCGGTGCTTCTGGTGGCTCTCGGACTCGCCGATGCGCTCGATCAGTCCGTCGGCGAGCGCCTCGCCGGACCCGGCGTCGATCAGGCTGTACTTGAGCGAGGACGAGCCCGCGTTGATCACCAGCACGTGGTCGCTCATCGGTTGCCGCCCTGCTGCGCCTGCAGCGCGGTGATCGCGACCGTGTTGACGATGTCTCGCACCGTGGCTCCTCGGGACAGGTCGTTCACCGGTTTACGCAGGCCTTGCAGGACCGGTCCGACGGCGACCGCGTTCGCGGACCGCTGCACGGCCTTGTACGTGTTGTTACCGGTGTTGAGGTCGGGAAAGATGAACACGGTCGCGCGGCCGGCCACCGGCGAGTCCGGCAGCTTCGTCCGGGCGACGGCGGCATCGATCGCCGCGTCGTACTGGATCGGGCCCTCGACCAGCAGCTCCGGTGCGCGCTCGCGGACGATGGCGGTCGCCTTCGACACCTTCTCCACGTCGGTGCCGGTGCCCGAGGAACCGGTCGAGTACGACAGCATCGCGATCCGCGGCTCGATGCCGAAGGCAACGGCGGTCGCGGCCGACGAGATGCCGATGTCGGCCAGCTGCTCGGCGGTCGGGTCCGGGTTGACCGCGCAGTCGCCGTACACGAGAACCTGGTGCTGCAGGCACATGAAGAACACCGAGGACACGACCGAGACGCCGGGCACGGTCTTGACGATCTCCAGCGCCGGCCGGATCGTATGCGCGGTGGTGTGCACCGAGCCCGACACCATCCCGTCGGCCAGGCCGAGCTGGACCATCATCGTGCCGAAGTACGAGACGTCCTTGACCAGCTCGCGCGCCCGGTCGAGGTCGACGCCTCGGTGCTGCCGCAGCCGGTGCAGCTCCGCCGCGAACTGCTCGGCGAGCGGATCGTTCTCGGGATCGACGACACGCGCCGCGGACAGGTCGAGGCCGAGCCCGGCCGTCTTCGCGCTGATCGCGACCGGGTCGCCGAGCAGGGTCAGCTCGGCGACTCCACGCCGTAGCAGGATGTCGGCCGCCCGGAGGATCCGCTCCTCCTCGCCCTCCGGCAGCACGATGTGCTTGCGGTCGGCAACGGCCGCGTCGATCAGCTGGTGCTCGAACATCAACGGCGTCACCGCGTTGCTCCGGGCAACGGCCAGCTGGTCCAGCAGCGCCTGGCTGTCGACGTGCTGCTCGAACAGCGCGAGCGCCAGGTCGATCTTGCGCGGCGAGTCCTTGGTCAGCCGCCCTCGGACGGCGGTCAGCGCCGCCGACGCCGCCTGGGTGTCGAGATCGGTCTCCAGGATCGGCAGCGTCACCCCGAGGCTCTCGATCAGCGTCTGGACCTGCGGCGGCAGCGTGAACCCGCCGTTGAGCACGATCGTCGAGATCTGCGGGAAGGTCCGCGACACGTGGGCCATCAGCACGCCGAGCACGACCTCCGGACGGTCCGCCGCCGTGATCACCGCGGCCCCGTCGAACAGCCGGTCGAGCACGTTCGGCATCGTCATCCCGGCGACCAGCAGCCCGGTGACCTCCCGCGACAGCAACTCCGGGTCGCCGCTCAGCATCCGGCCGCCGATCGGCGCCAGCAGGTCCGCTGGAGTCGGCTGGCTGAGCACCGGCTCCTCCGGCAGCGCGTACGCCGGTACGCCGGTCACCGCCAACGCCTCCGCGATCCGGTCGAGGCCGTCGGGGTCACCCCGGTTCACGACCACCGCCGCGAGCGCGCCGTGGTTGGCGGTCAGTTCGGCGATGGACAGCTCCGCGATCGCCTGCAGGTCGTCGAGCGTCCGCCGGAAGCCGTTGAGCACCAGCAGCACCGGCGTCCCGAGGTTGGCCGCGATCTTGGCGTTGTAGGAGAACTCGGTCGGCGTCCCGACGTCGGTGTAGTCGCTGCCGACCACGAGCACCGCGTCGGCCTGCTCGGCGACGGCGTGGTAGCGCCGGACGATCACGTCCAGCGCGGCCTCGGGGTCGTCGTGCACCTCGTCGTAGGTGACGCCGACACAGTCCTCGTACGCCAGGTCCACCGCGTCGTGCGAGATCAGCAGGTCGAGCACGTAGTCGCGCCCACCGTGCCGATCGGTGTCCGGCCGGACGATCGGGCGGAACACGGCCACCCGGCCCACCCGTCGCGACAGCTGCTGCAGGACCCCGAGCGCCACCGTCGACTTCCCGGTCGAGCCTTCGACGGATGCGACGTACACGCTGCTCGCCATGGGGGAACCCTATCCAGTCTCCCCGTCACGGGCCCTCAGCAACTCGGCGGAGGCGGTCCAGAGGCGCTCGGCCAGGACCGGGTCGAGCGCCCACTCCTTGACACCGTGCGGATGGTCGGCGAGCTCGGCGTCGTTCCCCACGGTGTACGCCTCCTGGGCGTCGTCGAGGTAGTGACCGCCGGTGTGGGCGAGCTCGGGAGCGACCGCGGCGACGATGCTCGTCGCGGCGCCCTGCGCGACCGTCTTGTACGAGAAGACGCCGGCCGCCTCGGCCGCCGCCAGCGACTCCCGCTGCGCCGTGGTGAAGTTCCGCTGCAGCCCGGTCGCCACGCCACCGGGGTTCACGGCGTTCGCGAAGATGCCGTCGCGCTGCCACCTGCGGGTCGCCTCGACGGCGAACAGCGAGTTGGCCGTCTTCGACCGCGCGTACGCGAGCTGAGGGTCGTAGGGGCGCCGTACGAACTGCAGGTCGTCGAAGTCGACCCCGGAGCGCATGTGAGCCGTGGAGCTGAGCACGACGATCCGCGCCTCACCACGCTCCACCGCCCCGCGGGCCAGCGCGTCGTGCAGGCCGGTGGTGAGGGCGAAGTGTCCGAGGTGGTTCGTCGCGAACTGCAGCTCCCAGCCCTCCCTGGTCCGCTCGAGGCCGCCGGTGACGAGGCCGGCGTTGTTGACCAGCAGGTGCAGCGGGCCGTCCCAGCTCTCGACGAAGCGCCGGACCGACGCGCGGTCGGCGAGATCCAGCGTCGCGACCCGGCCTGTGGTGTGCGGGTTCCTCACAGCGAGGGTCACCTCGGCGCCCGCGGCCGCCAGCGCGCGGGCGGTCTCGGCGCCGATCCCCGAGGACGCCCCGGTCACGATCGCGCGGACACCGCGGAGGTCGACCCCCTTCAGTACGTCGTCCGCCGTGCTGGACGCGGTGAACGGTGTGGTGATCAACTCTCGACGGGCCATGACCTTCACTATACAAACTAAGCTCAACTTGTATAGTTCGTTCCCATGGAGAACCCCGAGGCCGGGCGGCGTGACGCCGTTCTCGAGTCGGCGCTGCAGACGTTCGCGCGGTTCGGCTACCGCAAGACCTCGATGGAGGAGGTCGCGCGACAGGCGCACATCTCACGGCCGGGCCTGTACTTCCTGTTCGCGTCGAAGGAAGCCCTGTTCCGCGAGGCTGTCACGCGGGCGCTCGAGCTGGACCTCGCCGCGGCCGAAAGGATCCTGGCCGCGACCGAGCGCTCACTGCAGCGGCGGTTGGTCGACGCGTTCGACCAGTGGACCGGACGCTACCTCGGGCCTGCGAAGCGGGACCTCGCCGACGTTGTCGAGGAACAGCCGGAGCTGCTCGGGGCGATCGTCGAGACCGCGCCGAGGCGGTTCGAGAAGCTGGTCACCGACGCGATCGCCGCCGGCTCGGGCGCGGGGTCGGCGCGTCAGGTGGCGCAGACGCTGATCAGCGTGTCGGTCGGCCTGAAGTACCAGGTCCGGACGCGGCCGGCGTACCGGAAGGGGCTCGCCGTCGCGGTCGAGCTGCTCACCGGCTCTCTCTGAGGGTCCTCAGCTGTTCGCGGGTGCCTCGGCCGCCCAGAGGCGGTTGGTGGCGGCGACGTCCAGGCTCACCCGGCGGAACGAGCCGGGCGGCGACCCGACACCGCCGCCGAACACCACAGCGACGATCACGAACGGCAGCAGCAGGACCCGGACCAGCATCGCCCACGGCCCGGCGAAGCCCACGCGGCCGCCGTCCTTGACCCGGACGAGCCGGGTACCGGCCAGGAGGCCGCCGAGTCCTCGGCCAGTGCCGTAGAACACGCCGTACAGCAAGGGAACCGCGACCAGCAGGATGATCACGCCCAGCCCACGCTGCCCGTCGTCGAGGGTTGGTCTGGAGGCGAGAACCACCGTGCCGGCCACCAGGCCGACCACGAACACCAGGAAGTCGGCCAGCCACGCCATGCCCGTCGCCAGCTGGCCCGCTTGGACGTACCGCCGGCCGTTCTTGAGGGTCCCGACGCGCTTGGCGACGTCCGGTCCGAGGACGTCCACCGGGTTCACGTACCTGTTCACGGTCCGGACCGTACCGCTTCGCGAGGCGGCGGACAGTACGGGAGGAGTACGGGCAGCGCGACGATTCCTTCACGGTCTACCGTCCTCCCCGAGGCGGACTGTTGCTCAGCGCAAGCATCCGGCCGGTGGACCGGGCCCGGGTGACCTGGCGGTGTCAGTACACTGCGGACCGTGGCCGGACGCCCGCACATCGACGCACCGGGTGCTTCCCCTGCCCACCGATTCGGCGAGCTGCTGCGTTCCTTCCGGCGGCAGGCCGACTTCACCCAACGCGGACTGGCCGACCTCGCCGGGCTCAGCACGGCGGCGATCCGCGATCTGGAGCAGGGCCGGACCAGGAGCCCGAAGCCGGACTCGATCGACGCCATCGCGGCCGTCCTCGCGCTGAGCGACCACGACACCACCCTCCTGCACTCCGCCGCCAAGACCCACCGCTCCCCCACTCCCGCGCCGACCTCCGGCGCGCTGCGGATCGGCATCCTCGGTCCGCTCGAGGTCCGGTACGGCGACGCCCCGCTGTCCATCAACTCCGCCCCGCAGCGCACGTTGCTGGTCCGCCTCGCCCTCGCGGCCGGCGCGACGGTGAGCCAGGACGAGCTCGTCGACCTCCTGTGGCCGCGCGGCCTGCCGGCCAACGTGGCGAACCTGCTGCAGACCCGGATCACCCGGCTCCGCCGCCTGCTGGAGTCCGGAGACCCGAGCACCCCGATGATCGTCGGCGGCCGCGCCGGCTACCGGCTGGAAGCGAGCCCCGGCAACCTCGACCTGCTGAGGTTTCGCGAGCTCGTCGCGAAGGCTGCCGACGACGATCCGGAGGCCGCGCTGGCCGACCTCACGGACGCGCTGACCCTGTGGCGTGGCGACCCCGATGCCGAGACGCTCGGGTCCCACCCGCTCGGCCTGGCGATCGCGAACGAGCACGCCGAGGCCGTGCACGCCTTCGCCGACCTGGCGCGCGAGGCCGGCGTACCGGAGCAGGCTCTGAAGACCCTGCGGGACCTGACGTCGCGGCACGAGCTCGACGAGCCGCTGCACGCCGAGCTGATCCAGACCCTCGCCGCGGCCGGGCGACAGGCCGAGGCGCTCTCGGCGTACGACCGGATCCGTGCGGCGCTCGCCGAGCAGTTGGGCATCGACCCCGGCGAGCGGCTCCGCGCGGTGCAGCTCGCGGTGCTGCGCCAGCAGAATGGTGGGAAGCAAGCGACCGTCCAGCAGGCGCCGTCAGCACCACCGGACTTCGTCGGCCGCGCCGAAGAGCTCGCCACCATCTGTACGGCGCTCAGACGACCGGGCGCCGTCTCGTCACGCGCCGTCCTCGTCAACGGCATCGCCGGTGTCGGCAAGACCGCGCTCGCCCTGACCGCGGCCCATCACCTCCGCGCGGACTACCCGGACGGACAGCTGTACGCCGACCTGCGCGGCAACGACACCGTGACGCCCGCACCGCTGCAGGTGCTCAGCCGGTTCCTGCGCGCCCTCGGAGTGTCCGGCCGGCGGATCGGTACCGACGAGGCCGAGGCGGCCGCGTTGTTCCGCAGCGAGCTGGCCGACCGGCGGATCCTGGTCCTGCTCGACAACGCGCAGGACGTGGCGCAGATCCGGCCCTTGCTGCCCGGCGCGGGCAGGAGCGACGTGATCGTCACCAGCCGGCGGCGGCTGCCGGACCTGGACACGGCGGACGTCGTCAACCTCGAGCCGCTGACCCCCGACGACGCGGTCCGGCTGATCACCTCCACCGCCCGCACCCTCGAGGCCGGGACCGAGGACGTGACGGCGCTGGCCGAGGCGTGCGCCCGCCTTCCGCTCGCGCTCCGCATCGCCGGCGCGCGTCTCGCGACCCGGCCGGAGTGGACCGTCGCCGACCTGGCCCGCCGGCTGGACGACGGCAACCGCCGTCTGTCCGAGCTGAGCCTCGGCGAGTCCAGCGTGCTCAACAGCTTCCAACTCAGCTACGCCGACCTGGCTCCCGGGGCCCAGCGCGCGTTCCGGCTGTGCAGCCTGCACCCCGGCGACGACTTCAGTGCCGACGGCACCGGCATCCTCCTGGATCTGCCGACGGCCGACGCCGAACGCCTCCTCGAGGACCTGCTCGAGGCGAACATGCTGATGCAGCACACGAAGAACCGCTACCGCTTCCACGACCTCCTCGGCCTGTACGCCGGCCGCCTGCGCGCCGAGGACCCCGAGACCGACGCCGTACGCGAGCGCCTCTACTCCTGGTACGCCGAAGCGCTGACGGCCGCGATCGAGTGGGTCTACCCGCAACTCGTCCGGCTCGGTGGCCATCCCGCACCGGAGCGCTTCTTCACCTCCGCGGCCACGGCGTTCGACTGGCTGGAGGACGAACTGCGCGCCTTGTTGGCGGTCGTGGAGGCCACCGCGGCCGCCGGCGACCACCGGACCGCCTGGCAGATCACCGACCAGCTCCGGGGGTATTACTGGCTTCGCCGCGACGCCGACGGCTGGCTGCCGGTGGCCCGGGCCGGACTCGCTGCCGCCACGGCGGCCGGCGACGACGTAGCCCGCGTCGCGATGCTGATGAACCGCAGCCAGGCGTTGGGGGCCGTCGGCCGCGACGACGACGCGATGGCGGACTCGCTGGCCGGGCATGCTCTCGCGCTGGCCGTCGGCTGGAGCACCGCTGCCGGTTACACGGCTCACCAGATCGGCTGGCTGCACGTCGTACGAGGCACTCTCGACGACGCCGCCCTCTGGATGAGCCGCGCGCTGGAGTGGACCGAGGACGAACCGCACAGCCACGTCCGGGCCATCGCACTCAACGGTCTCGGGATGACCCGCCTGTACCAGGGCCGGCTCCGCGAGGCCGCCGAGCTGTTCTCGACCGCACTGCGGATGTACGAGAATCCGCTCGCGACGTCCGTCCTCACCATCCGCGGCAACCTGGCCGGCGCCCTGCGGCAGCTCGGCGAGGTCGACCGCGCGGCCGAGCTGCTCGACGAGGTGCTGGTGGGGTACCGGCAGCACTCGCAGCCGCGCGGCGAGCTGTCGACGCTGGACGATCTGGCCCAGCTGCAGATTCAGCGCGGCGACGGGACCGGCGCGCTGGAGCTGGCCCAGCGCGCCCACGACCTCGCGAGCGCTGTGCAGGACCGCAAGGCGCAGGCCCAGACCGGCGTGACCGTCGCCCGGGCGCACCTGGCGCTCGGCGCGAACGACGCTGCCGTCAAGCAGAGCGAGCAGTGCCTCACGATCGCCCGCGACCTCTACCCGTACATCGAGACCGAGGCCCTGCTCTGTCTGGCCACGGCTCTCCACGCCACCGGCGACCCCGTCGCCGCGATCGAGCTCACCACCCAGGCCGCCTCGATCGCCGGCACCCGCGGCTTCGCCCTGCTCGAAACCGAAGCCACCAACGCCCTGGCCGAGCTACGCCGGATTGTCGGCGCCGGACGGTAGCGTCGCCTCCGTGAACGATGGGGAACGCATCAAGCAGCTCGCCGACCAGATCGTGGAGCTGCGCGACAGCTACTACCGGGGGACGCCGGCGGTAGCCGACGCGGAGTACGACGCGATCGAGGACGAGCTGCGCGCGCTGATCGTGGCGAACCCTTCGCTGGCACCGGACCCGAACCCGCTCGAGCAGGTCGGGGCGCCGGCAGTGCTGCACGCACCGGTGCGGCACTCACGTCCGATGCTGTCGCTGGAGAAGGCGACGAAGCCGGAGCAGGTCGAGGCGTTCTTCAACCGGTTCCCGGGGCGCTCGGTGGTGGTGATGCCGAAGCTCGACGGGCTGTCGCTGGCTCTGGTGTACGAGGACGGCCGCCTGAAGCGCGCGATCACCCGCGGCGACGGGACGACCGGCGACGACGTGACCCCGCTGGTCCGGGCGCTCGCGGACGGCGTACCGGCTTCGGTCGACGCGCCGGGGCGGGTCGAGGTGCGCGGTGAGGCGGTGATGCTGCGCTCGACCTTCGCGGCGTACAACGCCAACCACCTCGACAAGCCGCTGATCAACCCGCGCAACGCCGCCGCCGGCACGCTGCGGGCGAAGGATCCGGCGACGGTCGCCGAGCGCCGGCTGCAGTTCCTCGCCTTCGACCTGCTCACCGATCCCGACAGCACCGACTCCGACCTGGACCGCGCGCTGCGGACCCTCGGGTTCACCGCCGCCGACATGCGGCACTGCGACGACGCGACCGCCGCGCAGGCGGTGATCACGACGATCGAGGAGCAGCGCAACGAACTCGACTACGACCTCGACGGCGCGGTGCTGCGCCTGGCCGACCGGGACGCGTTCGCCGCCGCGGGGACGCGGTCGAGCTCACCGCGCGGCGCGCTGGCGTTCAAGTTCGCCGCCGAGGAGAAGACCACCGTGCTGGCCGACGTGGTCTGGGACGTCGGGAAAACCGGCAAGATCGCCCCGGTCGCCTGGCTCGAGCCTGTCTTCGTCGGCGGTACGACGGTCACCCGCGCGACGCTCGCCAACCAGGAGGTGATCCGGGCCCGCGGCATCAAGATCGGCGACACGGTCCTGGTCCGCCGGGCCGGTGACGTGATCCCGTTCGTGGCCGGCGTACTGGATGCCTCGAAGCGCACCGGCGCCGAGAAGGACATCGTCCCGCCGACCGTCTGCCCGTCGTGCGAGCAGCCGCTGACCGAGCAAGGCAACAGCCGCGAGCTGTTCTGCACGAACGTCTCCTGCCCGGCTCAGACCGTCCGCCGCCTGATCCACTGGGCCTCCCGCGCCGCGGCCGACATCGACGCGATCGGCGGCGTGTGGATCGAGCGCCTGGCCGAGGCCGGGATCCTGGAGCACCCGTCCGACTTCTACCGGCTGACCAAGGAAGGCCTGCTCGAGTTCGACCGGATCGGCGAGGTCTCGGCCGCGCGGATGATCGAGTCGATCGACACCAGCCGTCAGGTCGGTCTCCGCCGCGCCCTGATCGGCCTGGCGATCCCGATGGCCTCCGAAGGCACGGCGGCGCGTCTGTGCCGCGCGGGCTTCGGCTCGCTGGAGGCGGTCGTCGAAGCCGGCGAGGAAGGCCTGGTCGCGGTCGACGACATCGGCCCGAAGGTGGCCGCGTCGCTGATCGAGCACCTGACCCGCCTGCGGCCCGAGCTGGAGCGGCTGCGCGCGGCGGGCGTCTCGCTCGACGTACTGGAGGAGGACCTGCCGCCGGTCGTCGCCGCCGGCGCTCCGCTGGCCGGCAAGACGGTGGTCGTGACGGGCTCGATCAGTGACCCGCGTTCCGGTGAGAAGGTGCCGCGGCCCGCGTTCCAGCGCCTCTGCGAGACAGCCGGCGCGACCATCGCCTCGTCGGTCTCGGCGACCACCGACCTGCTGATCACGGGCGCGGACGTGGGCGCGGCCAAGCTCACCAAGGCCGAGAAGCTCGGCGTACAGGTTGCTGATCAGTCCGAGATCTGGCCCCTGCTCTTCGCCGCGGGACTCACTGTCTGACGGGTCTGGCTAACTAGAGGTCTGGCGGAGGCGTTGTTTGGCGTCGCGCTCGACGAACAGCGGCACGAAGTCCCTGATCGGTGCCTGCTCGAACTCCGGCTGCACCTGCTGGACGACCTCGGCGACGTTCTCCGTCGGTACGCCGGGGAACTGCTTCGCCAGCCGGTTGACGACCTCGTTGATGGCCCGGTGCTCTTCTGACCTGTCCATGTCCTCAACGATCGCTCGGGCCACCGGGTGACACAACCGGATCGTCGCCGTGGGCGGATTTGTTCACCTGCTGTCCATCCGCGCCCGGTGCTGTCCGATTCCGGACGTCACCCTGGAATCCGGGGACTCCACCGGAGAGGGTGAACGGAAGGCGACGGAACGGGAGCGGCGGATGACGGACAGCAAAGACCGCGAGAGCACCGGGTTTCAGGAGCAGGCGCCGTACGACGCGACGATCGACCTGCGGACCGACTTCGTGATGGTCTACGGACTCAACGACTCCACGCCGGAGCGGATCGCCCGCTGGCGCGACGCCGGGTACCGCGTGCACCTGATGACCGGCATCTCCTGGGGCAACTACCAGGACTACCTCGACGGGCGGTGGGACGGCGCCGACCACTGGGCCGACGCGCAGACCGCGGGGGACGGCTCGCCGATCCTGCACGGCCGCAGCACCGACATCCCGTACATGGTCCCGACCTTCGCCTTCACCGAGTACCTGGTCCAGAAGCTGCGCCCGATCCTCGAGCTGGGCGTCGAAGGCATCCACCTCGAGGAGCCGGAGTTCTGGGCCCGCGCCGGGTACTCGGAGTCGTTCAAGCGGGAGTGGCAGGCCTTCTTCGGTGAGCCGTGGCAGCCGCCGCACAGCACCGCCGAAGCACACTTCCGCTCCGGGCAGCTCAAGCAGCACCTGCTCTCCCGCAGCCTCGACCGGGTCACCTCGGTCTTGCGCGACGAGGCGCTCCAGCAGGGTCGCGAGGTGCGCTTCTACGTGCCGACCCACAGCCTGCTCAACTACACCCAGTGGCAGATCGTCAGCCCGGAATCGCGCCTGCGCGCGCTGCCCTCGATCGACGGCGCCATCGCGCAGGTGTGGACCGGCACCGCCCGGACCCCGAACGTGTACGCCGGCCAGGCCGCCGAGCGCACGTTCGAGACGGCGTACCTGGAGTACGGCATCGCCCAGGACCTGACCCGCGGGACCGACCGCCGGATGTGGTTCCTGCACGACCCGATCGAGGACCACCCCGACCGCACCTGGGAGGACTACCTCGCCAACTACCAGCGCACCCTGATCGCCTCGCTGCTGCACCCGGGCGTCTCGCGCTACGAGGTCGCGCCGTGGCCGAACCGAATCTTCAACCGCCCGTACCTGCGCGAGGGCTCCACCGAACGGCAGCCCATCCCGCCGGAGACCGCCACCAGCTACCTGATCGCGATGAACAGCCTGCGGGACCTGGACCAGCCCGACGTCCGCCGGGCGTCGGACGGTCCGCGGATCGGGATCGCGCTCTCGGACACCGCCATGTTCCAGCGCTGGTCCCCCGGCGGCGACAGTGGACACTACGACGGCCTCCAGGACGCCCTGGCGCTGGAGGGCCGCGAGCAGCTGCAGTTCTCCGACTTCTACGGCCTGGCCCTACCACCCCTGTACGACGGCCAGCAGGTCGTCCCGGTCCAGCTCGAGAACGTCATCGACACGCCCGACGCGCTCGACGACGTCGACGTACTGGTCCTGAGCTACGAGTTCCAGAAGCCGCTTGCCCCCGGCATCCACTACGCGCTCGTCGGCTGGGTCAACCGCGGGGGCAGCCTTCTGTACGTCGGCGACGGCGCCGATCCGTACCACGAGATCCGCTCCTGGTGGACGGGCCGCTACCCCACCTGCGCCCACCACCTGGCCGAGGCGCTCGGCGCGGACCACGACCAGGACGGCGTCCAGCCGATCGGCGCGGGCCGGGTCCGATTCCTGCCGTCCCGGCCTGCCGACTTCACCGAGTCTCCCGAACGCGCCGCCGAGCTGGTCGCGGCGATCCGCGAACTGGCCGAGGCCGCCGGTCATCCGTGGGAACCCACCAACTGGCTGTCGGTCCAGCGCGGCCCGTACCTCATCGGCGCCGTGCTGGAGGAGACCGGTGGCACACATGTTGTCGAGGGCAACTACCTCGACCTGCTCGACCCGCGGCTGGGACTCGTCCGGCACCGCGAGCTGGGCCCGGGTGGACTTACGTGGCTGCGTGACCTCGCGTACGACGACGACCCGCTGCTCGCCTCCGCCGGCCGGGTCCTCGACTGGCAGAGCACTGCGACCAGCATCCGCTTCAGCTGCGAGGCGCCCAGTGGAGTCGAGGTGGTCACTGCCCTTCGCGTCCCGACCGCACCGACAGCGGTCCAGGGCGACGGCGTCTCCGTGCAGTACGACGCGGAGGTGGGCGTGCTGTGGCTGCGTCACCCCGGCGTACCGGCCGGCACTCGGGTGTTGATCGAGTTCTGACCGGAGTCAGTTGATGACGACCTCGGTGCCGGCGATGCCGATGGCGAAGCCGAGCACGATCAGCAGCGCGCCGGCCACCAGGCGGTAGCGCAGGGTCGCGACGAGGCCCAGCAGCACGGCGGCGAGACCGACGACCCAGACCAGGTTCCCGATGAGCATCCGGGAACCCTACCGAGTCAACTACCCGATCCCAGCGGTCCTCACAGGTCTCTAACACCAACGTGCTCACGACCACGCAAGAGCCCGTGACAACTACTGCTGGAGAGCGTCGCGGGCGGCCTCGGCGATGGCGTGTGCGTCCTTGCGCAGGATCGCGCCGTGGTTGCTCGCGACCTTCGCGCTGAGCTTGATGTTGGGGTTGCGCGCGACCACGCCGTCGATGCTGGTGCGGATCTGCTCCTGCTCGTCGCCGCGGCTGCCGAGCGACGAGCCCGACGCGAGGACGTACCGGGTCGGAACGGTGATGCTGTCCAGCACCGGGCCGAGCTCGTTCGCCCGGCCGAGCTTGCCGAGCTCGATGTTGCTGTCGGCCTGCTGGTCGGCGCTCATCCGCGGCACCAGACCGGTCGGGCGCAGCAGCGGCAGGAACCAGCCCATCCGCCGGAACATCTTGCGGATCCGGATCTCCATCGCGTCGTCCAGCCAGTCGTACGGCTGCGCGCCGTCGACCAGGACCGCGCCCAGCGCCCGGCTCGGGTTCCGGCTGGCCCAGTGCGCCGCGACGAACGCGCCGTACGACCAACCGACGACCAGCGCACGCTCGACACCCCTGGCCGCGAGCACGACGTCGACGTCGCGGACGGCCGCCTCGAACGAGTAGTCCGCCGACCGCTTCGACTTCCGGCCGCGCGCCCGCTCGTCGTACGTGAGGTGCCGGAGGTCCGGACCGAGGTCGGCGATGACGCGGCGCCAGTAGCCCTGCGTGGCGAACTGGCCGTTGAGGTAGAGGACAGTGATCCCGGCGCCGCCGGTGTCGGTGACGGCCAGGGCCGTGTCGTCGACCGGAACCATGCCGGTCCACGGTGCGGTGGTCGCGCCGGTGCTGTTGTTCGTCATCGTGGGCTCCTGCTCCGCCGTCATGTTTCTGATGGCCGAAACGCTACGTTGCGTTCAAGATTTCGGCAACTAGATCAGAGACCGGAAAAGGCATAACTGCAGGTCGCAACGTGGAAATTGTTGCGCGCCGCGTAGAACTAACGCAACAATACTCGCGACAGGCGTTGCGTTGGCCTGTCGCCTAACGCTACGCTGACAGCATTCGCGGCGAGGTTGGGAGAGCACGGTGTCCGGTGGCAGGCTCAGTCAGAAGGAACGGCAGCAGATCGCCCTGGGGCTGGGTGACGGGCTGGCGTACGCCGAGATCGCCCGGCGGCTCGACCGGCCCACGTCGACGATCACCCGCGAGGTGATGCGCAACGGCGGCCCGACCGACTACCGCGCCGACGCGGCCCACCGTGCGACCGAACGCCGCGCCCATCGCCCCAAGCAGACGACCCCTCGCGCCCACGGCGCACCGACCCTCGGGCACCGAGGCGACCCCGAGGCCGTGCGTCAGTACGAGGACCTGTTCACCACGCTGCTGACCGCGCAGGGCCTGCCCAAGATGGCGGCGCGCGTGCTGACCTGCCTGCTCATCGCCGAGGCCGGCAGCGTCACGGCGTCCGAGCTCGTCCACCACCTGCAGGTCAGTCCCGCGTCGGTCTCCAAGGCGATCGCCTTCCTCGACGAGCAGGGCCTGATCCGCCGGGAACGCGACGAACGCCGCCGCGAGCGCTACTTCGCCGACAACGACGTCTGGTACCAGTCGACCATCGCCAGCGCGCGCGGCTCCGCCCAGCTCGCCGACGTCGCCCGGCAGGGCGTCCCCGTGCTCGGCCACGGCAGCAACGCCGCCACCCGCCTGGAGAACATCGCCCGCTTCAGCGACTTCATCGCCGAGACCATCCTCCGCGCCGCCGAACAGGTGCGCGAGGTCCTGCACACCCCGCCGGCTCCGGACGAGCGGCCCTGACCCGACGCACCCCTAGTCTGCGCGAATGGTGACGCCGAAGCGCCGGCCCGAGACCCCGACCGGACGAGCCCGGGTCGCCCTGACGATCGCCTGCGCGGCCGGCGGGACGATGTTCGGACTGGTGGCGGGACTCATCGCCGGGACGATCTTCGGCAACGTCAGTAACGCGTACGACCTGGAGGTACTCAGCTTCGGCGTCATCTCCGGCGTGCTGGTCTGCGTGGCCTGGATCGTGTGGCTGTGCGTTCGGACCGGCCTTGGCGCGATCTTCGGCGCCGCCACCGTACTGCTGACCCTGATCGGTCTGCTCGGCTGGAGCACCGGTTACAGCGAAGGCCACGCGGTCGCGATCGCCGCCTTCGCGACACTGCTGGGGCTCAGCTGGCTGACCAGCCCGGGTCGCCGGCGCCGCTGGTCCTCCGTCGTACCGGTGGTCCTGGGAATCGCAGTGCTGGGCACGATTCCGCTGGCGGTGGACGATCTTCGGACGTGGCGGGACGACACCAAGGCGTTGACCGAACTGATCGACCCGCCGCTGGCACCGACCGCTCCCGGCCTGCACGTGCGCGAGTTCCACGGCCTGTACACCGGCGTGTCCTACCAGGTCGCCGAGACCGGCGGACCGCCCTTCGCTTCCGTCGCGCACCAACGGGTGAAGAGTCGCCCCGCCGTGTCCGACGACTGCTTCAGCAAGCTCCTGGACGGTCCGCCGATGACCGGCTGCACCGAGGTCGCGCCCGGGATCTACCGGGCCGAGTACGTCAACGAGCGCTCGGACGCGTCGTACTTCCTGCCGCGGGACAACACCGTCGTCACCATCCGGGAGTACGTCACCGGCGTGAACACCAGCAGGTACGGCGAAGCAGGGGCCGGAGACGAGTTCCTGCTGCGGATCGCCACCTCACTACGACCGACGCCCGTGCAGGATCTCGCACGACAGGGCTGTCGACTGTGCCGCCTGATGCCGAACTGATCAGCAGCCACAGGAGATCCACTCACCGGCAAGCGTTTGCAGCAGCCGTAGACGTCTGCTTACTCTGGGCAGTAACACATCTAGAAACAATCTAGCTGTTACTGCCCAGCGAAAGGCCGTTCCATGGTCGCCTTGTACGTCGATCTGCCGTCCGATCTCGAAGGAGAGCTGTTCGGGCCGGAGGAGCTGACGCGGCTGGAGGGATTCGGTCAGGTGATCCGCGGCGGAGGCAACCGCCTGGACGCCGACGTCCTCGTCACCGGCTGGGGCTCCGAGCCGCTGCCGGCCGAGCCGGGACCCCGACTGAAACTGGTCGTCCACAGCGCCGGAACGATTCGCCATCTGGTGCCACCGGAACTTCTCGACCGCGGCGTCCGCGTCAGCCAGGCCTCGGCCGGCATGGCGCAGTCGGTCGCCGAGCTGGCCCTTTTCATGACCATCTCCCGCCTGCGCGACCTGGACCAGATCGATCGGGTGATGACCACGAACCTGCGCGACCAGGCCTGGCACAACGCCGACTTCGGGCTCGGCCGCACGCTCGCCGGTACGACGGTCGGCGTGATCGGCGCGAGCCGCGTCGGACGCGCGTACCTCAAGCTGGTGGTCGCTTCCGGCGCCCAGGTCCTGCTCTACGACCCGTACCTGGACGAGCGCGAGGCCAAGGAGCTCGGTGCCCGCCTGGTCCCGCTCGAGCACCTGCTGAGCACGTCGGCCGTCGTCGCCCTGCACGCGCCGGTCACCGACGAGACCCGTCTGATGCTCGACGCGAAGAACCTCGCCCTGATCCCGGACCGCGGCGTCCTGATCAACACCGCGCGATCCGCACTGGTGGACACCGAGGCGCTTCTCGAAGAGCTGCGCAAGGGCCGGCTCAGCGCGGCCCTCGACGTCTTCGACAGCGAGCCGCTGCCCGCCGACTCCGAGTGGTGGCGCCTGCCCAACGTGCTGCTCACCCCGCACCTCGGCGCCCAGACCTGGCACTCGCGCCGGACCCAGGGCGCGATCGTCGTCGACGAGATCCGCCGGTTCCTGGCCGGCCTGGAGCTGCGTCACGAGGTCCGCGGCGACACCTACGACCTGATGGCCTGAGCCTGCTCTGAGCCGATCTGTTTCAGAGAGATCACTCGGGTATTGCGAAACGATACTAGAAATGCCTACTGTGGCGGGAAGCGTTTACCGGCCTCATCGAGCGGCCGCCGACAGGAAGTGGTGAAGGACATGCAGCGAGGACTCAAGGCCGCGGCCGCGCTGGCCGTCGCGCTGACGACAGTGCTGGCCGGTTGCTCTTCGGGAGGCGACGGCGACCAGGCCGAGGGCCAGGACCCGGCGACCGCCACCGGCACCCTGCGCGTGGTGGTGCCGAACTTCTCGGCCGACAACGAGGGCCAGGCGGTCTTCCAGGGGATCGTGGACATCTTCCACAAGACCTACCCGCAGATGAAGGTCGAGCCCGACTTCGTCCCGTACGACAACCTGAACCAGAAGATCTCCACCGCGCTCTCGGCCGGCAGCAACTACGACGTGGTCAGCGCCGGCATCGGCTGGGTCCAGCCGCTGGCCGACCTCGGCGCGATCCAGTCGCTGACCAAGCTCGGCGTCAGCACCGAGGAGCTGGAGAAGACCGTCTACCCGGCCTTCGTCCCGCCGATGAAGTTCGACAACGACCTGTACGCCGTACCGGTGGTCGCCAACCCGCGACTGCTTGCCTACAGCAAGAGTGCGTTCACCGAGGCCGGGCTCGACCCGGCCAAGCCGCCGCAGACGCTGACCGAGCTGCGCGAGGACGCGAAGAAGCTGACCAAGCGCGACGCCAAGGGCCAGATCACCCGGACCGGTTTCGACTTCTGGGCGCCGGCCAGCAACTACCGGCAGCAGTTCGTCGCGTTCATGGGCGCCAAGGGCGGTCAGATGTTCGCCGAGGACGGCCAGCCGAGCTTCGACAGCCCGGCCGGGACCGAGGCGCTGCAACTCATGCACGACATGGTCGGCGTCGACAAGTCCTCGACGTACGGCTACCAGAACAGCGCGAAGACCGCGCTGGTCACCACCGGCGAGGCCGCGATGGGCTTCGCCAGCCCGTACGTCGACTGCGGCAAGGGCGGCGAGGGCATCGGTGACAAGTGCAAGGACCTCGTCTACTTCAACCTGAAGGACAGCAAGGAGGTCATGTACGTCGGTGGCCGCGTCGCCTCGGTCGGCGAGGGCACCAAGTACCCGCAGGCCGCGCTGGCGTTCGTCAAGGCGATGCAGGACCAGAAGTCGCAGGAGGCGATCTCGAAGCTCGACGTCGGCGTCCCGATCAGCAGCACCGCCGGTGACAGTGCGTTCGTGAAGGCCAACCCGGCCGGTTCGTTCGCCTGGAAGAACCTGGACAAGTCCGTCTTCGAGTACGGCGGCGCCACCTTCCTCGACTTCCGCAGCAAGTTCGGCCCGTCGCTCGACGAGGTCATCCTCGGCCGCAAGTCGCCGCAGGACGTGCTGAAGGAGCTGGACGGTGTGGCCCGCAAATGAGCACCCGGACCATCGATCGCCCGGTCGCGGCCGCTGAGCCGCGGCCGGTCCGGCGCCGGCGCAACGGTGTCGAGCGGGCCAAGGCCCGGGCCGGCTGGCTGCTGCTCGCGCCGTCGCTGGTCCACTCGGTCATCTTCATCGCGATCCCCGGCCTCATGGCGGTCTACCTGAGCTTCACCAACGCGCGGGTGGCCGGCCAGGGCGAGTGGATCGGGGTCAAGAACTACCTCGATCTCTTCCAGGACGCGGACTTCCTGCGGGCGCTGAAGAACACGCTGCTCTACACGGTCGCCGTGGTGCCGGTCGCGATGGGCATCTCGCTGGCCGTCGCGATCGGGCTGAACCAGAAGATCCCCGGCCGGGCCTTGTTCCGCACGCTGTTCTATATCCCGGTGGTCACCTCGACGGTCGCCGTCGCGGCGGTCTGGTTGTGGATCTACAACCCGGCCGCCGGCCTGGGCAACCAGGTGCTCGCGTTCTTCGGCGTGGCCCGCTCCGGCTGGCTCACCGATCCCGACGTCGCACTGCCGGCCCTGATGCTGGTCGGCATCTGGCAGGGCCTGGGCGCGAAGATGATCATCTACCTGGCCGCCCTGCAGAGCATCTCCCCCGACCTGCTCGAGGCGGCCAAGCTGGACGGCGCCTCGAAATGGCAGACCTTCTGGAACGTCACCTGGCCCGGGCTCGCGCCGGTGCACTTCTTCGTCCTGGTCACTTCGATCGCCAGCTCGTTCCAGGTGTTCGACCTGATCTACGTGACCACCGGCGGTGGCCCGGCCAACGCCACCAACGTGCTCACCTTCGACATCTTCAGCAACGCCTTCGAGCGGCTGCACATCGGGTACGCCTCGGCCGAGACCGTGGTGATGCTGGTCTTCGTCGGCATCCTGATCAGCCTCGGCCGCCTCAGCCTGCGCAGCAACCGGGAGGACCTGTGAGCTCAGCTGCTCTGACCCGACCAGCCCGTACGCCGGTACGCCGCGACCGCGAGGACCGGCTGACCCCCGGGAAGACCGTGCTGATGGTGGTCCTCGCACTCGGCGGCTTCCTCATGGTGGTGCCGTTCCTCTGGATGATCCTCACGTCGTTCAAGACCCTCAACGAGGTCAACGGCTTCGCCTGGCTCCCCGACCACGTCGAGTGGATGAACTACGTCAACGCGCTCAAGGCCGCGCCGTTCGCGACGTACTTCCGCAACAGCGTGATCGTCGTGGTCGGCCAGACGATCCCGGTCCTGCTGTTCTGCACGGCGGCCGGCTACGCGCTCGCCCAGCTGCCGATCCGCGGCCGCAAGGGGATCCTGAACTACTTCATCCTGCTGCTGATCGTGCCGTTCCAGGTGCTGATCGTGCCGCTGTTCCTCGTCGTACGGCGGGTTCCGCTGGCTGGTGGCAACGACATCCTCGGCAACGGCGGCACCGGCTGGCTGAACACGTGGGCGGCACTGATCGTGCCGTTCGTGTCCGCGCCGTTGTTCACCTTCCTGGCCCGGCAGTTCTTCGTCTCGCTGCCGGCCGAACTGGCCGACGCGGCCCGGGTCGACGGCGTCTCCGAGATCGGCATCTTCTTCCGGATCATGGCACCGCTGGCCGCACCCGCGTTCGTCACGATCGCGCTGTTCAACGTGGAGTCGGCCTGGAACGGGTTCATCTGGCCGCTGGTCGCGACCAGCTCGGAGAACCTGCGGCCGCTGCAGTTCGGCCTGGCCACCTTCGCCCAGGGACAGGGCAGCGTGCAGTGGCCGTTCCTGATGGCGATGTCCGCGCTCGCTACGCTGCCGATGATCCTGCTGTTCGTCTTCGGCCAGCGCTACTTCATCGCCGGCATGGCCACGTCAGGGATCAAGGGATGACAGAGAGGCACTCGATGAAGCTCGCTCCGCTGGACCTCACCGGTCCGCCGGCCGCACTCCTCCCGCCGGAGGACCGGGCGTTGAGCCCGTACACCGGAATCACCCGGGAGCACTGGATCGCGGTCGCCGACCACCTGCTGACGTCGGCCGACGCGTACCGCTCGCCAGAAGGTGCCCGGATCAACTTTCCCGGCCGCCCCTCCCAGCAGGGCCCGGCGACCGACGGGCTGGAGGGTTTCGCGCGGACGTTCCTGCTGGCCGCGTTCCTGCACGCCGGTGGCGCGGACCGCAACAACCACCTGCAGAAGTACGTCGACGGCCTGGTCGCCGGCACCCGTACGGTCGGTGCCGATGACAACGAGTCCTGGCCCGAGGTCGGTCACGTCGGCCGGACCGGGCAGCCGCACGTCGAGGCCGCCGGGATCGCGCTCAGCCTGCACCTGACCAAGGACGACAGCTGGGGCCGCCTCGAGCCGGACGAGCAGGACCGGCTGGCCGCGTGGTTCCGGTCGACCATCGAGAAGGAGCCGTCGCCGAACAACTGGTACCTGTTCCCCGCGACGATCGCCAGCTTCCTCGAAGGCGTCGGCCGCGCCGACGACCAAACGCGGTACGTGCTCGACCGGGCGCTCGGGCTGATCGAGGTCTGGTACCGCGGCGAGGGCTGGTACTCCGACGGCGCCGGCGAGGCGTACGACCACTACGTCGGCTGGGCGATGCACCTCTACCCGGTGCTGCACGCACGCCTGCGCGGCCTCACCGAGTTGGAGGAGAAGCTCGGCCCCCGGCTCGACGAGTTCCTCGACAGCTTCGGTCGCACGTTCGACCGCGACGGCTCACCCTTGTACTACGGCCGCAGCATGACGTACCGGACCGCGACGCTCGCGGCGGTCGCCCTCGGCGAAGCCGTCGGCCGCACTCCCCTGACGCCCGGCCAGTCCCGCCGGATCCTCTCGGCCGGGCTGCGCTACTTCGTCGAACGCGGCTCGATCACCGACCACGGCGTACTGTCGCTCGGTTGGCACGGCGAACACCTGCCGAGCATTCAGCGCTACTCCGGCCCTGGTTCGCCGTACTGGGCCTCCAAGGGCTTTCTCGCATTGATGCTGCCGGCCGATCACCCGGTCTGGACGGCGACCGAGGAAGCGCTGCCTGCTGACTCCTCCGATCATGTTCGTTCGCTCGGGGTCGGGCTGCTGATCCAGAACACGGCCGCTGACGGGCTGGTCCGGGTGCACAACCACGGCAGCGACCACCTGAAGCCGGACGCGGCCGACGCGGGTGCGCCGGATCCGCTGTACTCGCGGTTCGGCTACTCGACGCGGACCGGGCCGACGTCGTTGCACGACCCGTCCGACAACGACCTGCAGGTGCGGATCCGGCGGGTGTGGAGCGCGCGCCGGCGGATCCACCGCGTCGAGACCGGTGACAACTGGGCGGCGTCCTGGCACGCGCCGCGGTTCCCGCAGTTCTCGCCGTGGGAGGGCAGCGACTCCGCGGACGGCGGACCGGTGTTGCCGTCGGCACGGATCGAGAGTGTGACCGCCGTACGGGGTGCGCTCGAGGTTCGGATCCACCGGCTGGTCTGGGTGCCGCCTTCGCTGCCGCTTCGGCTCGGCGGTTGGGCTGTCGCCGGTGCGCATCCGCGCGATTTCGAGATCGTTGCGGGCGGCCTCTCGGTCGGCGTCGAGGCCGGTGGGCTCCGGTCCGGGGTCGTCGGCCTGCACGGCTGGGAGTCGGCCGGTACGGCGCCGGCGCCGTACGGGACGGCGTACGGCGAGTGGGCCGTCGTACCGGAACTGCTGGGGACGACGTCGGCGGAGAACACCGTGCACGTCGCGGCGGCGTCGCTCAGCGGAGTGCCCCTCGAGGAGTCGGTCGACGCCTCGGTCGAGGGCGCGGTCGTCACGGTTCGCTGGCCGGATCGGGAACAGGCCTTCGACCTGGACGCAATCTTCGCCGGGATCAGGTAAGAAGTACGAATGGCTGAGATCGAGGGGGCGCGGCGGAGTGGACCGACGCTGCGTGACGTGGCCCGGCGCGCCCAGGTCTCGGTGGCGACCGCGTCCCGGGCGCTGACCAGTGACTACCCGGTCGCCGAACCGACCCGGGCGAAGGTGCTGCAGGCGGTCGAGGAGCTGAACTACGTCGTCACGACGCGGGCGCCGAAACGCAACCCGGCCGCGTCGCTGATCGCGATGGTGGTCTCGGACGTCATCTCGCCGCTGCGCAGCCTGGTAGCCACCGGCATGGCCGAGGCGGCCGGCGACTACGGGCGGCTCAGCTCGGTCTACATCACCGGCGGCGACCCGCGACGCGAGGACCAGGTGTTCTCGCGGCTCGAGGAGCAGGACGACGTCGAGGCCGTGATCGTCGTCGGTGGCGTCGAGGTCACCGACGAGTACGAGGAGCGGATGGCGGCTCACGCTCGCGCGCTGCATGCCCGGGGATCGCAGCTGGTGCTGTGCGGGCGGCCGCCGCTGCCGGCCGGCGTACCGGCGTTGGTCGTCGAGTACGACAACCGCGGTGGCGCGTACGCCGCGACGAGCCACCTGCTGTCGATGGGGCACCGGCGGATCCTCACGCTGACCGGGCCGGAGCGTTCGACCACGACGCTCGGGCGGGTCGACGGGTACCGGCAGGCGCACGCGGACTTCGGTGTCGAGGTCGATTCCGCGCTGGTGATCCCGAGCTCGGCCGACCGCAGCGGCGCGTACCAGAGCTGCCAGCGGGCGCTCGGGGACGACCTCGAGTTCACCGCGATCTTCGCGCACAACGACGTGATGGCATCGGGTGCGCTGGCCGCGCTGAAGGAGCACGGGCTGAGCGTGCCGGACGACATCTCGTTGGTCGGCTACGACAACATCCCGGTCGCCCAGGAGCTGTCGCCTCCACTGACCACCGTCTACATGCCGCACGAAGAGATGGGCAAGGCAGCAGTCCGCCTGGCCGTCGAACGCCCGGCCCCCGGCTCCGGCCGCGAACGCCAGCTCCTCGGCACCCACATCGTCATCCGTACGTCGGTCAAACCGCTCACCGCGCCCCGCTGATCACCTCGGGAGCGGTGCGTGGCCGGTGTAGCCGAGCATCTGATCGTAGAGGTCGGTACGGCGGTCGCGGTGCAGGTCGTTGAGCTGGTTCCAGATCGGCGCCGTGCGGGCGGCGGTCAGGTCGAGGTCGGCGTACACGATGGTGTCCTCGTCCGGGCCGGCGATGCGGTCGATCGGCCAGCCGTTCGTGCCGGCGATCAGGGAGTTGCCCATGAACCCCGCGCCGCGTTCCTGGCCGGTCCGGTCCGCGGTGGCGATGACGACGTTGTTGGCGTGAGCCGCGGTCATGGTCAGGTACGCCGCCATGCAGACGCCGCTCGCGTCGTACAGGGGTGGTGGGGTCCAGACCCAACCGGTCGGGACGCAGATGATGTCGGCCCCCATCTGCGCCACGATCCGCGCGGTCTCGGGGAACCAGATGTCCCAGCAGACCAGCAGGCCGATCCTGCCGATCCTGGTGTCGAACACCTGGAACCCCTCGTTGCCGGGGGTGAACCACAGCTTCTCGGTGTTCCACAGGTGCGTCTTGCGATAGCGGCCGATGTAGCCGTCGGGGCCGACCAGTACGGCGGTGTCGTACAGCGTCACACCGTCGAGCTCGGGCACGCAGCCGACGATGTACACGTTCCGCGCCGCGGCGATCCGCGCGAACGACTCGACGGTCGGGCCGTCCGGGACCGCCTCGGCGTGGGCGTAGGCCTCGTCCCGGGTCTCGAACACGTAGCCGGTGGTCGCCAGCTCCGGGAGCACGATCAGCCCGGCTCCCGCATCGGCGGCCGCCGTCAGCCGCTGCTCGACCGCCAGTGCGTTGGCCTTGAGGTTCTCGACCCCGACCCGCGGTTCGCACTGCACGACCGCGACCCGGACCGGACTCACCCGCTGATCCAGCTGTGCCATGACGACTCCTCGCTTCACTCAACTGGTTTCAACGTGAAACCGGTTGAGCGAGAGCCTAGAGCAGGTGGTTTATACTTGCAACCACTTAGCCGCACCCCGGTGCGGCTGTCGTCAGCCGGAGGGACCGCGAATGCCGCAGCGCGTGACGCACGAGGACGCGGACTGCCCGGTCGCCCGCGCGGTCGACGTGATCGGCGACCGCTGGACGCTGCTGATCGTCCGGGACGCCTTCGACGGCATCCGCCGGTTCAGCGAGTACCAGCGCAACCTCGGCCTGGCGAAGAACATCCTCTCCTCGCGGCTGCGCGAGCTGACCGCGCACGGCATCCTCGAGATCCTCCCCGGCGCCGACGGCAGCGCCTACCACGAGTACGCCTTGACCCCGAAGGGCCGCGACCTCTTCGTCCTCCTGGTCAGCCTGCGCCAGTGGGGCGAGACCCACCTGTTCGACACGGCCGAACCACACTCGGTCCTCCGCGACACGAAGTCCGGCAAGCCACTACGCAAGCTCCAGGCCACCGACCACACCGGCCGCGTCGTCACCTCCGCCGAGACCGTCGTCCACAAGGTCGGCGAGTAAGTGGTGCACCGACGTTCTGAAGACGGCTGTCACACCGGAACCGTGACAGGCACCCGGACATCAGGCCCGTCGTCGTTGATCAGCACGGAGGCTTCGAGGACGTGCGCGCGGTAGAGCCGAAGGGCCTCCGGCGCCTGCAACCTTGCGGCGCCGAACGACGCGAGCTCGGGAAACCGGCTGCTGTAGATCGCGGCGCAGCGGGCGAGGTCGGACGCCGCGACCTGTTCGGCGTACGCCGTCAGGTAGACGGCTTCGGCGCCGAACAGCGGCACCTGGGAGTCGAAGATGACGATGCCGACCTCCGGCCGCTCGGCGAGGTTGCGGGAGTGCCGGGTGTCCGGCCGGGACACCCAGTAGAAGTCGCTGCCGCCGTCCGGGGTGTAGCAGACCGGCGAGGCCCAGGGGCGTCCCTCACGGTCGGCGGTGGCGAGCGTCAGGTAGTTGTTGGCGTCGATGATCCGGCGAGCGATGTCCTCTGGCGTCATGCAGCCAGCCTCGTACATCGGCCGAGCGCGCGCATCCGTGGCGGCCGGTCTCCGTTCCGTTGCCTTGGGCAAGGCAACGGAACAGGTGACACCACGTCACTGGTTCGGCGGGGGCGACGCAGACATACTGGCGGTCAGGAACCGGACCGACACAGGGTGGAGAATGCCGTCTGAGCTGGCTGCGAGCGGGTCCAAGGCGACTCTGCGACGGCTGAACCTGTACAAGCTGCTGCCGTTCGTCGTGGCCGGCGGCGTGCTGCACGTCGCCACGGACGCGCAGAACTGGTGGCACGCGATCGTGCTGGCCGCCGGGGCGGCCGCGGGTGTGGTGGCCTTCGTCCGGTGGGCCGGCGGCAAGCTGATGACGGTCGCCGTACCGTGCCTGCTGGTCGCGGGCGCCGTCTGGCTGTTCGGTGCGGCGGTGGGCGACAGCGGCGGGTCGTTCATCGGGCTGCTGATCGTGGGTCCGCTCGTCGTACCGGACCTGAAGCGGCACCGCCTCGCCGCGGCCGTGGCCCTGGTCGTCTTCGTGGCTGTCGTGGGCTCGACCAAGCTGTGGCTCGCACCGGAGGAGTTCCGCGGCGACCTGATCAGGTTCGTGCTCGTCCCGGCGGCGATCACCGCCGTCGTGGTCGGGTTGAGGTTTCCGAACCGCAACTTCTACGACGTGGTCCGGGACCTGGAGGAGACCCGCGAGCGGGAGGCCGAGCTGGCGGTGATGCGCGAGCGGATCCGCTTCGCCGGCGACCTGCACGACATCCAGGGCCACACCCTGCACGTGGTGAAGCTGAAGGTGGCGCTCGCCCAGAAGATCCTGCGCTCCGACGCGGGCCAGGCCGAGCAGGAGCTGCGCGAGATCCACGCGCTGGTCGTCGACACGATCAGCCAGACCAAGGCGCTGGCCTACGGTCAGCGGCGGCTGAACCTCCAGGCCGAGCTGGAGAACGCTAAGAACCTGCTCGAGGCGGCCGGCGCCAAGGTCACGATCGAGCGGGACGGCGAACCCGATCCGGGATGGAGCGACCCCTTGAGCCAGGCCCTGCGGGAGACCACCACCAACATCCTGCGCCACGCGCAGGCCCGCGAGGTCCGGATCGCGCTGGGCACGACGGGCCTGGAGATCACCAACGACGGGGCCGACGGCACTCGCGTCCCCGAGCTGCGCGGCCTGGCCGGCTTGCGGGAACGCGTCGTGGACGGCGGCGGCACCCTCGTCGCGGAGCAGCACGGTGAGACCTTCCGGACGGCAGTCGTCTTCGGCACCGGGTCGTCGCGATGATCACGATCGTGCTGGCCGACGACGAGGCGCTGCTGCGCAAGGCGCTCGCGAAGCTGCTGCCGATGGAAGGCGAGATCCAGGTGCTCGCCGAAGCCACCGACGGCGCGGAGGCGGCGCAAGCGACCTTGCGCGAGCGTCCCGACGTACTGGTCATCGATCTGGAGATGCCCGGCACGGACGGTCTCGCGGCCGTCGCCACGATCCGGCGGACGCTGCCGGACCAGGCGGTGCTGATGCTGACCCGGCACGCTAAGCCAGGCGTGCTCCGGCGCGCGCTCAAGCTCGGCGTACAAGGCTTCGTCAGCAAGGCCGCGGAACCGGCCCACATCGCGTCCGTGATCGGCCTCCTGCACGAGGGCAAACGGTGGATCGACCCGGAGGTCTCGGCGCGGGCCGTCGTCGACGACAACCCGCTGACCGACCGCGAGCTCGACGCCCTCCGGCTGACCAGCGAGGGGTACGCCGTGGCCGACATCGCGACCCGCCTGTTCCTTGCCGAGGGCACCGTTCGCAACTACCTGTCCAACGCGATGCGCAAGACGCAGGCCAAGAGCCGGCACGAGGCCGCCCGCTACGCCCGCGAGCACGACTGGCTGTAGTAGTGACG
This sequence comes from Kribbella sp. DT2, assembly GCF_049844575.1. NCBI lineage: Bacteria > Bacillati > Actinomycetota > Actinomycetes > Propionibacteriales > Kribbellaceae > Kribbella > Kribbella sp. DT2. The sequence goes on along the minus strand of NZ_JBNCLH010000002.1, from coordinate 728,085 downwards.
TGGTGTCATACCTGACCCCTGACATACTTCACGGCCGGTGGTGACGCAGGCACACTGTGGCCGCGGGCATCGATCGACTGCAATGGAGACATGTCCTCCACCGCAGTGATCGAAGTCGAAGCACTCAACCTCGCGTACGGCGAGTTCCACGCCGTCAAGGACCTCTCGTTCGAGGTCCGCCAGGGTGAGCTGTACGCCCTGCTCGGCACCAACGGAGCGGGCAAGACCTCCACGCTGGAGGTCGTCGAGGGGCACCGCGCGCCGACCTCGGGCTCGGTCCGCGTCTTCGGCACCGACCCGCGCAACCGCGGCCGGACCCGGCCCCGGATGGGCATCATGCTGCAGGAGAGCGGCTTCTCCCCCGACCTCACGGTCCGCGAGACCGTGCACCTGATCGGCCGCCTGTCCCGCCGTACCGACGATGTCGAGCGGGTGCTGACGGTCGTCGATCTGATGCACAAGGCAACGACCCGGGTCTCCCAGCTGTCCGGCGGCGAGAAGCGGCGCCTCGACTTCGCCACCGCCGTGTACGGCGCTCCGGAGCTCGTCTTCCTCGACGAGCCGACGACCGGGCTGGACATCCAGTCCCGCGACGCGCTGTGGGACGCCGTCGACCGGCTGCGCGAGGACGGCTCGACCGTCGTACTGACCACGCACTACCTGGAGGAGGCGCAGCAGCGCGCCGACCGGATCGGCCTGATGCACAAGGGCACGTTCTACCGCGAGGGAACCGTGCTGGAGCTCACCAGCACGCTGCCGGCCGTGATCAGCTTCCGGCTCCCCGACCAGGCTCCGCTGCCGCCGCTGAAGGCGACCCGCAACGAGCACGGCGTCCACCGCATCGAGACCTTCGGGCTCGAGGCGGACCTGCGCACGTTGCTCAACTGGGCGCACAGCGCCTCCGTCCCACTGGCCGAGCTCGCGGCCGGGCCGACCCGGCTCGACGACATCTTCCGGTCGATCGACCGCGGCTGACCACCTCTCGCAGACAAGGACCGACATGCTCGACATCGCCCGGAGCGAACTCGCTCAGATCTTCCGCAACCGATCCATCCTCATCACCAGCTTCTTCATGCCGGTCGCGGCCAGCGTGTTCTTCGTCTGGCGCCGCGAGATCTTCGTCTCCGTCGGCCAGGGGTTCATCGCCGCTCTGGTCGTGTTCACCATCGCCGCCTTCGGTCTCTACGGCAGCGCCGTGACCTCGCTGGCCGGGCGGCGGCAGAACCTGTTCCTCAAGCGCCTGCGGTCCACCTCGGAGAGCGACGCCGGGATCCTGGTCGGGATGGTCCTGCCGGCGGCCGTCCTGGCCGCGGTCCAGACGATCCTCGTCCTGGTCATCCTCGGCGTCGTGACCGGCCGGCCCAGCGACGTCGTGCTGCTGGTCGTCGGCACGCTGCTCGTGCTCGCCATGATGATCGGCCTGGGCCTGGCGACGGCCGGCGTGACGCGTTCGCCCGAGCACGCGCAGGTGACGACCCTTCCGGTCAGCCTGGCCGTGATCGCGATCGTGAACTGGGTCGCGATCACCGGCACCGAGGAACTGACCGTGCTCAAGCGTGCCCTCCCCGGCGGCGCGGCGACCGAGCTGTTGACCCGGGCCTGGGGCGGCGGCGTCCCCGGAGCCGACGTCCTGGTGCTCATCGCGCCGACCGTGGCCTGGGTGGTCGTCTCGGCCGCACTCGCCCTCAAGTACTTCCAGTGGGAACCCCGCCGCTGAGTCCCGGAAAGGACACCTATGAACACCCGAGCTGAAGAACCGACCCTGGCAGAGGACCTGCTGCTCCTGCTGTTCCAGCCGAGCTCCGGCACCATCGCCGGCGAGAACACCTTGTTCTACGCCCTCGGCGGCGCGGTGCTCGCCGACCTCGCCCTGCACGAGCACGTGACCGTCGGCGAAGCGACCGGAGGCAAGCTGGAGACGACCAGCGACCGCTTCCCCGCCGATCCCAGCCTGCGGTCCGCGTGGGACTACATCGACGAGAAGCCGCGCCGCGTCCAGACCGTGCTCGCGGCCGTCGGCCCGGCGTTGCGCGGGCCGCTGCTCGAGCGTCTGGTCGAGCGGGGCGACCTCGACCAGGTCGAGCGCAAGACGCTCTTCTTCTTCACCACGAAGGCGCTGAAGGAAGGCCGGAACGGGCGACGGGCGCAACTCCTCGCCGCGGTCCGGGAAGCACTCGTGGACGGCGTCGACCCGACGGCCCGGGTGGCCGCCCTGGCGGCGCTGATCTCGGGCAGCGGAACGCTCCCCCAGTTCCATCGCGAGATCCCGTGGGACTCCACGGTCATCGCGCGGGCCAAGGAGCTCGAGCGCGGCAACTGGGGCGCCGGAGCAGCCGCCGAAGCAGTCACGCGCACCGTGACGGCCACCATCGTCAGCAATGCCGTCGTGGCCGTGACCGTACTCCCCCAGCAGTGAAACCGGAGGGAATGCAGTGCGGCACGCTGAAGGTGCCGCTCGACTACGGCCAGCCCGACGGCCGCACGATCGACATCGCCGTGTCGCGCCTGCCCAGCAAGAAGCCCGAGGCGCGCCGCGGTGTCTTGCTGACCAACCCTGGCGGGCCGAGCGCCGGGCAGAACTATCCCGCTTTCCTGGTCGCGATGGGCCTGCCGCAGAGCGTGCGCGACGCGTACGACGTGATCGGGTTCGACCCTCGCGGGATCGGCAAGAGCACCCCGGTGACGTGCGACCTCACCACTGAGCAGCAGGGCACCGGCAGCATTCCGCCGTACGCGCGTGACAGCGCCGCCGTGGCCAAGCACGCCGCGCTGGTGCAACAGATCGCCAAGCAGTGCGCCACCTCGAAGACCTCGTGGATGCTGCCGCACATCAGCGCCGCCAACACCGCCCGGGACATGGACAGCATCCGGGTCGCGCTCGGCGAGCCGAAGATCTCGTACGCCGGCGCCTCGTGGGGCACCTACCTCGGCGCGGTCTACACCACGATGTTCCCCCAGCGCAGCGACCGGATCGTGCTGGACAGCAACCTCGGCCCCGGCGGCTGGGACTACCGGATCAAGTACCCGCTGTTCGGTGCGGCCGGCGCCAACATCACGCCGTGCGCCTACTGGGCGGACCCGGCCAGACGCCGGTCCGGATCACCGACCGCGGCCCGTCCAACGTCCTGATGGTCCAGAACCTCCGCGACCCGGCCACCCCGCTGGCCGGCGCCCAGCAGCTGCGCAAGGCGTTCGGTGACCGGGCCACGATGGTCACCGCCGACCAGGGCGGTCACGGGGTCTACCCGGGCGGCAAGAACCGCTGCGCGAACCACGCGGTGACGGAGTTCCTCACCACGGGCGACCGCCCGAAGTACGACTACCACTGCACCGCCGCGGCCGAACCGCGCTGAGCGTCGGACGCAGAACGGTGGTGCCTCCCTGGAGTGGGGAGGCACCACCGGTGGTGCTTGGGCCAGGGCCACCGGGGTGGGATGGCTTGGCGGCACGGACCCGGTGCGGCCGGCCGACGAGACCGTCGGCGGCAACACCGGTACTTCGGTTCCCGCGGCGCTCCGGATCGGTGCGCCGGACGACTATCTGTCCGGCGTACCTCTCGGAGAGCTTTCGCCGTACGGGGTGGTCAGCGCTTGGTGCGGGCCGCGAGGCCTTCCGCGGTGCCGACCAGCAGGACCGAGGCGACGACCGCCACGATGAAGCCGAGCACGTTGAGCTCGAAGATGCCGCCGGTGCCGAGCACGTTGGCGATGACCCCGCCGATCACTGAGCCGGCCAGGCCGAGCAGCAGCGTCCAGAGCAGGCCGAGCTTCTGCTTGCCCGGGGTGAACAGGCGAGCCAGCGCGCCGATGACGAGGCCGGCGACGATGAATCCGATCATGCTGCGTCCTCCACAGGTCCGGGCCGCTCCAGGTGCGGCCCCACAACCACAACTCTGTCACCTCACCGGCCCGGAACCATCGAGGTCGGGCCGGTCCGGTCCCCGACGTGTCCCCTGATTCGCCCCTGAGGTCCGGAAACCCTCTGCACTGACCTCTCAGGTCAGGTGCTGGCGGAGGAAGGTGACGACGCGGTCCATCAGGTCGGTGTTGTTCCACAGGTCGGGGTGGTCGGACAGCTCGCCGTGGCCGCCGCCCTGGACGACGTACCGGGTGCTGTCGACGCCGGCCTGGAGCAGGGCCTGGTGGAGGCGGGCGGTCTGGGCCGGGGTGATGATCCGGTCGTCGTCGCCGTGCAGCAGGAGGAACGGCGGCGTGTCCGCGGTGACGCGGCCGGCTGGGTCGGCCTGGCGCATCTCGTCGGGGTGGTCGGCGGGGGCGCGATCCGGTCCCAGGATGTACGCCTGGATCGGTGAGCCGGCGCTGGTGTAGGCGGTGACCGTGTCGGCGTCGAAGCCGTCGGCAACCATCGCCAGGTTGGAGGCGCCGAACACGTCGACGACGGCGTCAAGCTTGTTGCCGGGGTCCGTACCGGCCATCGCGGCGAGATAACCGCCGGCGGACTCGCCCCAGACCGCGGACTTGCCGGTGTCCACGCCGTACTCGGTGGCGTTGGCGCGCAGGAAGTCGAGCGCCGTGGCGACGTCCGTCAGACCGTCCCGGTACGACGCACCGACCGAGGCCGTGCGGTAGTCGATGCTCGCGACAACGAACCCGGCGGCGGCGACGTACTGGCGTTGCTTGGCGGCCATCTGCCGGCGGGCCGACACGAAGCCGCCGCCCGGCAGGTAGAGCACGAGCGGGTGCGGGCCGCTCCCCTGCGGCGCGAGGATGTCCATGCGGAGCTTGCCGGCGTACGGGATGCTCTTGTGGGAGCGCAGACCACGGACGGTCCCGATCGCCGCGCGCGGGCCGGGCGTGATGGCCACGCTGTCGGGATCACGGTCGGGCGCGGCGACCTTCGAGAACCGGATCGGGTGGCCGCTCAGCGCGGCCAGCACGGTGACGACCCGCATCGCGAGCTTCACGCCGGTGTCCCTTTCGTCGACTGCCTCCAGGGTAGCCACCACCGCGTCGCTTACGGCGGAATCACGCGCTAGCAGTCAGCGCAGTTCGAGGCGCATCAGGACTCGGGGGTGCCGGGCCAGGACCGAGGTGGTGTCGGCGACCTTGGTGAAGCCGGCGCGTTCGAAGTTCTTGCGCAGGCCGGCGTACGCCATGGTCAGGTCGACCTTCGCGCCGCGGTTGTCCAGGGGGTAGGCCTCGACGGCCGGGGCGCCGTGCTCGCGGGCGAACTCGGCGGCGCCGGTGATCAGCGCGTGGGAGATGCCCTGCTTGCGGTGCCCGGGTCTGACGCGGACGCACCAGAGCGACCAGACCGGCAGGTCGTCGACGTGCGGGATCTTGCGGTTGCGGGCGAACGACGTGTCGGACCGCGGCGCGATCGCCGCCCAGCCGACCGGCGTCTCCCCGTCGTACGCGAGAACTCCGGGCGCGGTGTCGGCCTTGCACAGTTCGGCGACGTACTCGCCCCTGGCCGGGCCTATCAGCTCGTTGTTCAGCTTCGACGGGACTCGGTAGCTCAGGCACCAGCACACGTTCGCCGTCGGCGACTTCGGCCCGACCACCGCCCGGACGTCCTCGAACACCGCCGCCGGCCGGATCTCGATCACCATTCCCCCACGATGCCACAGCCGGAGCCGGCCACCGAGGAAGCTCTGTCTCAGCCCGTGCGCGTGATGTGTGACACGACGCGTCACAGTCGCGGGGGCTGCGGGGTCATAGGGGTGACCGCATCTCGCGGACCGCGTGGGCAAGGAGGTCGAGCATGCACCGGCTACGGAGCAACCTGCGAGCAAGGGTCTTTCCCGACCACTGGTCGTTGCTGTTCGGCCAGATCGCGTTCTACAGCTTCGTCGTGATCGTGCTCAGCGGCGTCGTTCTGACCGTGTACTACGAGCCGTCGCTCGATCACGTCGTGTACGACGGACCGTACGCACCGCTGCGCGGCGTACCGATGTCACGGGCCCTGGAGTCCATCCTTAAGATCAGCTTCGAGGTCCGCGGCGGGCTGCTGATCCGGCAGGTCCACCACTGGGCCACGCTGGTGATGGTGGCGGCGATCACGCTGCACCTGCTGCGGCTGTTCTTCACCGGCGGGTTCCGCCGGCCACGGCGCGCGGGCTGGTTCGTGGTCTTCGGGCTGCTCGTCGTCACGCTCGGCGCGTCCCTGACCGGCACCTCGCTCCCGGACGACATGGCGTCGGGCACGAGTCTCGCCGTACTCGACGGGGTCCTGAAGGCGACGCCGTTCGTCGGTACGGCGCTCTCGGAACTGCTGTTCGGCGGGCAGTTCCCGGGCAACGTGATCGCGTGGTTCTACCCGCTGCACGTGATCGTGCTGCCCGCAGTACTGGTGCTGCTCTTCGTTGCCGCCGCGGTCCTCGCGCTCAGGCACCGGCCCGCGCAGTGCGCCGGACCCGGGCGAACCGAGGACAAGGTGGAAGGACAGCCGGCGATCGTTGCCGCGGTCAAGAGTGCCGGCCTGTTCTGCTTCGTCGCGGGGATCACGCTCCTGATGGCCGCGACGGCGACCATCAACCCGGTGTGGCTGTACGGGCCCGCGGACGCGGCGAACGCCTCGGCCGGCGTCGGTCCGGCGTGGTACCTCGCCTTCCTCGACGGCTCGCTGCGGCTGGCGCCCGGCTGGGAGTTCGTGCTGTGGGACAGGACGTTCAGCCTGGCCATCCTGCTGCCGGTCGGGCTCTGCACGCTGTTCCTCGTGCTCGTGGCCGTCTACCCGTTCATCGAGGAACGCCTCACCGGCGACCGGAGGCACCACCACGTGCTCGAGCGGCCGCGCGACAACCCGATTCGGACGGGCATCGGCGTCGCCGGGTTCACCTTCTACGGCGTCCTCTGGGCCGCCGCCGCGGCCGACACGATGGCTCTGCAGTTCCACCTCTCGGTCAACGCGCTGCTGCACGCCTTCCAGGTCCTCCTGATCCTCGGCCCACCGGCCGCGCTACTGATCACCTGTCGCATCTGCCTCGGCCTGCGGGAACGCGATGGAGAGATCGCGCTGCACGGCATCGAGACCGGCCAGATCATCCGGCAGCCCGACGGCGGGTACGTCGAGCTCCACCGACCCGTGCTCGCCTCCCGGACAGTTGCCGCGCCGGCCGAGGCTCAGCAACTCGAGCAGCAGGCCTCCTGATCCGCGTCCGTGCAACGATTTCGGCCATGAGCAGCATCGAAGCGCCGGACTGCCTGCTGGTCACCGGGATGCCCGGTGCCGGGAAGTCGACCGTCACCAAGCTCGTCGCCCAACGGCTGGACCGCTCCGCCCGCCTCGGCGGCGACGAGGTGAACGCGATGATCGTGAACGGGTTCGTCTGGGCCCTCGGCGAGCCCGCCGACGAAGCGGCCCGGCAGGTCGAGCTGCTGCACCGCAACCTGTGCGCGCTCGCGGGCAACTTCTCCGACGCCGGTTTCACCCCGCTGATCGACGCGATGATCCCGTCCCGCGAGAAGCTCGACTTCTTCGTCGACCTGCTCGCGCCGCGCCGCGTGCTGCTCGTCGTACTCGCACCAGGAATCGAGATCTGCCGCTACCGCAACACCGTCCGAGACCCTGAGGACCGCTTCGACTTCGACGGCTACGAGGCTCTCGAGGCCGCGATGAAACGGGAGCTCGGCGACGCCGGCTGGTGGATCGACACCGCGGACCTCACTCCCGCTCGGACCGCCGACCTCATCGTCGCGCGCGGCGGGCTCGTCGGTGGGACCCGCTAGGCTTTGTGGTGATGGACTCGTCGCGGCGGACCGGCTGGTCGAATCTTGCGTGGACCAGCTGCTCGAAGAGTGTGCGTTCCCTGGTGATCCTGGGAGCGCTGCTCGGTGTGTTCGCGTTGCACAGCCTGAGCCCGCTGGACGACCAGGCTCCTGCGATCAGCGACACCGTCGCGGGACCCGTTGCGCACGAGGCGATCGAAGGCCTCGAGCAGCTCGCGACGGTGTCGCCGTCGGTGCTGGCCCAGGACTCGGTCGGCCACCAGCACCTGCTGCTGCCGTGCCTCGCGCTGCTGGCCAGTTCGGTGCTGCTGCTCACCTTTTGGCTGGCGCTGCGCCGTCGCCGCTTCGGTGACGTGGCGCGTCTTCCCGAGCCGACGAGCTCGATCCCCCGCCTGAGGCGGCCCGTACGGCGGGCGCCCGTCCTGGCGAAGCTGTGCGTTCTGCGCACGTGATCCGCGGCCTCACCGCGCCGTAATCACGCTCTCTTGCTCTGGGCAACTACTGCCCAGACGCTGACGCACGCCCGAACGCCGTACCTCCCGAAGGACACCCCCATGAGTCTCAGTCCCAACGCCAGAATCTCGATCGGTATCGCGGCCGCGTTCGCGGTCGTGGTCGGGGTGCTGCTGGCGATCAACGCCGGCGGCTCCGACGAGCCTTCCGCGACCGGTTCCAGCACGGACGTCGACCGGCACGAACGCCTGGTCCGCCCGGACAGCCACAAGCTCGACGTTGCCCCCGACAACAAGGTCACCTTCGTCGAGTTCCTCGACTTCGAGTGCGAGTCGTGCCGCGCCGCCTTCCCGGCCGTGGAGCAGCTCCGCAAGGACTACGCCGGCAAGGTCACCTTCGTCGTCCGGTACTTCCCGATCCCGTCGCACTTCAACGCCGAGCGCGCCGCGCGCGCGGTCGAGGCCGCCGCCCAGCAGGGCAAGTTCGAGCAGATGTACCAGAAGATGTACGAGACCCAGACCGAGTGGGGCGAGCAGCGCGTGCCGGCCGACGACCGCTTCCGCGGGTTCGCGAAGGAGCTCGGCCTCGACCTGGCCGCCTTCGGCACGGCGTACGACGATCCCGCGACGCTCGCGCGGATCAAGAAGGACGTCGCCGACGGCGAGGCCCTCGGGGTCAACGGGACGCCGACCTTCTTCCTCAACGGCGAGAAGCTGCAGCCCGAGTCGGCACAGGACCTGGCCGCGAGCATCGATGCCGCACTCAAGTAGTCAGGCGAGCGGCTCGGATCCCACGCTCGGGTCCGGGCCGTTCCCGCGGTTGCTGCCGTGGGTCCTGCTCGTCGGCGGCCTGGCCGGACTGCTCGCGGCGGCCGTCCTCACGGTGGAGAAGCTCGCGATCCTGCGCGATCCGTCGTACGTGCCCTCGTGCAGCATCAACCCCGTCCTGTCCTGCGGCTCGGTGATGACCAAGCCGCAGGCGGAGGCGTTCGGCTTCCCCAATCCCCTGCTCGGGATCGCGGGGTTCGCCGTCGTCGCGACCGTCGGCGCGGCCCTGCTGGCCGGCGCGGCCTTCCGCCGCTGGTTCTGGCTCGGTCTCCAGGCGGGCGCGACCTTCGGGGTCGTCTTCGTCCACTGGCTGATCTTCCAGAGCCTCTACCGCATCGGCGCACTCTGCCCGTACTGCATGGTCGTGTGGACGGTCACGATCCCCGTCTTCTGGTACGTCACCCTGCACAACCTCGAGCCGGTACGGCGGATCGCGGCGCGCTACCACGGCGTGGTGCTGACCGGATGGGCGGTCGTGATCCTCTCGCTGATCGCCGAGCGGTTCTGGTCGTACTGGCGGACCTTGCTGTAACTCCCGCGTCGAGCCTCGGACACCGACCGGAAACATCCGCTTCCTACGGTGAGATCCCACGTCGGCCGCGCGAGGCGGTGAGGCCATGTACGACCACGTTGACCCGTTGATCGGGACCGGCGCCACCGACCTGCCCGCGCCCAAGGGCCTGGCAGGGATCTGGTGGTGGCGCGATCCGCACGTACTACAACTACTTCCGGGTCACGCCGATGCTCGGTCCGCTCGACGACCTGGGCACCACGTGGGACCTGCTGGACGAGGTCGCCGAGCCGGGCGTGGCGCAGGGGGAGATCCACGTCGAAGGCGTGCCGCTGCCCGTCCACCTGGAGGTCGACGCCCCGGACGAGAGCCCGTCGTGGACGACCGAGGGCCCGTACGCGTTCGACATCTGCACGATGTGGGACATCTACCGCACGCACCTGCCGCTGATGACCACGTTGTTCCCTTCCTGGCCGACCTGTGCCAGCTGGACCTGCCGGGCATCGACTGGGACTGGACTGGGCCATGGTCCACCTGGAGATGGACCTGCGCCGCACGTACGGCGAGGACTACCTGGTGCACGGAGTCGCGCACCCGATCAGCCACACCCTCGACCTGGCCTACGCCTGCCAGTGCACCGCGGCGATCGCCGAGAAGGTGCGCGACCGGCCGCTGGCCCAGCAGATGCGCGAGCACGCCCAAGGCCGGCGGGCGGCGTACGACCCGGGCACCGGCCTGCTGCGCGACTCGACGTTCTACGAGGGCGGCCGGTGGAACTACTCCTTCCGGTTGCTGCACGACATGCGCGCCCGGATCGCGCTCGCCGGCGGCGACGAGGCGTTCGTGGACCTGCTCGACCGGTTCTTCGAGTACGACGCCGTACCGGTCACCGGCCGGGGCGGGTTGCCAGGCAACGACGACTCGGGTGGGCTGTCCGCTTGGTACGTGTGGGCGGCGCTCGGGCTGTTCCCGGTGGCCGGGCGAAACCTGTTCCTGGTGAGTGCTCCGGCCGTGGCCGGCGGGCCGGTCTCCTACGTCCAGTCGGTCGCGGTGAACGGCAAGACCCTCGAACGCCCGTGGATCTCCGGCCGCGAACTGCGGCACCTGCGCAACCTGCACATCGAGCTCGGCCCCCGGCCCTCCGACTGGGGCACCCGGATCAGACCACCATCCACGTCCGACACCACTGGAGGTGAGGCATGAACATCTCGTCCACTCCCACCCGCCGTCTGGTCATCGTCGTCCGCGCGGACCCGGTGATCTGCGGGCACTCCGGTGAAGCCCGGTGCCTCGCCGAGGTGGCGCTCACCCGCGGGTTCGACGACGTACGGATCGTGACCTGGCCGCTGGACGCACTGGAGGCGGCCGGGCTGCCGATGAAACCGCTCGACGGCGTGCCGCCGTACAGCCCTGGCATCACTGTGGAGCGGCCCGGGCCCGTCGGCGACTACCGGGTTCCCGACGGACGCTACCTGTCCGGGCTCATCGGGCGGCTCGTCGAGCTGTTCACCGACGGAGTGCCGACGGTTGCGATGTCGCTCTACCTGAGTCCGCACGCGATCGCCGTACAGGAGGCTGTTCAGGTGGCGCGCGGCATCGGCCCCACCCAGGTCGTCACGGTGGCCGAGGCCGTGGGCTCCGACATCACCAACGTCGTCCGCGAGTGCGTGAACACCGGTCGCTTCGGAGCTGCCGCGCACATCCTGTCGATCTACCTGGCGGCCGACCACTGCGTGGCCGTGTCGGAGTACACCAAGGAACTGATCGTCTCCTCGGCGGCAGCCCTCGACGCCATGCACGGTACGACGTTCGCGCAGCGGTGCCGTGAACGGATCGCGATCTCCTACCCGGCGGTCGACTCCTGGTCGTACCTGTCGCTCACCGAGGACCGGATCGCCGAAACCCTTGCGCGGCGGGGCCTTTCGCGGGACGGGTACGTGCTGTTCCTGTCCCGGATCGCCTCGGCGAAGGGGATCGACGACCTGATCGACGCGTACGCCGGCTCGCGGTCGGCCGAGCGGGTGCAGCTGGTCCTGGCCGGGCGCGGGCCTCAGGAAGCCGAGGTGCTGGCGAGGGTAGCGGCGGCGGGGCTTGGTGAGCGGGTGCGGGTGTTCACCGACGTGGACGACGCGGAGAAGCCGGCGCTGATGGCCGGGAGCGCGGCGTTCGTGCTGCCGACCCGCGAGCAGCCGGAGTTCGTCGAGACGTTCGGGATCGCGCTGGTCGAGAAGGCGCTCGCCGGCGGCGGGCCGGTGATCACCTGCGCGACCGGCGGCGTACCGGAAGCTGTTGGCGACACGGCTCTGCTGGTGCCGCAGCACGACCCGGCCACGCTGCGGGCCGTGCTCGACGAGGTCGTGTGCGACTGGAGTGCCGAGCAGCGGGCGGCGGCCGAGCAACGCGCTCGGGCTTATGCGTTGCAGTTCGATCGGGCTTCGGTCTTCGATCGCCTCTTCGCGCCGGCGGAGCCTTCGGCCGTCAACGTCGCCTGAGCCGGCTGTACTCCGGGCGGTCGACACCGGGACTGATCAGCCCTATCGTAGACATATGAACAATTCTTCAGATGTGCAACTGGGGATGTGGCGATGAGCGGGCACGGTCACGCGGAGACCGCGACCGGCCAGCACCGCGGGCTGCTGGCCGCGACTCTCGTCATCTCGCTCGGGATCGCCGCCGTCCAGGTCGTCGGTGCCCTCGTCACCGGAAGCCTCGCGCTGCTCGCCGACGCGGGCCACGTCCTGGCCGACGCCGGCGGGGTCGCGATGGCGCTCGGCGCGACCTTGCTCGCCGCGCGACCGGCGGCCGGCCGTCGTACGTTCGGCTGGGCCCGCGCCGAGATCCTGGCGGCCGCCGCCAACGGGCTGATCCTCACCGGGGTCGGCGGGTACGTCGTGATCCAGGGCATCCGGCGGCTGATCGACCCGGTCGCGCTCGAACCGGGTGGCATGGCGATCTTCGGCGCGATCGGCCTGATCGGGAACCTGGTCGGCGTCGCTCTGCTCTACCGCGCGCGGACGGCGAGCCTGAACCTGCGCGGCGCGTTCCTGGAGGTCGCCACCGACTCGGCAACCTCGGTCGGCGTACTGGTCGCCGCGCTCGTGATCGCGCTGACCGGCTTCACCCGCGCCGACGCGATCGTCTCGCTGCTGATCGGCGCCATCATCGTGCCGCGTGCGTTGAAGCTTCTACGCGACGCCGCGAACATCCTGCTCGAAGCCGCGCCGGCCGACCTCGACCTGGACGACATCCGTCAGCACATCACCTCGGTCGACCATGTCCACGACGTCCACGATCTGCACGTCTACACGGTCACCTCGGGGCTGCCCGTCTTGAGCGCCCACGTCGTCGTCGACCCGGACTGCTTCCAGGACGGCCACGCGCCACAACTCCTCGACCGGCTGCAGACCTGCCTGGCCGGCCACTTCGACGTCGAGCACTCGACGTTCCAGCTCGAACCCGCCGGCCACACCGACCACGAACTCGTTGGCCACCGCTGATGGCGCTCACCGCACTGGTCCTGTACGTCGTCTGGTTCGCGTTCGCGTTCGGAATCCGCGCGGTGATCCACCGCCGCCGTACCGGCGACGCGGGCTTCCGCGGCCTGTCCGGTACGCCGGGCTCCGCGCCTTGGTGGGCGGGCGTCCTCTTCGCGCTGGCTGTCCTGATGGGCCTGTTCGCCCCGATCGCGGCGCTGCTCGGCCTCTCGCCGCTGGAGTTCCTCACCGCGCGCTGGATCCAGGTCGCCGGCCTGGTCATCGCCTTGGCCGGCATGGCGGCGACGACGGTCTCTCAGGTTTCCATGGGTACGTCCTGGCGCGTCGGCGTCGACGCCACCGAGCGAACCGAGCTGAGGACCACCGGCGTCTTCGCCTGGGTCCGCAACCCGGTCTTCACCGCCATGCTCCTCACGGCCGCAGGCCTGACACTCATGGCACCGAACCTGCTCGGCGTCGCCGGCTGGGTCGCGTTGTTCGTCGCCATCCAGCTCCAGGTGCGTGTGGTGGAGGAGCCATACCTTCGTAGTACTCACGCGGAGTCCTACACCACGTACACGGCCCAGACCGGTCGCTTCCTCCCCGGGCTGGGCCGTTCGCTCACCGCCGCCCGAGGCGCCGTTCGCCGACGGTAGTCGCGGTGTAGGGCAGGTCGTAGTGCGCGAACACCTTCGGTTCCTCGGCGCCCGTGAGCTCCCCGTCGGTCTCGATCGACGGCGCGTCGTGGACCAGCTTCTTCGGGTACTGGACCCGCACCGCCGAGGGCGTCACCGTCGCGCCGTTCACCGGCACGAACACCAGCCGGGACCGCCCCAGCATCCCCACCTTGACCGTCACGAACGCCGGCTCGTCGGTCGAGGTGTCGACGTACACGGCCTCCAACTCCCCGATCTTCGCCCCGTCGGGATCGATGACCTTCTGCCCGGACCAATCTCTCAAGTTCTCCGCGGGAAACATGCCCCGCTGGTACCCGGATTCCTCACCCACCAACCCGGCCCGTCGTCGGACGACTTCCCCGAGCCGGATCCGCGGTGCCCGCCGCGGGCAGCGGCTATCGGACCATGGTCGTAGTACACATGGCCCTCCGAGCAGAACAGGAGTCCACCGGTGGGCGAATTGCGGAACGAACTCCGACGAGTCCGGCAGGACCTCGCCGTACACCAAGCGGAGATCAACCGCCTCACCCTCGACTGGATCGAGAACCGCATCGACCGAGCAGAGCACGACCGCCGAGTAGCAGCCCCCGCCACCCACCTCGAGCACCTCCGCACCGAACGCCGGCACCTCCACGAAACCCCCACCGACGACCTCCCCGAAGACGACCTCGAGGCCCTGACCACCGACCTCTTCGCCCGCCGCCAAGAAGCCACCGACCACCGGACAAGACTCCGCACGTCCGGTTCACGCGAAGACCGTCAGCAAACCCTCGCCGAAGAAGTCGACTGGTGCACAACCCGCCTGGAAGACCTCAGCAAGCACGGCACCTTCGAAGACCCCCTGATCCTCTGGGCCGACTGCCGCCACTGCCACCACCGCATCACCTGCCTCGACGACGACCACGCCGTCTGGCTGCACTGCACCGTCACCGGCCTCCCCCTCCCCTCCCCCGGCGGCCGAGGCTGCCGAGCCGCCTCCTACGACCGAGACGGCGACTGGAACGAGACCCTCCCGCGAAACAAGTACGCATCCCCCAAGCGAGGCACGATGACCCACGCCGTACCGAAGTTCATCAACCGCTGACCGCGACTCCCGGACATGCCTTGGTAACGCATTGGGTTCGCCCGGCGATAGGCGGGTGCGGGCACACAAAAGGGGGAAACAAGTGAACAAAGTGAAAGCGATGCTGCTGCTGACCGGTGTCGTACTGGCGAGTGGTGGGGGCACCTCGCCGGCGGCGGCAGCTGAGCGGCGCGAGGGGACTACGGCCGAGGTCCGGGCGATCCAGATCGTTCATTCGGTGTGCGATCCGACGGCCGCGGTCTGCGAGCAGCAGGGCGTCGAACGGGGCCAGGGCGCATCGGCGCTGCCGTACTGGGCCAGTGGGCATCAGTTCAAAGGCCGGACTGTTTGTGTGGAGTCGACCCGTGCGTTGGCGCCGCTGGCGTCGGCGCGGAACGACTACCTCGCCGCGACGAAGAACACTCTGGTGCTCACGCCGGAGACGCGGCTCAACGGGTGCACCAGTCGTGGGTACCCGATACCTCAGCAGATCAGGGTGCACAGCTACTCCAACGCCGCGGACGGCTGGTGCGGTTACGCCTCGACCTGGATCTCGGGCGCGTACGTCCGGGCGGCCGACATCTACATCAACGAACACCCGAGCCGCGTGGGCTGCCGGACAGCTGTCACGTGGCCCGCGCTGTTCGAGCACGAGATCGGTCACGCGGCCGGCCTCAACCACGTCCCCGCGACCGAGAACTCCATGATGCCGGAGCTCAACAACGGCAAGCGGGTGACTCCGCAGGTTGACGGGCCGCGGCTGATCAACATCTACGCGAACAACCCGTTGTTCGGCGACGGAGCGCCGTAGGCAGCTGAGCGGCACCGGGCGGGGGTGCCGCTGGGCGCTGGCTGGCTACTGCGGGAGCTCCTGGCCGGTGCGCTCTGGCCGGCGCACCAGTGAGGACCCCCTACCTGCTCGATGACGCGGGTGGTCGTCTGGCGTCAGACCGAGGTGCCACTACTCTCGTCTCGCACTTCAGCACCATCTACTGCTGAACGACAGACCACGACGAACGGAGAAGCAGTGGATCAGTGGGACAGCAACACCCCGGGCGTACTCCGCCTACCGTCGGGCCGGCTGGTCCGCGGCCGCGGCCTCCGCAAGGGACTCCCCTCCGGCCCCGAACCGACCTTCGGCGTCTACCTGCTGGGCAAGACCCCGCCACCCGTCACCTGGGAGTCCCAGTGGATCCGCTGGCCCGACTTCCGCCTACCTGCCGACCCGGCCGAGGCCCGCAAAATCCTCACCCAAGCCCTCGCCCGCCTCGACCACGACCGAGTGGAGTTCGCCTGCGGAGGCGGTAAAGGCCGAACCGGCACAGCCCTGGCCTGCCTGTCCATCCTCGACGGCGTACCGCCCGACGAAGCCATCACCTTCGTCCGCACCAACTACGACCGCCACGCCGTGGAAACTCCCTGGCAGAAGCGTTTCGTCCGCGGATTCTGACGTACGACGTCCGTCGATCGACCGACGAACCCACCAGTGGACGGCGACCAGCGGGGGCGCCGACGTGGACCGCGGCAGCCCGATGCCGTCGAACGCCCGGTTCCGGCCGGTGACCAATCGTCCTCGGGCTGCTCATCGAGAAACTCAGCGGCCGCCCGTACTACGGCCTGGGCATCACCTCGGCCGCACTCACCTGCGGCCTGCACTGGGGCGGCACCGGCCAGACCGTCGGGTTCCAGACCATGGTGTTCGCGAACGCGGCCGGGACTCGCAGCATCACGCTCTCGATGAACGTCGACCGGCCCAACCCCCAGGACCCGAAAGCCCCGATGGTGATCCTGGCCGGCCTGAACACGCTGAACGAGTACCTGTGCGGGGAGCCGTACGAGCTTCCCACCAGCTGACCCTCCACGACAGTTCGGTACCGCTTGGTCCGGAAGTGCTACGCTCTACTTCAGTACCAAACGGTACTGATCTAGGAGGAGAGCAGCACCATGAAGCAGTTCGAAGGCAAGACAGCGGTCGTGACCGGCGGCAGCAGCGGCATCGGCCTGGCCGTCGCCGAGCGCTTCGCGGCCGAGGGCGCGCACGTCTTCGTCACCGGCCGCCGCAAGGACGAGCTGGACGCGGCGGTCGAGGCGATCGGCTCGGCGACCGCCGTACCGGGTGACATCGCGGACCCGGCCGACCTCGACCGGCTCTACGAGGCGGTCCGGGCCCGGGGCAAGGGTCTGGACCTGTTGTTCGCCAACGCCGGAACGGCCGGGTTCGCGACCCTCGAGCAGATCACGCCGGAGCACTTCGACACCACGTTCAACGTCAATGTCCGGGGCACGGTGTTCACCGTGCAGAAGGCACTGCCGCTGCTCAACGAGGGCGCCTCGGTGATCATCAACTCGTCGGTCCGCGCCGACGACGGCATCGAGGCGTTCGGTACGTACGCCGCGTCGAAGGCCGCTCTGCGGTCGTACACCCGGACCTGGGCCAACGAGCTCAAGGGCCGCGGCATCCGGGTCAACGCGGTCTCACCGGGCGCGATCGACACCCCCGCGGTCGTCGGCATGGTGGGCGAGGAGAAGGCCGCGGCGGTGAAAGCGGAGTTCGCGGCCAAGGTTCCGGTCGGACGGATGGGAACCCCGGCGGAGGTCGCGGCCGCCGTCGCCTTCCTCGCCTCGGACCAGAGCAGCTTCGTGCTCGGCGCCAACCTGTACGTCGACGGCGGTGAGAACCAGCTCTGAAGCAGAAGGGCAACGGCGGCCGCAGCCCGTCACCGGTCGATGACCGCCATGTTGCCCTCGTCGAAGCGCTCACCTGACGCCGGAGCCAGCGCATTCAGGCGAGCGACCTGGCCGGAGGTGAGCCCGATGCCGTCCACCGCGGCGTTCTCGTCCACCCGGGCGATCCGCGTGGTGCCCGGGATGGGGGCGATGTCACTCCCCTGGGCCAGCAGCCAGGCCAGAGCCACCTGGGCTGGCGTGACCTCGGCCTCGGCGGCGACAGCTTCCACCTCGTCGACGATGCGCAGGTTGCGTTCGAGGTTGCCGCCGCTGAACCGAGGGTTCGACCGGCGCCAGTCGTCGGCGTCCAGGCCGTCCAGCGAGCGGATCTTCCCGGTGAGGAAGCCGTGGCCGAGCGGCGAGTACGGCACCAACCCGATGCCCAGCTCCCGCAGTACGGGCAGGATCTCGGCCTCGGGGTCGCGCGTCCACAGCGAGTACTCGGTCTGGACCGCGGCCAGCGGATGGACGGCGTGCGCCCGCCGGATCGTCGCCGCGCTCGCCTCCGACAGGCCGATGTGGCGAACCTTGCCCTCAGCAACCAGTTCGGCGAGCACGCCGACGGTCTCCTCGATCGGCGTCCCGGGATCGACCCGATGCTGGTAGTACAGGTCGATGTAGTCGGTCCCCAGCCGCCGCAACGACCCTTCGACCGCCAGTCGCACGTTGGCCGGCGTACCGTCCGGGCCTTGCCGGTCAGTGTGGGAGATCAACCCGAACTTGGTTGCCACGACCACACCGTCACGGCGTCCGGCCAGGGCGCGCCCGACCAGCTCCTCATTGGTGTACGGGCCGTAGAGCTCGGCGGTGTCGAGGTGCGTGACGCCGACGTCCAGAGCGTGGTGGATCGTGCGGACCGACGCGTCGTCCTGGTTGGCGCCGGTGTAGAAGTCCGACATTCCCATCACCCCGAGGCCGAGGCGCGACACCTCGAGGCCGCCCAGCGAGATCTTCTTCATGACTACGGAGTCCCTTCCGAGTATTTCAGTTCCAATCGGTACACAACAGTCATACATCAGCACCGCTCGGTACACAACGGGACTTCTGTACCGAGGGGTACACTCGAAACCATGGAAGGTACTGTCATGGGTCGCCCTCGGGGGTTCGATGCCGACGAGGCGCTCGAGCGCGCGATGCGGGTGTTCTGGGAGCAGGGTTACGAGGGTGCGAGCCTGACCGACCTGACCGGCGCGATGGGCATCACCAAGACCAGCATGTACGCCGCGTTCGGGAACAAGGAGCAACTGTTCCTCAAGGCGCTGGAGCGTTACAAGGAAGGCCCGGCCGCCTACGCGTCGCTTGCCCTGGAGGAGCCGACGGCGCGCGGCGTCGCCGAGGCGATCCTGCGGGGAGCGGCGCGGACGACGACCCTGCCCAAGACGTTCTCCGGCTGTCTGACCATTCAGGGCGCGCTGGCATCCAGCGACGCCAACCGGCCGGCGCACGACGTACTAGTTGACTGGCGCAACGAAGCAGGAGCGAATCTCGAGGCGCGCTTCCAGCGCGCCGTCGACGAAGGCGACCTGCGGCCCGACGCCGACCCGGAGCAGCTCGCCCGTTACGTCATGACCATCGCGTTCGGCATCGCCGTCCAGGCCTCCAACGGCCTCGATCACGCCCAGCTCGACGAGATCGTCGACACGACGCTCCGCACCTGGCAGCCCTGAGCGCTAGGCGATCGGCCCGCCGTAGCCCATCCAGAAGTCGATCGCCGTACGCCGGGGCCGCGGCGCCATCGCGCTGTCGTCGCCGAACTCCATCACCTGCTCGGGCGTCTGCGCGAAGGTCGGCCAGGCGGGCAGGCCGGGCGAATTCGGATCACCGGAGCGGACGAAGTTGATCCAGTAGGCACTCATCTGGTCGCGCAGCCGGTAGTCGGCATCGCCGTACTCGGCGGAGTTGTCCTTGCCCAGGTTGCCGTAGGCGTACATCACCTCAGCGCCGTGGTAGGCACCGAACTTCTCCAGACCTGGCTCCGGCGGGGTGCGTGTGAAGTGGTAGAGGTACGCCGACGCCTCACCCGTCCGCGTCTGCAGCCCCGCCCAGCGGTACATCGCGCGGGTCATGATCTTGTCGGTCTCGGCCTGCAGCAGCGACTCGAGCACCTGCTTCTCGGTCTCACCCGGGTACAGCTGCAGGAAGCGCTCGGCGTTGGCGCCGTGAGTCTCGCGCACCGACGCCTGGTACTTGTCCACGTCGGAGTCCGGCGGACTGGCCAGGGCCAGCGAAGCCTCGTCCGCGTTGCTGCCGACCAGCGTCGGTACGTCGAGTTGGTGGCCGGCGGCGTAGATCTCCGCGGGCGGTCGATCGAGCACGTACCCGTCGAGCGACGGACGCCAGTGTCCTTTGATCGACTTCGCCGCATCGAGGACCCGCTCGACCGGCATCGCGCGCAACTCCTCCACGCTGGCGCCACCGAGCTTGTCGGTCAGCCGCCGGCCCGCGGCCGCGGCCACCGCCTTCGTGTCGGTCTGGTCGTCGCGCGCGGTGTCGCCGACCGTGCCCATGCAGGCCCCGCTCGCGCCGATGATCCCGTCGACCAACCCTTTGGCGAGCCGGGTCGCGCCGAGGATGCAGACGCTCTCGCCGCCGGCCGACTCCCCCGCGATCGTCACCCGGTCCGGGTCGCCGCCGAACGCCGCGACGTTCTGCTGGATCCACCGCAGGGCGGCGAGCTGGTCCAGGATCCCGTAGTTGCCTGAGGCACCTTCCTCGGACTCCGCCGCGAGCTCGGGATGAGCGAGGAAGCCGAGGACGCCGAGCCGGTAGTTGAGCGTGACGGTGAGCACCTCGCCGCTCGCGGCGAGCGCCTCACCGTCGTACAGGGGCAGCGCTCCGGACCCGGTCGCGAAGCCGCCGCCGGGGATGTAGACGAGCACGGGAAGCTTCGGCGACCTGAGATTCGCGCTGCGCCAGAGGTTGAGGGTGAGGCTGTCCTCGCTCACCGGGAACGGGTTGAGCAGCGTCTTCTCCAGCGGCACCTCGACGACTCTCGAGAGCGCGCGGGTGACGAAGGTCGACGTGCCCTGAACCGGTACGTCGGAGAACCGGTCGGCGGTGAGCACGTCCGATCGCGGCGCGGGCGGCCGGGGCGCGCGCCAGCGCAGATCCCCGACCGGCGGCTGGGCGTAAGGAATCCCGGCGAAGATCTCGACCGTACGAGCGTCGTTGGACACCCCACGCACAGGGCCTTCCCGGGTCGCGACGAGCGCGGACGGCCGCGGCTCGGTGCCGCCGGCGAGCCGGTTCTGCGGCGGCGGGTAGGCAAGGACGGCCGCGGCCGACACGAGCGCCGCCGCCAGCAGCCATGCCCCCACCTTGAGCACAGCGCGTCCGCGTAACCACCAGCGGGCGGTCGTGACCAGAGCCGCAAGAAGCGTGGCAAGGAGGAGCCAGGCCCACCACGGGCTCCGGTTCAGCCAAGCGAGCACCACCGCGATCGCCGCGAGCGCGACGAACGGTCCCCCGCGCCGGAGCGCCTTCGTGATGACTGTCCGGCCGTCCATTCAAGCACCGTACAGCTCGGAAATCGGCGATCACCGCCGTTCCAGTGACTCGGCGGCCGGACAACGAGTGACACCACGTCACTCGTTGCCTGGCGCAACGATGGCTCCCGTCGTCAGGCCGGCGGTGCGGCGCAGAACTTGTCGTGCACCGGTCGGCGACCGCTGACCAGGAAGTCGGTCACCGCGGCGTTGCCGCACTTGCTCGGGGTGAACACATAGGCACCGTGACCGCCCTGGTCGATCGTGACGAGCCGCGCCCGGTCACCGAAGGCCTTGCGCAGCTGCAACGCCGGCGGCATCGGTGTCGCCGGGTCGCGGAGGTTCTGGACCATCAGGACGTTCGCCGGGCCGCGGTCGGTGATCTTGACCTGCGGCTCGATCGGGTCCGGCCAGAACGCGCACGGACGGATGTTGGCCGCGAAGGCGCCGTACAGCGGGTAGCGGATGCGGTCGACCGCCACGTTGGCCTGGTAGGTGTGCACCGTGGTCGGCCAGCGCGTGTCGCCACACACCACCGCGAAGTAGCCGGCCTGGAAGTTGTCGCCGGTCGGTGCCGCGGCACGGCCGGCAGCGGCGGCCGGGGCGGCCTTGCCGGTGTCGAGCCCGGTCTCCAGCTGACGCCACAGCGGGCCGAGCTGGAGCATCAGCGCGTCCGAGCGAAGGTAGGTCGCGGTGATGACGCGGAACAGTGTGCCGTCGTACCCGTCCACGGGCTTCTTGTCCAGGCGCTTGGCGAGCTCGTAGTACTTCGCCGTCACCGCCGCCGGCGTACTGCCCAGGCCGTACTTGCCCGGGTCGGCCGACACCAGCTTCGCGAAGTCGGGGAACCGGAGCTGGACACCGAGCGCCTGCTTGCGCAGCGCGTCGCTGTCGTAGCCGTTCGGGCCGAGGTTGCTGTCGAGCACCATGCGATCGCTGCGGCCCGGGAACATCGTCGCGTACACCGCGCCGAGGTAGGTGCCGTACGACGCGCCGTAGTACGAGAGCTTCGGCGCACCGAGTGCTTCGCGGATCCGGTCCATGTCGCGCGCGGTGTTCTTGGTGGTGATGTACGGCAGCAGCGATCCGGTCGCCGACGCGGCGCACTTGCCGGCGACGGTCTTCGCGAACACCGCGGCGGTCTTCACGTCCGCCAGCTTGGACGGCGCGTGCGGATTCGACGCCTCGGCTTGCTGCTCCGGCGTCAGGTCGCAGGTCAACGGTGTGCTGTGACCGATCCCGCGCGGATCGAAGCCGATCAGGTCGTAGCTGTCCAGCACCTCCTGGGGCAGGCCGCCCTTCACCAGTACGTCGGCGAAGTTCAGGCCGGCCAGGCCGGGTCCACCCTGATTGAGCAGGAGGACACCGCGACGCTTCTCCGGCTTGACGCTCGCCAGCCGCGAGAACGCGACGGTGATCTTCGGTCCGTCCGGGCGCGCGTAGTCCAGCGGAACGTCGAGTGTCGAGCACTGCAGCCCGGGCCCGGTCGCGTCGGCCGGGCACGGCCCCCACTTCACCGGCGGCTGCGGCACCGCCTCCGGGCCGGCGGCCGTCGAGACTCCGCCGACGGTGGCCACCAGTGCCAGCGAGATGATTGCTGCAGGCAACGTCTTGCGTCGCATCAGCTTCTGGAAGGACGTTCCGCTGTCCACAGCACTCCCCAGGTCGGCAACGTGGCACTAAGTGCCACGCTAACAGCAGTGAGAGCTGCGCCGAGCCGATCGTCGCGCACAGCTGGTCCTGGTTCCTGGCGGCCTGGCGGCGCTGGCCGCTGGACGTGTCGCTCGAGGACCACGTCACGCCGAGCGGGCTCAGCGGCGACCAAACCCTCAGGAGGCAGCCGACGACGAGTCCTTCGCCCGCATCTACCGGGCGGTCCACGACGCCAGCGGCGGCGCGGTCGTCGCCGGCGGCGATGCGGTCGGCACCGGCGGAGGTGTGGTCGGCGGCGCGGTCGGCACCTCGCCGCCTGTCGCTCCGTCCGGGCCGGCCGCGGCCGGCTCTCCGGCTCCTCGCCGTACGGCTCGCACCCGGCGCCGATCCTCATGACGCGCCGAGCAGGCACCGGGTCGGATAGGTTGGTCGGATGAGCGGGCGTCGGGTCAGGAGGCGAGCGTGAAAGAGCCGATCGAGCAGAGCGGGCCGACCGCCCTGCGGATGATCCTCGGCGCCAACCTCCGGCGGCTTCGCGAGAGGCTGGGCGTCAGTCGGGCGGACGCCGGCTGGGCGATCCGCGCGTCGGAGTCCAAGATCAGCCGGATGGAGCTCGGCCGGGTCAGCTTCAAGGAACGCGACATCCGCGACCTGCTGACGCTGTACGAGGTCGACGACGAGGCCGAGCGCGCCGAGCTGATCTCACTTGCCGTGGCCGCCAACGACCCCGGCTGGTGGCAGCGGTACGACCAGGTGACACCGACGTGGTTCTACTCCTACCTCGGCCTCGAAGCCGCGGCCAGCCTGATCCGAACCTTCGAGCTCCAGTTCGTCCCGGGCCTGCTGCAGACCGCGGACTACGCGCGCGAGGTCGTCCAGATGGAGGACGTCC
Source organism: Kribbella sp. DT2 (assembly GCF_049844575.1). Classification (NCBI taxonomy): domain Bacteria; kingdom Bacillati; phylum Actinomycetota; class Actinomycetes; order Propionibacteriales; family Kribbellaceae; genus Kribbella; species Kribbella sp. DT2. Next base: position 704,633 of record NZ_JBNCLH010000002.1, on the reverse strand, counting down.
CGCTGCCGCAGCAGGAGATCGAGCAGAAGGTCGCACTCCGGCTGGACCGCCAGAAGATCCTCGCGCGCTCGACGCGGCCCCGGCTGTGGGCGGTCCTCGACGAGGCGATCCTCCGGCGGCCGATCGGCAGCCGCGCCGTACTGCGCGGACAGCTCGAATCACTGCTCGACTCGACGCGCGAGCTGTACACGACCATCCAGGTGCTGCCCTTCGACTCAGGCCGCCACCGCGCGACCGCCGGCGCCTTCAGCGTCCTGCGCTTCTCCGACGCCGAGCTCCCCGACATCGCGTACGTCGAGCACCTGACCAGCGCGCTGTACCTGGACAAGCCGCACGACGTGGAGAAGTACAGCGTCGCGATGGACACCCTCACCGTCGCGGCACCGCCGCCCAAGGAGTCCGAGCGCCTCATCCTCGACGCGCTCAAAGACCTGTCCTGATCGCGCCTCTGCCGGCGATTTCGCGGGAGCGGGAACTGCGTTCGGCTGTCGTTCGTAGTAGCCGGTTGGAGGACCGGCCACCGATCGATCGGGAGTGATGTGCGCGCTGCGGAGTCGGTGCGGTCTTCGGCCGTGGCCGGTGATCGGCAGGCGCTGATCGTCGCCGGACTGTCCGTCACCCTCGTCGTCTCCCTGCTGCTCGCGGTCGGGCTCGGCGCGATCCAGGTCCCGTACGACGACGCGCTGCGCTACCTGTGGGCCGGCCTCACCGGCGGCGTGATCAGCGGCGACGATGTCGCGGCGTACTCGGTGATCTGGGACGTCCGGACACCGCGAGTGCTGCTCGCGGCCGTGGTCGGCGCGGGGCTTTCGAGTGTCGGCGTGGCGGTGCAGGTGATGGTCCGCAACGCCCTGGCCGACCCCTTCGTCCTGGGCGTCTCGTCGGGAGCATCGGTCGGCGCGAGCGCCGTCGTCGTCTTCGGTCTGTTCGCCGCGCTCGGCATCTACGCCCTGTCCTTCGCCGCCTTCCTCGGCGCGCTCCTGGCCTCCGTTCTCGTGTACGCCGCGGCGCGGTCGAGCGCGGGACTCAACCCGCTCCGGCTGGTGCTGACCGGTGTCGCGATGGCCTACGGGTTCCAGGCGGCGATGAGTCTGATCGTGTTCCTGTCGCCCCAGGGCGAGGCGGCACGGACGGTGCTGTTCTGGTTGCTCGGCAGCCTCGGCTCGGCGACCTGGGGATCGCTGCCGTTGGCAACCATTGTGGTTGCCGCCGGCCTCGTCGTGCTGTGGCGCTGGAGCCGGGGACTCGACGTCCTTGCCCTGGGCGACGAAACAGCTGCCAGTCTCGGTACGCCGGCCGAGACGCTGCGCCGCAAGCTGTTCGCGCTCACCGCGGTCGTCACCGGCGTACTGGTCGCGGTGAGCGGCGCGGTCGGGTTCGTCGGGCTGGTCCTCCCCCACCTGGCCCGGATGCTCGTCGGCGCCGGGCACCGGCGCGTGCTGGTGATCGCTCCCCTCGCGGGCGCCGTGTTCATGGTGTGGGTCGACGTCGTCTGCCGAACCGTCGTCGCGCCGCAGGAGCTCCCGATCGGGGTGGTGACCGCGCTCATCGGTGTACCGGTCTTCGTCGTCCTGCTGCGCCGCCGCGGCTACCTGTTCGGCGGGCGCTGATGCGGATCGACCTGGCCGGCGTCACCGTCGAGATCGCCCAGCGCGCGCTGGTGGACCGTCTCGACCTGACGGCCTCGCCCGGCGAGATCGTCGGCATCGTCGGGCCGAACGGCAGCGGCAAATCGACCGCGTTGCGCTGCGTCTACCGCGCCCTGCGGCCGAGCACGGGCGCGGTCCTGCTCGACGGCAGGGACGTCGCCGGCCTCACTTTGCGCGACACCGCGCAGCAGGTCGCGGCGATGACCCAGGACCAGCAGACCGATCTCGACTTCACCGTCGCCGAGATCGTCCAGCTCGGGCGCAGCCCGCACCTTCCCGGCAACCGCGCGCTCGGCTCGCGCGACCATGCGATCTGCCGGGCCGCGATGGAACGAACGGGCACCGAGCACCTGGCCGGCCGGTCTGTCCTCACGTTGTCCGGTGGTGAGCGGCAGCGCGTCGTACTGGCTCGTGCTCTTGCGCAGCAGCCCTCCGTGCTCGTGCTCGACGAGCCCACGAACCACCTGGACCTGCGGCACCAGGCGGAACTGATGCGCTTCCTGCGGGACACGGACCTGACCGTGCTGATCGCCCTGCACGACCTCAACCTCGCCGCAGCGGTGTGCGACCGGATCGGTGTGCTCGACGAGGGCCGATTAGTTGCCGTCGGCACCCCGGCCGAGGTGCTCACCCCCGCGAACCTGCGGGACGTCTTCGGTGTCGCGATGGCCGTCGTACGGCATCCGCTGACCGGCGTACCGCAACTCCTTCACGACCTCACCGCTACGGAGGCCCCTTCATGAACCCTCGACTCGCCGCCGGTCTGCTGCCGATCATCACGCTCACCGTCGCCTGCGGAGCGACCGTCGAGGAGGACCCGGAGTCCGGATCGACCGTCACGGTCACCAACTGCGGGCAGGAGCAGACCTACGCCCGGCCTCAGCGTCCGGTCGCGTACGACGTCAGCGGCACCGAGAAGATGTTCGCCCTCGGTCTGGCCGACCGGATGCGGGGCTACGTCGTCAACAAGGTGTTCGACCCGGGCATCACCGGCTCTCCCTGGAAGGCCGACTACGCGAAGGTCGAACGGCTCGGCGACGCCCGGATCACCAAGGAGATCGTCGTCAGCGCGAAGGCCGACTGGGTGCTGGCCGGCTGGGGCGCCGGGTTCGCCGACGACCGCGGCATCACCCCGGCGCTGCTCGACCAGGTCGGCATCAAGAGCTACATCCACACCGAGACCTGCTTCAGCTACGGCGACCAGCCGGTCGACGTCCCGCCTCTCGAAGCGCTCTACACCGACCTCGACAACCTCGGCCGCATCTTCGGCGTCGAGGACCGCTCGGACCAGGTCGTCGCCGATCTGCGCACCCGCTTCAAGGCCCTCGAGGCCACGCGTCCCAGCGGTCCGCCGGCGCGCGTCTTCGTTTACGACTCCAGCACCGAGCAGCCCTACACCGCGGGCCGTCACGCCGCCCCGAACGACATCATCACCGCGGCGGGCGGCGCCAACATCATGGCCGACCTCGACGAGGACTGGGCCTCGGTCGGCTGGGAGTCCGTCACCGGGCGGCAGCCGGAGGTCATCGTCGTCGTCGACTACGCCGACCAGCCCGCCGCGGACAAGATCGCCTTCCTCGAGAAGCAGCCGGCCTTGCGCACCACCCCGGCGATCCGCAACAACCGCTTCGTCGTCCTCACCATCGCCGAGCTCGTCAGCAGCCCCCGCAACATCGACGCCGCCGAGAAGCTGGCGACCTACCTGCGGTCGATCGGCCGCTGAGGGTGACCGGCGGCGGCCACGCCGACGAAGGCCGCTGAAGCCGGATCGGCGGGGACCAACGGTTTCAGCCGAGATTGTGCAGCCCTGTCAATTTTTAGGCAGGCCTGCTAGTTTCAGTGCGGTGACCTCTCCAGAGCAGACACCTGGCTCGTTCATCCACGCCGCGCGCCGCGACCAGCTCGTGCAGAGCGCGATCGCGGTGATCGCCGAGCTGGGCGCCGAGCGGGCGTCGGTCGTCAGGATCGCCCAGCACGCCGGGGTCAGCCGCGGGGTCGTCGCCTACCACTTCCACGACCTCGCCGACCTGTACGACGCGGTGGTGCGCGAGGTCTACCGGATCGGCGCGGAGCAGCTGAGCCGGCCGGTCGCCGACGCCCCGACGCCGCGCGAGGCGCTGCTGCGATTCGTTGCCGGCAGCATCGACTTCTACACCACGTTTCCCCGGCACCTCACCGCCCTGAGCGAGATCTTCGCCCGCCGCGCGCGGGACAGCACCGAGCAGCACCAGCGCGAGGTCGACGACGTCGTCACGTTGCTGCGGGCCGGCCAGGCGGCCGGGCAGTTGCGGGCCTTCGACGCCGACGTGATGGCCGGCATCGTGCGCGGCGTGCTCGACTCCGCGGTCGCCCGGCTGCGGGAGAACACCGTCGACGTCGCCGTACTGCGGGAAGAACTTGTCAGCGCTGTCGATGCCATGACCACGGCCGGCACCAACCCTTCGACGAAGGAGCGCACGCCATGAACCTGCGCCACCGGACCAACACCCGCCGCATCGCCGCCTGCCTCGCGATCGCCGGTCTGCTGTCGGCCTGCACGAGCAAGGCCGCTGACAGCAAGGCCGCTGATCCTGAGGTTTCGCGCGACGCCCCGTTGACGGTCCAGACCTCCAGCGGCCAGCTCCAGGGGACGGCGGCCGGGAGCGCGCGACAGTTCCTCGGGGTCCGGTACGGGCAGTCGGTGGCCGGTGAGCACCGCTGGACGAACCCGGTGCTCGCGCCGCAGGCGAGCGGTGTCGTCCCGGCGACCAAGCCAGGGCCGAGCTGCGCCCAAGCAGGCACCGCGCCCGGTGCCGAGGCGACCGCGTCGACGAACGAGGACTGCCTGTTCCTCAACGTCACCACGCCCAAGCAGCTACGCGAGGACGAGAAGCTCCCGGTGATGGTCTGGTGGCACGGCGGCGGTTACACCAGCGGCTCCGGTGCGGCGTACGACGCCCAGCGGCTCGCGAACCGCGGCCACGTCATGGTTGTCACGGTCAACTACCGCCTCGGCGTCTTCGGTTACCTCTCGCTGCCCGGTCTCCCCGGCAGCGGCAACTTCGGGCTGGCCGACCAGATCCTCGCGACCACGTGGGCGCGGCAGAACGCCGACGCGTTCGGTGGCGACCCGGGGAACATCACCGTCTTCGGCGAGTCGGCCGGCGGCATGTCGGCGTGTGCGCTGCTGACCTCACCCGCGGCGCGGGACCTGGTCAGCAAGGTGGCGATGTCCTCGGGCTCGTGCAAGCTGGACTGGCCGAACGGCGGCCTCGCACCGGGCCTTCCGGCCCAGACGCCGTACACGTCCTTGGCCGCCGGTGAGCAGTTCGGTCAGGCGCAAGCCAAGACGCTCAGCTGCACCGGCGCCGCGGCCCTCAACTGCCTTCGTGGCAAGCCGGTCGCCGAGCTGCTGAAGATCTTCGGCAACTTCTCCAACGTCCTGACCTACGGCACTCCGCTGCTCCCGAAGGACCTCAGCCGCGCCCTCGACGACGGCGACGTGGCCGACGGAGTCCGCGTGCTGTCCGGCGGCAACCAGAACGAGCAGGCCGCGATCGTCGCCGGCGTCCAGTCGGTCAAGCCGTTCTACACCGCGGCCACCTATCCCACCCTGCTGAAGGAAGCCTTCGGCGCGAACGCCTCGAAGGTCGCCGCCCAGTACCCGCTCGACGGCTACCCCAATGCGGCCAGCGCCTTCGCCCAGCTCGTCACCGACGCGTCCTGGGCCTGCCCGACGCTACGCGGCAACGCGGCCCTGGCCGGCCACGGCGTCGCCGTCTTCGGCTACGAGTTCGCCGACCCCGACTCGCCCAACGTCAACGGCGTACCGACGAAGGAGGTCAAGCAGGGTGCGGCCCACGCCACCGACGTCCCGTACCTGTTCGACCTGACCGGGAAGAACCTGCTGAAGACCGCCGCGCAGCAGGCCCTCGCGAACCAGATGATCGACTACTGGACGAGCTTCGCCCGCTCGGGCACGCCCAGCGCTACCGACGCACCGGGGTGGCCGCAGCTGACCGGTGCGGACGGCCCGACGCTGCAACTCGCCCCGACGACCAAGCCGGTCGATCTCGCCGCGGAGCACCACTGCGGGCTCTGGGCAACAATCGACTTCTGACCGCCGGCCTCACGGTCGGGTGAGTGCCACGTTCTTCACCAGCCACCGAGTCAGCGGGCGGAGCTCGGTGAACGCGGCCAGCACCCGATCGGCCGCCTCCCGCGTGTGGATCCAGTCCTCGCAGCCAAGCCCCTGGGAGGCGATCACGGACCTGTGCCGCAGCAGCGTCGCCCGCGGATGATCGACCGGATGCCCCCGCAGCGGCCGCTTCAGCACGTCCCCCGAGATCTCGTACCCCTCGCGCTCGAGCTTCCGGAGGATCGCGACCAACCGCGGCCCGGAACCCGGGCCCGCCACCGCGGCCCGGTACCGCTCGATCTGCTCCGGCGGCGCGTACCACCACGAGAGCGCGATCTCCAGCCCGTCGAGGTCGAACCGGACTCCCAGCTCGACGTTCCGAGCCATCCGGACGATCGCGTGCTGCCGCTGCCACGCCTCCATCAGCACCCCGCCGTAGCGCCAGACCGCGAAGTCCTCGTACGCCGGGTCCGCGGAGGCCATCGCGTCGAGCAACTTGACCATCGGGACCCGGACCAGCTCCTCCCGATCCCGCCGGCACTGCCGCCTGACCTCGGCCGAAGGCTCCCCCTCCAGTTGCAGCAGGACGTCGAACGCCGACCTCGGCCACCCCTCGAAGACATCTGTCACGACCGAACAGCTTAGCCAGCACCTACGCCGTACGGGCCTGAGTCACCCAGCCGACAGCTGGTCCAGCGCCAACTGGCTCTGCTCGTCGGCCGCGCGGTAGATCACCAGCAGCTGGGTCGGATCCTGCAGCGGAGCGAGGGTTTCGAAGGTCACCGCGACCGGACCGATGGCGGGGTGCCGCAGCGCCTTGCGTCCGCGGCCGTTGACCTTGACGTCCTGCTCGGCCCACAACCGCGCGAGCTCCCCGTGGCCGCTCGCCACTTCGCCGATGATGTCAGCCAGCACCTCGTCGTCCGGATGCGCGGCCCAGGCGGTGCGCAGGTAGGCGATGCCGTCCCGTACGACGCTGTCGCGGTCGTCGTAGAAGTCACGCATGCCCGGCGACAGCAGGCACAGCCAGATCGCGTTGCGCTGCGACGGCGGCAGGGTGTCGAAATCAAGCAGCAGCCGCGCCATCTCGCCGTTCCAGCTGAGGATGTCGAAGCGGTGGTTCAGCACCATGGCCGGCAACGGCGCCAGGTCCGCGACCATCTGAGCGAGCGCCGGTGCCGCGGTCGCCGCCGGCTTGTCCGCGCTGCGGGAACGCTGCTGAGTGAGGTCGAACAGGTAGGCGCGTTCGTCCGGCGCCAGGCGCAACGCGCCCGCCAACGCCTCCAGCACCTCCGCCGAGGGCTTCAGCCCTCGAGCCTGCTCCAGTCGCACGATGTAGTCGATGCTGACCCCGGCCAGTTCGGCGACCTCTTCGCGGCGCAGTCCCGGGGTACGCCGCCGCTGCCGACGCGACGGCAAACCGAAGTCAGCCGGGTCCAGGCGCTCGCGCCGGGTCCGCAGGAACGCGGCCAACGCCTGGATCGTGTCCACGGTGGGAGTCGTCATACCCGGTTCCAACAGCCTGGGTAGGACTCGTGTTCCCAGGCACTTCTTTCCCTTATCCCCGGCCCGCGACGCCTGCAGGCTGGTGGACGACACCGATCACAAGCGAAGGAGACCACCATGCCGCTCACCCTCGACACCTACCGGCTGCTCGGCCGGTCCGGGCTGTGGGTCTCGCCACTGGCACTGGGCACGGCCACGTTCGGTACCGAGTGGGGCTGGGGCGCCGAGAAGGACGAGGCACGCAAGCTGTTCGACACCTACGTCGAGCACGGCGGGAACTTCATCGACACCGCCAGCACCTACACCGACGGCAGCTCCGAGCGCCTGCTGGGCGAGTTCACTCGCGAACACCGCGAGAGCCTCGTACTGGCGACGAAGTACTCGACGCTCCGCCGGCCCGGCGACCCGAACTCCGGAGGTTCTCACCGCAAGAGCATGTTCGCGTCGGTGGAAGCGAGCCTGCGGCAACTGAACACCGGCTACCTCGATCTGCTCTACCTGCACGTGTGGGACTTCACGACGCCGGTCGACGAGATCCTTCGCGGGCTGGACGATCTCGTCCGGCAGGGCAAGGTCCTGTACGTCGCCATGTCGAACGCCCCGGCCTGGGAGATCTCCCACCTGCAGGCGGTCGCCGACCTGCGCGGCTGGTCGCCGCTCGTCGGGCTGCAGGTCGAGTACAACCTGATCAACCGGGCCGCCGAACGTGATCTGATCCCGATGGCTCGGGCGATGGGGCTGGGCGTGACGCCGTACTCGCCGCTGGCCGGCGGCCTGCTGACCGGCAAGTACAGCCGCTCCGACCTGACCTCGACGGACACCTCGGAGAGCGCTCGGAAGAGCTTCAACGCCGGCTTGGGCATGATCACCGAGCGGAACCTCGGCATCGCCGACGTCGTGCGGGAGATCGCGACGGAGCTGGGCCACACCCCGGCACAGGTCGGGCTGGCCTGGACCCTGCAGAACCCGGCCGTGACCGCACCGATCATCGGCGCGCGCACGATCGAGCAGCTGGAGGGAAACCTGGGGGCTCTGGACGTCGAATTCACCGCTGATCAACTGGCCCGCCTGGACACGGCGAGCGCGATCGAGCTCGGCTACCCGCACGACCTGCTCGCGGGCGACCACATCCGCGCCGTGACCAAAGGTGGTCTGAAGATCGAAACTCGCAGGTGACAACCCGCCGTGGTCGCTAGGGTTCTGGTATGCGGATCGTTTCTCTCAACGCCTGGGGTGGCGCGATGTTCGACCACCTCGCTCCCTGGCTCCAGGCGGTCGACGCCGACGTGCTCTGCCTGCAGGAGATGACCCGTACGCCGGGCGCGTCCGGCTGGACCCGTTTCGAGGACGGCGAGCGGTCGCTCCCGCAGCGCGCGAATCTCTTCGAGGACGTCCGGGCGCTGCGGCCCACCGATCAGGGGTTCCTGCTCGTCAGTGACGCCGGACCGGTGACCGACGACCACGCCGTACGGCGCCGGCAGGACTTCGGGATCGCGACCTTCGCCGGCGCCGGCCGGCCGGTGGTCGGGCTCGACAGCTCGTTCGTGCACGGCGAGTTCGTCGACCACGAGGACTGGTCGATCGACGACCGGCCGCGGGCCGCGCTGGCGACCCGTGTCGCCGATCGGGCGGGCGACCGGTTCGTCACGGTGGTCCAGCTGCACGGCCTCCGTGACCCGGCCGGCAAGCAGGACAGCCCGGCGCGGCGCGCTCAGGCCGAGCGGCTCGCCGAGCTGGTCGAGCGGGCGAGCTCGCCCGGCGACCTGGTCGTCGTGTGCGGCGACCTCAACCTCCTGCCCGGCAGCGAGACTTTCGCCGTACTGGAGAAGGTCGGTCTGACCGATCTGGTGGGCTCGGCCGACACCCGTACGTCGGCGTACACCAAGCCCAGCCGGCACGCGAGCTACCTGCTGGTCTCGGACCCCTCTGCCGTCAAGAACTTCGAGATCCTGCCGGACCCGGAGGTCTCCGACCACCGAGCCTTGATGCTGGAGTTCTAGCGCGCGACGTTGAACCAGGCACGCAGGGCGCCGACCCGGCGGAGGACGAACTGGTCGAGCAGCAGAACGGCGACCAGGGTGATCCCGAACAGCGGCAGGAACAGGGCAAGGGCAACGACAAGGACCGCCAGCGCCGGGGTCGCGCGCAGCGGGAGGCGGCCGCGGGGCGCGCCGAGTGCCTTGGTCTTCGGGCGCCGGCGCCACCACATCAGCGGGCCGCTGACGCACATGAACATCACACCGAGGCAGAAGACCGTGGTCAGCCAGAAGTTCAGCGTGCCCAGGCGCCGCCCCTCGTGCAGGGCGATGCCCTGGGCAACGACCTTCGCCAGCACCGGGTAGTCGCTGTACCCGTACGTCGAGACCACGCGGCCGCCGTACTGGTCGACGTGCAGGGTGCGTTCCTTGCCGGGGTCGTTGAACGCGTAGCCGATCGCGGAGTAGACGCCTTCGTCGTCGGCCGGCAGGGCGATCGTCATCGGGCGCCGCAGCCCGTTGCGCTGACCGACCGCGATCGCGGTGTCGACGGTGGCGACCGAGCGGCGCCCGTCCTCGGGGTTCGACCGCGGCACCTCGGTGTTGCCGAGCCCCCACGGCACGGTGTGGCTGTGCGGGAGCGACTCGTCGAGCGTCGAGGTCGGCTTCGACAGCGCGCCCGGATCGGCACCCCAGAACGACGTCCCGTGACTGGTCGCGAACTCCTGCGTCTTGGCACCCCAGAACCCGGTCCACGGCAGACCGGACACGATCAGGAACAGCAGCCCCACACCGAGGATCGCGCCGGTCCGGCCGTGCCGGGACCGCAGTACGGCGCCTGCCGCGCCGGCGGCCCTGCGCCGCGCCCGCGCGACCCGGCCCCGCACGAACAGGTAGTAGCCGGTCAGCGCCATCACGATCGCCCAACAGGCGGCGACCTCGATGACGAAGTCACCCACGCGACCGGCCATCAGTTCTCCGTGCAGCAGGATCGCGGCGCCCGACAGCGTCCGGTCGGGGTTCAGCGACCCCAGGACCGTTCCCTCGTACGGATCGACGAAGACGTCACGCGGGCCGACAGCGGTGTCGACCGAGAAGACCGTCGAACGGTCCGGGCCGGACGGTTCGGTCATCGAGACCACGGTCGCGCCGGGAAGAGCCTGCCGCACCTCGTCGAGCTGCGTCGAGTACGGCTGGGCGACCAGGCCGGCGGGATGGTCGACCTTCATCAGGTCGGCGTGCAGGACCGGTTCGAGCTGGAAGCGGAACAGGTAGATCAACCCGGTCGTGGCCAGGATCAGCAGAACCGGGATCACCAGGAAGCTCGCGTAGAAGTGCCAGCGCCAGAACGCCCGGAACAACCCCGAACCACGACCGCGGGCCACCGGGCTCGCGACCTCCGCCGGAAGGCTTTGTACTGCGCTCACGCCTCACTCCTTCTGTTCATCGTCCGGAGCAGGAGTCGGTTCGCGCGGCCGTCCAGTTCCAGCGGACCGTCATGACCTGGGTCACACCTCCGGTACGCCGGGCGCCGCGGCGGGATGCGACGATGGTCCGGCCATGCAGCAGCACTGGGGAATCCGAGCCGCTCGCGCCGTGATGTTCACGGCCGTCTGCGTGCTGCTCGCCGTCCTCGGCCACGTCGTGATGTCCGCGGCGGCGGTCCCGTGGTGGGCGGTCGTTCCTGCGTCCGCGTCGATCGCCGCCGCTGCCTGGATCCTGGCCGACCGGGAACGCTCGGTGCCGTTCGTCGTCGTGGGCACGGTCGTCGCCCAGGCCGAGCTGCACGTCGTGTTCACGCTCGCGCAGTCCCTGACGCCGGCGCCGATGCACCATCACATGGCCGGTGCGGGGTCCGCAGGAATGCTGGCCGCGCACTTGTTCGCAGCGCTGCTGTGCGGTCTCTGGCTCGCGTACGGCGAGAACGCGACCTTCGCCGTACTGCGAACTGTCGCCGACCGGATCCTGCTCCTTCTCCGGCCTTGGCGGAGCGACCCGTCGTGGCCGCGCCTCCGGCCGGCGTACTGGGTGGCTCCGACCCAGCAGCGGCTGCTCGCGGACGCCATCACCTCCAGAGGTCCACCGCGCGGAACCGCTGTCGCCTGACAGCCACGCATCACCCGGGCACGACACCGCCCGGGTCCGAGCCATGCCGGTTTCCGGCAGGCCGCGTACTCCGCCCGCCGGCGGCTCAGCGTCGCCGGATCCTGAACCTCAGAAGGACATTCAGCCATGACGTCTACCCCGTTGGACGGCGCGCCTCCGCCCGCCGACGACCTCTGCACGCACCTGGCGCTCGCCGCCCGCGACGGTGACCTGACCGCCCTCGACCACTTCGTCCGCGCGCTCCAGCGCGACGTCCGCCGGTACGTCGCCCACCTCGCCGCCGATCCGCAGTCGGCCGACGACCTCACCCAGGAAACGTTCCTGCGAGCACTCACCAGCCTGCACCGCTTCGAGGGCCGCTCACCGGCCCGCGCCTGGCTGCTGACCATCGCCCGCCGTACGGTCGTCGACGACCTCCGCCGCCGCGCGTCCCGCCCCCGCATCGCCGACCGCGACTGGCAACTCGCCGCCGACCAGACCCAACCCCGCAACCTCCCCGGCTTCGACGACGCCATCGCCCTCACCGAGCTCCTCGACCAACTCCCCCACGACCGCCGCGAGGTCTTCGTCCTCACCCAACTCGCCGGCGTCCCCTACGCCGAAGCAGCCGCCCACCTGGGCTGCCCGATCGGCACCGTCCGCTCCCGGGTAGCCCGAGCAAGAACCACCCTGGCCGACCTGCTCGCCGCCTGACACCCCGTACGGCGTACCGGCCAACCGGTACGCCGTACGGAAGGACCGCCGTCGTCAGCTCAGCGCGGTGACGACCTGGGTGATGCCGAAGGGGATGCTCAGGACCGAGTTGAAGGACAGGGCGGCGCCGGTCGCCGGGGCCGCGCTGAAGGGGAGGTAGATGGTGCGGTCCTCGCGGGCCACGGCGAGTTTGCTGAACAGAGGGTTCGCGCGGACCTGGGCCTCGGTCTGGTCGCCGGTGTCGATGAGCATGACCAGTTGGTCGACGTCGAGCAGGTCCAGCCGTTCCAGGCTGATCTGGGCCACGTCGCCACCAGGCTCCAGCTCACGCACCGACGGCGCGACCTTGAACCCGAGACCCTCGAAGAACTGGAGCTTGGGGTCGCCGGCGCCGAAGACGGCCCACTGGTCGGCCTTGGCGGGCTCGGCGACGGCGACGGTCCGGCCGGCCCACTCGGGATGGGTCTGACGGGCTTCCACGAACTGGGCCGTGATGCCGGTGATCAACTTGTCGGCCTCGGCCCGCAGACCGAGGGCGGCACCGGCCTGTTGCGTCATCACCGTCCAGGGAGCGGCGAAGTCGGCGTAGTCACGGGGCTGCGCGACCACCGGCGCCAGTTTGCTGAGCGTGTCGTAGTTCTCCTTGGTCATCCCGGAGTACAGGCCGACGATGAGGTCGGGCCGCAACGCCGCGATCTTCTCGTACTGGTACTCGTCGCGCTCCCCGACGATCTCCGGCGTGCTGCCGGACCAGAGCGGGGACTGCCACGGCCAGTTGCCGTACGGGCGTTCGCCGAAGAAGTCGACGACACCGACGGGACGCACACCGAGCGCCAGCAAGGGCTCGTGATCCGTGTAGCCCAGGCTCACCACGCGCTGCGGTTTGGTCGTCGGCGTCGTCGCGCCGTACTTGTGCTCGACCGGCCCCGCCGAGGCGGGCGCTCCGGCCGGTTGGTCGTCGGTGGAGCAGCCGGTCAGCGCGAGAAGGGCGGCCGTGCTCAGACCGCCGGCCAGAAAGCCGCGGCGGGTCAGTTCGTCCACCAGGGCAGCGAAGTCACGATCTACGGCCGGGGCAAGCGTGGGCGTCAAGACGATCTCCGATGAGTTGGCATGCTTAGGCTAGGCACGCCTAACTCTAGGCGAGCAAGGGACCACTAGCCCGCTGCGAGGGCGTGGGTGAAAGCGATCGTGCGGGCCTGTTCCTGCGGCGTGCCGACCGGGGCGACCATGAACTCCGTCGTGCCCGCGTCGGCGAAGCGTTGGAGCTGGCGGGCGACCTCGGCCTCGTCGCCGACGACCGCGGTGTCCTCGGGCCCGCTGGCCGCGCCCCGGTCGAGGATTGCCCGGTACGCCGGCAGCGATCCCGCCAAGCCGTAGTGCTGCTTGATCCAACCGCGGGCGCCGTCCGGGTCGTCGGTCACGGCGACGCAGACGCAGGCGATGACCTGCGGGGCCGGCCGGCTGCCGGCGGCCTTGTCGATCGTCGGCCGGACGTAGTCGCCGATCACCTCTGGGCTGGCCCAGCTCGTCACGGTCCCGTCGGTCAGCTCGCCGGCGATCTCGAGCATTCGGGGGCCCAGCGCCGCAAGGATGAGTTCGGGCGGCCTCGCGCCCACGACGCTCAACTGCCCGACCGCCGTCAGCAGCTCACCATGGACGTCGACCGGCTCACCTCGCAGCAGCGGCGCCAGCGCTTCGACGTACTCGCGCAGGTAGGTCGCCGGCCGTTTCATCGAGATCCCGTACTGGCCTTCGACGATCACCGGATGGCTGGAGCCGATGCCGAGCGTGAGCCGGTTCCCCGTCGCGGCCTGCACGCTGAGCGCCTGCGCCGCCAGGGCCAGCGGGTGCCGCGGATAGACCGGTACGACGCCGACGGCGTACTGGATGCGGGGAACCCGCGGGCCGAGCGCGGCGATCAGCGTCAGCGCGTCCCAGCCGGCGCGTTGACTGAACCAGATCCGGCTGATGCCGCTGTCCCCGGCCGTCCGCGCGTCGGTCGCGATCTCGTCGATCGTGCGGGCGTCGTCCTCGATCCACAGTCCGATTCTCATGCCCTCAGTCAAGACACTCGGCGGACCTCGACCAAGACCCGCTCGACCCGCGCAGCGATAAGCTTTCGTGATCGATCGCGGGAGGCCCGATGGAACTGCGGCAACTGAGGTACTTCGTCACCGTCGCCGAGGAGCTGCACTTCGGCAAGGCCGCGGAACGTCTGGACATCGTGCAGCCCGCGGTCAGTCAGCAGGTGGCCCGGCTCGAACGCGAGCTCGGTCTGCGCCTGTTCGACCGATCGTCCCGCCGGGTCGCCCTGACCGGTGACGGCGAGCGCATGCTCCGCGAGGCCCGCGCCGTACTCGCCGCCGCCGATCGCGCGACCACCGTCGCCGGCGAACTCGCCGCCGGGCAGGCCGGCGTCTTCCGCATCGGCACCAGCCCCGGCCTTCGCGACCGGCTCGAACGCGGCCTGGCCGTCCTCCGGTCGTCCTCACCCGGCATCGAGATCAAGCTGAGCTCGCGCCCACCCGCCGAGCAGCTCCAGGCGCTGCGGTCCGGTGAGCTCGACGTCGCCTTCATCCGCGGCGCCGTGACCTCACGCTCTCTGCGCGCGATCCCCTTGTGGGACGAGCCGTTGTCGGTTCTCGTACCAGCCGAGTACCGCTCCGGCGGCGAGCTGAAGCTGATCGACCTGGCCGAGCTCCCCCTGCGTCTCCCGCCACGATCGGACGACGCCGCTCTCCACGCGACGATCCACGCCGCCTGCCGCACGGCCGGCTTCGATCCCGTTCCCGGCCGGCCGATCGACAGCCTCGACGACGCGATCGTCGAGATGACCAACGGCTCCCCCGCCTGGACGGTCCTGTACGGCGCCGGCTGCAAAGCCCCCGAAGGCGCGCTCTGGATGGGCCCACTGACGCCGGCCCTCACCGTCCCCGGCCACCTGATCGTCGCCGCCGACCGCTCGCCGCTGTGCCTGGACGC
Source organism: Kribbella sp. DT2 (assembly GCF_049844575.1). NCBI lineage: Bacteria > Bacillati > Actinomycetota > Actinomycetes > Propionibacteriales > Kribbellaceae > Kribbella > Kribbella sp. DT2. The sequence goes on along the minus strand of NZ_JBNCLH010000002.1, from coordinate 689,604 downwards.
CCTGACCCAAGCCTTCAGCTAACCAGGTCGAACCCAGGGCTCCACATGCGACCTGATCGCATATGCTCGGATCCGGACCGAGGATCGGAGCTCAGCAGATGATCGACGTACGACCGGCCGCACCCACCGACGGCGCCGCGGTCGGCGCGGTGCACGCGGCCTCCTGGGCCGCCGCGTACGCGCCGTTCTTCGACCGCGAGTTCGCCGCCGCCGAGATCGACTCCCGGCTCACCCGCTGGCACGATCGCCTGCGCAACCCCAGCGGCCTGATCCTGCTCGCGCGACTCGACGACCGGCCACTGGGCCTCTCCTGGAGCGTGCCCTCCACCGAGCGACCGGGGCACGGCGAAATCCTCAGCCTGTACGCGCATCCCGACGGTTGGGGCACCGGGGTGGCCGCCGAGCTGATGACGACCACCCTGGAGCACCTCCGCCAGGACGGCTACCGCCAGGTCCATCTCTGGACCCTGCGCGACACACCGCGTTCCCGCCGCTTCTACGTCAAGTCCGGTTTCGCCGAGACCGGGCAGACCCGCGACCGCGACTTCGGCGACGGTCACCCGCTCGCCCAGCTGGAGTTCGCCCGCACCAACTGATCAGGTGATGACGCCGCCGAGGCGATCACCGGCTGACGAGGCCGATCTCCTCCGGCGTCGACCGCTTCTCCTCGTACGGCGTCACCGCGCCGCTGTCCCGGTCGGTCACCCGCGGCTCCTGCAGCGTCTTGACGTTGCCGTCGGCAGCGATCTGGAACACGAGGGCACCGGTGTACCCGGCATGGTTGTCCTTGCTGAAGGCGAACGGCGTCAGGCCCGGCCCCTTGAGCTCGCCGGACGACATCGCGTCGATCAGCTTCTGCCGGGTCAGGTCACGGCCGGCGGCCTTGAGCACCTGCCCGAAGGTGTAGGCCTGCACCATGCCGTACAAGAGCGTGTCGGTGAACGGCTCCTTCGGGATGTACTTGTCGTGGATCCCCTGGAAGAAGGCGGTCCACGGGTCGTCGGTCGCGCGCGAGCTCGGCAGGTACCGGGTGCCGATCACGCCGGCCAGCAGCGCGGCGCCGGACACCTCGCTCCCGCCCTGCTTGGCGAACTGCTCGACCAGCCCGGTCAGCGTCGCAGGGTCGGCCCCGATGCTGCTCACCACGAGCTGCGGCTTGTAGCCGAGCTTCAGCGAGGTGAGGATCGTCAGCGCGGTGAAGGCCGGGATGCACTCGCACACCAGTACGTCGGCGCCGGACGCCTTCAGCGCCGAGATCTGCGGCGTGACGTCGGTGTTGGCCGGGTCGTAGGTCTTGCGGGCCACGATCTGCGGCGTGATGAACTGGTCGAGGCCCTTCTGGGTGTCGGTGCCGACGTCGTCGCCCTGGACCAGCAGACCGACCTTCTTCCCGGCGAACTTCTCCTTGATGTACTGGCCCTGGACCTTGCCCTCGCGGGTGTAGTCGACCTGGTAGCCGAAGGTGTTCGGGTGCTTGTCCGGTGAGTTCCACAGCAGCGCGCCCGACGACACCAGCAGGTCCGGTACGCCCTCGGCCGTCAGGTAGTCGAGGACCTTCGAGTGCGTCGGCGTTCCCAGGCCGCCGACGATCGCGAAGACCTTGTCCTGCAGGACCAGCTTCTTGACCACCTCGACCGTCCTGGTCGGGTTGTAGCCGTCGTCCTCGACCTTGTACGTGATCTTGCGCCCGTTGACGCCACCGCTGTCGTTGAGGTGGTCGTACACGGCCTTGGCGCCGACGGAGATCTTGCTGTACCCGGGCGCGGCCGGACCGGTGAGCGGTTGGTGCGTACCGATCACCACCTCGGTGTCGGTCACGCCGGGCGCCGCTTCGCCCTTCTCCGTACCGCTGTTGGCCGGTGTCTCGCCGGCACCACCGCACCCGCTGAGCGCCAGCGCGGAGGCCAGGGCGACCGCGACGGCAGAACGCTTGTTCCTCATTGTTCTCCTCGTTGAGAAGGAGCCGGGCGTCGCACCCGGCTCCGGACCTTGCGCAGGCCGCCTTGGATCCCCGCCGGGAAGGCGAGGACGATCACGATGAGCACCACGCCGTACAGGGCGAGCGGGAGGTTGTCGGACAGGTTGCTGCGCAGGCTGAGCAGCTCGGCGAGGTCGTCGGTCCAGACCTGGACGTAGACGAGTGCGATCGCGCCCCACAGCGCGCCCCACAAGCTCCCGAGCCCGCCGAGGACCAACGCGGCGAGCAGCGAGAGCGACAGCGCCGGCGTGAACGAGCCGGGCGCCGCCGTACCGAGCAGGAACGCCTGCAGACCACCCGCGAGCCCGCCGCACGCCGAGCTGACGAGGAACGCGAGGATCTTCGTCCGGCCGACGTGGACGCCGGCGAGCGCGGCGGCGACCTCGTCGTCCCGGACCGCCCGCAAGGTGCGTCCCACCCGGCCGCGCGCGAGATTCGCGAGCACCACCAGGGCGAGCAGGACGGCCGCCCAGACGATCCAGGCCTGCCAGCGAGTGGCCGGTACGGCGCTGAGGCCCGCGGGCTGACTGTTGACCGTGAAGCTCAACCCGTTGCTACCGGCAAGCAAGTCCGGGAAGCGTTGCGTGACCGCGGGAAGCCCGACCGCCAGCGCGAGCGTGGCACCCGCGAGGTAAGGCCCGCGCAACCGGGCCGCGGCCGCGCCGGCCAGCAGGCCGGCGAGACCTCCCGCGACCGCCGCCAGGACGAGGTCGACCCAGATCGGGAGCGCCGGCACCCGTAGTACCAGAAGTGCGACCGTGTAGGCACCGATGAACATGAACGCGCCGTGCCCCAAGGAGATCTGCCCGTTGAAACCGGCCAGCAGCGCCAGCCCGGCGACCGCGATCAGGTAGTAGCCGACGGTCGCGATCCGCAGGTTCGTGAACGGATCCGTGGCGACAGTGAGCAGGACCAGCAGCACCATGGCACCGCAGGCTGCAGCCAGGTGGACGACGAAGGGTGGGAGCCTCCTCATGCCCGCCTCGCCGTTGCTCGACCGAAGAGCCCGGCAGGCCGGATCGCCAGCACAGCGACAAGAATCGCCAGCGCGGCCAACGGCACCAGCTCCGGCCCCAGCAGCCCCGACACGTACGACAGGCCGATCCCGAGCGCGAGCCCGCCGACGATCGTGCCGAGCGGGTTGTCGAGCCCGCCGATCACCGCCGCGGTCAGCGCGTAGACGAACACCTCGTCGAGCACCGTCGGCGAGATGAACGGCGGAATCGCGAGCATCCCGGCCAGCGACCCCACGGCCGCGGCCAGCCCCCAGCCGATCGTCAGCATCACCCTCACCCGTACGCCGAGCAGCCGCGCCACCTCGGGATTGAAGGCCGCCGCCCGCATCCGCAGCCCCAGCGCCGTGAACTTGAACAGCAGCAGCACCCCGGCCGCCGTGCCGACAACAGCCAGTACGGCGAACAGATCGCTGGCCGAGAACCGGCCGCGGAAGTCGAACGGGTAGGAGAACGCGTGCGGTTCGTTGGACCAGATCATCCCCGCGACCGCCTGCAGCACCAGCAGAAGCCCCAGCGTCACGATGATCGCGCTGAGCTCGCCCGCGTTGCGGAGCGGCCGGATCAGGAACCGCTCGACCGCGACCCCGAGCAAGGTGCCCGCCACGACGGCGACAGCGAACCCGAGCCAGTAGCTGCCGGTGCTCTTGGTGACCGAGTACGCGAGGTAGCCCGAGATCAAGGCGAGGGCGGGCTGGGCGAAGTTCACCACCCGGGTCGCGCGGTAGATGATCACCAGCGACAGCCCCAAGGCGGCGTACACGGCACCGCTGGACAGACCCGCCACGGTCAGGTTGAGGAAGGTGGTCACCGTGCCCCCTTCAGGCCGAGGTACGCGTCCCTCAACTGCTCGTCCGCGAGCAGGGAGGCCGCGTCGTTCGAGGCGACCAGCTCCCCCAGGCCCAGGACGAAGCCGTGGTCGGCGACCGACAGCGCGCTGCGCGCGTTCTGCTCGACCAGTACGACGGTCAGCCCGGTGCCGGCCCGGAGGTCGCGCAGTACGCCCATGATCTTGGCGGCGACCAGCGGCGCCAGGCCGAGCGAGGGCTCGTCCAGCAGCAGCATCCGCGGCCGGCCCATCAGGCCGCGGCCGATCGCCAGCATCTGCCGCTCACCACCGGACAGCGTCCCGGCCGCCTTGTCGAGCCGCGGCGCCAGCGGCGGGAACAGCTCGAGCATCACGCCCAGGGCGGCGGCGCGATCCTTGCGGTCCGGTCTCCACAGCGCACCGAGCCGGAGGTTCTCCGCGACCGTGAGCTCCGGAATTACGCCGCCGCCCTCGGGAACGTGCGCGATCCCGGACCGCGCGATCCGGTCGGCGGGCAGCCCGGTGAGGTCCTGGCCGAACGCGGTGATCCGTCCCGCGGTGGGCCGGATCAGGCCGCTGACCGCCCGCAGGAGGGTCGTCTTGCCCGCACCGTTCGCGCCGAGGACGGCGGTGATGCTGCCTTCCCCCACGCGGAGCGTCACGTTCGAGAGCGCGCGGACGAGTCCGTGGTGGACGGTCAGCGCCTCGATCTCAAGCACTGGGCCTCTCCCCGGGGGCGAGGCCCAGATACGCGTCGGCGACGGCAGGATCGGCCCGTACGTCGTCCGGCGACCCGATCGCGATCACCTCGCCGAAGTCGAGCACCACCACCTCGTCGCAGACACCCATCACGAGATCCATGTGGTGCTCGACCAGCACGACCGCGGTCGCCTCCGTCAGCGCACGGATCCGGGCGGCCAGTTCGTGGGTCTCCGCCGTCGACAGGCCACTGGCGGGCTCGTCGAGCAGCAGCAGCTCGGGTTCGGACACCAGCGCCCGGGCCAGCGCTACCCGCTTGCGGGATCCGTACGGAAGCGCGCCGGGAAGGTGGTCGCGGACGTCGGCGAGGTCGAGCTCGCGCAGCAGCCTGAGGGCTCGGCTGCGCAGTTCGCGTTCGTCGCGAGCGGCTCCCGCCGTACCGAGCAAGGCCGCGATCGAACCGGTCCGGGCGAACCCACCCGCGCCGGCCATCACGTTCTCGAGCACGGTGAGACCGCCGAACAGGCCGAGCCCCTGCAGCGTTCGGGCGATACCGAGCCGGGCCAGCTGGTCCGGGCGGTGGTTCCCCAGTGCGCGGTCCTTCCAGCGCAGCTCGCCCGTCTCCGGCCGGACCAGGCCGCAGATCACGTTGAAGAGCGTCGTCTTGCCGGCACCGTTGGGCCCGATCACGCCCAGCACGCTGCGCGCCGAGATGCTCAGCGAGACCTCACGCAGCGCGACGAGTCCGCCGAACCGTACGGTGACTCTCCTGACGTCCAGCACCTTCTCGGGGAAGGGGATCGTCATCTGGCTCCTTCCCGCCGGCGATGGTGTGCAGCAGTCTGAGCCGATCCCTCCCGGACGGCATCGGTACAACCACCAGTCGTGGGAATTCCGCGCCAGCCCTTCCCAGCTCCCGTACGGCGGCCAACACTGTCCGGTATGGCTGCCGAGGTCGTGCTCCGCGGACGGGAGCAGGAGCGCGCCGCGGTGCAGGAGGCGCTCGCGGCCGCCCACGCCGGCGACGGATCCGCCTTGGCGATCACCGGCGGCCCCGGCTCGGGCAAATCGTCGCTGCTACGCAGCGCACCGACCGCGGGGTTCCGGGTCCTGATCACCCAAGGCGTTCCGACCGAGTCCGCGCACGAGCCCGCCGGTCTGCACCGGCTGCTGCACCCAGTGGCCGATCGGCTCCCACAGTCGTTGCGGAAGGCAACGGGACTCGCTGCGGGATCACCAGGCGCAACCTTCGCGCTCCACACCGAGGTCCATCGGCTGCTCTGCGAGCTGGCGGCCGAGCAGCCCGTGCTCGTGCTCGCCGACGACGCCGGCCTGCTCGACCGGCCGTCGCTGGAAGCGCTGGCGTTCGTCGCCCGCCGGGTCACCGGCCATCAGCTCGCCGTACTGTTCGCCCTCGAGCCACAGCGCGGTGAGAATCCGCTGACCGGGCTGCCGACGCTGGCTCTGGGGCCGTTGGACGATCCTGCCGCGATGGAGCTGCTCTCCGACCTCACTCCCCTGGGTCTGCCGGAGGACCTCGCCGAAGACATCCTCCACCTCGCCGGCGGCAATCCGCTGGCGCTGACGGAGCTCGCGTCGACCGGCCGACTACCGCACGACAGCGCGTTGCGGGCTCGGCTTCGCGACCGCTTCCGTGCCCTGTCCCCCGACGCCCAGCTACTCGTCCTGCTCGCGGTGGTCGACGAGGATCTCGAGCTCGACACCGTGGTCCGATCCGAGCTCGATGCCTTGGACGAGGCGCGAGACAGTGGACTGCTGGTGGTGGAGGGCGATCGCGTCGGGTTGGCTCAGCTGACTCGGTTCGTTCTGCGGACCGAAGTCCCTCTGAGTGAGCAGCGGCGAGCCCACGCCGTACTCGCGAACGTGCTCGATCCCGAGCAGCACACCGCACGCTGGCTGTGGCACCGAGCAGCAATGAGCCGTACGGCGTTGAGTCGCGCTGAGGCCGGCAACCAGGCTGACGAGCTCGGGGCCGCGGCGGCGCGCTCCCGTCGTACGGGGAACTACTCCGTGGCCTCGGCGGCCTCGCAGCGCGCGGCGACCCTGGCGGTGTCGCCGCAGGCCAAGGCCGCGCACCTGATCGCCGCCGCGGCCGATCAGTGGTCGACCGGCCGGCCACGGACGTCCCGCGCGATCCTGCGCGAAGCCGCTGTCCACGTGCGTGGCCGGGAGCTGCACGGGCTCGCCGACTTCGTCCGCGGCGGCGTCGAGCTGGGCGACAGCGCACCCGGTACGGCGGTCCGCAGCCTGCTCAAGGCGTCCGGCGAACTGCTCGACTCGCACCGCACGCTCGCCGTCACCGCACTGGTCTTCGCAGCGGAGGCCGCCAGCATCGCAGGCGACCAGGCCGAGCACGCCAGCACTGCTGCCCGGGCGGCCGCTCTTCGCCGCGCCGACGAACCACCCGTCACGGCCCTGATGTTCGACCACCTCGAAGGCATGGCCGCCACGTTCGCCGGTCATCACCGGGAGGCCAGGGCCGCCCTCGACCGCGCCGTACGGCTGGCAGGAGAGCTGCCCGATCCGCGCTCGAAGATCTGGGGCAGTCAGGCCGCGTACGTCCTGGGCCGGGCCGGTCGTTCCCTGGAGCTCGCCACGCAGGCGGTGGCCGGGGCGCGCGACACCGGGATGACCTCGCTCGTCCCTTGGGCACTGGTCTACAAGTCGCTGGCCGCGCTGCTGCTCGACCAGCACTCGATCTCGCTGGACTGCTCGCTGGAAGGCGTGCGCGAGGCGACCTCGATGGGTCAGCCCAACACCGTGGTCGACCATCTGACGATCCTCGCGCTGATGGCCGCGCTGCAGGGCGACAAGACCACCGCCGTCCACCGGTTGCACCTGGCCGCCGCCGACGTCACGCGCCGCGGCCTCGGCCGTCCCAGCACGTTCGGGTCGTGGACGCTGGCCTGCGTCGACCTGGTCGACAACCGGCCCGCCGACGCGCTCAACCGCCTCCGCCTGCTCGCCGTCGACACCGGCCGCGTGCACCCCGGCATCAAGGTGATGACCGCACCGCACTACGTCGAGGCCGCCGTGGCCTGCGGCCGGCAGGCAGCGGCGACCAAGGTGCTCAAGCAGTTCGAAGGCTGGGCGACCAGCACGGGCTGCCCGGCCCGGCTCGCGCTCTCCCACCGTTCGCAGGCGTTGCTGGCCGGCGCCGACCCGACAGCGGACGAACACTTCCGGGAGGCCATCCGCCTGCACCGGGTGAGTGGTACTCCCATGGAGCTTGCCAAGACCGAGCTCTTCTACGGCCACCGGCTGCGCCTCGACCGTCAGCCGAAGGCCGCCCGGCAGCACCTCCGCGACGCGCTGCAGATCTTCCAGCAGTACGACGCCGGCCACTTCGTCGGCCTGGTCCGCGCCGAGCTCCGAGCCTCCGGCGACACCATCACCCGACCCCGGCCGACGCACGCCGCCCAGCTGACTCCGCAACAGTCCCAGATCGCCGAGCTCGTCGCCGGTGGCGCGACCAACCGGGAGATCGCCGCGCAACTGTTCATCAGCCACCGCACGGTCGAGCACCACCTGCGCAACATCTTCACTCGCCTGGACGTCCGCTCCCGGGTCGAGCTCACCCGCCTGCTCGGCTAGGGCCTCGCGCTTGTCGGGGCCAGGAAGGTCGTGCTGGGGGCGCCGGTGTGGGGTGACAGCTCGACGACCGCGTCAACGGCGTACACGTCGTGGATCAGTGTCGCGGTCAGCACCTGGGTCGGAGTGCCGGTCGCGACGACCCGGCCCTGGCGGAGCACGACCACCCGGTCGCAGAAGCGCGCGGCGAGATTGAGGTCGTGCAGGGCCGTGACGACCGTGAGGCCGAGGACGCGCAGAAGGGTGAGCATCTCCAGTTGGTAGCGGATGTCGAGGTGGTTCGTCGGCTCGTCGAGGACGATGGTCTCCGGCTCCTGGGCCAGGGCCCGGGCCAGTTGCGCCCGCTGGCGCTCGCCGCCGGACAGGGTCCGCCAGTAGCGGTGGCGGTAGGCGGTCATGCCCGTGACCGCCAGCGCGTGCTCGATCGCGGCATGGTCGTTGCTGCCCAGCGCGGCGAACGTGCCACGGTGCGGCGTCCGGCCGAGGGCCACCGTCTCGTCCACCGTGATGTCGGAGTGCACCTCCGGCGACTGCTCGACGATTGCCAGGCGGCGTGCGACGGTACGCCGGGCGGCGCCCCTCAGCGGCGTGCCGCCGAGCAGGACCGTTCCCCTGTGAGGCTGCCGGAGCCCGGCCAGGATGCGGAGCAGCGAGGTCTTGCCCGCGCCGTTCGGGCCGAGCACCCCGAGGACCTGACCGGCCGGCGCCTCGAGGTCCACGCCGTCGAGGATCGGAGTACCGTCCACCGACCAGTCGATGCCGGAGGCAACCACGGCGGTCACTGCCGGGCCGCCTTGCGGAGCACCAGCGCGAACACCGGTGCGCCGATCAGCGCGGTGATCACGCCGACCGGGACCTCGCGCGGTGAGAACGCCGTCCGGGCGAAGGCGTCGATCCAGATCAGGAAGATCGCGCCGCCGAGGCCGGTCAGCGGCAGCAGCAGCCGGTGGCTGCCGCCGGCGATCAGCCGGACGACGTGTGGCACCAGCAAGCCGATGAAGCCGATCGCACCGGACGCCGCGACGGCCGCCGCGGTCATCAACGCAGTGATGATCATCAGGACGACCCGCGCCCTGGTGACATCGATCCCCAGCGACGCTGCCGTGTCCCAGCCGAAGACGAACGCGTCCAAGGCCGCGCTGTAGAGCAGGCAACACAGAGCGCCCGCCACGATGACCGCAGCGGCGACGCTCAAGGACTGCCACCGAGCACCGCCGAGCGAGCCGAGCAGCCAGTAGGTGAAGGCGCGGGTGGCGTCGGCGTCGCCGTCGAGCATCAGCACCAGCGAGGTGGCCGCGGAGAAGAACTGGGACACCAGCACCCCGGTGAGCACGACGCGGGAGGGATTCGACACCCGGCCGCCGCCGATCAGTACCAGCACGATCGCGAAGGCCGTCAGCGCCCCGGCGAACGCGCCGGTCGACAAGGTGACCGCACCGGAGCCGAGACCAAGGATCGTCACCGACACCGCACCGGTCGACGCTCCGGAGGAGACCCCGAGCAGGTAGGGCTCGGCGAGCGGGTTGCGGGTGATGGACTGCAGGACCGCGCCGCAGATCGAGAGACCGAGTCCGATCACCGCCGCCAGCAACACCCGCGGGAGCCGGGACTCCCAGATCAGCGCGTCGACGAGTGGTGACGCCGGCGGCCCGGGCGCGAGAGTGCCCAGGCCGACGTGATGCAGGATGACGCCGACCACGTCGGCAGCGCCGATGCTCGCCGTACCGACGAACGCCGCCGCGACGACGGACACGCACAGTACGACGCTGAAACCTCCGATCAGCAGCAGCGAACGACCACTCCGTACGCCGCCTCCGCGGGATGTCTCGGCATCGGTCGGCGGCGCTGTCTCAGCGGGGCCGGGCCGGGTTCCCATCAGGTTCGTCATCGCCGCGCGAACACCACGACGTCGTCGTAGTACCGCCAGATCGTGCCGGTCTCGGCGAAGCCCGCGGTGCCGAGCGCTTGCAGGTGCAGGCCGAGCGGCGCGTGCGGAGTGGGCGGACGGTCGGCGAACCTGCGCTCGCGCTCGGCCAACCGCTCTCCGAGTGCGGGAACCGCGACGGCGTCGGCCCACCACTCGTCCCAGGTCTGTGCTCCGGCCGCTCGGGCGGTGCGTTGGGTGCGTTCGTCGTCCGCGGCCGCCGCCTCCGTGAGGAAGGGTTGAGTCTGCGGGTCGTAGCGGAGGTGGTCGGCGTTCATGAACACGCCGTTCGACGGCAGGAGCGTCCCGAGGGTCGCGTAGCCGGCGACGAGTTCGGCGGGCTTCAGCCAGTGCAGCGCGGTCGACGACACCGCTGCGTGGATCGGTCCGGGCGGCAGCTTCGTCTCCCAACCCGGTCGGGCCAGGTCAGCGTCCACCGCGGTGAAGCGGTCACCGAGCCAGGTGTCGGCGAGCGTCAGCAGGACAGGGTCGTAGTCGAGCCCGATCACCTGTACGTCGGGAAACCGCTCGAGGATCCGTCCGGCGAGGCTGCCCGGACCACAGGCCAGGTCGAGCACCGTCAGCCGCCCGCCGTCCTCGGCTGCCGCCAGCCGGGCGATCACGTCGAGCATGACCTCGAACCGCTGCTCGCGATGGGTGATGTAGGCCGCCTGCTGGTCGTCCCACCGCTGGACCAACTGCTCGATCGCCGTCATCGCGCACCCAGCTTGACGAGTCCCTGCGCGACCGCGGAGATCGCCTCCACGCTGTGCAGCGAGGGATCCATCGCCTGCCCCGGCACGACGATGAAGCGGTCGTTGCGTACGGCATCCAACCGCGACGTGAGCGGGTCGTGCTCGAGGAAGTCGATCTTCTCCTTGGCGGTGTCGCCGGGGTAGCCGCGGGTCAGGTCGGCCAGCACGATCACGTCCGGATCGCGCGCCACGAACTCGTCCCAGCTGACCTCGGGCCACTTGGTCGAGGCGTCCTTGAACAGGTTCTCCGCCCCGAGCATCTCGGTCACGGTCTGCGGCAGGCCACCCGGCCCGGCCACCGAGGGCGTCCTGGACGACGCGGCCGTCGAGTAGAACCACACCAGCCGCGGCTTGCCCTCGATCTGCTCCGCGACCTTGCGGCCCTGGTCGACGACGGCCTGCTGCTCGGCGACGAGCTTCTCACCGGCGTCCCGGACGTCGAAAATCCGGGCGATCGTCCTGATCTCGTCGAACAGCATCGCGAAGGTGGCACCTCCGGCGACCGCCGCGTGGTACGTGCAGTCGAACTCGGTCAGGTACGTCGGTACGCCGAGCTTGTGCAGCTCGGCCCGCTCCCCCGCGTTCTGCGCGGTGAGGAACGAGGCGAACGACGAGTACACGAAGTCCGGCTCAGCCTGGAGCAGGGTCTCGTGCTTCAGCAGTCCCTTGCTGAGCAGGGGAACCTTCCGGTACGCCGCCGCGAGATCGGACGGGACCGGGTCGGTCTCGTACGCCGTACCGGCCATCCGGTCGCCGAGGCCGAGCCGGAGCATGATCTCCGTCGCGGACTGGTTGAGCGACACCGCGCGAGTAGGTGCCTTCGGCACCGACACCTTCGTCCCGCAGTTGTCGTAGCTGAGCGGGTAGGTCGTCGTACCGGAGGACGTCGGGCCGGCAGCCACGTCCGCCGCCGGCGCCGATCCCCCGCCGCAGCCGGTCAGCGCGCACGCCAGCCCGGCCGAGACTGCAACGACAATCATTTTCATTTTCACAGGCGGAGCGTAACCGAGTCCCTGACCAGGCAGTCGAACCGGGGGCCGATGGAACGACCGCGCGACCACCTCCGTTGTCAGGTCAGGAGGTGGTCGCGATCGACGGGATCTGGATGCTTTTCGCCGCGCTGGCGGTGGTTGTCGCGTTCCTCGCACTGCTCGCGTGGGCCGCGGCCCGGGCGCGCCGGCACGGGATCAGCGGCTCGATGATGGGCCCGTTCGACGAGATGTGGCGCCCAACCGCTGCTGAGTCCCACCTCGAGATCCAGGTGCAGAACGAGCGCAAGAAGCCGCTCCCCTCGCCCGAGGACCTCTGAGCCGCCTCAGCTCGGCGGGTACTGCTGGGCCTTCAGGAGCCTGGCCAGGTGGGCCGTGTTCGCGGCGAGCGTCTTGGTCGCGGCACCGGTGGTTTCGGCCTTCGGCCCGGCGTCGTTGTAGTCGACCTTGCCCATCGCTTCCCCGACCCAGTACGTCGAACCGTTGGCCGCGACGCTGAACCCGACATCGTTCAGCCCCTGCAGCAGCTCGGCCGTCACGTGGTGCGCACCGTCCTCGTTGCCGACCACGGCCACCGCCGCGACCTTGCCGAACGTCAGCAACCGCCCCTGGTCGTCGGTCTCCGCCAGCTCGGCGTCGAGCCGCTCCAGCACCACCTTCGCCACGCTGGACGGCTGCCCCATCCAGATCGGCGTCGCGATCACCAGGATGTCCGCCGCCAGCACCTTCTCCCGGATCCGCGGCCACTCGTCACCGTCGCCTTCGTCGGTCGTCACCCCGAACTTCACGGTGTGGTCGACGATCCGGACCACCTCACCGTCGGTGTCGTGATCGGCCAGCGCCGCCAGCACCTCCCGGCCCAGCAACTCCGAGCTCGACGGCGCCGGAGACTTCTTCAGCGAACACCCGAGCACCACAGCACGCAAAGTCGTCATGTCAGATCTCCTAGATCGGGTCAGCTCCCTCGCTGTACCCATCAGTTGACCGAAGCAACACCGGCGGACGGAATACGGGCGGGTACCGGAACGACACCTGAATCCCACCGGAGGTGCGACATGTCGACCAATCCCATCCCGCCCGTCCCGCCGATCCTCCCCGAGCCCGACCCCGACAACCCGGACCTCGACCCCACCGAGAACCCGGACCGCGAGCCCGAGTGGAACCCCGAGGAGGACCCGAACGAGCAGCTCCCCCGCGACTGACCGACTGGCGGTACGCCGTACGGGCTGCTGCGGCCGGCGCGAGTGGTGCAGTCGCCTACGGGGTGTAGATCGAGGCGCGCAGGTTGGCCGAGGTGTAGGCGGCATCGATGTAGGCCAGGCCGGTGACCGGCTCGCCGGAGTCGTAGTCGCCGTTGCCGTTGGAGTCCTGGTAGGTCAGCGCCGAAACGGTGCCGCGGGCATCGACCGTGCCGTCGGAGTTCGTCCGGTAGACCGGGCCGCCGGAGTCGCCGGGCCGGACCTGGGTCGCGTTGGCCCAGATGAGACCGGTCTGGCCGTTCAAGGCGGTCGACTGGATCGTGCCGAGGCCACCGCCGGAGGTCCGTCCGTAGAAGCCGACGGCCTGACCGACCTTGTTCGGGGTCGCGGTGGTCACCGTGCGCTCCGAGGCGCCGCCGCCGGACAGCCGCACCCAGGTGCTGGCGCTGAACGACGTGTTGGGCGCGGGACGGAGCAGGAGAACGTCGTTGTTCGCCGTACCGGCCTGGGTCCTGGTGCCGAGGTGGCGACCGTCGTGGTACCACTCGATGAACGGGTTGGTGCCCTGGTAGCAGTGCAGCGCGGTGCTGCCGAGGACCGCGCCCGTGGCCCAGCTCTTCCAGGCGAAGCCCTGGGTGCAGGCGACGCTCGCACCCGCGCCGTTGGTCGAGGTGATGTGGTTGCCGGCGGTCCAGCCACCGCGGTCGCTGGACGGCGAACCCGCGGCCTGCGCCACGCCGCCGCGAACGACAGTCACGTAGGACCGCAGCGCACTCGGGACCCGTTGGTGAATCTCGTCGACGTGGTCCTTCACCAGCACCATCAGCTGGCCGTTGTCGGGATGGATCGCGGCGATGTCGCCGGCGTACGTGCCGGCCCAGCTGCCCTTGGACCGCCACAGGTCATCGACCTGCGTCGCGGCGGCCTGCGCGGTCAGCGACTGCCGCGCCACCGCGGGCCGCTCGAACGTCTCGCCCTGCTGAGCGTTGCCGCTGCTGGTGGCCGAGATCGTTGCCACCGCCATCACGGCGATCCCCACGACGGCCTTCAAAGTCACGCTTCTTCTCACGGATGTCCCCTTGTGCACTCGATCCGGCACAGCGCGTTGCTGCCTCACGGACGACAACCTTCGGCGCGGGGCCGCCATCAGGGCAAGGCCTTCGGGAGACCTTGCAGCTAGCTGCAGAACGCCCCGCGCCGTGCCGGTACGTCGTACGATCGATGCCAACGGCAATCAAAAGGGGCCGGTAACTCGGTTGCTCCGGAGCCTGGAGCGGGAATACTGGCTGTCGTCCCAGTTGATCCGGTGAAAGGCCCGCAGGCGTGACCATGCACGACGACGAAGTGGACGTGAGCACCGAGATCGTCGCGACCCTGATCCAGGAACAGTTCCCGCAGTGGAACGGCCGGGCGATCCGGCTCGTGCCGTCGACCGGAACGGTCAGCGCCATCTTCCGCGTCGGCGACGATCTCGCCGCGCGGTTCCCGCTGCGCCTGTCCGACGCTGCCGAGGTCCTGGCGGTTCTGGAAGGGGAAGCCCGCGCGAGCGCGGAGCTGGCGCAGGTGTCGCGGTTCCCCGTCCCGGAACCCGTCGCCCTGGGAAAGCCCGGAGCGGGCTACCCCATGCCGTGGTCGGTCCAGACCTGGCTGCCGGGAACGATCGCCTTCGAGGCCGACCCGAGTGGGTCGGACGCGTTCGCCGAGGACCTCGCGGCCTTCATCGCGGCCCTGCGGGGCGCCGAGACGCGCGGTCGGGTTTTCAGCGGCGAAGGTCGTGGCGGCGTACTCACCGACCACGACGAGTGGATGGCGAAGTGCTTCGACGAGAGTGCGGGGCTGCTCGACGTGCCTCGGCTGCGTCAGGTGTGGGGCGACCTTCGGGAGTTGCCACGCAAAGACGCCGACGTGATGAGCCACGGTGATCTGATCGCCGGCAACGTACTGGTCAACGGCGACCGGCTCAGCGGCGTACTGGACACCGGAGGTTTCGGCCCGGCCGATCCCGCGCTGGACCTGGTCGGCGCTTGGCACCTGTTGCAGCCAGGGCCGCGGGAGGTGCTGCGGCGGGCTTTGGCCTGTGACGATCTGGAGTGGGAGCGCGGCAAGGCCTGGGCGTTCCAGCAGGCGATGGGCGTTGTCTGGTACTACGTCGAGACCAATCCGACCATGAGCAGCATGGGGCGCCGGACCCTCGACCGCCTTCTGGAGTCGATGGAGTGAGGCCGCCTCCGCCGGCCAGGTGACACGATGTGGGTATGCAGGTGTTCTCGGGCCCCGTAGGCGAAGCGGCGATGGAACTGGCACTGGCCAACGCCCTGGTACGCCGGGCATCCGGCGGCGAAGTGACCGACGCGGTCCGGATCTACCGGCCGGCCGAGCCGGTGCTGGTCTTCGGGCGGCGGGACACGCGCCATCCCGGCTTCCGGTCCGCCGTACAGGCTGGGCGGGATGCCGGGTTCCAGCCGCTCGTCCGCGCCGTCGGTGGACGACCGGTCGCCTACACCTCCGAAGCGGTCGTGGTCGACCACGTGCGGCACGACTTGCGAGCGACCGAGGACCACCAGCGCCGCTTCGGCACCTTCGGAACCCAGTACGCCGACGCGCTACGCGCCCTCGGCATCGACGCGCGCGTCGGCGAGGTCCCCGGCGAGTACTGCCCCGGCGCGCAGAGCATCAACGCCCGCGGCGCCGTCAAGCTGGTCGGCACCGCCCAGCGAGTCGTCCAGCACGCCTGGCTCTTCAGCTCGCTCACCGTCATCGGCGACGCCGACCGGATCCGCTCGCTCCTGACCGAGGTCTACGCCCACCTCGAACTCCCCCTCGACCCCGCCACCGTGGGCTCCCTGGCGACCGAACGCCCCGAGCTGACAGCAACCGCCGTAGAGCAACACTTCCACGCTGTCTTCGCGGCCGGCACGACGCCGTCAACCCTCGACCAGCCCACGCTGGACCTGGCCACCTCGTACGCCCCGGACCACCGCGTCCTGTGACGCAATCTCCCCTCTTCAAGGAGCGAAGCCTGATGAGTGCCCTCGTCACCTCGGAGCTCGACCGGATCTATCCGTTGCCGAGCACCGCCACCGCCGACTTCGCGCACGACGGTTTCGTGCACCTGTCGGACGTGCTGTCGCCGGAGACCGTTCGGTACTTCGAGCCGACGGTCACCGACGAGGTCATCCGGCTGAACACCCAGCATCTCCCGCTCGCCGAACGCGGCACCTACGGCAAGGCGTTTCTCCAGGTGACCAACCTCTGGGAGCACAACGAGACCGTCCGGGACCTGGTCCACTCCCAGCGGCTGGCCGGTATCGCCGCCAGGCTCCTGGGCGTTCACGCGGTCCGGCTCTACCACGACCAGGCGCTCTACAAGGAGCCCAGCGGCGGCATCACACCCTGGCACGCGGACCAGTACTACTGGCCCCTGTCCAGCGACCGGGTCTGCCGCTCTGGCTGCCGCTGCAGGACACGCCGGTGGAGATGGGCCCGCTCGCCTTCGCGCGCGGCAGCCACAACTTCTCCTCCGGCCGCGACCTGCCGATCAGCGACGAGTCGGAGACGAAACTGGATCGAGCCGTCGCCGAGCAGCGGTTCGAGGACGTCGTCGAACCCTTCGCGCTCGGCGACGCCAGCTTCCACCGCGGCTGGACCTTCCACCACGCCGGCCCGAACCACAGCACGGTCCCCCGCCGGGTGATGACCGTCATCTACCTCGACGCCGACATCCGGATCACCGAACCCACGAACGACAACCAGGTCAGCGACCTCGCGTGGATGCCCGGCGCCGTCGTCGGCCAGGTCCCGGACACCCCCCGCAACCCCGTCCTGTACGACGGCCGCACCGTTTGACGGAACCGCAACCTCAGATAGCTGGGTACGGGACGTGGCCCACTGCGTCCCGTACCCAGCTGCTACTTCTTCGGGGCTTCCGCCGCGCAGGCAAGATCCCGGGACGGGCGCTCCCCGGTGGTCAGGAACGTCACCACCGCGTCCTTCGCGCACGTGTTCTTCGTGACCGGGTAGACGCCGTGCCCGCCGCCGTCGACGGTCACCATCGTGGCGCGGTCGCCGAGGGCGCGGCGCATCTTCTGAGCGCCGACCAGCGGCGTCCCCGGGTCGCGCTCGTTCTGCACCAGGAGCACGTTCGACGGGCCCCGGTCGGTGATCTTCACCGGCGGTTCGACGCGCCGGTTCGGCCAGAACGCGCACGGCTGGATACCCGCCGCGGCGGCGCCCAGCATCGGGTGCTTGATCCGGTCGATCGCGACGTTGCGCTGGTACTCGCGGACCGACGTCGGCCAGCGGCTGTCGGTGCAGGCGACGTACAGCCTGGCGGCCATGGCGTTGTCGTCGCCGGTCGCCGGCGGGACCTCCAGCGGCTTGCCGGCGTCGATGTCCTGCCAGACCTTGGCCAGGACGGGCAGGTTCGCCTCGCCGTAGAGCAACCCGAACGCGGTCGCGCGGAAGTCCGTCTCGGTCATCCCCTTGACCGGCTGCACGCGCAGCTTCCGCGCGAGCTCGAAGAACTTCGCCTTCACCTGCGGCGGGGTTGTGCCGAGCCCGAGCTCCGGGTGCGCGACGACGTACTTCTGGAAGTCCGGGAACCGGTCCTCCAGCCCCCGGCCGAACATCCGCATCGCGTTCTCGTCGTACCCGCCGGGACCCATGACGCTGTCGATCACCACCCGGTCACTGGTCCTCGGGAACATCGTCGTGTAGACCGCGCCGAGGTAGCTGCCGTACGACAGCCCCAGGTACGAGGCCTTCTCCTCGCCCAGCGCCGCGCGCACCCGGTCCAGGTCCCGCGCGGTGTTCGCGGAGGTGATGAAGGGCAGCATCGACGCGGTCTTCGAGGTGGCGCACTGCTTCGCGATGGCCCGCGCGTACGGCGCTTCCTTGGCGACGTCGGCCGCGGAGTGCGCGTACGTCGCGAAGGAGCCGTGGCTCTGCTGGGCCGGCGTGAGGTCGCAGGTCACCGGCGCACTGCGGCCGACGCCGCGCGGGTCCATGCCGATCACGTCGTAGGCGTCCAGCACGTCCTTGGACGCGCCTGCTCTGGCGAAATATCCCGGGTAGTCGATCCCGGTGGAACCGGGGCCGCCGGGATTGGTCAGCAGGATGCCGCGACGCTTCGACGGGTCCTTGCTCGCCAGCCGGGACAGCGCGAGCTCGATCTGCCGGCCGTCGGGCTTGCGGTAGTCCAGCGGTACGGCGAGCTTCGCGCACTCGAGCGGCACGTACTGCACGACGTCCGGCGGGCACGGCGCCCACTTGACGGTGCTCGACGCGGCCGGCTTCGTTGCCGCCGACACCTTCGGCGACGTCACGGTCAAGGCCGGTACGGCGATCGCCGCCGCCAGTGCGGTGGCGGCGACAGCGAGCACTGGTGTTCTTCGCATCTGATGTCCTCCAGAGGGCGCGCGAAGGCGCCGAAAATGGTCGTGCCGGGGAAGCTGCTCGATCAGCCCGCGGCGCCGTCGAGCAGCCGGTCGAAGCGCAGCCGCAGGGCCCGCTCCGTGCTGGCCAGCAGGGTGACGACGATGATCGTGACGTTCAGCCAGGCGGGCAGCCGGACCGGCGAGTCGAACACGCCGAGGTGCTCGGCGACCGGCGGGATCCGGGTGACCGGGCCGACGATCTGCGGGACGAGCAGCAGTACGGCGATGCCGAGCACGGTCGCCGAGAAGACGCCGATCGCGCGGCTCAGCGTGGGATGCGCGCGGTCGAGCCGCGCGCGGCGTCCCTCGGCGGTGTGCGGATCCGGCTCGAGCTGGTACTCCGCTCCCCGGTCGGTCACGTAGTGGCAGCGCTTGAGCCCGAAGTTACTCATCCGCACCTCGATGACGCCGCCTTCGACCGGGAAGACGGCCGGCAGCCTGCACACGGCGTGCTGCCGGCCGTTGAGGTACAGGTCGGCGGTGGTGTCGCCCGCGCTCTGGTTGCCCCAGTGCCTGACGTCAACGGCGTACACCGTCGGCCGGCCGTCGTCGCCGGTCAGCCGGAGGGAGAACAGTGCCCGGCCGAGCGACTGCCACCACCGCACGCGCTGCAGTTCCCGCCCGTCGCCAGGCTTGACGCGTTGCACCGCTCGGCGCTGCTGCCACTCCTTGAACATCTCTGTACTCCCTTCGGCTGCTCGATCTGTCGCCTACTTGCTCGGGTTGGCCGCGCAGGCGAGGTCCTTGGCCGGGCGCTCACCGGTGAGCAGGAAGGTCGTCACCGCGTTCTTCGAGCAGGTGTTCGGGGTCCCGGGGTAGACACCGTGACCACCGCCGGGGTCGGTGACCATCTTGGCCCGCTGCCCGAGTGCCGCGCGCATCTGCCGCGCGCCGGCCAGCGGGGTGCCCGGGTCACGCTGGAACTGGACCAGCATCACGTTCGACGGACCCCGGTCGGTGATCTTCACCAGCTCCTTGTGGTGCTTCGGCCAGAAGGCGCACGGTCCGATGTTGCCCGTGGATCCGCCCAGCATCGGGCGCTTGATCCGGTCGACCAGGGCGGTGCGCTGGTACTCGCGGAGCTTCTCCGGCCATCCCGGGTTGTTGCAGGACACGGTCAGCCGGATGGACATGATGTTGTCGCTGTCCTCCGCCGGCTTCAGGTTCAGCGGCAGGTTCTTGTCGAGTTTCTGCCAGGTGCCGGCCAGGTAAGGCATGACGCCGTCGCTGTACATCCCGGCGAACGTCAGCGCCCGGAACCCCGTCTCGGTCATGCCCTCGACCGGCTTGGCCCGCAGCTCCTTCGCGAGCTCGAAGAACTTCGCCTTCACCTGCTGCGGGGTCTTGCCCAGCCCGAGCTCCGGGTGCGCGACGACGTACTTCTGGAAGTCCGGGAACCGGTCGTCCAGACCGCGGGCGAACATCCGCATCTGCTTGACGTCGTACCCGTCGGGGTTGATGACGCTGTCGATCACGACCCGGTCGGTGGTCTTCGGGAACAGCGTCGTGTAGACCGCGCCGAGGTAGCTACCGTAGGAGGCGCCGAGGTACGAGGCCTTCTTCTCGCCCAGCGCCGCACGGACCCGGTCCAGGTCCCGGGCGGTGTTCGGCGTGGTGATGTACGGGAGGATGTCCCCGGTCTTCGACGAGGCGCATTGCTTGGCGAGGGACTTTGCGTACTTCGCCTCCGTGACGACGTCGGACGGGCTGTGGGCGTACGTCGCGAAACTTCCGAGCGCCTGCTGCTCCAGGGTGGTGTCGCACGTGAGCGGCGTGCTGTGGCCGACGCCGCGAGGATCGACGCCGATCACGTCGTAGGCGTTCTGCACTTCCTGCGGGAGGCCGCTCTCGACGAGCTGGGCCGGATAGATGAGCCCCTTGACCCCCGGACCGCCGGGGTTGGTCAGCAGGATGCCGCGGCGCTGCGTCGGCTCCTTCGAGGCCAGGCGGGAGATCGCGATCTCGATCTGCCGGCCGTTCGGCTTGCGGTAGTCCAGCGGTACGTCGAGCGTCGAGCACTCCAGCGGCAGCGGCGTGACGACGTCCTTCGGGCACGCTCCCCACTTCAGGGTGCTCGGCGAGGTCTTCGCCGCCACGGCCGGCGTCGTCGCCGCCGAGACTTCCGGCGCCTTCGCCATCGACACTGCTGGTACAGCCGCCGCCACGACCGCGGTGGCGGCCAGAGCGATGGTCAAGGTCCTGTGCATTGTGATGTCCTCCAAAGGGGGCGCGCGCTGGGCGCCGATTACTGCGGTCGTCAAGAAATCTAGTTTTCCGCCCCGGCCCGGGACATCCACCGTTCGTGCACCTTCGCCGACCGAAAGAACAAATGCGCGCCGGTTCAGCGCATCAGGCCCGATTCCCAGGCCCAGACCGCGATTTCGGTACGGTTCCGGGCGGAGATCTTGCGCTGGACCGAGCCGAGGTGGGACTTCACGGTCGACAGCGAGACCAGCAGGTCCGCGCTGATCTCGACGTTGGTCCGGCCCCGGGCGACCGCCTTCACGGCGTCCAGCTCGCGTTCGGTCAGCGCCGGTTCGGCGGCCCGGGGGCGGCTGCTGCCGGTGGCGAAATGGCCGAGTAGCCGAGTGGTGATCGACGGTGAGACCAGGGCGTCGCCGTTGGCCGCGGCGTGCACGGCCTCCACCAGCAGCCTCGGGCCGGCATCCTTCAGCAGAAACCCGCAGGCACCGGACCGGAGCGCCTCGTGCACGAGCTCGTCGAGGTCGAAGGTCGTCACGACCAGCACCCGCAGCGGTCTGCCGACCCCGGGACCCGCCAGCAGCCGCGTGGCGGCCAGCCCGTCCATCAGCGGCATCCGGATGTCCATCAACGTGACGTCGGGGCGCAACTGCTGGGCCAGCGCCACCGCTTGCTTGCCGTCCTGGGCCTCCCCGATCACCTCGAGGTCGGGCTCTCGTTCCAGGATCAGCCGGAACCCGGTCCGGACCATTGCCTGGTCGTCGGCGAGTAGGATTCGCAGTGTCATCGGGTCACCATCTCCCCCGGCGGCCGGGCCGCCGCGGCTTCGCCTGGCAGCGGAAGCTCGGCGAGCACCCGCCATTCGTGGTCGCCGTGCTCCCCGACCGTCAGCTGTCCGTCCAGCGCGGCGATCCGCTCGCGCATCCCGACCAGTCCGTAGCCCTCCGTCGTCCGGCGGTTGCGGCTCCGGCTGTACCGGCGCCCGTCGTTCAGCACCTCGACGCGGAGGTACTGCCGCCCCGCGGACACCACCGTCTCGACCGAGACGGTCACCCGGCGAGCGTCCGGCGCGTGCCTGCGCACGTTGGTCAACGACTCGAGGACGACGCGGTGCACCGTCGTCACCGTCTCCGAGGCCACGGCGAGGTCGACGAGTTCCGGGGCCAGCCGCACCGTGACGGCCGGGTCGCCGCCGACCGCTGCCTCGACCGTCTCCACCAGGTCCCCGGTGCCGGGCGACAGCGACTCGGGACTCCGCAGCATCATGACCAACCGCCGTACGGCGCCGAGTGCCTCGGCACCGGCTCGCTCGATGTCCTCGAGCATCTCCCGCTCCGTGCCATCGGCAAGCACTACCCGCGCGGCCTGGGTACGTACGACGACGCCCGTGATGTGGTGCGCCACCAGGTCGTGCAGCTCCCTGGCCAGCACGAGCCGTTCCGTGTTCCGGGCGGTCGCCAGAGCAACCTCGTGCCGGGTCTCTCCGTCGCGCAGGATCAGCCCGACCGCGACACTGATGCCCCACAGGGCCGCCCACAGCGCCGCGACGGTGAAGGTGACCGAGCCGCCGCCGTACCGCAGGGACGGTGCGAGGATCACGGCCAAGCCGCCGGCCACCGCGATCGCGGCCGCCTGGGGCGGCCGCAGCTGGTGACAGCTCGCTCCGATCAGCAGCAGCAGGCCCAGCGTCTCGCTGTCACCACTGATCGATCCGCCGTGCTCGGTCAGGACACCCGCCGCGCTGGCCAGCAACGAGCAGGCGATCGCCACCGCCGCGAACTGGACGAGCCGTCCGGGCCGGCGGCGCCGGAGCAGCGCGAGCGCTCCGACCACCACCCCGACGCAGATGTAAAGCGTCTCGCCCGGTGGTGGCGGCTGGTCGGGGAAGAGCAGGCGCGCGATGGTCTTCTCGGTGTTCAGACCCACCACGACGACAATCTCGGCAACCACCAGACCACGGCGCAGCAGCGGGCTGTTGGCGCGGATCACGGGGTCGTCCTCCATCAGCTTTTCCACACAGCGTTCTGACCGTTTCGAGTCTTCACGGAATCGTCCCCGCGCACTTCCCACCCGTGGCCATTTCGGGTCAACCGAAAGTACGAGACCGCCTTTTCCGGCGGTGCACCCGGAATTGCCCGGGAAGGGTTTACTTCACGCCGTACTGGCCGGGCAGAGCGCCCTGGAGCCGCGCCAGCTTGAGGCCGACGTGGAGCAACAGCCGGTCCTCGCCGTTCGACAACGAAAGACCAGTCAGCTGCTCGATCCTGGAGATCCGGTAGTACAGGCTCGTCCGGTGCAGCTGGAGCTGCTTGACGCACGCCTGGACGCTCCCGCCGAGGTCGAGGTACGCCTCCAGCGTCTCGACCATCTGCTCGGCGTTCTTGTCCTCCAGGAGTGTCCGTACGGCGGCCGGCAGCGGCGCCTCGCGGGTCGCGACTCCCGGGAACCGGGCGAGCAACTGGTAGACGCCGAGCCGGCTCCACACCGTCACCGTGCCGAACTCCTCGACGTGCGAACCGACCGTCGTCGCGAGCTTCGCGGTCTGGTAGCTCGATCTGGCTTGGGCTACCGACCTCTCCACGCTGCCCACACCCACACTCGGTACGACGGCCTCCGGCAACGACTCGACCGCCTCGGTGAGCAGCGCCCGCGCGGTGTCGTCGACGAAGCGTCCGATCGTCTGCTCGTCCCCGTGCACCAGCAGTACGCCGCGCGCCCCGCGGTCCTTCACCAGCGCCATCGCGCTCAACGGCGCCACGCGCTGCCCGAGGTTGCGCAACAGGTGATCCAGCGCCGTCGCGGAGCCGGGCGTGCTGCCGTCGTTGCCCAGGTCCCGGATCAGGACGCAGCAGCAGGCCTCGGCCGGGCCGAACAGTTGCTCCTGCAACCCTTCGTCGTAGCTGCGGGCACGTACCCGCTCGTCGGAACCGAGCAGCCCACCCAGAAGGTCGGCCTCCCGCACCCGTCGTTCGTCGTTGAGGAACCGCTCGCGCATCAGGATCTCGCCGGCCGCGACGGCCGCCGCGACGCAGAGCTCCATCGACTCCGCCGGGAGCGAGTGGTCCTCGTCGATGATCCAGAGGAACCCGAACAGCAGCCCCTGGCACCGGACCGGGAAGCACCGCCGGTCGAGGAACGCGAGCTCGGCGATCCCCCGGACCAGCACCGGAGCCTCCGCGGACCCGATGCCCTGCCGGTAGACGTGCTTGACCAGCGACTCCTCGACCTTCATCTGCAGCACCGACTGCACGCGCTGCAGGTCCGTCGGACCGACCTGCGCGGAGTAGGCGAGCAGGTGCATCTGCGGGTCGTCGATCGCGACGTTCCGGCCGATCTGCTCGGCCAGCCGGTCCACGATCGGCTGCAGTCCGCGGGAGTCCATGCCGCCCACTGAACCAGTCATCACGCTCCTCGATCAACGTCTTCACCCAACCGTGCGGCATCCGAAGCAGTCCACGACCGCCCCGTCCGCGCCGCTGGTCATGGGTTCTCCCGTCGTCGAGCCAACAGGACAAGCTGACCACTCACCGCTCCCGGGAACGACCGACCGATGACGAGAGCTTCCAGCCGGTGATTGCGACAGATGTTGGGCGGCACGCCCTAGGGCTCCAGGCGGGTGGTGCCCAGCACGATCCGGGAGGGGTGCGCGCCGCCGTACAGCACCGTGTTGACGCACGGCCGGGGATCTCCGGTCGTCATCGGAGGCCCGAACCGGTTGCTGCTGAGCGTGAACCACGGGAAGTCGGAGCTCGCCAGCTGGACGCGCAGGCGATGCCCTGGCCGGAACGTGTGCTGGGCCGGCCACAGCTCGACCGCGTACTCGGTCGGGACCCCGGGTTCGACGGGTTCGGGGTTGTCCAGGCCGGTCCGACAGCTCGCCCGCAGGCATCCCGACGTCACGCGGACGGAGCGTCCGTCGGGGTCGACGTCGGTGAGCTTGACGTGCCAGTCGGTGTCCGTGCCGTCCGTGCTCGCGTGCAGGAGCAGCCGCGACCAGCCGGTCAGCGTCAACGGCGTGTCCAGGACCTCGGTCGTCCACGTCAGTACGTCGTCACGCTGGTCCACCGCCGTCTCGTCGAACGGATAGTCCGTCAACGGATAGGCCCGGAAGTCGAAGCGCGGCACCGGAGTCACCGAAGGATCGAACTGGTAGCTCGACTGCCCGGGCACCGACTCGGGCTTCTCGCTGAGCCGCCCGTCGTCGGCGAGATGCAACGACCGAGGAGCGGTAGCGTCCGTCCAGCCCTCGCCGAGCTTCCACTCCCGTGCCCCGGTGTCGAAGACCGCGGTCGACGGAAGCGTCCAGCGGTCCTCGTCGCCGCGCAGCCACTTGTCGAACCACCGCAGGTGCAGCTCGTTCATGTCCACCGAGCCCGCGGGCCCGAAGTCGGTGCCGTCGTAGGTGCTGTGGGGGTAGCGCACCCCGGCGTGCGACCACGGCCCGACGAGCAGGGTCTGGTCGGCGGCCGCCGGCGAAGCGCTGATCATCTGTTCGTAGTGGTGCATCGCGCCGGTCAGGTTCTCCAGGTCGAACCATCCGGCGACGTGCAGACAGGGCACGTCGATCGCGGCGTACGACCCGTCGAAGCGCAACGATTTCCAGAACTCGTCGTACGACGAGTGCTCGGACAGGTCGCCCCACGAGGGCCCTTCGAGCCCGAGCTTGTCGCCGATGCCGGCCAGCGGCCAGGTCGAAAGCAGCTCGGGCACAGTCTCGTGGTGTGTTGCCGGGCGTGGGTTCGCCTGCTGCTGGATCCCGTACAGCCACATCGGGAAGTAGCTCTGCAGGATTCCCCACGTGGACGGGATGTCCTGCATCCACCGGCCCGCGGCCGCGCTGGAGATCATGCACCTCAGGTGCGGCGGGCGCTCCGCGGCGAGGGCCCACTGGACCCAGCCCATGTACGAGATCCCCGTCGTACCGATCGAGCCGTTGCACCACGGCTGCTCGGCGACCCACTCGACGACGTCGTAGCCGTCTTCTCCGTCGTGCACGAACCAGTGGAAGTCCCCGCCGGACTCCAGGATCCCCCGAACGTCCACGACCACCGCCGCGTACCCGTGGTCGGCGTACCAGCGTGCCTCGCGTGACCAGACGGCCGACGACTTGTCGTACGGCGTGATCTGGACGATCGCCGGTACGGCGTCCTTCTGGTCGGCCGGAAGGTAGACACCGGCGGCGAGCTCGACACCGTCCCGCATCGGGATCCGCACCTCGAGATCGGGAGCGCACGCCTTCAGCTCACCCTTGAGGCAGGCGAAGAACTCCGGCAGCGTCTCCGGGCC
Organism: Kribbella sp. DT2; assembly: GCF_049844575.1. Taxonomy (NCBI): domain Bacteria; kingdom Bacillati; phylum Actinomycetota; class Actinomycetes; order Propionibacteriales; family Kribbellaceae; genus Kribbella; species Kribbella sp. DT2. Next base: position 663,704 of record NZ_JBNCLH010000002.1, on the reverse strand, counting down.
GAGCGGCAGCGGGTCGGTCACAGGTCCCTGCCGTGGTTGGCGACGGCCGAACGGATCATCGAACGCACAGTGGCCTCGTACGCCGCGGCCGGCGCCGTGATCGCTTCGACCTCGCGCAGCTGGTGCAGCCGCGGATGAACGTCGGGGTCGACGTCGGCGAACGCTTCGCGCATCGACGAGGCCAGCGCGTCGGCGTCGAGGGACGCGTAGAACAACGCGTTGCCGATCGTGTACTGGATCAGGCTCAGCTGCGTCTCGACCGCGGCCGCCGCCGGCAGACCCAGCCGGTCGAACAACGCCGCGATGCGTTCGGCAACATCCAGGTCGGCACCGGGCACTCCGATCGGCCGGGCGAGCCGGTACAGGTCCGCGTTCTCGATCAGCGTCTGCCGTACGGCGCCGAAGTAGGCAACGAGCTGGTTCTCGGCCGTTGCCCGTGACTTCGCCGGCGGCGGTTCGATCCGGCGCATGGCCGTGTCGTACATGCCAGCGAGCAGCTCGTTCTTGTCCTTCAGGTACGTGTAGAGCGCCATCGGGTTGACGCCGAACGCCTTCGACACGCTCCGGAACGAGACCGCGTCCAGCCCGTCGGTCGCCATGATCTCCAGCGCCGTCTCCAGGATCAGCTCGCGGCTCAGGCTCCGGGCCGGACCCGGCCGCCGCGCTTCGCTTGCCGCGGGCATCGATCAGGCCCCGCGCCGGTAGATGCGCCCGGCGTAGGCGTAGTCGACGCCCTCGGACCCCACGGGCGTGACGAACTGGATCGGGATGCCGACGTCGCTGACGAAGCGGCCGTCCGCGGCGTACGGCGTCAGCCGCAGCGGGGGTGGCGGGAACGCGGTCTCACCGAGGATCAGCTTCATCATCTCGCCGAACAACGGATCGGCCTCGATCTGGACCCGCAGCGCGCCGTCGTCCTCCGTCACCACCAGACGGCCGTCGTCGGCCGTGTAGACGCCGACGTACGGATCGAGGTCGACCTCGATCGCTGCGTCGGACGCGGCCGGCGGAGCGTCCGGCCGGGCGTCGAAACACTCGTCGAGCAGCTCGGCGCACAGCTCGGCGAACAGGGCCGCGCCGGTCGTGCTGTTCGTCAGCGCCGCCAGAACGCCTTGCTGGTCAGGGATGATGTCGAGCGTCGAGTGCTGCCCCGCGCTGGCCCCGGTGTGACCGAGCAGCGTGTGGCCGTTCAGGTTCCGGATCGCCCAGCCGAGCCCGAACGCGTCGTACCCGATGCGCCACGGCAGGTCCAGCTGCGGTACCTGCATGGCCGTGACCGACTCGGGCGTCAGCACTCGCCGGCGATCCTCGGTCCGGCCGTTGGCCAGGTGCATCCGGCCGAACGTGACGAGCGCGCCGACGTCCAGGGCGAGCGCTGAGCCCGACGGCGCGTTGGTGCCGAGCTGGAACCGCGGCACCCGCTGAATGTTGCCCTGGGCATCGACGACGTGGCCGACGGCGGTCGAGCCCAGGATCATCTCGTCGGTGTCCGACGTCGCGTTCAGCTCGAGCGGACGCAGCACCCGCTCGGCCAGCGCCTGGTCGAACGTCCGCCCGGTCACCACCTCGGCGACCCGGCCGGCCGTGACCAGTCCGGCGTTCGAGTACGACCAGTAGCTGCCCGGCGGCGAGTTGAACTCGTACTCGCGCAGCAGCTCCACGAAGCCGGCGACGTTGTCCGGTCCCTTGGGCAGGTCGTAGGTGAAGTTGCCCGGCAGACCGCTGGAGTGGTTGAGCAGCATCCGGGTGGTCACCTCGGCCGACCGCGGGTCCTCGCCGACCGCGAAGTCGGGCAGGTACTCGCGCACCGGTGTGTCCAGGTCCACCAGACCTTCGTCGACCAGTGTCATCACCAGCGTGGCCGTGAAGACCTTGGTAACCGAGCCGGCGGCGAAGAGCGTCTCCGGTACGACGGGAGCGCCCGTCGTCACGTTGGTCACCCCGGTCACCGCGGTGACGACCTGATCGCCCTTGGCCACGGCGATCGCCGCGCCAGGCACGTTCAGCTTGCGGGCCGTGCTGTCCAGCCGCGCCTGCAACTGCTGCTGCGTGATCACAGGTCCGTCTCCTCCGCTCCGGGGTTCTCGCATCTTGCTACGCCGTAGCGTATTGGTCAAGGAGTCCGGCGGATCACCGGCAGAACGACGTGCGACGCACGCCCCGGCTGGTGCAGAACGGTCTGGGTCGCGGGCCGCGGATCGTCGTCACCGAACGGGTTCTCGGCCCCGCTGTTCAGGTTCCGGTCGTACTGGGTGAACCAGGAGCTGCAGACCTCGACCCGGATCCGGTGGCCCGGCAAGAAGCGGACGCCGGTCGCGTCCATGGTGAACTCGAACGTCGTCGGGCGCCCCGGCTCGAGCAGGGTCGGGTGCTCGAAGGACTCCCGGAAGCGGGCCCGGAGCGCACCCCGGCACAGGAACCGGGCGGAGCCGTCGGGGTGGACGTCCACCAGACGGACGTGCCAGTCCGTGTCGGTGGCCGACGAGCTCGCCACCAGGCGGCAGGTCACCCACCCGACCACGTCCAACGGCTCGGTCAGGACCTGACTCGTGTAGCAGAGCACGTCCTCGCGGGCCGTCGCCGCACGGTCGTCCACCGGACCTTCCCGGAAGTTCCACAGCACGCGGCCCGGATCGAGCGGGTCGTAGACGTACTGATCCGCCGGCTCCTCCGTTGCCGGCGGATCGGTCGAGAGTGTGCCGTCGCCGTCGTACGTGTTGGCGCTGCCTCCGGAGTGGAAGTAGAAGGGCACCTCTTCGGTGCCGGGCAGCGGCCAGTCGTCCTCGGCCCACCACTCGTCGGCGCCGGTCACGAACACGTGCACCGGCTTCTCGTGCTCGATCGCGTTGGCCTCGCTCTTCAGGTACCGGTCGAAGAACCGGACGACGTACGCGTCCAGGTCGACGAGCGCGTCCGCACCGAAGTCGAGACCGGACACCTCGCGCGACCGGTTGAGCAGGTGCGGCCACGGGCCGATCACGAGCTTCTGGCCGGCCCGGGCCTCCGGCGTCGCGGCGTACCGGCGCATCGCCTCGAAGTTGGTCGGCGCACCGGGGAAGTTCATGTCCCACCAGCCGGTGACGTTCAGGGCCGGAACGGTCATCTCGGCGTACCGGTCGTACTGGCCGCGCTTCCAGAAGCCGTCGAGCGTCGGGTGCCGCAGCATCTCCTGCCACCAGTCGCCGGCGACGCCCGCCCGCGCGGGGATCGACGACACCGGCAGCGCCTCGAAGTAGTCCTTCTGCTCGCTGAACAGGGCCCCGAACGAGGCGTCCTGCCAGGACCGGCGGCCCATCCCGACCATCCACTCGCTCATCCCGAGCATCAGGACGCCGTTGAAGATCGGCTCGTTGCGCCACAGCGAGCTCGGCGGCGAGACCATCGGCACGATCGCCCTGAGGTGCGGCGGTACGCGGGAGGCGGCGAACCACTGGGTCTGGCCGGCGTACGAGCCGCCGATCATGCCGACGTTGCCGTCGCACCACTCCTGCGCGGCGATCCACTCGACCGTGTCGTAGCCGTCGTCGTGCTCGTTCAGGTACGGGAAGAACTCGCCGTCGGAGTTGAACCGCCCCCGGCAGTCGTTCACCGCGACGATGTACCCCTCCCCCGCGATCCGCCGGAACTGCGCCGCGTCGCCGGCCCGCGTCATCGTCTTGTCGTACGGCGTCCGCACGAGCACCACCGGCAACGGGCCTTCCCTCCGCGGGCGCACGAGGTCGAGTGCGAGCTCGACCCCGTCACGCATCGGCACCCGGAGATCGTGCTGCACCCACAGCTCCACGGGCTTCGGAGCTCCCGCGCGCGCAGCCGGCCGACCGCCGACCGGGAACTCCTCGGCCGGCTCACCGGTCATGCAGGTCCTCGCCGGGCCGGCATGTGGCGGTCGAACCATGCCATCACCCGGGTGAGGAAGTCGGTCATCGCCGGGTACGCACGGACGCCGTGCCCTTCCTCGGGGTAGACGACCAGCACCGACTCGACTCCCTGCGCCGTCAGGGCCTGGTGGAACTCCCGCGCCTGCGCCGGTGGCGTGCAGCGATCGTTGGCCCCGGCAACGTTCAGGCACGGCGTACGGACCTTGCTTGCCTGGAGCACCGGACTCCGGGTGTGGGCTTTCGACCCCGGCAGCTCGGGATCCGCGCCCAGGAAGGCGTTGCCCCAGGCAGCGATGTTGCTGGTGAACGACTGGCTGTACCAGTCGGTCACCGGAGAGATCGGCACCGAGGCGGCGAACCGCTGGTCCTGGGTGACCAGCCACGACGCCATGAACCCGCCGTAGCTGCCGCCGATCAGCCCGACCCGGGCCGGATCGACGATGCCCCGCTGGACCAGGGCGTCGATGCCGGACAGGAAGTCGTAGGTGTCCAGACCGCCCATGTCACCGGCGACCCGCCCCGCGAAATCTTGCCCTCGGCCACCACTTCCGCGCGGGTTCGGGCTGAGTACGGCGTACCCGCGGGAGACCAGCAGCGGGACCCACTGGTAGAGCATCGACCACGAGTTCTGGAAGGCCCAGATCGGGCCGCCGTGGATGTTGATCACCAAGGGGAACGGCCCCGCGCCCTGCGGGCGGCACAGCACACCCTCGATCGTCAGTCCGTCCGGCGCCGTCCACGTCGTCGGCTCGGCCTCGCCGGCCAAGGTCAGCAGGTACTCCGAGCCGGCGTGCCGGACCGAGGCCCGGACGGTGACCTCGTCGTCGGCGACCACGACGACCTGGTGCGGAAGCCGGTACGAGTTCTGGACCAGGGCGATCTCGCCGGTCCGCGCGAACGAGGCCTCGGGGTAGCGCGGGCCGCCCGCGAGGGGGCTGCAGTAGATCTCCTCGGCCAGCTGGGTCGCGGCGTCGTAGCGACCGGCGACCGTGTCGAGGCCGCGCAGTCCGGCGTACCCGAGCAGGTGGTCCGCGCTCCACTGCACCGCCGTGACATCGGTGTGGGCGGTGTCGACCGTCGTCCGCGTTCCGGCCACCAGGTCCAGCACGATCAGGTCTCCGGCGATGATGCCGCGGTCGCTGCAGACGGCCTGCACGACACCGGCGTACCGGCCGTCGGGCGATCCCGTCGGCAGACCGAGCTGTACGTCGCTCGCGAGCAACTCCCGGTGGGTCTGGCTGTCCACGTCGATGATCGACAGGACCGCGCCGTACCAGGCGTCCTCGCTGGGCAGGCTGCTGGTGATCGCCAGAACCTGATCAGTGCCGCACCAACTCGCCTCCCAGCAGTTCACCCCGGCCGGCGAGACCTGGGCGAGCTCGCCGCTGTCCAGCTCGTAGGTCCACAGCGTGCGCCAGGCGGAGTCCGGCGTACCGATCTCGACCTCCGGGTGCCAGGACGGCAGGTCGCTCCCGGCGTCCAGGTTCACCCCCGAGTTCTGGTGGCCGGCTACGTCGGCGCCGAGGTCGGCAACCCCCAGCAGCACGGACCGGCCGTCGGGCGACCAGTGCAGGAACTCGACTGATCCGGGGACGTGCGGTGCGGCGATCAGCGCGTCGGGCGTCTCGGCTCCGGTCAGGCAGAGCTGGAACTCGCCCTCCTTCGCCTGGTCGGACAGCAGCGCCACCGTCTTGCCGTCCGGTGAGAACCGTCCGCCTCGCGAGGAGCCTTCGCCGTCGGCGACAGCCCGGAGCTCACCGTCCTGGGCCGTGAACAGCCTCAGCCGCGGCATGCCGTCCAGCGCCGCGAGAACGGTTCCCGTCACGAGCACCTGCGTGGCATCCGGTGCGATCTGCGGATCGAAGATCGCCGACGGTCGCCCGAAGGCGGGCTCGTGCAGCCGTCGCAGGTGCTCGGCGATCGCCGAGTACTCCTCCGTGTGCCGGATGTCGTTCACCCGTTCGCCCTTTCCGCTGGTTGTCGTCTATCCGAGCACGGTGCCCGAAGAGTCCCCGTTCGCCGCCCGCTTCCGCGAGAACGACGCCAGGTCGATCGTGTGCCCGGTGTGCGGGCAGACGTACCGCACGGGATCACGGTCGTGGTCGTGCCCGTTCTCCACCGCCGTGATCAGCGTCGCCATCAGCCGTCCGGCGACCGGCGCGTTCTTGAACTGGTTCCCACTGGTGCCGATCGCGACGTAGAAGCCGTCGAGCTCGGTCCGGTCGTAGATCGGCGTCCAGTCGGACGCCACGTCGTACACGCCGGCGCTCCCCTTCGGCTGCGACGGCACCTGCAGCCCCGGGAGCCGCCGCGCGGCCCGCATCACCTGGGAGGTGAACAGGTCCTTGGTGCGGTTCGGGTTGATCGCATCGGGCTCGTCGACCCACTGCAGCGGCTCGCACTCGGGCTCGGTGCCGCCGATCATCAGGCCGTTGCCCTTGGCCGGGCGCAGGTAGACACCGAGATCCAGGTCGGCGACCACCGGCCCCATCGAGTCGTCGTCGGGGCTGTACCCGGGCGGCGCCTCGACGTGGTGCACCTCCTGGCGCATCGGCCGTACGGTGATCGTGTGGTCCGAGCCGACACCGGCGAGCTCGTTCAGCGCCGACGACCACGGCCCGGCAACGTTCACCACGACCGGCGCCTCGATCACCTCACCGGACTCGAGCTGTACGCCGGCCACGCGCCCGTTCGCCTTCAGTACGTCGACCACCCGCTGCTTGAACAGGAACGTCGCCCCGTGCCGCTTCGCCGCGTCGGCGAGGTTCTGCGCGGCCAGCATCGGGTCGTCGACGAACCCGCCGTCGGGCATGTGGAGCGCCGACAGTTCGCCGGTCGCGTCGGCCCAGAACGCGTCGTCGTCGATCCGCTTCGGCGGCCAGTACCTGCCCGGGTCGATCCCCGGGACGCGCGCCCGCAGCGTCGCGGGATCCCACACCTCCGACCGGACGCCGACCGACGTCAGCAGCGCGTGGGTCCGGGCCAGCCCCATCTGCGGAACGTCGAGCATCAGGCAGCCGACGGTGGTGATCGACGCGAGGTCGGCTCCCGGCCCGCTGTCCAGATGCTCCGACCACTTCGACCAGCAGTGGAACGCCTCCCAGGCCAGCGCCACTCCGTCGTACGTCGAGTAGTTGAACCGGACGATCGCGCTCGACGCACTGGTCGACCCGTGGCCGACGCCGGTCGCCTTGTCGACGACCACGACGTCCAGCGCCGTACGGGACAGTTCGTAGGCGATCGACGATCCGATCACACCGGCTCCGACGACAACGACATCAGCCTTGCGGGCCACGGCTCCTCCAACGTCTCGGTCTGCCTCGAACTCTCTCGCGTCCGGGCCGCGGATACGACCGACAGGTGTCCGACGATTGCGGCCGTGGCACCGACGTTTGCCCGACGGCTAGACGTCAGCTCCGGGATCGCTGAACGCTCCCGCTTTGCCGAAGGCGATCTCGGCGAAGCGTTCGCCCATCAAGGCGTGGGTGCTGGTGTCCGGGTGCAGTGCGTCCGGAAGCGGGTGACGTCGCGCGTCGGTCTCGCCGTACAAGGTGCGGCCGTCGAGGTAGTGCAGGTTCGGGTCGTCGGACCTGCGGTCGACGAGCTCCTCGAGCGCCTGCCGGACGACCTGGAGCGTCAGGCGGCCGTTGGCCGTGTCCCCTCTGGTGCCCGAGGCAATGAACTTCACCGTGTCGGTGCCGAACGTGGCCGGGTCGACAGCACCTGGCCCGGGGGTGTCCTCGTGGATGGCGCAGAAGATCGGCGACACGACGAGCAACGGCGTCGTGGGGTGGCCGTCGCGAATCGTGTCGAGAAAGCCGTGCACGGCCGGTACGAAGGTGCGCAGCCGCATGGCGTCGAGGTTGACGACGTTGATCCCGAACTTCACGCTGATCAGGTCCGCGGGGAGGTCCCGCATGACGCGGGCCACGAAAGGGTCCACCAGCGCGCTGCCCCCGAAGCCGAGGTTGTGCAGCTGCGCGCCGGCGTTCCGGGCGGCGACAGCCGGCCAGATGCGGGTCGGGCTGGTCGCGTTGGAGCCCTGGCTGATGGAGCTGCCGTGGTTCAGCCACACGGGACCCGACCGCGGCGCGGGACGCACCGGTGCGTCGGAGTGCAGCGCCACCAGATCGACCTGCTCGTTGTGCGGGAGCCAGATCTCGATCGTCTTCTCACCGGGCGGCAGATCGATGACGGTGACCTGATCGGACGTCCCCGCCGCGAAGGTGGTCGTACCGGTCTGCATGTCCAGCTCGACGAGATCTCCCTGCGTGAGGGGGTACGACCCGAGCATGGTGCCGTCGACGACCACGTCGAGGGCGCCACGGGCACGCTCCAGCCCGCGGTAGGCGACGCGCGTCGCGTGGACCTCGAGGGTCACGCTGCGGGCGGTCGTGACCACGGCGACCCGTACGCCGGAGGGCTGCGCCTCCATCAGCGTGAGGTGCTGGTCGGCGTACCGTTCGACGACGGTCTTCGGCAGTCTGTGCGGACGAAGCCCGCGCTCGGTCGGCTCGAGTTCGGTCGCGCCGTGCAGGAGGTCCGCGGTCAGCGGTGTGGTGATCATGAGATCTCTTTCTCGCGGAGCTCTCCGCGGTGATGCCAATGGGTGAGGATGAGGTGGAGGGCGTCCAGCAGCTCGGCCCACGACTCCTCGGCCGGCGGCGTGCTGTGCGCGAAGTTCCCGATCCGTTCGAGGTCGAGGAACCCGCTCAGGGCGGCTCCGACGATGCGCGTGGCGTGCACGCGGTCGTCGCCGGTGATCCCGTAGCCGAGCAGGACCGCGTCGGTGACCCGCACGATTCGACGCGCGGCCGGCGCCTCCACGGCACCGGCGCCCGCCCTTCGGTGCAACGATTCCCAGCGACCCGGGTGCTCCTGCAGGTACGTGCGGTGCGCGGCCGCGAAGCCCAGCAGCGCGTCGTACTGCGAACGTCCGGCGATGGCGTCGGCGATGCGGTCCGTCAGGTCGTCCAGCGCGAGCGCCGTGATCCCGTCCCGCAGCGCCGCGAGGTCCCGAACGTGCGCGTAGAGGCTGGGCGTCCGGACGCCGAACGACCGCGCGATCGCGGCCAGGGTCACCGCGTCGAAACCGGTCTCGTCAGCGAGCTCGGCCGCTCGCGCGATCACCGTCGTCCGGTTGAGCTGTGTTCTCTCCACCTATCCAATCTAACACAGATAGGCATTTGCCTAATACCCATAGGGAGCGGCTCGACGGCTACCGCACGAACCGAGTAGCCGCGACGTCCCGAAGCCCGGTGAGTAGACGATGACCGGCGTCGGCACATCCGTCAGGCGGCCGCGTCGTCGGTCTGCAGTTGTCTCCGTAGGCGGCCCAGGATCTTGGAGAGCAGGCGGGACACCTGCATCTGACTGATCCCCAGCTCCTGGCCGATGTCGGTCTGCCGCCAGTTCTCGACGAAGGACAGCTCGAGAATGCGCCGGTCGCGCGGGTCGAGACCGCCGATCAGCGGGCCCAGCTGGGAGAACGTCTCGATGCTGCGCAACCGCGGGTCCTCGTGGTCGGCGATTGCTTCGCCGAGCAGCATGTCGCCGTCGTCGGCCCCGATCGGCTTGTCCAGCGACAGCACGTTGAAGCAGCCCCGGGCCGCATCGGCGTCCCGTACTTCGCTGCTGTCGACGCCCAGCCGGTCCGCGACTTCTTCGGCCACGGGCTCGCGACCGAGCTCCTGCACCAGTTGGGGAACCACGCGGGCGATTTTGCCCTGCAGCTCCTGCAGCCTGCGCGGGATCCGAACGGTCCAGCTGCAGTCGCGGAAGTAGCGCTTCACCTCGCCGCGGATGCTCGGTACGGCGTACCCGATGAACGGCACACCGGCCTCTGGACGGAAGTTGGTGGCCGCCTTCATCAACCCCACGCAGGCCACTTGCTCCAGGTCGTCGTCCTCGGCACCTCGGCCACGGAACCGTCGAGCGATCCCCCGGGCGATCTCGAGGTTGAGCTCCACGACTTCTTCGAGGAGCTGCTGCCGCTCGGCATCGTCGGTGGTGGCGGCCCTTCTGGCCAGCAGACTCTGGGTCGCCGTCTCACGCAGCAGGCGTTGTTCGGCCGTCGAGCAGTTGACGGGAGCAGCAGGGCGATTCAGGGACGGAACAGTCGTCATGAACGTGACCTCTCGAGGAGTAAGTCACCGCACGGCCGCACTTCTGGACCGCGGTCATTGAGATTCCTGGTAGACGTCCGATCCGCAGGACGTCCCCTGTTCGCAAGGTACCCGAGAAGCGCCGTTGCATAAGTTTGGCAGCCTCTCCGCACTGCGGCCTGCATAAGTTCGCGGGAGCGGGCGATCCGCTCCGCTTCAGACGCTCGGCACCGCGATCGGCCGCGCCAGCAGCTGATTCAGGGCGTTGGCGAGGAACCGCGCCGGGTCCGTGACCGGTGCGGTGACCCGCAGCGCGACGATCGCGTCCGGTCGTACGAGCAAAGCTCCGTCGTCGGGCAGCCACGGCACGGAGACGCGGTGCCCTCGTACGCCGAGGTCCGCTGCGGAAGCGAGCCAGCGGCTGCCCGCGGCACCCACCAGCAGGGTCCACCGGGACGCGACCAGGTCGAGCGTCGAGACCCCGTCGATCCATGCGTGAGGCACTCGCGAACCCGGCGATCCGTCCAGCACGACCGCCAGGTCCGTCGTGGACGGGAGCTCGGGCCGCGCATCGATGACAGCGTCCGAGTCGTACCGCTGGCCCAGATGCACGATCGGCGGCGCCCACACTCCCACCGCCGCCCGGGCAGCATCGGCCTCGGGCCCACGCCCCCAGTGCAACCGCGGGTCGGCGAACCTGTACGCCGCCTGGTCCAGCGTTGCGGCGGCGACCGGCTCGCGCTCCTGCGCGTACGTGTCGAGCAGGCCGGCGCCGGCCTCGCCGCGGTGGACGGCGGCCAGCTTCCACGCCAGGTTGTGCGCATCGGCGATGCCGGTGTTGAGGCCGAACGCGCCGATCGGCGACACGGTGTGCGCGGCGTCGCCGACGAGGAACACGCGACCGACGGAGAAGCGGTCGGCCAGCAAGCTCCGAGGCCGCCAGGGCAACACGCTACGAACCTCGACGTCGAGGCCGGGATCGCCCACCACCGCCCGGACGATCGTGACGCAGCGCTCGGGCGTGAAGTCCTCGGGACGTTCGCCCGCGTCGGCGTCGCAGGTCACGTGGAAGACCCAGCTCGTCTCGCCGTCCACGGTGACCAGCAGGCCGGCCGCGTCCGGCGTCGTGATCGTGCAGGTGCCGAAGGACATCCCCCGCAGGTGCGGCCGAAGGTCAGCCCGGAACAGGATGTTGATCTTCGACTTGCCGAGGTCGCCCGCCCCGGAGGTTCCCACACCGAGCGCTGTCCGTACGGCGCTGTGCGTTCCGTCGGCGGCCACCACCTGCGCGCACCGCAACGAATACCGGCCGTCGGGGCCCTCCAGCTCGACGTCGACCCCGTCGTCGTCCTGCACGATGCCGACCAGACGTGTCGACCAGCGCAGATCCGCTCCCCGGCGTACGAGGTCGGCGGTCAGTACGGCGTCGAGCCGGTCCTGCGGGCAGACCCCGCGCAGCCTGAACGGCGTCACGTCCAGCTCGTCGGCGGACAGGGCGGACATCGGCACGGTGGCGACGTCGCCCGCGCCCATCTCGACGACGGTCCGCGCCACCGCCTTGCCCGCGGCACCCCGGAGGTCGACCGCGACCGCGTCCGCGGCGGCGTCGAGCCCGAGCTCGCGGAGGATCTCGACGGAGCGCGGCCCGATGCCGGTGGCGCGCGGGTGGATCGACGGCCCGGAGCGGCGCTCGACGAGAACCGCGGGGACGCCGTGATGGGCGAGAAGCGCCGCCGTGAGCAGGCCGACGCTGCCTCCGCCGACCACGAGCACGGGCACCTCTGGATACGCTGCCTCCGTCATGGCTACACCGTAGCCATAAGCTAGGATGACGGTCAACGAGGAAAGGAACCGCTCGATGACCGACCCCTCGGTGTGGACCCGGCAGCGCCCCGAGCCGCGCCGACGCGCGCCGGGCGTCGACCAGTACGTCGCCGTCGCGCTGGCTGTCGCCGACACGGAAGGCCTGGACGCGGTATCGATGCGCCGGGTCGCCGGCGACCTCGGTTCCGGGACCGCCACCCTCTACCGCTACATCACCAACCGCGACGAGCTCGTGGACCTGATGATCGACGCGGCGCAGGGCGAAGACGCGCTCCCTGAGTCCAGCCAGGGCTGGCGCGCCGACCTGGCGGCCGTCGCGCACTCGCTCCGCGCGACCCTGCTGCGCCACCCGTGGCTGGCCGCCGAGCTCGCGGGCAGACCTTCACTCGGCCCCAACTCGTTGCGTCGGTCCGAGGCCGCGCTGCGCGCCGCCGTCACCCTCACACCCGACATCACCCGGGCCGCGCAGGCGCTCGGCGCCGTCCGCGCCTTCGTCCTCGGGTCGGTCGCCGACCAGCAGGCCGACCGCCGCGCCGAGCAGCGCAGCGGCTTGACCAAGGAACAGTGGCAGCACAGCCTCGGCCCGTACATCACCAAGGTCCTCGCGGCCGGCGAGCACCCGATGCTCGCCCGCCGCGTCCACGAAGCCGACGAGCCCGACCCCGACGTCGATTTCACCTTCGGCCTGGAGTGCTTACTCGACGGCCTCGCGACCCGCTTCGACCGCTGACCGATCTCTAGCAGACTTCTCCACTCGACCAGGAGGCGTCCACGCCCCTGCCTCCCATGGGCGGTGTCAGCGATTCCGCGTTCCTGCCGAGATAATGTGATCCCGGAGCCAAACAAATCGCGTCCGTCGGTTCATTCCACCTGAACCCGATTTCATTCATGTTCTGCCACCGGATGTTCACGACGACGTCCGTCTTGCCACAGTGGTTGTAGTAGGCGCTTTCTTTGGTGTAGTACTGACCGCACGGGGCTGTCACCGCGCCGGCCGATTGCCCCGCATCGGTGGAAGCGACAGCGGGACTCAGTGCAGACGTGAGAACTGATGCCAGGACGCCAATACCTGCGGCGATCGATATCATGCTTCTGATTGCCATGCACCTCTCCGATCAAAAGTGAGTACAGTACGCCAACTCCGGGCCCCGGCCCGACCTACCTGCTCAGGATCACCATCCACCCGACGAGCAGCGCGTGCCGTTGCTCCAGGCATCGTTCCTTTGGTTGACCCCTACTCCCCACTCACCTACGTCGTGCTGCCCGGGGTGAAGACAGAGATCCTCACCAAATCCGTACGCATTTCTGACGTAGACCACAACACTGTGATCGCCGCAGTGGTTGTACAGAAGTCGCGAAGTGGTGTGGTACTGACCGCAGGGAACTCCCGCCTGCGCAGGCGTTGCCGAAACCGCGAGGCCGGCCGCGCCGAGCGCGACCGGAAGCAGTAATGCCGATGCTCTGAGAGATTTCACCCGAGCTCCTCCCGTCAATTCGTTTCTTCACCTTAATCACAGCGAGCTTTCACCGCGCTTTCACCACGCTTTCGCCCAGACCGGACCGTCGGACACCTCGCTGCGGTTCTCGCTTCACACGGCGAGCGGGGTGACGGCGTACGACTCCGCGGCGAGCGCCGTACGGCGTACTTGTCCGATCAGGTAGCCAGGCGGGCGTAGCGGCCGTTGTTCTCCACCAGGGTGGCGTGCGTTCCTGACTCGATCACCCGGCCGTGGTCGACCACGACGAGCTGGTCGGCGTCGCGCACCGTTGACAGCCGGTGGGCGATGGTGATGGTGGTCCGGCCCTCGGCGAGCCGGTCGAATGCCTGCTGGACCGCACGCTCGGTCTCGGTGTCCAGCGCGCTGGTGGCCTCGTCCAGGACCAGGACCCGCGGGTTGCGCAGGAGCGTCCGGGCGATCGCGATGCGCTGCTTCTCCCCGCCGGAGAAGCGGTGTCCGCGCGACCCGACCATGGTGTCGTAGCCGTCCGGGAGTCCGGAGATCAGCTCGTGCACCTGGGCGGCGCGAGCCGCGTCCTCGATCTCCGCGTCGGTGGCGTCGGGCTTGGCGTAGCGGAGGTTCTCGCGCACCGTGGTGTGCAGCAGGTAGGTCTCCTGGCTGACGACGCCGACCACGCCGGCCAGATCGGCCAGGCGCAGATCGCGCAGGTCGATGCCGTCGATGGTGACGCGTCCGCTGGTCGGGTCGTAGAGCCGCGCGACCAGCGAGGCGAGGGTGCTCTTGCCCGAGCCGGTCTCGCCGACCAGCGCCAGCGTCGTACCGGCCGGAACGTCCAGGCTGACGCCCGCAACGGCGGCCGTCTCGCTGCCCGGGTAGGCGAAGGTGACGTCCTCGAACCGCACGTGGCCCTCGAGGCGGGCCGGGTCGATCTCGACCGGGTCGGCCGGGTCGTCGACGTCGATCGGCAGGTCGAGGTACTCGAAGATCCGCGCGAACAGCGCCAGCGAACTGGTGAGCGAGATGCCGACGTTGAGCAGTCCCATCAGCGGCCGGAACAGCCCGGCCTGCAGGGTGGTGAAGGCGATCAGCGTGCCGATGGACAGGGTCCCGGCGGTGATCGGCAGACCGGCGCTCAGGTAGATGATCGCCGGGATGGCCGCGAAGATGACGCTCATCGAGGCCATCCGCCACCGGCCGGCCAGCTCCGAGCGGAGCTCCAGGTCGATCAACCGGGCCGACGAGGCGGTGAAGCGTTCGACCAGCGTCGCGGCGGTGCCCATGGTCTTGCTGAGCTGGATCCCGCTGATCGACAGGCCTTCCTCGACGGTGACGTTGAGATCGGCGAGTTCGCGCTGCCGCTGCGCGGTGATGGCGCGACGCATCCGGGCGACCTTGCGGGTCAGGTAGATGGCCGGGGGCATCACGACCAGCGAGATGAGCGAGAGCTGCCACGACAACGCGAGCATCGCCACGGTCGTGGCGATCGCCGTGGTGAGGTTGGAGGCGATGGAGGTGGCCGTCGACGTGACGACGGGTTCCATTCCCCCGATGTCGTTGGTGATCCGGGACTGCACCTCGCCGGTGCGGGTCCGGGTGAAGAAGGCGATCGACTGGCGCTGCAGGTGGGCGAAGACGTCGGTCCGCAGCCGGTGCATGACCTGCTGGCCGACCGTCGTACTGATCCAGGTCTGTACGACGCCCAAGGCCGAGGTCACGGCGGCGACGGCGACCATGCCCACCACCAGCCAGATCAGGAGCTTCAGGTCCTGCTGCGGCAGCGCGTTGTCGATGACCGCGCGGAGCAGGAACGGTGACGCCATGGCCACCACGGACGAAACGACGATGATCGCCGTGACGACGGCGAGGGCGAGTTTGTGGGCGATGAAGAGCCGTCCGATCCGGGCCAGCGAGACCTCGCGGGCCTGGGCCTTCTCGGCGGCTGTGGCAGATTTCGGGCCGCCGCGGCGGCCGCGCTCGAGATTTTCGTGATCCAAGGTGAGCACCGTTCTGTCGGAGATTTGCTGAGGTTACCTCACTATGAGGTTACAACACGATTGGTTGGTACGCTATTCCCATGGCCGATGACGAAGAGGAGACCCTCCCCGAGACGTTCTGGGGAGTCGCTCATCAGCTGCGCCACCTGCGGAAGAAGACCCTCGCCCCGTGGGACATCGCGCCGTCGCACGCGCGCGCCCTCGGCGTCCTGATGCGCGAGGGCCCGCTCCGGCTCAACGAGCTCTCCGACCACCTGCGCATCGCGGCCCGCTCGGCCACCGAAGTGGTCGACGCCTTGCAGGACCGCGGCCTGGTCGAACGACGCCCCGACCCGCAGGACCGCCGGGCGACGCTGGTCGCGCCGACCGGCGAGGGAACCAAGGTCGGCGAGGCGATCCGAGCCTCCCGCGACGCGGAGGCCGAGGCCTACTTCAGCATCCTCACCGAAGCCGAGCGAGCCGAGCTCACCGACATCCTCCGCAAGCTCCGCCAGGCGGAGCACTAGCCCGCCGTACGCCGTACAGGCTCACGGTCCGAGCAGGCCGATGGCGAAAGAGACGACCAGCACCGACAGCATCAAGGCCGAGACCGACTCGACCGCCATCAGCAGCTTGGCGCGGACGGTCAGCGGCATGGTGTCGGTCGGGCTGAAGGCCGACGAGTTCGTGACCGAGACGTACAGGTAGTCGATGAAGCCCGGCGCCCACCCGGACCTGGCCGACGACCGGTTCGCCACCTCGCTGATCGCGTCGTGGTCCTCGTCCTGCGGAAACCGGAAGTCCGCGTCGGGCAGTCCCGGTCGCGCCACCCGGAAGCGCGTGACCGGTCCCCCGCGATCAAGCTCCCAGTACGCCAGCGCGAAGACCAGGACGTTGGTGAGCCAGACCTGAGCGGCCGCCGCCAGCAACTGGGCACCTGCCGTCGCCTCCCCCATCACCAGGGAACGGATCAGCAGCACGAGCGCCGTCGTGTTCGACAACGCGATCAACAGCACCAGGCCGATCGACAGCCGCCGCAGCAACCGGTTCTCGCGCGTCATCCGGCGCGGGTTGGCCAGCACCAGAGGCACGAACAGCAGCGACTCCAGCGCCGGAATCACGAAACGAGGACCGATCTGCAGATGACTCGGCAGTACGGCGTACAGCCCGATCGCCACCACGACCCCCACCGCGGCCGGCAGCCGCGGCTCCCCCGGATGCACCTGCCCGGCCCGTTCTTCCTCCATGAAGGCACCCTGGCACACCCCCACCCCGTTTCGCCGAAGGTCGAAGGGACGCGCGGACAGCTTCGGACGTGAGGCGTGGGGGCCGAGAACAGGTCAGGAAGCCGCGTCCCCCGTCCGGCGGAGCTCCCCGCGGTACCAGTCCGCCTTCTCCTCGACGCGGGCGAGGGTCGCGTCGAGCTCGGCCATCCTGGCCCGGATCGAGGCGGCGTGCTCCTCGAGCAACGCGACCCGCTCCGGCATCGTGGTCTCGTCGCGGCTCAGCTCGCCGTACCGCCGCAACTGCTCGATCGACATCCCCGTGTCCCGCAGGCACCGCAGGAAGCCGAGCATCCACAGATCACCGTCGCTGTACACCCGCTTGCCGCCAGCGCTGCGCTCGATGCGCGGCAGAATGCCCTCGCGCTCGTAGTAACGCAGCGTGTCGATGGTGAACCCGGACTGTGCGGCCGCCTCGGCCGGCGAGTAGGTCGTCATCCCCAAAACCTAACAACTCGACCGGAGCAGGCTCCAAGCGCGACCGCGACCGCGGTTGACCGCTCGCGAGCAATCGGACTGGGTACCGGGCCACCATGACACTTCAACGGCGTGGCTGGTCCGCTCTCCCGATCGGCCTCCTCGCGCTCGTGGTCGCGGTGATCGGTCTTACCGCGGTGACGCCGACGATCGGCGCCGTCGCGGCTCCGACGTCGACCACCCAACCGGCCGCGGACTCCCCCACACCCACCCTCGGTTCAACCGTCAGCCCGGCCGCGAACCCACCAGGCTCCGCCGACGGCGACACGAGCGACTGGTCCGGCATGCGGTGGCTCTTCCTCGGCCTGCTGATCCCCGTCCTGTTCATCGGCGGCGTCATCCTCGCGAAGCGCCGCTCCCGAGCTTCCACAGACAGGCGTCACCATGTCTGACGAAACGTTCCGCCAGGGCGACAAGGTCGAGTGGGACAGCCACGGCGGTACGGCGCGCGGGACGGTCGAGAAGAAGATCACCGAACGCACGCACGCCGGCAAACGCACCGTGGACGCCTCGGCGGACGACCCGCAGTACCTCGTCCGCAGCGAGAAGTCCGGCCGCACCGCGGTCCACAAACCGTCGGCGTTACGCCGTACGAGCGACTGATCACCGCACCCGACCGGAGATCGCCGAACACAGACCCGGGTCACCGTCCAGATCGACATCGATCCCGAGGGGTTCACCGAAACCGTTGAAGGCGCCGGACCTACGGGCCGCACGGCAGCGTGTCACCGACCAGTTCGGCTTCGCGTCGAGGTCTCCCCGACCGTCACCTGACCAAGGCCGCGTCCCCGCACAGGCGTCGGCGCCGACGAGAGGCGAACTCCACAGAGGACTGTCGCGCCCAGCAAGCCGGCGATCACCTGGGCGGCCGTGATCAGGCCGAACCACCCACCGCCGGCCGTGTCGAACGGTGTGCTGGGCGCCAGCAGGAGGGTGAGCTGATAGGCGCCAGAGCAGAACATCGCGCCGGTCCCCAGCCATGCGGCCCCCAACGGCACCCAGGCCAGAAGGCCTCCTGGCCGGCGCGAGACGAGGATGCCCAGGCCGACCAGACCCGCGAGCGCGAGACCTGCCGTGGAAACGTCCAGCGCCCGTTGGGCGATGCTCCGGCCGTCCAGCACCTCACTGGCCAGCCCTGTAGGACCACCGAAGGCCCAGACCAGGCGAACCGAAACGACCAGCGCGCCGAGAGCGGCGGTCACCCGGACCCGGATCGAACCTGGCGATTCCGTGGCCTCGAGAGGTGCGCGCAAGACCTGCGCCCAGCGATCGCGGATGTGCAGGACGAACGCAACACCCAGCCCAGCGCCCTGGAGAATGAAGCCCGCGTACACGACGCCGTACACCCACCCCTGCAGACCGTTGACGGGACCGTCCACCGCGGGCGTGGCGTTGCTCCCAGCAACGAATCCGATCGGCGCCGCGAACATCACCGGTGCAAGCAGACCAGTAGCGACCCACAACGGGAACAACACCATCCACACAGGCAGCCGCCGCCCCCACCGGTGAACCAGCGCCAACGCCAACGCGGCACCGGCCACCTCCATCGTGGCGGTGACCAGGTTGCCCACGACGAAAGGCGCCGTACGCATCAGGCCGGTCTCGACGACGCCGACGTCGCTGCCCAGAAGCCATGCGGTCTTGATCGAGAGGTACGGCACCATCGCAGCGACAGTGACGTACCCCGCCGCGTGCTTCATCGAGATCTTCACGCACCCGAGTCTGGTCGGCCCGGCCCCCGACCGCTTCCCTCGAGCGAATGAAGGCCTTCCCCCTCGAGAGGGAACTTGGGCCCTCGCGACTGGTTGCCCCGATGCTCAGCGCCGGAGAGGCTCGCGGCGGGTTCCTCGGTCAGACCGAGGGCAGGGCTTCCAGCGCCGCTGCGGTGTCCAGCGTGACCAAGCGCGAGTTCTGCATCGTCGCGATCTCCCAGCGGTCGTTCTGCCACACCATCGCGTAGAGCTGGAGGAAGACGCGGGTCGGGCGTGGCTCCTGCTCGCCCGGCAGCGCCATCACCATGCGGTGGTGGACCACGCCCCAGCCCGGACCGACGATCCGGGCGAACAGCACCTCGCCGTGCAGCAGCCGGGAACCCTTCATCACCGTGTCGAAGATCGGCTGGTGGGCGGCGACCATCTGCTCACGTCCCCGGTGCACGGTTCCCTCGAAGTCGACGAGCTCGCCGTCGTCCGCGAAGTCGGCCAGGAACGCCGCCGCGTCGCCGTTGTTCCAGCCTTCGTTCATCCGGGCCGGGATGGCGCTCATCGCCTCGACCGACTGCTGCATGGGTTCACCTTTCTCTGGGTTCCCCACCATCCTCACCGTTCCGGTCCGGCAGCGCCTTGACCATCCGCGTACGGCTGTTGGACGTGAGCGCCGCCGCGTTGTACCCGTACGTCGCCTTGAACAGCCGGCTGAAGTGCGCCGGGTCCGCGAATCCCCACCGCCCGGCGACCGCCGCAACAGTGCGATCGGTCCCGGCCAGGTCCGCCCGGCACCGGTCCAGGCGGCGACGGCGGATCAGGGCCGCGACCGTCAGCGGCTGGTCCTCGAAGAGTTTGTGCAAGCGGCGTACGGAGATGTGGTGTGCCGCAGCCACCTTCGCCGGGGTGAGGTCCCGGTCGGACAGCCTCGCCTCGATGAAACCGACGATCCTGCTCCGCAGCGCGTCGTCGGGGGCCGGACCGGAATCGCCGAGCTGAGCCGTCAGCGCCACCGCGATCAGCTCGATCACGGCGGCCGCCGTACGGTCCGCCTCATCGGCACGGAAATCGGTCGTCGACCGAGCGATCGGCCCCGCGAGCGCCGACACCAGCGCGCCGGGTCCGCGGTCGCCGGGAATGCGGACACCTGCGAGCCGATCGGCGGCGGCCGGTCCGAGTCGCAGCGAGTTTCGCGGCAGCAGCATGGTCACGTGCGTCGTCGCGGTGCTGGCGAACCGAACCGGCCTGACCGGGTCGATCAGTACCAGGTCAGCGGGCCCGAGCTCGGCGGTGTTGCCGCCCTGCTCGGCTCGCACCCGCCCCTCGGTCACCAGGTCGATCTGCCACAGCTCGCTGTCGGCGGCACGCGCCGACCGCTCGTCCCGGAAGCACTCCCCCGCCGGGCTGATCAGCTCGGCCAGTCGCAAGGGCCCGAGGTCGCGAGTCACCACCCCACCGCGGAACTCACCGCCGTTGTGACGGTGGCCGATCAGCGGCGGCAGCTCGCTCGCGGCGAGCGTCTCCAGGAAAGCCTCGGCGCTGCTCATGATCCCGACTGTACCGACCAGATCCTGACGCCGATGGCTTCCTTTCAGTGCACCGGCGCCTCGCGGTGCGCGAACTCGTCGCTGACTCTTCCGCACTGCGGGGAACCGGTTTACAGTCCGCAGGTGAGAGCGCTCTCACACCGCGAGTGTCTTCCCGCCCTCTTCCGCCCCGGAGGTGGTACCCGTGTTTCGGAGTCCAGAAAGAACTCACCGAAGGCGTCCCGGCTGGCGTGCGGCCGTCGTCGCGCTGGCCCTGGCCCTCTGCTCGACCCTCCTGGTGGGTGGCGTAGCGACGGCGGCCGACGACTACACGCAGACAGCCACCTCGCTCAGCGCGAACCAGGCCCAGATCACCTTCACCCCGACCACGGCCGCGGTCTACGTCGACGTTCACTACACCGTCGCGGGCCAGGGTCAGCAGAACCTCCGGATGGACCTCAGCGGCGGGACCTGGCGCAAGACCGTCAGTGGACTGTCGTCGGGGACCGTCGTCGCCTACTGGTTCACCTACGAGAAGAGCGGTCCGCAGTACGACACCCCGCACTTCAGCTACACCCACGGCGGCTCGACCACGCCGGCTGTCGCGACTTCCACCTTCTCCCCCGCCGGCGGCAGCTACTCGACCGCGCAGACGGTGACGATCTCGACGGCGACGGCGGGCTCCACGATTCGCTACACGGTCGACGGTTCCACGCCGACCGCGTCGTCGCCGCTGTACAGCGGACCGATCAGCGTCCCGACGACGCGCACGGTCACCGCGATCGGCCTCAAGGCCGGCCTCGCGAACTCGGTGGCAGCCACAGCGACGTACACGATCGGCACCACCGCACCGGTCAGCTGTACGACGCAGCCGGACGTCCCGAACTTCGGGCCCAACACGCGCATCTTCGACCCGAGCATGTCGTCCGCCTCCATCCAGGCGCAGCTCGACGCCGACTTCGCCGCACAGAAGGACACCCTGACCGCGCAGATGGCGAACCGCCGGATCGCGCACCTGTTCAAGCCCGGCGCGTACAGCGTGCACGACGACGTCGGCTACTACACGTCGGTCGCGGGCCTCGGCCAGAACCCCGGCGATGTGGTCATCAACGGCGCCATCACGGTCGACGCGTTCAACGAGTCCGACCAGGGCGTCGCGCTGCAGAACTTCTGGCGGTCCGCGGAGAACATGGCCGTGAACCCGATCGGCGGCTCGAACCGCTGGGCCGTCGCGCAGGCGGCGCCGTTCCGCCGGATGGACATCCGCGGCAACCTGCAGCTCTACCCGGCCAGCTACGGCTTCGCCAGCGGCGGCTACATCGCCGACTCGAAGGTGTCCGGAGAAACCGCATCCATCTCGCAGCAGCAGTGGTACACCCGGGACAGCAACCTCGGCAGCTGGGCAGGTGGCGTCTGGAACATGGTCTTCTCCGGTACGCCGGGCGCTCCGCCGACCACCTTCCCGAACCCGCCGGAGACAACCCTCGCCACCACGCCGGTCTCGCGGGACGTGCCGTACCTCTACCTCGACAGCACCGGCAAGTACCGCGTCTTCACCCCCTCACTGCGCACCAACGCCTCCGGCGCGAGCTGGGCCAACGGCTCCACCCCCGGTACGTCGATCCCGATGAGCCAGTTCTACGTCGTCAAGGCCGGCGACACCGCGTCGACCATCAACTCGGCGCTGGCCTCGGGCTGCAACCTGTTCTTCACGCCGGGCGTCTACCACCTCAACCAGACCCTGAACGTGACCAGGGCCAACACGGTCGTGCTCGGCATCGGCTACCCGACGCTGATCCCGGACAACGGCGTCAACGCGATGCAGGTCGCCGACGTCGACGGCGTACGCGTCAAGGGTCTGCTGTTCGACGCCGGTACGACGAACTCCGCGGCCCTGCTGACCGTCGGTCCCTCGGGCTCGTCCGCGAACCACGCGGCGAACCCGACGACGCTGCAGGACGTCTTCTTCCGCATCGGCGGGTCGATCGCCGGCCACGCGACCACGAGCCTGGTCGTCAACAGCCACAACACGATCATCGACCACATCTGGGCCTGGCGCGCCGACCACGGCAACGCCGGCACCTGGGGCTGGACCCAGGCCACCGGCGACACCGGATTGATTGTCAACGGCAACAACGTGCTGGCCACCGGCCTGTTCGTGGAGCACTACCAGAAGACCCAGGTGATCTGGAACGGCCAGGGCGGCAAGACGATCTTCTTCCAGAACGAGATGCCGTACGACGTCCCGAACCAGGCGAGCTGGAACCGGCCGAGCGGCCGCAACGGCTACGCGGCGTACAAGGTCGGCGACAACGTCACCTCGCACGAGGCCTGGGGTCTGGGAAGCTACAACTTCTTCAACGTGAACCCCTCGGTCAGCGCCTACAACGCCTTCGAGGCACCCAACAACGCAGGAGTCCGCTTCCACAGCCTGTGCACGGTGTCCCTGAACTACCAGGGCACGATCACCCACGTCATCAACGACACCGGCGGGGTGACACCACCCGGCACCGTCCCGGTCAACGTGGTGAGCTACCCGTGAGCTGACCAGCGCGGCGCCCGGCCCGGATCATCGCGAGGTGATCCGGGCCGGAACCAATGTCGTCGTCGACCTACAGGAGTGCCGCCGAACGGACACCCGACTGGCCGGAGCTGAGTCTCTTCATTGTTATATACCGATGAACTGACTATGTTGTGGGCATGACATCTTCCGAGATGCGTGAGCCGACGTTCCTGATCCTGGCCGCGCTCGCCGACGGCCCCAAGCACGGATACGGGGTGATCTCCGAGGTGTCGAAGCTGTCCGACGATCGGGTGCGACTTCGACCAGGCACGCTCTACACAGCGCTGGATCGGCTCTCCGCGGAGAAGTTGGTTCAGCCGGCCGGCGAGGAGGTGGTCGACGGCCGCCTCCGCCGGTACTACGAGATCACCGACGCGGGCGCCGAGTCGCTCGCCACTGAAGCTGCCCGTCTCCAGTCCAATGCCGAGCAGGCTCTTCGCCGCCTCCGTCTTCGCCCCGTCGGCGGTGTCGCGTGAGCGCCCCCACTCAACCCCTGCCTTCAGGACGGGCGTATCGCCTTGCTCTCTTGTGTTATCCGCGGTGGTGGCGAGCGAAGCATGGCGAGGAGGTGCTCACGGTGATGCTCGACAGCGCCGAGGCTGAAGGCCGAAACCGCCTTGCCCGTCTCGATCTCCTCGATCTGGCTGCCCATGGGCTACGAACGCGCTTGGGCCAACCAGTTCGCGCAGCGTCGAGTCGAGTGCGTGATCGTGCGGCCCTCGTCGCCGCGGTGACCGGTGCGGCCTTCTGCGTCAGCCTGCTCATATTCGCCGAAGGCGGACTCGGCGTACCGATGCCTGCGCCTCGCCACGACCTCACGATGAGCGCACCGATTTACCTGGCCTGGCTACTCGCCGTCGCGATGGCTGTCCTGGGCCACAGCAAGATCGCAAGACTGCTGCTCATACTCACCGGACTCGGCGCAGCCGCGCTTCCGTCGCTCGCAACCGCGACCCATCACGCACACGGCCCACGCTGGCTGATGAGCTTCCTAGCCCTGCTCTGCTTGCTGGCCGCCTCCGGGCGCCTCGGCCAAGACCGCACCGCCCGCCGCCGCCTGCTCTGGCTCACCACCGCCGCAACCATCTCGGCTGCGGCCGCCTTCGCCCTCTACTTCCACGCCGTCCCCTTCTCCGACGGCCTGTACTACGGCAACGAGCGCTACAACTGCCTGTACTTCGCCCTCGCATCCTTCGGCATCGCGGCGACCCTCCTCCTGACCAACCACCGAACCTGGTCCGCAGCATTCGTCGCGAACGGCCTGGTCGCACTCAGCGTGATCGCACTGATGCCAACCCCCGGCGGCATCCACAACACGGCATCGACCATCACCCCAATTCCACTACTTGTCCTAGCCGCGTTCCTCACCGGCGGAGCCGCCCTGGCACCACTCGCCGGCCGCAACCATCGCCTTGACAACTCGGCATCGTGTTCAAAGACCTGAGCGGCGATGGGCCTGGACCGAATCCTTGGTCGGCGTGAGCAGCTCGATGCGTCGCTTCAGGCTTCGCCAGCGGTAGCACTGGTGTGCGGTGACGACGACAAGCAGCACCGCCGAGGCAGCGAAGAGTGGGAACCGCGGTGCGTTCCTGCCGGAGATCGCGGCCGCGATGATCAGTACGGCGAAAGGGATGCCGATGATCGCTCCGCGGAGCGCCCGAGATGAGTCGTGATCGGCCGGTCTCAGCGCGGCCGCTCGGACCTCTCGATCAGCGGGCACCCGTCCACTCCGCGCCCCGCGGAAGACCGCGCTGATCTGTTCGCGCGGGACTTCACCGATCAGCGCCCGCACCTCGCGCCGCGGCTTCTCGTTCACGATCGTCACACCGACGCCGTACAGCAGTCCGACGACCAGGCCGAACAAGATGACCTCCAGCGCCCCGGACGCGTTGTCCCAGAGAATGCCGACGGTCATGATCGCGCCGAACGGCAGTCCGTACAACAGACAGAGGATCCAGCGCGGAGCGGTGAGCAGATATGCGCGCATCACCTACCCGTCACCACCCTGAGCTGGAGCCGATGGCTCGGATGTTGACGAAAGCAAACAGCCGCCGGTTCTTCGGTCCCCAACTCCCGCATCTGATCCCCTCCCGATCGATCGTCACGTACCCGCTTGGGGAGACCTGGAACCTGTTGACCATCGCTGTAGCGGCAGCACCACTTCCTCGACCAAGGCTCCACGCTCTTCCCGGCAGGGAGGGATCACCTTGTAGTCAAGGGCGTATCGATCTGCCAGCCACACCACCTACTCATCGAGGCGACAAAGCTCGGCCTGCTCCTCGCTGGCCGTCAGCGGCGTCCGCTGAAATCCCAGTCGATGACTTCGAGGTCGTCGCCGGCGGCAGGTGCGCCGATCGTCTGCTCCAGCACAACGTCGAGGTGGCGGCGCGACGGGACCTGTGCGGCCAATGCGACGCCTCGAGGCGAGCCGGTGTGCGGAGCGCGCAGCTGCCCGAAGACGACGAGTCCTTCGGCCGTGCTCCAAGAGTGCTCCGCGTGCTTGGGCGATGCCGGCGCCGCATGATCCTCGGCGACGAGAACGAAATAGCGGACGCGATCGGCACGGTGGACGGTGTCCCCCATCGTGCGGCCGAGGACGTCGTCGAAGTGCCAGACCTGGTGACTCCGGTAGGCGCCGGCGTGCTGGTAGGGCTCGTTCTCGATGTATCGGCTGACCGCGTCGAGGTCGGGGAGGCTGCGGATGAGGAAGTGGGGCATCGTCAGTTCTCTTCTTCCGTGACCGCACGAGTGTTCTCGATGCCACCGGCGGCGTACGCGGCGGCGATGACGACGAGCGTGACGGGTAGCCCCAGGACGACCCTGACGATCAGCAGCCAGGCGACAGGTTCGTCGTTGAGGTAGACGACGCCCAGCGCGACCGAGCGCATCACCAGGGCAACGCCGGCTGTCACGGTGGTGAGGTTGTAGACGGCCCGGATACGGCGATCGACGTGCCGCAGCAGGGATCGATGACGTACGAGGCCCCACAGCACTGCGAACAGCGGGCGTCGTACGGCGACAGATCCGACGAGGACGCTCCCTAGCGCCAGATCAAGGCAGATGTCGGCGACGAGACCGCCCGCTGCCACCCCGGTGACACGGGCGATGGTCGCCGCGATCGCCAGTCCGACGGCGCCGCCGATGACCGTCGACTTCGACCACCGCCGGCGGTGCGCTGCCGCCGCGATGCAGGCGAGCACCACGACACCCACTCCTAGCCCCCACCAGAAGCCTGTGCTGCTGGCGACCGCGATGAACAGGATCGGTGGCAGCTCCGGCGCGAGGAGGCCCGAGCGGCGCAGAGACTGCCAGGCCGTCCGTACCGCATCCGACAGATTCACGTCCTCGTGCGCACCCGTCGAAGCCATCACAATCCCTCCCGCAAGCAGTTTACGGCGTAATCTTGCAATTCACCGTACACCGTAAAGCTGCCTACCCGCAGCTACCTCCCAGCACCAGCGGCGTCGCGATGGACTACGAGGCCGGGTTCGACCGGCGCGCGACCGCGCCGATGCCGAGGACGATCATGTCGATGCCCAGCCGGTAGTAGTCCTCGGCGTTCTGCCGGCCGGTCAACGGTTCCGCCGCGGCCCGGATGTTCGGGTACCGCGCGGAGGCCAGCTCGGCGAGCTCGTCGCGCTCGTCGGCGTACTGGCTCGGCTGTTTCAGCGTCTTCAGCTTGAGATCCGGCGCGTGCTCGACGAGCGCCACGGCAGACTGCGTTGCCAGCTGGATCAGCATCGCGCCGTCCTGCGGGCTGAGGCCTGCCTGCCGGGCGCTGTCGAGCATGATCTCCAGTGCCGCCATGAACCTGGGCAACGGGACGAGCCGCTCGATCACCAGCCGGCCCACCCAGGGGTGGTCGCGAAGCTGGGCCACCAGCGCGAGCAGGACCCCGCGCAGCCTGTCCTCCCAGGCTGCTCCCGGCAGGTCGTCGAACCTCCCCGTCGCGATCACCGATTCGGTCATGGCGTCGAGCAGGCTGTCCTTGTCCTTGAAGTGCCAGTAGACGCCCATCGGGCTCACCGACAGCTCGCGCCCCAGCCGGCGCATCGACACCGACTCCAGACCCTCGCGATCAGCGAGCGACACCGCCACTCTCAGAATCTGCGCCGCCGACAGCGTGGGTTTCGACGCCTCCGAAGAACTTCTGCTCACCGGATCACCGTACACCTCAGGCATGCTAGCTTTACGCCATAAAGCGCCGATCCCCCGAGAGAGGAGTCGCCCTCCGTGAAACCTGTCCGTATCGGTGCTCAGGTCGCGCCACAGCGAGCGGCGTACGCCGACATCCGGCGCGCGGCGGCCGCGGTCGAGGAAGAGGGCGCGGACATCCTCTTCACCTGGGATCACTTCTTCCCGCTGGGCAAGGACGCCGACGGCCCGCACTTCGAAGGCTGGACGATTCTCGGCGCCTGGGCCGAGCAAACCACTCGGATCGGACTCGGGGTGCTCGTCAGCTGCAACAGCTACCGCAACCCCGATCTCCTGGCCGACATGTCCAGGACCGTCGACCACATCAGCGGTGGCCGCGTCGTCCTGGGGATCGGCGCCGGATTCAAGGAGCGTGAATTCGTCGAGTACGGCTACGACTTCCCTTCGCCCGGTCGTCGGATCGCCGATCTCGCCGCTGCTCTACCGCGGATCGAGCAGCGGCTCGCCGCGCTGAACCCGCCACCGACGGGCCCGATGCCGATTCTCGTTGCCGGCGGCGGCGAGCAGAAGATGCTCCGCGTCGTCGCCCGGCACGCGAACATCTGGAACACCTTCGCCGAGGGCGAGGACCTGGTCCGCAAGCTCGGACTGCTCGAACGCTACTGCGCCGAGATCGGCCGCGACTTCTCGACGATCGAGATCTCCGTCCACACCGGAGGCGATCCCTGGGAGGCCGGCCCGCCGTTGCGTGAGCTCGGCGTCAGCCTCTTCACCATCACCACCAGCGGCCCCGACTACGACCTCGACACCATCCGCCACTGGATCTCCTGGCGCGACGAACAAAACGCCTGACAAAGCGAGACCGCACGGCGTACTTACACCCGGGATCACAAGGACATTGGTCAGGAGTGGTCGTGCGGTGTGACCACCGGGAGGTCGGGGGTCGTGTCGGCGAGGATGTTGAAGTAGTTGGTCAGGAGGTTCAGGGCCAGGTTGCCGACGACCTCGGCGATCTCCGCGTCCGTCACCCCAGCCGCACGGGCTGTCTTCACGTCCGCGTCGTCGATGACTCCACGGCCTTGGACGATGGCGTCGGACAGTCCCAGGTACCCCTGCAGCAGGGCGGGACTGTTGGCCATCGCCTTGGTCACCATGAAGCATCAGAGAATCGTTTGTCAAATGGATCGCGCAGCGCTAACCATTAGCCTGTGTTAGCTTGGAGGGCATGAGCAGCGAGTACGACGCGGCAGAACCGCTGGTGGTCGGGCTGATGAACACCGTCAGGTTCGAGCGCGAGGAGGTTCAGGACGCCCTGGCGCCCCCCGCCGGAGCCGCGGCCTGGCTCGACAGCCTCGGCACCCGCATCCAGGTCGAGGCGGGAACGACCGGCGTGGTCGACCTGGACGACACCGACCTGACGAGCCGACTGCGGGATCTCCGCGACGCCCTGCGCACGCTGGCCGCCGAGGTGACCGACGATCCGCGACCCGCGGCCACAGCTCCCGCCCTGACCCGAGCGGACGCGATCGCCCAGCTGAACGCCCTCGCGCGGACGTGGCCGGAGCTGACCTGGCCGGCGGATGGGGAGCCGACGCGGGCTTTCCGCACCGCGGGTCCTCCCGCTGATCTCGTCGTCGGTCTGATCGCCCATCAGGGAGTCGAACTGCTGGCCGGCCCTGACCGTGAGCGACTCAGAGCCTGTCTGGCACCCAACTGCCTGCTCTTCTTCTACAAGCGACAGACCCGCCGGGACTGGTGCTCAGCGCAGTGCGGCAACCGGGCCCGCGTCGCTCGCCACTACCAGCGGCACCACGCCCGGCACGACTGAACGAAGGACCGCGCGCTTCGCCTTCACCCCGGCGCTGCACTCAGTCGGCAGTTGACCGCGACGCTGCTGCTCTGACGGAGTCCACCAGCGTCCAGACCGACAGCCCCAGCAACGGGATGTCCTCGAGCAGGAACTCACCGGTGTTCGTGAGGTCCGTCAGCAGTATCTCCGCTTCAAAGACTCGACAACGCTCGAAGATGCGAATGTCGCCTCTTTATCAATCTTCGCCCGCCGGAGGATCTCATTCCACAGGTGGACGCCGTAAGACCCCTCGAGTCGTTCCATCTGCTGGCCGCCAGGATCCGCGCGAAACAGGTCCGGCGCACTCCAGTATCCGACGGGGTAGAACGTATCGGATGGAAGTACGAAATCCTCCAGCCCCTCCTGAGAGATCTGCTCCGTGAGCAACTGAGGTCCCGTTTCACCCCACGACAGGTCGCGGCCGAGCTTCGTTGCTCGATCGTAGAGTCTTTCCATGAGACGCGACTCCGCCGGAACACGCAGGACTGCATTATTGACGACGACATCGTCTTGACGAGCAAAGACGTAGGGCTCGGCGAAGTCGAACGGCTTCAAGCAGATCATGTCCGAATCAAACCACCAGCCACCCTTTTCCAAGAGCATTTTATAGCGGAACAGATTCGCGAAGGCGGCAACACTGCCCTTACCGGGCCCTGCTTGCGACCCGTAAGTGAAGATTTGATCTTCGGGCAGAATGGTGCCGGCATCTCTGAGACCCACTCCGGCCGGAACGCTTCGGACCTCCTCGTACACATAGAGATGTACGTCATGCCCGTTCTTGACGAACGAAGCCAGCGACAGCTGCTCGAGCGCCGACAGGCTGGATCCAACCCACAGCGTTTGCATGGCATCGTTCCGCACGTGCATCGATTGCCTTTCATCGGCCACGACCTGCACACTCGAAATGCGCTAACATGCTAGCATGACTGAGGATACTCCGGATCCGAAGATACAATTCAATGTGTACCTACCGCGAGACCTCGCTCGCCGGGTCAAGCACCGAGCAGTCGATGAAGGCCGCAGCGTGTCGGCGCTGGTCGAGTCCGCATTGGAGTCCTACTTGAAAAGACCTACCTCATAAGATTCGTCGCGAAGAAGTCGACCTCCATTTGCTTGACAACGACAATCGACTCCGGCTCAACAAACTGATGGCCTTCAGCATCGAGAATCGCGAGTCTGCTTGCGGGCTGCACCTGTGCGGCCCGCGCGGCAAAGTCCTGAATGCTCGCGACAGGAATGGATCGATCCCCGGCGCCGTGAATCTGCAGGACCGGGCCCGCCAGCCGGCTCACATCCGGCTCGGCGTCATCGGACGCCCGGAAATCACCCAGAAGCGACTCGACATGCCGTCGCTGCCAGTGCGTACCCGCGGACAGAAGTACCTGAGCGGATGTCGGAGCACTCTGCACCACCGCACACCTGAACAATCCGGAGCCGTCGCACATGCAGTGGAGTGCGGCCCAGCCACCCGAGCTCACCCCTCGTATCGCGACGCGCTCCGCGTCGAACTCCCGCAGCGCCAGCAGCGCTCGAGTTGCCACGACACAGTCGCGCGCATACTCGGTGCTCCACAAGCCGTACGCCGCATCACGATGCTTCTTGCCGAACCCCAGAGATCCCACAACTGCCGGCGTGAAGACTGCGATCCCCATCTGTCTGATCGCACGAACGACATGATTCTCCCAGCTGGGTACCTCGCTGTTCGGGCCACCGTGAACATTCACGACGAGGGGTGGCGGCGACTGGCAGGCTCCGATCGGCTGATGCAGGTATCCCTCAACCCGGACTCCTGAGACGGACTGGAACTCAATCACGTCAGGGGCGGCCACGCGGGTTTCCGTCCCCACTCCGACGGGGACCGCGGTCCCTTCGACAACACGGATTACTGTGCGCGAGCCGTCGCCTGAGCGAGCAACGCTCACCCCGCCCCGGCTCCATCGGTTCTCGATGCGCGCGTAGCCCGTAGTCGTCACCTCCACCAAGGGGCTCCTCAGCAGGTCCACAGAGAGAAGCCGACTCCCCCCACCAACGGTCGTCACCGCTTCGAGCCCGTTGCCACGCCTTACCAGGCAGAACGCTGCCTGGCCGGCCGCCCAGGGCTCCCGCCCGACATCACCGCCGGCGACAGGCACCGGCCGGGCCGGCAGATTGCCATCCCAAATCCACAGCAGCTGCCCACCATCACGGTCACCGCAGTACACCAGCCTCTGGTCGTCAAGCCATTGCGGACTGTGCTGCGTCTCGTCCTCGAACCGCGGAATGTCTTTCACGCTGCTCAAGGACAACTCAGAGGCCGACGAGATCTGTGCAGTCACGATCGTCGAGAAGGACCAAGGATCACGAGTTCCTGGCCGCATCCACGCTACTCGACGAAGGCCCTCCGAGACCGACAGGTTCAGAATGGGCGAATTCGACCGATGGAGCCGAGCCACCGAGCGGCCGTCATCGCTCGGGACCGCGACGATCTGCCATGACCTGTCAGCGACCCGGAGTACGGATACCAGTACCGCAGAACCGACGGCCCTGTCACAAACATCTGCGACCACCAACCCCTGCTGCCAGCCCGCGGGCCCGAACGGCACCACCTCGCCGTCCTGCAGCGACAGTAGTTCTCCGGTGCTCTCGTCAATGAAGAGGACGATCTGCACAGACGGCCCATCAACCTTTTCGCCGCCGCAACGAACTGCCCTCCAGGCGCGCGACGAGCCTGAGCGGCTGAGCCACGACCGTACGCTCCACGGAGGCGGAAGACGATCGATCACCTGCTGCATCTCGGCATCGCAAGACCGGATGATTGTTCTGCCCGACCGGAGGTCCGACTCCTGCCACCATATTTCGTTGCCAACCCATTGCGGGTAATCCGGATACCGCATGTCGTTGTCCACGCCGACCGCACCTCCGCGAGTCGAAGAGAATCTGCGGCATTTCATGCACGACCGTCGTCAACTTACCCAACAGCGGTAACCCCATGCCAGTGTGAGCGTGTCTTCCCTCCACGGACAATGAGGGTCGAGACGGACCGTGACCCACAGGCAGTCCTGTTGTACCGTCTGTTACGCGCCTGGCGGACACGTCCGGGTTCGCCGAGTCAGACGCTTCACCACGGATGGCCCTGGTAGCGCGAGCGGGGCGTCCACGCGACCGGCAGGAGATGATCTTGACCTCGCCAGCAGCCCAACAGCCGGAACTCGAGTCGACTCCCGGAGCGTCCTTGCTCCAAAGGTCGCGACTCGTCCGGCTGATGGACACCATGCTGCGGGCGAGTCCCGCACTTTTCGTGACGTGGGCATTGCTTTGCGTAGTGCGCATGCTGCTGCCGTCCGCCTTTGCCGTCTTCCTGGGCATCGCCTCGGTCGACCTTGTCCGCGATGGCATCTGGCAGCCGACGGTGCTCCTCAGCATCTTCGTGGCGCTGTTGTCACAGGTCCTGCCACCGATACACACCGCAGTGAGTCAGAATCTCGGCGCGCTCACCGGCGCCAGGATCACCGACCAACTCATCGAGCTGAGCACCCAGCCCACTGGAATCGGGCATCTGGAGACATCTGAACTGGCCGACGACATCAACATCGCGCGCGAGTTCGACTACGGAATAACGAGTCTGCCGATGTGGATGTCGGTGGAGTTCGTCACGGCCGAGCTGGTCCCGTTCGCAGCCGGATGGATTGCCGCGATCACACTGGTTGCCTACGATTGGTGGATGCCAGTTCCGCTGATCGGCGCCTGGCTGTTCACCCACTGGGCGCTCAAACGATCCGCGGTGTGGGCCGGGCGCAACTCGGACGACGCGAACGACGCGCGCCGCGAATCGGAGTACTACTTCAACGTCGCCGTACAGCCGACCGACGCGAAAGAGGTTCGGCTCTTCGGACTGGCTTCCTTCATCGTTGCGCGTTTCACGCGAGCCAGGAGACGCCTGTTCGACCTCCAGTACGCAGACACCAGGTTGTCACCGTTCTGGCTGGCGACCGCCGGAGCGGTAATCCTGCTGGCAAATATCGCGGCCTTCGGCTGGCTGGCGTCGTCCGCGAGCAATGGCCGCCCGCTGGACGCTGTCGTCACGGTGACCCAACTCATCATCGCCGTGCAGGCTGTCGCCTTCGGCACGTTGAGTTGGGTGCTGGACGACGGAACCGCCCCCATCGACGCCGTTCGCCGGCTGCGGGCCGCTGTACCAGGTCGGCCCTCAAGTCCGGTGGTCCACTCGGCAGCCCGAGACAGCGGGCAAGCAACCGCCGTGCCGAGGGCAACCGTCCCCGAGCGGGTTTCTGGCGTTCAACTGGATTTCGACGACGTGAAGTTTCGCTATCCGAGCGATGATCGCCTCATCCTCAGCGGGCTGTCCTTCCGGGTACAGGCGGGCGAGTCATTGGCAATTGTCGGCGCAAATGGCGCGGGCAAAACCACCCTTGCGAAGCTGATCTGTCGCTTCTACGAGCCGGCGTCCGGTGAGATCTACACCGACGGCCGTCAACTGTCTGCTACCGACCCGGAAGAATGGCGTGCCGATATCACCGCGGTCTTCCAGGAGATCCTCAAACTGCACCTCACAGTGGCTGAGAACGTCGACCCTGGAGGTAGGGCCAGCCACAGCGAGGTAGTCCAGGCGCTCGCCGACGCCGGCCTGCCGGAGCTGGAGCCGACGGTCGTCCTCGGCAAGACCCTTCCCGGAGGAACCGATCTCTCCGGCGGGCAGTGGCAACGCGTCGCTCTGGCCCGCTCGATCTGTGCTGTCCGCAACGGGGCGAGGCTGGTTCTCCTCGACGAACCCACCGCGAACCTCGACGTGAGGGGTGAACACGAGGTCTTCCGCGACTACCTCGATCACACGTCCGGCGCCACCAGGATCCTGATCAGCCATCGGTTCTCGACGGTGCGCATGGCCGACCGGATCGTCGTCCTGGAGAACGGAGCCATCACGGAAGCCGGGTCGCACGACGAACTGATGGACAGAGGACAGGAGTACGCGCGGATGTACAACCTGCAGGCGAGCCGATTCGTCGAAGGCCGATCGTGACCAGCCCGGACGTGACGGCACGCGACGACCAGGTCGGTCAGCTGCGCGCCATGCGCGACCTGTTCGGCTATGGGTTCAAGGCCGAACGACGCCTGATGATCACCGCGATCGGTCTCGCCGCGCTCGCCAGCCTTCCGCAGACCCTGATGATCTACTGGACCGGTCTGTTCATCAACGGTCTGGCGGACCGCGACGAGTCGACCATCGCGCTCGCTGCCGGCGCGCTTGGCGCTTCGCTCTGCGTCGGCTGGATACTGAAGCTGGTCAGCGGCCGGGTCACCAAACGCTTCCAGGGGCGCATGAGCGCCGTCTTCGAAACACGGATCGCGCTACTTCAGTCTCAGATCCCGACCCTGGAGCACCATGAGCGCTCCAGTGTGCTGGACCGGCTCGCGGTACTCCGCAACGAAACCTACGTGCTCGATCACATGTACTCGACGGTGCTTCAGGCAGTCATGTGGCTGAGCCGGATCATCAGCGTTCTGATCCTGTTGACCGCGGTCAGTCCCTTGTCGCTGATTCTCTTGGTCGCGCTGGTCCCGATCGCTGTTGTCAGCATCGTCCGACCGCTCCGCGAGCGGCATGCGGAGGGC
This sequence comes from Kribbella sp. DT2, assembly GCF_049844575.1. Lineage (NCBI taxonomy): Bacteria > Bacillati > Actinomycetota > Actinomycetes > Propionibacteriales > Kribbellaceae > Kribbella > Kribbella sp. DT2. The sequence continues at coordinate 629,299 of NZ_JBNCLH010000002.1, read as the reverse complement.
CAGGCCGCGGCGTCCAAGAGGCTGGCTGATCACCTGCACAGGGTTCTGACCTCGTCCGAAGCATCCAAGGAAATCCGTGTCCTCGACCTCGGATCGCCGCTGACCCAGCGGCGCCAGAAGGAATGGATCGCCTGGCATCGGACCATCGCACGCAGCCGGAACATGACCGCGCTCAGTACCACCGCTGCCTGGAGCGTCTTCTTCGTGTGCATGGTTGTCGTGATCGGCCTCTCTGCCGGAGCAGAGGCAACAGCCGGTGACGCGGTGATCCTCCTTCTCGGTGGGCAGCAACTCGGAAGCTTCGTGTCCACGCTGCTGTCAGAAGTCGGCTACATCCGCGGCACCTGGATGGAAGGCGCTGAGCGCATGGCGTGGCTCGAGGCCTACGCCAAGAGCGCGCGCCACCACGGCCACCTGCAGCCACCGAGGCTCGAAGCGAACGGGATCCAAGCTCGCGACCTCGCGTTCACCTACCCGGGGTCGACCAAGCCGGCAGTCACCGGCGTCAACCTCGACATTCCGCCCGGCTCCGTCGTTGCCGTTGTCGGCGAGAACGGCGCGGGCAAGTCGACACTGGTCAAGCTTCTGGCCGGGTTCTACGTCGCCGACTCCGGCCGGCTCACCGTCGGCGGGGTCGAGCTGTCCCAGGTCGATGTCGAAGCATGGCGAAAGCACCTGTCCGGATGCTTCCAGGACTTCAGCCGCTTCGAGTTGCCGCTCCGAGAGTCGATCGGCCTAGGAGATCCCGATCATCTCGCTGACGACGCCGCGGTGCTGACGGCCGCCCGGCGTGGCGGTGCCGCCAGTCTCGTCGCCCGCCTTCCACGGGGCCTCGACACCCAACTGGGCCACCGCTGGCCAGATGGCGTTGACCTCAGTGGAGGCGAGTGGCAGAAGGTCGCGTTGTCCCGCTGCTTCATGCGTGGCTCGCCCATGATCCGCTTCCTCGACGAGCCGACCTCCGCCCTCGACGCCGAAACCGAGCACGAACTGTTCGCCAGGTACGCGGATGCCGCCGATGACAGTGTGACGACGATCCTGGTCTCGCACCGGTTCTCCACCGTGAGTATGGCTGACCACATCCTCGTCATGGACGGTGCGCGGGTGATCGAGCAGGGCTCACACGAGGAGCTGATGAACCAGCGGGGCACCTACAGCGAGCTCTACACGACACAGGCGGAGGCGTACCTGCGGGGTAGCGATCGCCCCTAGCGCCACGGTCGTGACAAACCGAAGTACCGTCGAGAGGAGAAGTCCCATCGATGAAGTCGCCGTACCTGAATCAGGCGAGTACTACGCGGCGTACGGGCATCAGTCGGAGAGCGCACGGTTCGTACCTGAACATCTGCTGACACTGCTACCGCCGGACATCCAGGTTCGCACCGCACTCGACATCGGGTCCGGTACTGGCATCTCGACCAGGTTGATCGCGGGCAGGTTCACCGGCAGTCGCGTCTTCGCGCTGGAACCGCAGATGTCGATGCAGGACCAGGCCCGGCAGACCGACCCTCCCCAAGTCACGCATCTGTCGGGTGCCGCCGAAGACTTGGGTGGCCTCGACCTGCCGTCACTCGACCTGGTCGTGTGCTCGTCGTCGATCTGGCACATGGACCGGCCCCGGCTGTTCCAGGAGATCGCGCGGCGTCTCACAGCCGGTGGCCGCTTCGTCTTCAACATCGGCGAGTCATTCATCGATCTGCCTGACGTAGTCCTTGCCCCAGGCAACCGAAAGTACCTCACGGAGCTGCTCCGAGCGGGATTCGAGCTCGGCATGAACCTGCCGGACCCGCGAGAACCTGGGGCCGTCCAAGCAGGACCGCGACCGAAGGAGACCATCGACAGTCTCACCCGGACGATCAACGAGGCCGGCATCGACGTCGACTCCCGGGACCTGGTGGACCAGTCCGTCAACCTCGAGGAGTCGAGGGCCTGGATGGCCATCCCCATGTATACGCACAGCCTTCCAGGTCTCACCCCGGAGCAGTGCCGTGCCGCGGCGGAGACCGCGCTGAGCCGGATGCCTTCGGACGCCACGATCACAACTCGCTGGCTCATGATGTGCCTGGTACGTCGCGACGAGAGCGCGGACTGAGCATGCGACCGCTCGGTGGGGGTGGATACGTCGCTCCGATCAACTGGACCGACCAGTCATGGAACGACGTTCTCGACGAGTCCGTACGGCGGCTTGCCGAACTCGGGCTGACTCCGATCCAGGGGGACGTGTCCACCCCAGACGAGTCACCCTGCCTGACTTTCGCGATGGGATGGCGGGTCGAAGAGCTGCTGCCGCACCAGTCGGAACAGGTGGTGCCACTCATTTATGATGCCTTCCCCACCAACTGGAAACGAATCGCCGGTGTCATCGGCGCGAGCACGATCCGCACCCTCTTGGTGACGAGCCGGCCGTCTCAGCGAGCACTACAGATGCTTCTCCCCGACCGGAAGGTCTGCTACTGCGCCGAGGCTGTGAACCTCGGCGTCTTCGGACCCTCCCCCAGCTTCTTGCTGCGCGAGAGACGTGTCGTGGAGTTCGGCAGGCGTGATCCGATCTGGCACGCGATGGCCCGGGAGACGCTCGCGTCTTCAGGCATCGCTCATGACTACAACGCCGCCGTACCGGGAGAAGCCACCGGACCGGCCAGACGGCAGGAGTTCATCGAGCGCCTGCGGACCGCCGCGGTCTCTGTCTGCATCCCACGGGCGTACACGGATCCCCTGCAGACCGGAGGCCTGGAGACGATGACGTGCCGGTACCTGGAATCCTTCGCGGCCGGGACACTCGTGCTTGGCAGCGCTCCCGCTCAGTTGACGTCATTATTCGGGTACAACCCGGTCGTCGAGATCGACTGGATCAACTCGTCGTCACAGCTCACCACCGTTCTCGACCAGCTCGACGACTACCGGGAGCTGGTGGAGCGGAACACCCAACGCGTAGCTGAGGTTGGCGACTGGGAAGCCCGCGCGACCGAACTCGGAACGATTCTCGACGGAGTCTGATCGACGATGACGCGAACTGTCCTCGGCGTCGCGAGCGCCTACGCCTTCGGCCCGATGGCCACCCTGGCGGCCGTAGTGCCCGACCTGGCCCAGGACTGGCAGGTTGATCTGGCCGGCCGGCGGGTCAATATCGGGCTCGCGCCGGAGCAGGAGTTCGTGCGGGACGTCCTGGTCCTGGCCGAGGAACGCGAAACCCGGATCAGACAGCTGACGGTTGCCATCGCGGACGCCGCCCTCGTGCTGAGCTCGATGGAGTACGACTCCATCGTGATCGCGCATCAGCTGGGGAAGCCGTGCGTGCTGCTGAACACTTTGGGGTGGTGGGGGCAGATTCCGCCGCATCCAGCTGTTGGTCTCGCCGACCTCGTGTTGTACCAGTCCTTCGGAGATCTACCGGTTCCGTCAGCCGCCAACGCCGCGCGCGTGCAGCCAGTCGTCCGGCCGATCGAACCTCGCGCAGCGCACGAAGGGAACGAGCCTCCACTTCTGCACCTCGGCGGTTTGTGGCTCAGCGGCCGGGAAGACCACACCCCGGAGACCCTCTACGCCCAGCTTCTCGTCCCCTGTTTGATGGAGCTCTTCGACCGTCACGGGCACGCCAGGCCACGGGTCCTCACCAGTCCGCCGATCTCCGCTCTGCTTGAGCCGGCGGCCATCCGGGCCGAGACGCTCCCCAACGACCGGTACCGCGAAACATTGCGATCGGCGCCGCTGTTCGTGACGACCGCGGGGATCGGGAGTCTCTCAGATGCTTGGCTGACCGGACTACCGACCTGTGTGCTTCCGCCGGCCAATGCCACGCAACTGGCGCAGCTGAACGAGCTTGCTCGGTTCGGGCTCCCGAGCGAGCTGACCTGGACACCTCCGCTCACCACGGACGCCTTCGACGAGTCTCTGGTCGCCGCGCTACGAACAGCCACCGGGCGAGCAGACCTGCTGCGCCCGGTGGAACAACAACTGGCTGACGTCGAGCAACGAGATCGACTCTCCGGGGCCATCACTGCGCTGTTCAGTTCCACGCCACGGGACCTGCCGCGGGCGGTTGATCTGATAGAGCAGCTGTGGAGCAGTTGTCATTGAGCTGTCGTGGAGGCCCTGCCCTTGCCGGCACGCTCCGCGCCAACGGCCGCGAGCGCGGCTTCCCGGTCAACTACCACCGCGGTCGCGTTGTTGTCCTCATCGACAAGCTGCCGCCGCGATTCCGCAGCCTTGCCACCCAGAGCCGCGGCCAGGCCTCCCTTCTGCCCCCTCCGCGACATCCAGTACTGCTCGGCTGCCAGGTCCGCCGCGAGTTCCTCTGCCACCTCGGGTGAACTCTGCATCTCCTGCGACACCAGGAGGAGACGGTCCACGATCTCCTTCGCGACCTCGGGCCCACCCTTCCAGTAGTCGGCTGGGAGCTGTTCCCGTGTCTCCGGGTGTTCTCGAGCAACTCGGTCGACGAAGTCGGACACCAACCGCCACCACGTCAGTGCCTCGGCTGCCATCGAGACATGAACGGACCCGGTCTCGTTGGCTGCCGCCTGATGCGCGAATCCGCGTGGGATCCAGGCCACGTCACCGACCTTCAACTGCCATTCTTCCCAGTCCGCGGCCTCGGTCTCCTCCGGTGTGAGGTTCCGGGTGATGGTCGCGTTCTGCTCCACCGGCAGTCTGCTGACCATCCAGCTCTTGCTACCCGCCAGCTGGATCACGATCACGGACTCGCCGTCGAGATGGGGCTTGAGCCCCTGCGCGCCGCGCCCGGTCATGAACAGGGATGCCTTCCAGGGCGTCCTGGTTCGGTCCTCCAGCCCGTTGGAGACCTCTTCGATCTCGGGGAAGAGGAGATCGGCGCGACTGACGATCCCCGTCGCCCCGCTGCGCAAAAGGTCCACCACGCGATCACGGTCGACGAACGGTTGCTGCTTGCCGTTCGGCAGGACGTCGTCGACCTGGCAGTACAGCTCCTCCGGCAGCGCACGGCCTCTGAGCGTGACGCGCAGTGCCTGACGAGACAGTCGCCGGCCGATGAGGTAGTCCAGATCTGTTTCAGCGATCAAGGGCGCGCCCAGGCATCCGAACACTTCCGGCCTGGCCGGCAGCGTCTCCGGCAGCAGTCGAGAAATCCTCTCCCACATCGAAGGTCTCCTTCCGAGATTGGCTCTGAACAGTTGATATCTTCAGACGATGACCATCGGCCTCGCGGTGCCTCTTGGAGGTGTGTCGGAGACCGGACGGGTCCGCGATCTGCGCGCGTACGTCAAGCTCGGTGAGCTCGCGCGGGGTCTCGGGTACGGCTCGCTGTGGTTCGGCGATCATCTCGTGGCCGAGCCGGGCGCCGATCCGGCCGGCGCTGCTTGGGAGACCTGGACCATCTTGTCCCAGATCAGCACCTGCCTGCCCGACCTCTTGTTCGGCACGACAGTTCTCTGCTCTGCCTACCGCAACCCCGCGTTGCTCGCCCGGATGACCGAGACCCTGCACTACAACGCGACCGCGAAGACCGTCGTCGGCGTCGGCGCGGGCTGGAAGAAGGACGAGATCGACGCCCTGGGCGGTGATCCCGCCTTCGCCCGGGGATTTCCGGACTGGCTCACGATCTATTCGTCGATCCTTCGGTCGGGCGCCGTCGATCACTCCGGCGAGCAGCTCGGCGCCCACCTGGCCGCCAAACTCGCTCCGCGGGCACCGCGGCCGCTGGTCGCCGTCTCCGCCGAAGGGCCGAGGAACCTCCGCCTGGTGGCGAAGTACGCCGACCTCTGGGTCACGCCATGGCTGGAGACGCCGGACGAGAAGTACCAGGCCATGCGCGGGACGATCGACCAGTACGCCGTCCCGAGTCCGCCAGGAACGGTTGCCTGCATCGTGATCCCGCACGGGCCGGATCACAAGGTCGCCCTGAGCCCGGCCGAAATCGCTCGCAGACTCGAGTCCTGGCTGACGATCGGGTCCGTGCACCACGTCGTCATCTACGTCCCCCTCCTGGCCGCCAACCTCAACCTCATCGGCGAGGCCATTCGTTCGGTCGATGCCTGACTGACGGGGTTCATGCGAGCTCGCCGGCCATCAACGAGCCAACGTGCACGCACGACACCAGGGACGCCGGAAGGCCGGACTCGAGTTCCCCGCTGATCGCCGAACTGACGATGCACGAACCGATCCCCTGTGCGCTGAGTGCGGCGTGCGTCTGGCCCAACGCCGCGCCCGCGTCCCAGAGCGCGGTCGCCAGGGTGCAGTTCTCGTAGCGCCGACTGACAAGTCGCGGATCGCTGAAAGCCGCGAGCACGATCGGCGGAGCTTCTTGCGATCCGGTACGCCGACGGACGTCCGCCTGCACCAGACCCGAGATCTCGCCGTCGATCTCGGTCAAGGTGATCGTCCTACCCTGTACGACGGGAACGAACGCTCCGTCCCGCATCCCCCGGATGTTCGACAGCACGAGCATCCAGCGCAGATGATCCACGCCGCCAGAGGTCGGAGTAGCGAGTCTTCCGCTGCTCTGCCTGGCTACGGCAACACGCAGGACGGTGCAGACAGTCGAGGCGTCACACGACCCGAATGATCTCACCGACCGGCGTTCTGGAGCCCAGCCGACCTCGAGACTCACACCTGGGTCACCCACGGCAGGCATCGTTGGGGAAGTCGCCGCGTGGCGAGAGATCGGCGACCGCGGTCGAGCGGTCTCCAGTGCGTCGAGGACCGACTGTTCTGCCGAGGTCAGTCCGGCGCGCTCAAGCATGCCGCGGCACCAGCTCGAAGACAACGATCCATGGATCGCCGCCATCAGGCGGTACCGGCTCCTGGCATTGACGGACGTGCAGCCCGGCGCTGCTGAACGCGTTGAGCCAGATGCTGAAGGACCGGGCGTACCAGGTGCGTGTCGTCGCCGACGTCGCGGTCTCGACGACCTCGTCCCGGCTGTCCGCGTCGCCGCTGCCGTACGCTCCGGGGTGCCGTAGCGAGACGATGCACCGTCCGTTGGGATCCAGCACGCGTCGTACCTCCGACAGGCAGTCGAGTGGTCCGACCAGATCGAGTACCAGTGACATCACGACCAGGTCGAAGGCCTTGTCCTCGTACGGCCACGGGAGAACGGTCAGGTCGACGCACCTCACGTCGACCCACGCGCCGAGGATGCGATCGGCTTCCGCACACGCCCGTGCGTCCAGGTCACACAATGACACCTCGGCCTGACGGCGCAGCAGCTCGACCGAGAGTGCGCCCACTCCCCCGCCGGCATCGAGAACCCTCGCACCTTGCAACTCTCCCGCAAGCCGCAGCAGCGCCGGACGGTCGTAGGAATCGTGAATCTCGTCCGTCATCGTGCGGCCCTCCCAGGGGCGACCGCTCTACTTCGCCAGATCAAGCCGGCCACCTCCGCCGTCCTGTACGACGAACATTCCTTCCGAGCGAATCCGCCAGCCCGAGCTGAGTTGGACACCGGGCTCGACGCACACCACCATGCCTTCTCGCAGTTCGGCACTCGAGTCGGACGTGAGGACCGGCAGCTCATGGACCTCGACACCGATTCCGTGTCCGAAGGCGATTCCTGGTGCGGGCTGCAGGTCTGCCTGGGTAATCATCGACATCGCGTCGGAGACCACCGAGCGCGCTTCCCGCCCGGGTCGAAGCCCGTCAGCAAGCTCATCCATGACGCCCTCGACCAGCTGGACCGCAGCCTTCGCCTCGGCGGAGATGTCACCGGGGACCCAGATCCTGGTGAGGTCTGTGCAGACACCCTGCAGGCGGATGCCGCTGTCCACGGAGACGATGCCGCAACTGTCGACCCTCGTTGCGTCGGGGTTGTACCAATCGACGGAGTGTTGCCCATCGACGGGAGCACTCGGGTCGAAGGACCACGTCCCTTCCCAGCCCTGACCGAAAAGAACTCGTTCGAGCTCCTGCACTACTTCGCGCGACGTAGCCGCCACAGTGACCGTCAGGCTGTCCAGTGCGGCGGCATGGTGTTGGGCGGCCCGGCGAAGGAGGATCAGGTCGAGGTCGTCCTTGATCTCACGAACCTTCCTCAGGGTGGCGTCTGCATCACGCACTCCCCGGGCGGCAAACGCCTGGATGGCTTCGGGAAGAGCGTGCCCGGTCCACCCGACACTGCCGTCCTGCTCGAAGCACTTGGTGATCGCGTCGGCCTTGGCTGCCGGCCGCCACTCGCCATCGTGCCAAAGCCCCGCCTCGCAGGTGAAACCCAGCCAGTTCCAGACCCAGCGATCGATGATGAGCACGGTACTGAAGCCGTCCGCGGCCAGGGCGTCCGCCGTACGTCGTCGACGTCCGGCGAAGGTGCTCTTCAGGCGTTGGACGGCCAACTCGTGCGGATCGTCGACAGCGCCGAACTCAGGCATGGGGAATCGGTCCCATCTCTAGAGGCTGCAGTGATCGAAGGCGAGGATGCCGGGCCGGAACGAGGCCCGCCGGAGAGTTCCCGACCAGTTCCGGGTCGATCACCCGGACGACGCGGTAGCCAAGGGGTCTCACGTCGTCAGTGGTCAGATCGAACCAGGCAGCACGACTGCCCAGTGGTGCGTCCCACCCCACGTCTTCCGCATCCTTGTCGGCGGTGCTGAGAGCGGGCCACTCGACGTCTCCATCGCCCCGGAGACGCCGGAGTGCGGCGGGCTGAACCTTGCGATCCAGGTAGTACTGGAGGTTCAGCGCCAGTTGCCACATGTCGGCCACCGGCACCTGCGCATAGTTGCGTTCCTCGCTCCAATCGAGCGTCGGGACAGGGAGCCGTCCGGCATCGACATGGGCCCAGAGTTCGGATCCGCGATCCAGCAGGGCTCGGCTCAGCGTGATGCTCTGCCACACCTCGGCCGCAGCCTTCTGCGTCGCGTCCCGGAGGCTTGTCCTGGCCGAGTACCCCGTGGTCACGATGTCGTTGACGCGATCGTGCGCGCACCCGGCAACGACGACGTACGGCGGTCTCCTCGCCAGCACCAGGAACCACGTGTCCACCGCGGGATCGGGGCAGGAGATCGACCGCTGCCACTCCTCAGGGAGCCGAGTGAGCCGGCGGGCGGGAACTCGTCCGTGCCACCACCGCATGGTCGCGTCTCGCTCGACCAACTCCGCTGTCGCCGCCTGCTTCGCGTGGTGGAAGTCGGCCCCGCAGGCGATCCCGGACAACGCGACCGGCAGCAACGGTCGACGCCGGGAAAATCTCGTGAAGTTCAAGATCACCTGCTCCGCAAGGGCGAAGACCTTCCGCTGCGGCTCGGTGACGGACTCCCCGCAAACCCATTGCTCGGCTTCGTGTTCGTCGAACCGGCGGAACACCCCCTTGTCCCAAGCCCGCTGGGGGATGTACGAGTCCTGATCGGGCTCGATGACTCGGTACTGCCGAGATCTCAGGTCTTCAGCAGAGGCCTCGGCCGTCGCCCGCGGGAGTGGGAAGTTCCCGGAGTAGCGTTCGACAGCTTCGCCGATCGCAGCCAGGCGTGCTGCCTCGTCGTCGAATGCCAGACCGCTGCCGGTGACGTCCGGGGCCCATCGCACATACTCCGCGAGATGCCCGATGGTGGCTACCCAACCCTTCAGAGCTGGTGGAGCAGAACCATCGACGCGGGTAGGCCTGACCTCTGACACCGGCCCCACCATCCGGTCGGTCACCGCTTCGACGTCGCCGGTCCGGAGGCCGGCACACGAGCAGGTTCCGGCCGTCGGCATCAACAGGTCTCGGGTAGTCGGAGAGCTGGGAACAGGCCGTACTACGTGGCTGTCGAACTCTGCGGACTCATCGTTGGCGTCACACGAGTAAGCCAGCTGGGAATCGGCGGCGGCAAGCCTGGCGACCGACTCTTGCAGCAGCGTCGCCCAGGACGGATCGTCGGAGCCCACCGTGGCCCCGGACATGAGCGGACGAAAGACGGACGGGTGCGGATGGCTTTGCGCCAGCCGGAGCGCCATGCACCACGCACAGACCGCGGCCGCCTCCCCGAACACGGGCCCGATCATGACTTTGCCGCGGTGGTAGAAGGCCGGCCGGAACGGCCGCCCGGCCGGGACCTGTCGTGTCCACGCTACGGGCGCCGCGAACGGTGTCAGAAAAAACCAGGATTCGCCGGCATTTGTCCATCGTGGCGCCTGTGGACGATGATGACCGCAGGCGACAGCGCCGACCCGGTGCGTCGCACCGAAATTGTCGGTGTGGCACCTACGGCCATCATCAAGCTGCCAAGAAAGCATGGAAATCAGACAGCTTCGCCCTCGAGGTACGAGAGCGGGTGGTGCTGATGGAGCGCGAAGTCCAGGCCGACCTCGTCGAGCAGCTCCACCATTTCCTGCAGCTCAGCCTCCGAGGGAACAGACTTCGCTCCACCCTCAGGCAGTTCGGATTCACTCATCGAACTCTCCTTCCAGCGTGTCGAAATACTGACGCTGTCGACCCTTCCAAACAAATGATTGGGTCGCAACCCCCGACCCGTGTTTTCCTGTATTTTCCGGCGCAGTGAATTGGGCACTACCGATCCGGCCCACCGGCACACGAATTCCTAGGCACACAACAATGCAGCCGTCATGGCAATTCGGAATCGGCACCGCAGGCGGAGCGAGAAGAACTGTCGACTGTTAACCGCGGGTCGGCGCGGTGAAGGTGAACTCGTGGCCGTTCTGATCACGGACCGACGCCTCGCGGCTCCCCCACGGCGTATCGTCAGGCGGGGACGTCACCGTGCAGCCCGCCTCGTCGAGGATCTGCACGGTCGCGTCGACGTCGTCCACGACGTACGTTCCGAGCCTGGTGGGTTGGGCATCCTTCGCCGGATGCAGATAGATCTCAACGGTCGCGCCCGGTGCTCCGTCCACACCGACCGTCATGCTGACGTCCCCGTCGGCTTCCTCGCGGCGCTCGAACCCCAAGACCTCTTCGTAGATCGCGGCCGTCGCGGCGACATCCACACACATCACCAATAGTCCCTTGAAGCGCGCAGCACTCACGGGATCCTCACTTTCGAATCATTTGCAGCAATATCCACTCTTCAGGTGGCCGGCGCGTGCGCCCCGAGCCTCGGCTCATCCATCCGCTCATCGAGATACGCCATCTCGGCATCGGACAAGACGTTCCGGAATGCGGAACCGTAGCGATCCCAGAATGCCTCGACACCGGCGTCCATAAGTATGTCCGTGCCGCGGTAGAACCTTTCACGGGCCAGGCTCTGAGCAACCTGTGCGAACACCTTCCCGGCTTTCCATTTCGAACCCCACATACTGTCGTCATGACGCCGGTACAGATACAGCGATTCAGGAAGGTTGGCGAGCGTCGCAGTGCCCGACACCCGGAGCCACAAGTCGTAGTCCTCCGCGAAGACAAAAGGCACACGATATCCGCCGGCATCCTCGATGGTTGTTCGCCGCATCATCATGGACCCATGGGTGAACGGGCAGATCCACGGCAAGATCTGCTGCAACTCGCCGTCGGAGCACGGAACAGGCCGGTCACGAGGCAAGTGGTTCGGGCCGATCGGTTCGCCGTTCTTGTCGATCAGCGTCGCCCGCGTACCCGCACAGGCGACGTGAGGGTTCCGCTCCATGAAGCCGACTTGACTCTGCAGCCGCCTCGGCAACGAGACGTCGTCGGCGTCTTGCCTGGCGATCAGCGGCGCTCGAGCGTGCTTCAGGCCGGTGTTCAGGGCTCCAGCGATCCCGCGAGTGCTCTCGTTCGGCAGGATGCGGATCCGCAAGGCGCCCGCGAAGCCCGCCACGATCTCCATCGACCGATCGGATGATTCGTCATCCACCACTACCAGTTCGAACCTGGTGAAGGTCTGATCAGCGAGCGACTTCATGGCCGAAGGCAGGTATCTCTCCTCGTTGTGGACCGGGAGAATCACCGACACTTCGGGCTTCACTCTGGTGCTCGATCCGCTCCGGCACCTGCGACAACCCCGAGACAGCTGTGGCGGGGGCAGGCGGAGCTCCTGATCGCTGGACAGAACCATGGTGGCCAGGTCCGGCGGATGTCCAACATGCTCTTCAACCTCCCTGGCTCTGTGAGGAGCTGCTTGGCTGAGCTGTGGTTACCTAAGGTGATCCGACGCGCACACCCCGACACGTTAACTTCGCGCGAAAGGCATCGCAAGGCCCGTTGCACCAACCTGCAATCGATCCTCGGCGATCACTCCGGGTCAGTCGTTCATGCCGAGGACGGTCCTTCAGCTCGCGGTCGAGCGCCCGGACACGCGTTCTGCGAGTTCTCGAATCGCCGGCATGAGATCGATCCCAGAATCCAGCATCCGAGCCATCCGCTCTGGGCTGGGGTCGAACGCGCAATCGCCCACCGACACGTCATGGTCAGGCTGGAACAAGACCGAGACGGGATCGCCGGCGCCGATTCTGCCTGTGCGCAGCACCTTGAGGTAGGCGCCGGGGCGTCGTGCGTGGGCGAATCTCCTGGTCCAGCCAGGTACCGCCATGCGGAACGCGAAGTTTCGGCACGGTGTTCTCGGCGATCGAACCTCGACCTCGACGGCGTCGGCGCCGGTCCCGATCCGCCATCGTTCGCCGATGAGCGCGTTGGAGACGTCCAAGCCGATCGAATCGAGGTTCTCTCCGAAGTACCCGGACGGAATCTCCCGATCGAGTTGAGCAGCCCACCAGTCGGCGTCTTCGCGGGCGTACAGGTAGAGAGCCTGGTCCGGGCCGCCATGTCGGCGGTACTGATGGGAGTCGCCGACCAGACCGAGCTCGGTGACCGCGATGCGTCCCGGCTGCGGTCGCTTGTCGATCGCCGTCAAGTTGGTCCCCTTCGCGCCTGGAATCAGCGCATGGACAACGTTGACGGCGATCACCTGTGCCATGTCCACATCGTCAAGCCTAGCTGTTCACCACGGTCACGCCCTAGCATGCATAGCCATGTCATCAGGAGGGCGACGTGACTGCTGACGGCCCACTCGACGTCGGGCTCGGAACCGGCCACGAGCGCTCACGCCACGGCCTGGGATCGGTGTCGGGCACGCTGCTTCAACGCACGATTCTGCCGTCGCCGGACGATCCGGAGAACGTGCGGTCGATGTACTTCGGCGCATCCCCGAACAGCTCGCCGTCCGCGCGGGTTCTCGACCCGCACACCCTTCGTGTCGAGGGACAGGGCGAGGTCTCGTTCGGAACCTATTTCAACGCGTTTCCGGCAAGCTACTGGCGGCGCTGGACAACAGTCACCGAGATACAACTGAGGTTGCGCGTCAGCGGTCGCGGCCGGATCGAGGTCTACCGCTCGGACCCGAGGGCGCAACGCACCTTGGTCCGAAGCATCCCCTGCCCGGAGGGAACCTCGATCGATATCGCGGTGACCTTGGACCTCGAGCCGTTCGAAGCAGGCGGCTGGTACTGGTTCGACGTCATCCCGGTGGACGGCGAGGTGATGGACGTCCACGATCCCCGGTGGTACGCACTCGCCGCTCCAGCGATCGGTGCGGACACGGTCCTCGGCATACCGACCATGGATCGTCCGGAGATGTGCGTCAGGATTCTCGAAACGGTCGCCGACGACACCGACCTCCTTGCCACGACTCTCGCCGTCGTCGTTGTCGACCAGGGGAACGAGAAGGTCGCTGCTCAGCCCGCTCTGGCCGCTGTCGACCGTCGTCTGGAGGGACGACTCAAGCTGGTCGACCAACCGAACCTGGGCGGTAGCGGCGGGTTCGCCCGCGTCATCCACGAAGCACTCGGCACCACCGCGGACCACATCATGCTGATGGACGACGACATCGTCGTCGAACCCGAATCCATCCATCGCGCCATCGCGTTCGCTCGCTTCGCGCGGCGTCCGACGCTGGTGGGGGCTCAGATGCTGAATCTGAAGAACAGGTCCCACCTTCACTCGATGGGCGAGATCATCGATCGGCATCACTTCGGGTGGCGCAAGGCTCCCGGCACCGAGTACGACCACGATCTCGGCCGGGCGTCCTTCGTGGGCACCGAGTGGCTGCATCGCCGGATCGACGTGGACTACAACGGCTGGTGGATGTGCTTGATTCCGCGCACGACAGCGGAAACCATCGGCCTGCCTCTGCCGCTGTTCCTCAAGTGGGACGACGCGGAGTACGGCCTCCGCGCGGCCGACCACGGTCACCCTACGGCGACGGTTCCCGGTATCGCCGTTTGGCACATGCCTTGGTCCGACCGTGAGCAACTCGCCGGCTGGCAGACGTACTTCTATGTGCGGAACCGCTTGATCACCGCCGCGCTCCACGGACCGGAACAACTGCCGGCCGAGCTCGTTCGCTCCAGCCTCCGTCGGACGGCCCGCCACCTGCTCGCGATGGAGTACTCGAGCGTCGCCTTGAGATTGATGGCGATCAACGATTTCCTCGATGGTCCCGAGCGGCTGTCCGACGACCTGCCCCGGGTGCTCCGTCGAGTGACCGCCTGCCGCGACCGTTACCCCGACGGCCGCATGGTCCCGAGGACCGACGTGCCGCACCCCTCGCCTGGCCTGCCCGCCGCCGCGACCAACGACGCCCGCCCCGTCGGGGCACTAGCTACCGCCCGACGGTATGCCTCCGCCTTTCTCCACAACGCCAGGCGTCCCCGGCCTCAGCACCACGAAGTTCCACAGCTCCATCTCCCGGCCGACGAGGCGCAGTGGTACCGGCTGTCCGGCCTGGACGGCGTCTCCGTGTCTGCCCGGGGCGGATCGGGGGTCGCCTTTCGGAAGCGGGACCGCAGAGCCTTCTGGTCCTTGCTGATCACCGGGCTACGCCTCCATCTCGCCTTGGGGCGTCAGTTCAGCAAGGTTCGTACGCGGTACCGGCGGGCCCACTCGGCGCTGGGCAGCCGCGGTGAGTGGGCTCGTCACTTCAGCTGATCACAGGTCGTCAGCCACACGCTTCACCACAGCGCACAGATCCAGCTGCGGGCGGATTCCCGTCAATCGGACCAGCCGTGTGATGTCTGCCCACGTGTGGGGAACCTCGGCGACATCGGCGGTGACGGTCTCGATCCGCGGCCGGGTGCCGGTCACCGTCGCGATCGCGGAGACCACCTCGCTCAACCGGCAGGGGTCGCCGGTCCCGACGTTGACGACGTCGTTGACCCGCTGATCGGCAAGGGCGATCAGCGCTCGAACCACCTCCCGGACATCGGTGAAATCCCTGGTCCGCTGCGGAGATCCGAAGATCGTGACCGGCCGGCCCGTCTTCGCCTGGCGAATCCAGCGATGCAGAGCCATATCGCTGCGCTGCCCTTCACCGACGACCGTGAACGGACGGACGACGGTCGTGGTCGTGCAGCCGTCGGAGGCCATTCGCCGCCGGCAGAGCTCTTCGGCCGCGATCTTGCTCCGGGCGTAGTCGCTGCGAGGTGTCAGCGGATCGCTTTCCACACTGGCTCGTTCCCGCTGACCGTGCCCATAGACGCTCGACGATGAAGTGAAGACGACGTGCGTTCGCGGGCGCACGTGGTTCAGCACGTACTCGGTGGCGAGAACATTGTCCCGGTACCGGAGGTGCTCGATGTCAGGCTGCTGATCGCGGACTCCTGGTCGCGCCGCGAGGTGGAACACCGTCGTTGCCTCCGCCAGTACGTCGTCGACCCGAGCATCTCCGGCGAGCAGATCGGCAGTCAGGGTGACAGTCTTCGCCGTTGGCACCAGGGACGCCCGGTCGATGGCCACGACATCGTGTCCGGCACTGGCGAGCTCGCGGCAGAGCAAGCGCCCGATGAACCCGGAGGCTCCCGTCACGACGGTACTCATCTGCCGGCGAGTGGGCGGGCGTTGTCGTCCAACGCGATCATCTCCTCACAACGCAAAAGCTGGCCGAAGCACCTTCTGGCAATAGTAGATCGTTGCCGGGCCGGAGGAGATTTCCTCGGTGTCTCCTGATCGGCGGGCGCGGCAGCTATCGTTGCCAGGATGAAGGCACCTTTCGACCTGATCGCGGATCGCTACGACGAGAGCAGGGGCGGGACCGAACGCGGTGAACGGTTCGCGAGCGTGATTGCCGACCTGTTCGACGACGAAGGGCCGATCCTGGAGTTGGGGGTGGGCACGGCTCTGGTCGGCGGTGCGCTTGCCGGGCACGGCTACCAGGTCTTCGGGATGGACATCTCAGCGGGCATGCTCAGCCATGCGCGGGACCGGATGCCTGGCCGGCTGGCTCTCGCCGACGTTTGCCGGCTGCCCTTCCGGAACGAATCCTTGGCCGGTTGCTACGCGATTTGGATGTTGCATCTGGCGTCGGATGTCTCCGTTGCGCTGGCCGAGGTCCGGCGCGTACTGCGGCCGGGCGGCCGCCTTGTGGTGGTACCGGCCAGCAACCGGCCGCGCGAAGACGCGATCGGGCGACTGATGTTCGCCATGCAGACGAAGCTGTTGGGCGAGCAGTCCCAAAAAGGTGGTGCCGACGAGCTCCTTCAGCTGGCCGCGCGGTGTGGCTTCACGCTGGCCGGACGGCGAGAGCTCGTCCAGAGCTATCAGCACGCCCCCGAGGCCATGGCACGCGAGATCGAGACCCGCAATTTCTCCAGCCTGCAGGACGTGAACGAGCAACAGTGGCACGAGATCGTGCTACCGACCGTCGCCGCGCTGCGAGCGCTTCCCGACCCGGTGAAACCGATCGATCGTACGACGGTCCACGAGGCTGTCATCCTCACACCGGCGCACGCCGGGTGAGGAAGGATCAACGGTCCCCGGGCTCCGCCTCACCGGAGCGCTGGAGATCGGCCACACGGGCGAACTGGGCCTCGTACAGTCGGGCATAGGTCCCGTTGGCACGGACGAGATCCTGGTGGCGGCCTTGCTCGACGATCCGTCCCCGCTCCATGACGAGGATCAGTTCGGCGTTCCGCACGGTCGACAGGCGATGGGCGACCACGAAGCTGGTCCGGTCTCGCAGCAGTGAGGTCGTGGCCTGCTGGATCAGCATCTCGGTGCGGGTGTCGACAGCACTGGTCGCCTCGTCGAGTACCAGGATCGGCGGCCTGACCAAGAACGCCCGAGCGATCGAGATCAGCTGCCGCTCACCGGCGCTGAGACCGGACTCTGCGTCCAGCCTGGTCTCGTAGCCATCGGGCAAGGTACGGATCAGGTGGTGCGCGTGCGCGGCGAGAGCCGCGTCGACGACCTCCTCGCGGGACGCGTCCGGGCGCCCGTAGGCGATGTTCTCGGCGATGGTTCCGCTGGCCAGCCAGGTGTCCTGCGGAACCATCCCGATGTGCCGGCGAAGGGACTGCCGGGTCATCGCGGTGATGCCGGTTCCGTCGATGCTGATCGTGCCGGCATCGACCTCGTAGAAGCGCAACAGCAGGTTGATCAGCGTCGTCTTCCCGCCACCGGTAGGACCGACGATCGCGACCATCCGTCCCGGCTCGACGGTCAGCGAGAGATCTTCGATCACTGGCACGTCGGCGCGATAGCGAAAGGAGACCCGGTCGAACACGACTCGGCCTTCGGCGATGACGGCGGGCCGCCCGGCCGAGGTCCCTGCCGGCTCTTCCTCCACGTCCTGGAGGTCGAAGACGCGCTCAGCCGACGTGACTGCCGACTGGATCTGCCCGGCCAGGGACGCGAGCGTCGTCACCGGTTGGTTGAAGTTCAGGACGTACTGGACGAACGCCTGGATGCCACCGATGGTCAACGTACCGGCGGCCACCTGCAAAGCACCGATAACGGCCACCAGCACGTACGTGGCGTTGCCGATGAATGCTGTGACCGGCGCGGTGAGACCGGAGACGAACTGCGACCGCACACTCGCATCCCGCAGTTCGTCGTTGGACGAACCCAGGACGCGGGCCGCCTGATCCTGACGGCCGAACGCAGCGATGAGGTCGTGCCCGCTGTAGGTCTCCTCGACGTGGCCGGCCAGCTTGCCGGCCACGGCCCACTGCTTGGCGAAGGCCGGCTGCGCCTGCTTGCCGATCCCCCGTGCCGTGAGCACGGTGAGCGGCGCTGTCGCGAGGACGATTCCAGCCAGAACCGGCGAGATCCGCAACATCATCGCGAGCGTCCCGACGATCAGCAGGCTCGATCCGAGCACACGCGCGAAGACCCGCTGCAACGTGTTCGCGAGGTTGTCGATGTCGCTGGTGGCACGGGACAGGACCTCACCCCGCGGCCGAAGGTCGAAGTAGCTGACCGGTAGCCGAAAGATCTTGGCCTCGATGCCGACCCGAAGCCTGCCTGCCATCGCCTGCACGACAGCCGCTATCAAACGCCCCTGCGCGATCTGGAGCAGCCACGAACAGACGGTCAACCCCGCGGCGATCAGGAGCAGCCGCCGCAGCGCGGCATGGTCGACTCCGTCGCCGCGGATGCCCTTGACGCCCAAGTCGGTTGCCTGCCCGAGCAACGTCGGCACGACAACGGTCAAGCCGACGCCGGTGACCGCGAGGACGACGACCGCGACGAGCCGGGCGCGGTCAACCCCCAGAGTCGCAACGACCCTCAGCGCGGTGATGCGGAACCGCACCTTGTGCGCCGCGGGCTGTGGGGACCCACTCATCGCAACTGCCACGACGAGAGCTGCGAGCTGACAAGCTCTGCATAGGTGGAGCTCGCGGCGAGCAACTCTTGATGCGTACCGGCCGCCTCGACCCGGCCAGAACTGAGAACGATGATGTGATCGGCATCGTGAACGGTCGACACCTGTTGGGAGACGTCCACTTGGGTGGCATGGCCGATCTCCGTCGTCAGGGCTTGTCGCAACGCCGCCTCGGTCGCCGCATCGAGGGCGGAGAACGCGTCGTCGAACAGGTAGATCCGCGGTTTGGCCACCAGCACCCGGGCAATCGCCAGCCGCTGACGCTGGCCGCCGGACACGCTGCAGCCTCCCTGTCCTACCGCTGCGTCGAGTCCGCCGGGCATCGCCTCGACGAAGTCACGCGCCTGCGCGACCTCCAGCGAATGCCACAGCTCGTCGTCAGTGGCATCGGGATTGCCGTAGCGCAGATTGAAGGCAACTGTTCCGGAGAAGAGGAACGGCTGCTGTGGCACCAGGCCGACCAGCCGAACAAGATCGCTCCTGCGCATCCGGTGGACGTCTGTACCGTCGATCGAAAGGGTGCCGGCCTCCGTGTCGAGCAGTCGGGCGATGAGCTTGACCAGCGTCGTCTTACCGCTCCCCGTGGAACCCACGACCGCGGTGAGCCGGCCTGGCCGGGCCACAAGGTCGACATCCCGTACGGCCGGCTCCTCCGCGCCCGGATAGCCGAAACTGACCCCGCTGAGTTCCAGCTGTCCGGGGCCCGACGGCGATGGGTCAGGCGCCACGGGGTCGATGATCGAAGGTGTGGTGGTCAGCACCTCGCCGATCCGCACAGCACTGGCCCGGGCGGCCGGCAGCATGATGAAGACGCCCATCGCCACCATCACCGCGTTCAGTGCCAAGGCCAGATAGCTCAGGACCGCGATGAGAGTTCCCGGCTCGAGCTGCCCCGCGGCAACGCGAGGACCGCCGATCCCGATCACCACCACAGCGGCAAGGGTGGAGATCAGGATCGCCGTCGCGCCGAAGAACACCTGCAGTCGTCCGGTCCGGACTCCTGCCGCGGTCAGCTCCTGGACGGCATCGGCGAAGCGGCGTTGTTCATGGGTGGTACGTACGAACGCCCGAATCACCCTGGTGCCGATGATCTGTTCCCGCATCACCTTGTTGACGCGATCGACGTGGCGCTGGGTAGCGGTGGCATGGGGAATCATCCGGCCGATGACAAACCCGATGACCGCCACCAGGATCGGCAGCTCGACGGCGAGCACGGCCGACAACGACACACTTTGCCCCAGCGCGAGGGCCACGCCGCCGATGCCGATCAGAGGCGCGGGAAAGGAGATCGCCAAGGCAGTGAAGACCAGCATCTGAATCAGCTGCACGTCGTTGGTGGTCCGGGTCAACAACGACGCGACACCGAAACGTGCGACGTCGAGCCCGGAGAATCGCTGCACCTGTGCGAACACGTCGGTACGGACCTGGTTGCCCAGGTTCATCGCGATGCCGGCGCTCAGCCGAACGGCCCATGCCGCACAGCAGACCTGCAGGACGGTGAGGGCCAGCATGAGGCCGCCACCAGAGATGACGTGGCCGATGTCGTCGACCAGTACTCCGTGGTCGATGACATCGGCGTACAGCGTGGGGATCAGCAGCGTGGCCAGCACCTGCACGGTGTGCACCACGCCAAGGATGCCGATCACCTTGCGATGGGACCCGAACCGGCCACGCAACAGCGCTGTGAGCGCGGGGGTGT
Organism: Kribbella sp. DT2; assembly: GCF_049844575.1. NCBI lineage: Bacteria > Bacillati > Actinomycetota > Actinomycetes > Propionibacteriales > Kribbellaceae > Kribbella > Kribbella sp. DT2. The sequence goes on along the minus strand of NZ_JBNCLH010000002.1, from coordinate 609,127 downwards.
GACGCCGCTGAGTTGGCAACCGCTCCTCCTCGAAACGTCATGTTACCTTCGGCTGATGGGCCGCGCACTGGACATCTTTGCCGACTACAGCGCTGACGACGCGAACCTCGTACTCGCCGCCACCGTGGCCGATCGCGCGGTGGAGCGAACGCGGAGTGGACTGTTGGTGTACTCGGCCCACCACGCCGGCCGAGTCCTGGCCGACGAGTCCCTGTGGAGTGACCGGAGCTCCAGCCGCCGACTCGACACCGCGGATCCCGCGCACCGGCAGCTGTTCGAGAGCACGAGAGGGTTCTTCGCCAAATGGCCGGTGTTCTCGGACGGGGAGTACCACGACCGGGTTCGGTCGGCGATCGTCCGCGGTCTTCGTCGGCTGTCGTTGGCCCAGGCCGAGCCGGCGTGGAAGTCCTTTGCGACACGGCGGATCACCGAACTGCGCGGCGAGAGATTCGACTGGATGGCCGACGTCGCCCGTCCGGTCGCCGAGCACGCGGTGTCGTCCATCGTGGGCGACGATGCGGCCCAGCTCATCGCCTGGGGATCTGTTCTGATCGACGAGCTGGCGACACCTGCGCTGCAGGCCGACCGCGCGGCGGAGACGATGGCCGCGATCTCTGAGCTGCACGGCTGGCTCGACGCGCAGATCCGGGCCGGCCGCGGAGCCACCGCACCACTCGTCGCCGAGCTCTCGGCGCTGTGGAACTCACCGGCTGCGGGGCCGGAGGCGGCGACCGCCGCACTCGCCCAGGTCGTCACCGGCGCCTACGATCCCGTCGTCGCCACGGTCGGTCTGATCGGTGAGTCTCTCGACCGAGCCGCGTTGCGTACCCTGCCACTGGAGACGCTGCGGGACGAGGCGTTGCGGCTGGCCACGCCCTTCCGCTTCACGAGCAGATACCCTCGACGACCGGTCACGATCGGCGGACATCGGCTGTCGATCGGGGATCGAGTGGTCATCGGTCTTGCCACCGCCAATCTCGACCCCACCGCCTTTCCCCACCCGCTGCGGTGGGCCAACCGCAGCGGGTCCGCCCGCTCGTTCACCTTCGGCGGCGGGCGTCACTACTGCCCAGGTGTGGGCATCGCCAAAGGCATCACAGGGAGCCTGCTCGGCAGCCTGTCGGCGTCGGATCTGGTCTTCCAGCCGGAATCGGTGATCCGTGCACCAGAACTTCCCATCCGGCGTTACCAGGCGATCCACGGCTACCTGGCCTGATCCTCATCAGGCGGCGGCTCCGGCGGCTCGATCCAGAGCGTTCGCCCGGCACAGAGCCGTGCAGACGACACGGCGAAGCTGATCCGGTCGACGACCCATGCCTCGTCGGCCGGCAGCGGACCGGGTGCCACCTTGGCGATGGTCACGTGCGGCCAGTACCGGTCAGCCGGAGCCACTGATCCGAACTGCGCGGCAAGCGCCTCGGCCACTGCGGACCGATAGTCCATCAACGCTGGGTCGGGAGCCACTTCGGCGACCAGACTTCGAGTCTCCTCCGCGCCGACAACGCGGGCCCTGCCCGTCAGTGTGAGCCTGGCCGGAGGTTTGGTCTCCACACGGCCGACGACCTTGCGGACGACATCACAGCGCTCCGCGGTCAGCCAGCCGAGGAAGGCCAAGGTGACATGAAGAACCGCGGGTTCGGCCCAATCCAAGGCGACGGGAACGTCACCTGACAGCCGGCAGTGCTGTGCGACTGACAGGGACTCGCACGGGGCGACAGCGACGAAGCAGCGCGGATAAGCCGGGGAGAGTCCGCTCATCCTCGCCCCACGGCGGCGAGGCGACGCGTCAGCTCGGATCGGTACGCCTCGGAATCAGCACGAAGCCGGTCGCTCAAGCCAAGCGCCCGGGCGCGGACCGCCGGCTGACTCAGGTTCGCGATGCCATCCACGATGGCCTCTCCGGAGCACTCCTGCGCACTCATCAGCTGACCGACCCCGAGTTCCTGCAGTACCAGGCCGTGAGTGGACTGCTGGGTCCGCGGATTGTCCGGAACGACCAACTGTGGAACGCCGGCCATCAGCGCCGACAAGGTGGTGCCGTGGCCACCGTGGTGCATCACCACGGTGGCGTTGGCCAGTGCGGCGGCATTGGGAACGTAACGCTCGACGACCACGTGGGAGGCGGCCGCGGGAAACTCGTCGTCCGGATCGGCGACCAGCCAGCGTCCGGCAGGCGACTGCGCGGCATCGGCGACAGCGGCGAAGCGACGCGGGTCACCGAGCGTCGTTCCGAAGGTGACGTAGTACAGCGGCCGCCCCAGCTCGGCGATCAGCCGCGACCACCGATCGACCTCCGCCACCGAGGCGTCATAGGTCAGCGCACCTGCGAACACGATCGTGTCCTCGTCTGCCTGCCAGGCCTGCGGAGCGACCGCGGCGGTCCGGGGGAAGCCCCGCACGATGTTGAGGACACCGGACCGCAGCGTGTCCGGCACTGTCGCCAGGTCGACGTCGATCGCTTCCTTGGCGGCGACCTCCCGCAGGTTCCTGGTCAGCCCGTCCGGGTCCGAAACTGTCTGACGCGACGTTGCGTGGAGGAGCGCCTCGACGCCATCCGTGTAGTAGGACACGTACGGGATGCCGCAGGCGGCAGCGGTCAGGACGGCAGCGAAGTAGTCCTTCCCGATGACCATCGCGGCGCGGTGCCGAGCGACCAGATCGCGTTGGTCGCGCACTGCGGCCCGAACCAACCGGGGGTCGCAAAGCTGCTCGAGGTGCGGTCGGCGCCGCGGGTCGTCCCGGTCCAGGTGTTCCAGGTCGTGCGACGGCAGGCAAGCCCACGGGTACTCCAGGTTCAGCCGGCGCACGTGGCCGAGTGCCGCGGTGCCGGTGATCAAGACCGGTAGGAAACCTGCCTCCCGGACCACGTTCGCGAGGGCGACGCCGTGATTGACATGCCCGACGGTGGGCGGTACGACGACCATCGCGCCCGGCGGCGTCACCGGACCAGTTCCCTGCCGATGTCCAGTCCCCGTTGCAGGGCACTGTCGGAGTTGATGTAGGACCACTCTCCGAACCGGCCGCCGAGGATGACGCCGTGTCCGGCGTAGAACTCTCGCAGGTCCGCGACCGCGGCCGGTGTCTGGGTCGTCGCGACCGGATACGCATAGCGAACTTCGCGCACGTCGCAGGCGCCGACGTCGGCCGGCGAGCGCAGCAGTCCCATCCGCACCAGCGCCGCGACCACCCGGTCGACCAGACCGTCACGCGCGACCTGCTTGTGTTCGGAGAACGAGACCTCGGCCTGCATGCCGAAAACCGGGGCCGCGGCGAGCGACGACGACGAGTTGTTGTTGAGCACCAGCTTGTGGAACGGAATCTCCGGATCAGCGGCGTACACCCGGTGCATGTCCGACGCGTTCGCCGGATCCACTGCAAGGCTCACCAGATACAGGGAGTTGTGCCGCAGACGCTGCGCGATGCTCCTGACCTCAGCGGGTGCGTCGATGGTTCGGGCGACCAGGTCCGGCAACGGCAGCGTCGCCACCAGAGCGTCGAACGGCAACGCCGTCCCGGACTTGGTCACCACTGTCCGCCGGGCCAGATCCACCTGCCGGAACTCGTCGTACTGGATCCGGTGCTCTACCGCTGTGCTCAGCGGGCGGTAGAGCTCGACGAAGCCGCCCTGGTGGGGATAGCGGACGTTGGCGTTGGGGTACTTGCGGTAGTCGCGTCGCGACAGCGCACCGAGCACGATGTCCTCGAGATCGGGCTGCACGATCCGTTCACCTGTCCACTGCGGTGCCACGACGTCGAGCGGATGCGCCCACAGCTTCTCGTTGTACGGCATCAGGAAATGCCGGGCGATGCCGTCACCGAAGGATGCGGTGATCCACTCCCGAAGACTGGCGGGTGGGTCGCCGGCAGCCGCGGCTTGCCGCGCCGCACCGAGCAGACAGTCCGCGACGACGTCGACCGGCAGGCCGAAGAGGTTGGACTGGAACGGGTAGGGCACGAACGTGCCGTACGCGTAGACCCAGGCGTTGCGTGGCTGGCGGTACAGCTCGTGCGGCGCGAACCGGGTCAGCAACTCGTCGACCTCGGCGTGCTTGGTGAAGAAGGCGTGGCCGCCGTAGTCGAACGTCGCACCGCCGACCGTGAACGAGCGGCACAGACCACCCGCCTCGGACTCCCGCTCGAGCACGATGCAGTCCTGATCACCAAGGGCATAGGCGACGCCGAGACCGACCGGGCCGGCGCCCACCACCACGGTCCGCACGGCCGGACCTCAGTCGAGTTCCAGATCGAGCTCGGCTCGCAGGTGCCGACGGGCGGCTGCCTCCAGTTCCTCGGGCCACTCCAGATCGCAGCGACCGTGCAGTTCCCTGGACAGCGGCAGAAAGGCCCGGGCGCAGGCAAGGTGACCGGCCAGGGCGGCGGCGCGAGTCGCCTCGATCGCCGGCAGTTCGGCCAACTCGGCCAGCCGCTGCGGCGGCAGCAGTCCCTTCAGACGCAGCACGCCGCCGCGGTCCTCGACCGCGACGTCCTCGAGCATCAACTGGATCAGCAACTGCCGCAGCAAACCCGTGCCGGACGCCGCGACCACGTACTCTTCTCTCCCGACCACCACAGGAAGCAGACCGAGGACCCGCAAGAACTCGGTCGTCAGGCCCGCGACCCGGCCAGGATTCGGCGCCAACGCCTCACCGACGTCCTTGAGTTTCTCGGTCAGACCGGCCCGGTCGAACAGCGGCCGGAGCGTCGAGCGGCTGCGGTTGGGGACGTCCTCGGGGGTGCCGATCGCGATGTCGAAGCGCTGCCAGTCCGGCGTGACCGCATTGAACACCGGCCCGCCACCCACTTGTTGCCGCAGCACCGTCGGCGTGATCCGATCGGACAGTTCGGGCCAGTCCTCGATGAAACCGGCCACGTCGTCAGCCGACACCACCAGCCAGACATCCACATCGCTGTAACGATCAGCCGTGCCCCGCCCGCGGCTACCACTCAGCCACGCCGCCAACACGCGCGAATCATCCTGCAGAGCCTGGCTGATGCTGTTGATCAGCTTGTCCGAATTCATCGTCGCCCCAGTCTGCCGTGGTTTGTAGCACTCTATGAAGTTCGAGATGCCCTGACAACACGGTGTCGCGCGGTGGCGACGCAGCGGCATGGTCCATACGATGGTTCGGATGTGGAACGAGGATCACGCCGTCGTCGACCGGTTCCTGAAGCACTACCGGACCCCGCGAGGGCGAGTGCGCATCGAGTTGATCACGCGCCAGATCGGCGAGCACCTCGCCGTACGGCCGGCCCGACTCGTCGACGTGGGCGCCGGCGGCGGTCAGCAGGCGGTCGCGCTCGCGCGTCAAGGACACCATGTCACCTTGGTGGAGCCGTCGCCGCTAATGCGGCGCCGGGCCGAAGAACTGATCAGCAGCCTGCCCCCCGGACTGCGGGCCCGGATGACAGTCCTTGCGATGACCGCCGAAGAAGCGGCCGATGAACTGCCCGCCGGTGGTTTCGACGGAGTGCTGTGCCACGGCGTTCTGATGTACAGCGCCGATCCGGAGCCCCAGGTCCGCGCCCTCGTTCGTCTCTGCGCCCCCGGCGGACTCGTCTCGGTGGTCACCAAGAACGCGGCCGCGCTCGCCTACCGACCGGCCTTGCAAGGGGACTTTGCCGAGGCGCTCGCCAGCTTCGGGGCTCAGAGCACGACCGGATGGCTCGGCGCCGCCACCCGTGGCGACACGGTCGAGGGATTGACGGCCGTCCTGCAGCGATACGGCGTTTCACAGCAGGCCTGGTACGGAGTCGGCGTGTTCAGCGATCATCGCGCTGACCTGGACAGCCTGCCCGAGGACGAACTGCTGCTGCTCCAGGCCGTCGAGTACGAGGCGAGTCGCCGAGATCCCTACCGGGCAACGGCCCGACTGGTTCATGTGCTCGGAATTCAGCAGTCCGCACAGTGAGATCGGCAAGGGCAGCCCGGCTCAAGTCGGCCAAGGTGCTCCCCGACCCCGGCGAGGACATCCCTGCTACCAGCACGCCGACACCGCTGACGGCCCACTCCCGGGCAAGGAGACGATGAGCGGCGGCAACAACTGGCGTGCTGCCCACCAGCACGATGTCGTCGGAAACCGACAGCAGGACGCCGACCCGACCAGCTGCCGGCTGTCCGTCGTTGATTCCGGCGACAAGCCGCGGAACTTCCACGATGAACCACCGCCCGAGCTGAGCTCCACGCGCCAGAAGCTCGCGGCCGGACAGCACCTCGCCCACCAACGCCGGCCGGAAGCCGCGCGCGTCCAGACGTGCCAGGCCGAGCCCGTTCGGCACCACCTCACGTGCCAGCAGGTCTTCCACCGACATGTGGCCCAGGAACGCAGGGAACCCCGCGGGATCCCAGCATGCGACGACCGACCGCCATTCCCTGCTGATCTGCCGGGCGAACGGATGCCGCGCGGTCGCCAACGCCGCACCGACATCGTCGAGGGAGATCGGCGAGCTACCGGAGAACTTCGTGCGCAACGCCTCCTTCGGCGCCGGGTCGCGCTGAACCAGGCGCCAGGCCGCCTCGAACCGCGGCCATGATCCGGGCTCCAGGCCGACTGCTTCATCGGCGCGGTGCAGCGTGGTGAGGATGCCGATCCCGGTCAGCCAGTCCCGCGACGCGGCGAGGTTCGCTTCGACCACGTCAGCCTCGCGTTCGGGGTACATCAGGACGCAGTGACCAGGCGTAGCGTGGATCACCCGGCAGTGCCGACGACCGACCGAGCTCGCGCTGAGGCCGATCGAGCGGGTGATCCCGACCAGGAGCGCGTACCGGGCCCGCTGGCGCCACAACGTGACCGGTCTCGAGGCATCGTGCAGGAGCGTCCGCGCCGACGCCAGGCGGACCGCTGAGAGAACCCAGGCCCCGTGGTCGGGATCGTCCGCCATACCGCGCCTCCCAGGTCCAGGGCCCAGCCGTTCGCTGCCATCGTAGGAAGTGGCGGCCGGCCCTGCGGACCTTATGCTCAGCCTGCAGCGCGGGTAAACTCCCCGGACTTGGTGCGCTGTGACGCCGTGAGATCCGGCAGAGGCAGGAGGCCGCATGCAGGCGGGAGAGTCCGCTCCGCACGACATCAAGACGCCGCCCGGTGCCGAGGGCTGGCAGGAGATGTATCCCGAGTACCTTCTCTTCAGCCCCGAGAACTCGACGTGGGAAAGCAGCGCGTTCTGGCTCCAGGACAGCCTGCACCATCCCGGCGTGAAGTACCCCTTCGACTCGATCGTCAACGAGGCGGTGCGCCTGGCCAAAGGGCAATGGACCTCACGGGTGTTCTCCCTGCCCGGCGGTTACGGCACCGAACACCGGATCCTCAACGGTTATTCGTATCTGAGCCCGGTGCCGGTGACCGACACCCAGGAGCGAGCGGTCCGCGCCGAGGTCTTCGCCGATCGATCCGACTACTACTACGCGAACTGGCCACGCCTTCACCGCAGATGGCTGGACCGGGTGACGGCGCTGATCGCCGACACCGACGCCGTTGCCGTCCCGGATCTGCCCACGCTGGAAAAGGATCAAGTCCTGCGCGACGGCGCCGTCAGGGCCAGCAGCAGGCTGCTCCTCGAGCGGTACGACCGAACGATCGCCAATCTGTTCACGGCCTGGCAGCATCACTTCGAGCTGCTGACGCTGGGATATTCGGCCTACCTCAGCCTGTACGACCTGGCCCAGCACTACTTCCCCGGCGTCACCGACCAGACTGTCGCCCACCTGCTGGCCGGCCACGACAGCGTGCTCTTTCGCGCCCAGGACGGAGTCGTACGGCTCGCCGCGACTGCGACGCAGTACGGTCTCGAGGACCTGATCCACGGGCACGACTACTTCGAAGCTCTTCCCCTCCTGCAGCAACGTGAGACAGGACGTGCATGGCTGGCGGCGTGGCAGGACCTCGCGGATCCCTGGTTCAACATCGCGAGCGACAGCGGGCTGAAGCACGACAGCAGATCATGGCGGGACCACCCAGAAGTGGTCTGGAACCACATCCGGCAACGACTCGGCGACACCTCCGGGTCCGCCGCCCGACCCACGGCCGCCGACCGCCGTCGACAGGCGGACGAACTGGCCGCCTCCTATCGACGCCTCCTCAGCTCGCCCGAAGCACGGCAACAGTTCGACGGCGCCCTGGACTCCGCGCGGCAGGTCTGCGCGTTCGTCGAGGATCACTCGTTCTACCTGGAGAACTGGTTCCACCTCGTCTTCTGGCGCAAGATCCGGGAGTTCGCGACGGTACTGGTGAACGCCGACCTTCTGCGCACGCAGGATGATGTCTTCCTGCTGAACAGGTTCGAGGTCGCTCAGGCCTTGTACGAAGCCGCCGCGTCCTGGAGCACCGGTGCGCCCACCGGCATGCGTCGCCGCATCCAGGATCGTGTTCGACGGCGGCTCGAGATCATCGACGCGTTGAAGCGCTGGCAGCCGCCCGCCGGCCTTGGCAACGAGCCGACCGCCGGAGGCGATCCAGCGATCCGCCTGCTCTTCGGCGCGGACGGCGACCAGCCGCGGCCGGCAGTCGGCCTGTCCGGTCACGCGGCGAGTCCTGGCCGGGTGCAAGGACGGGTGCGGGTGGTTCGCAGTGATACCGAGCTCGACCTGGTCCAACCCGGCGACATCCTGGTGGCGGCGACCGCATCCGCCGTCTGGACGGGGGTTTTCGACATCATCGGGGGTTTCGTCACCGAGATCGGTGGCGTGATGGCCCACGCCGCGATCGTCGCGCGCGAGTACGGCGTACCGGCGGTCGTCGGCGTGCGCTCCGCCTGCAGCACGCTGTCCACCGGCCAGCGGGTCGTCCTCGACGGCTCCGCCGGAACCGTCATCCCGGTCGAGGAGGAAAGCTGACCAGTCGCATCGTGCCGCTGTCGGAGGTTGACGATCGCCGGTTGGTGGGCGGGAAGGCTCATGTCCTCGGGCGGCTCCGCCGCGACGGTTTCGCCGTGCCGCCGGGTTTCGTGATCACCGAGAACGCGCCGGTACTGACCGGTGCCGGTCAAGAGGCGGAACAGGACGGGTCCGAGTGCCACCCGCTGACACACGCCGAACTGACCGCCGCGTGCCGCAGGTGGATCGGTCATGGCCGAGCGGTGGCCGTCCGCTCCAGCGCCGTCGCAGAAGACGGGCCGCAGCGATCCTTCGCCGGTCAGTTCACCAGCTTCCTCGATGTCTGCGGCATCGAGGCCATCATCGATGCGGTCGCACGCTGCCGCGCCAGTGGACGTGATGGCCGGGCCGAGCGCTACCGGACCCACCTCGAGGCCGAGTCCGGTGCAGAGGCCGACGAACCGTCGTTTCGGCAGATGCCCGTTCTTGTTCAGGAAATGGTGCGTGCCGACTGGGCCGGTGTGCTCTTCTCGGTCGACCCTGTCCGGCCGGATCCGGCGGTCCTGGTGGTCGAGCTGGTGCCGCAGTCCGCCGCCCTCGTCTGCGACGGAAGCGTCGACCCGCTCCGGTACCGCGTTGATCGTCTCTCGCTCAGCGTCCTCGACGGGCCTGCTGCCGACGGCGGCATCACGCCCGACTCGCCTCTGGTCGCCGAAGTGGCCCGCGTCGGCCTGGCACTCGAGCAGGCGCTCGGCGGCCCACAAGATGTCGAGTGGGCCGCACAGGACGGCGAGCGTCCTCGAGTGAGCATCCTTCAATCCCGGGCGATCACCACGCTGCCATCGACCGCCGGGCAGAAGTTCGGCGTCGCGGATGTCTTGCGGAGGCTGTGAAACCAGTAGCCGACGCGGACCTCAGTCGGCACTCCACAGCGGACGCCCCTGCGAGAAGTGCGGAGAAATCCTGTTCTCGTACAGGGTCAGCGCCGATGCGATCGCCATGTGCATGTCCAGGTACTGATAGGTCCCCAGCCGACCACCGAACAGCACGTTGGCCCGGCGCGACTCCGCGGCGGCGAGTTCGCGGTAACACTTCACCAGTTGCCGATCCGCGGGCGTGTTGACCGGATAGTACGGTTCGTCCCGCTCTCCAGCGGCTCGGGAGAACTCACGCATGATGACGGTGCGATCCCTGGGATAGGAAGTCCGCTCCGGGTGGAGATGCCGGAACTCGTGAATTCGCGTGAACGCGACCTCGCGGTCGGCGTAGTTGACCACCGCGGTCCCTTGGAAGTCCCCCGTGTCGACGACTTCGCGAGAGAAGTCCAGCGTACGCCAGCCGAGCGCGCCGCGGCTTCGGCCGAAGTACTCATCCAACGCGCCTGTGTAGACCACGGGCGTCGTCGGTGGAACGAGGTGCCGCACTTCGGCGAAGTCGACGTCGAGTTCGAGCTGTATGTTCGGATGGTCCGCCATCCCGCGCAGCCAGGTGGTGTATCCGTCGAGCGGGAGGCCCTGGTACTTGTCGTCGAAGTAGCTGTCGTCGAAGGTGTACCGGACCGGGAGCCTGCCGACCAGCGATGCCGGAAGCTCGCGCGGATCAGTTTGCCATTGCTTCGCGGTGTAGTCGCGGTAGAAGGCCTCGTAGAGAGCGCGTCCGACGACAGAGATGGCCTTCTCTTCGAAGTTCCCGGCGGCGCCGGCGGCCTCCTGTGCCTGCGCCGCCACGAATGCGCGCGCATCAGTTGGGCTGAGGTGCCGGCCGATGAACGCACAGATCGTCGCAAGGTTGACCGGCATTGGATAAACCTGTCCGCGATGGACGGTGAAGACCCGATGGCGATAGTTCGTGAAGGCCGTGAACTGGTTGACGTACTGCCAGACCCGGTCGCTCGAAGTATGGAAGAGATGAGATCCGTAGCGGTGGACCTCGATACCGGTCGTGCTGTCGGCTTCCGAATAGGCGTTGCCGCCGAGATGCGGGCGTCGCTCCAGGATCAAGACCCGACGTCGGGAGTCGCGCGCTACCCGCTCGGCCACAGTCAGACCGAAGAGGCCGGACCCTACGACCACAAGATCTGTCTGTTGCAGGGCATCACCTGGTCGAGGTGTGCAGGAGGCCTGCCCTGTCATCAGACCAGGCCTGTTCGACAGCAGCGCCGTTGCGCTTCGGCAATCACGTCAGCACACCTACCCCTCCGGCGAACTCGCCACAGACGAACACCAACGCTTCCTCGCCGTACTGCGTGGTCGCAACTGTGCAACTGCGGATCGTCTGCACTCGAACGGAAGAACGAGAGTACGCGCAACGAGATCTCGCGACTGATACAACGCGAACTGTATGGGTTGTACCTGGCGCAGACCGCAATGCCGTCGTAGTGTCGCTGAACGTTACCAATCTAGTCCGCTTGCCAGGTTCCGTCCGCCTCGGGGCGCTCGGTCCGCGACCCTGCAGGATTCGATGGGGGTGCCAGCTTGTCTTCCCGACCGCCCAGTTCGTCGTGGAGTAGCGCCGACCATGAGGTAGCGGCAGTGCCGATCGAACTCAGCAGACTCAGCCCCGGAGTGGTGCTCCGACGGGTCGGCGTCGACGAGGACTACGCGGTTCGGCTCGCTGATTCGGATGCGGAGTTCGCGCCGGTACTGGTTCAGCGGGAGTCGTTGCGAATCGTCGATGGATTGCACCGTTGGCGTGCGGCACACCTGCGCGGTTCGGCGCAGATCCTTGCCATCCTCGTTGACGACGACGACGAAGAGGCCTTCTTGAGAGCCGTCCGCGCGAATGGTGCGCATGGCTTGCCTCTTGAACCGGCCGACCGCAAGGCGGCCGCCGCTGGGATCATCGCGATCCGCCCAGACTGGTCCGACCGCGCAGTCGGACGCGAAGTCGGACTGTCGGCGAAGGTCGTGGGAGTGATCAGACGCGCGGATCGCCGAGCCAGCGCTCGCACTGCGCGGCGCGGCCTGGACGGGAGAGTCCGGCCCATCAACGCGGCCGCAGGACGCAGGATGGCCACTGAGATCCTGGAGCGCCGACCGGACGCCTCACTCCGTGAGGTGGCCAGATCCGCGGGAATATCGGCGTCAACGGTGCGTGATGTCAAAGCGCGGCTCGAGCGAGGTGAGGATCCGGTACAACCACGTCAGGCGACCACGAGGGCGAAGAACCGGTCCACTGGCGCCTCTTCGATGCCCGAGGATCGCGCGCCCGGCGCACTCCTGGACAGCCTGATGCGCGACCCCTCCCTGCGGTACACGGAAGCGGGACGGACGGTCCTCAGCTCCTTTCGGCTCCAGGCGGACCTCATCGAAGGTCAAGCGGTGCATGGCCTACCGGCGCTCAGCTTGCAGCGGATCGCTGAACTGAGCCGCCGAAATGCCGTGAGGTGGGGGGATATCGCCAACTCGGCGTTCGGATCACAGGACCGTACCGGCTGACACGAAGACCGCCGGCACGGTGCACGCCGCGCTGTACAGCAGAGTGGCTCCCGACGAAGTATGGACGGCGCAGTCAGTTCATCGGCGTCAGCACCCAGCGCTGGCAGGCGCCGTTCCAGTACGGCCAGGTGATCACGTCGGCGCCGACCAGGTCACTGCAGCCGGCCACGTCCATCGAGCGTCCGGAGGTGTTCTGCACGATGCTCCAGGTGTTGTCGGCTGCTGGTTCGATACGCCAGGCCTGGCATTCCGCGGTGTCGTTCGGCAGCACCGGAACCACAGGCGATCCAGCGCTGCCGGGGCAGCCTTGGACGTCGATGTCGGTCCGCGAGTTCGGGTCGTGCAGCTGGTAGATGTCATCGCCCTTGGGCACGATCTGCCAGCGTTGACAGGGACTTGCAGGCACCCAGTACCACGTCCGGATGTCCATGGTGGACGGATTCGTCCCACAGTCCACGATGTCCAGCACCTTGCCACCGCGGGCCGAGGCGATGCGGTAGCGGCCGCTCAGTGTTTGCCCGGTGAAGACCGGCCGCAGGATCCACTGCTGACTGGCTTCCGCCGAACACGTCTGCTGGACCACCGGCGCGCCGTCTCCCAGCGACGACTGCCGTACCCCGGCGCACTTCGCACTGTGCGCGAAGCGCAAGCGCACCACGGTGTCGTAACTACTGCCCTCCAGATACTCCACCGTCAGCTGCTGGCTGGCCGTATTCGAGCAGGGCCTCTGCTGCAGGGCAACGTCGTCGTCCTGCAGCATCCGGTCAACGTCCAGGCAGCGCGGTCTGCCGTCGACGGCGACACCGTTCGCGTGCACCGTGTGCACCTCGAACTGGTCAGTGCCTGCGATCTGGACCAGCCGGAACCTCTGCTGGAGCGTGCCGACGCACTGGTACTGCTGGAAGGCCACACCGTCGGTCTGGCTCGCGTTCGGTACGTCGAGGCACTTGCTGCTGTGCCGCGCGACCAACTCGTAGGCTCGGTTGTCGATGTCGAACTTGGGACCGGTGGTGGCACCGACCGCGGGCTCACGCCATTTCGAGACCGGCGCAGCGAACGAGGACCCGTTCGACACGAGCGTGAACACGTCCCGGCCGCCGCCGCCCAGCGCGTACACGAGCGCGACGTCGTCCTTCCCTTCGCCTGTGTAGTCGCCTGCGCTCAGCGCCGCCTTGGCCGGATCGAGCGCTCCGCGGTACCACTGCGACTCGGTCAGGGCGGTCCGGTTGGACAAGAACACGCGCAGCGCGAGATCGGACGGCCCGTGCTCGTACATCGCCACCACGTCGTCCAGCCCGTCACCGTTGACGTCGGCAACGACCGGCCGGCTCTTCTCCCAGCAGTACGACGACCCGTCGTACACCGTGGTCGAGGTCGCGCTGAACGACGTCCCGGTGGATCTGCGCACGGTGACCTGCGTACGGCAGTTGCCCAGGTTCATCATGTCGACGAGGTCGTCGAGGCCGTCACCGTCGATGTCCGCGAGCAGTGGGGCACTGCGTGACCAGTCGCCGTTGGTGGTGACCCATTGCACCGGCGTACCCAGGTTGCCACCGGGATACAGCATTACTCGCCACGTGCCGTTGCCGTTGTCGAGCTGCACCGCGATGTCGTCCAGCTGATCGCCGTTGACGTCGCCGGACACGATCCGGGCGCCGCTCAACGGCCAGCCTGCCGATCCTGAGTACCAGACCGGCGTAGAGCCCGCGGTGTAGGAGTTCCCGTCGGACTTCAGCAGGTACGCCGAGATCCGGCGACCCGCCTCTTCGCGGAACAGGACGGTGTCGGACCGCTGGTCACCGTCGAAGTCGCCCTGCACCGGCCTGGTCCGGTAGAGCGCGAACCCGCCGTTCTCCCCCGAGTCCCAGGCCAGAGTCCCGGTCTGCAACCCACCGGGCTTGGACAGGACGTTCCAGACCGCCGTCCGCCCCCACCCCTGGTCGAGTACGGCGCTGACGTCCGCGCGTCCGTCCCCGTTGATGTCCCCACGCACCCGCGGGATCACCGCATCATTGCCGGAGGCAACGAGATCGTAGGCACGGGTCACCGCGCCGGCGTTCCCGGCCCGGTCGACCGCGCGGACGTAGAGCCGCTGTTGCGGGATACCGGTGGTGGGATCGGGCCAGACCGTCACCGGCAGCTTGGCCACTCCATCGGCACCGGCCTTGACGCGGGACAGGACCCGGTCCTGCTGGACGCCGTACAGGTACTCGGCAACGTCGGTCTCGCCGGCGCCCGGCCGGATGGTGACCACCCCGGTGGTGCGGGCCGGGATGCCGGGCTCCCCGGTGGCCGGGAAGTCGGTCGAAGTCAGCTGTGGCACCGCCGGCGACTGTGCGTCCAGCACGAAATAGCAGCGCGGACTCTCGGCGCCGAAATCGATCCCGTCGTCGGGCACGTTGTCGTTGCTACTGGCAATGTAGTAGTAGGGAACGCCCGGCGTCAGCGCGCCGGAGGCCAACTGCGGCCAGGCGAACGCCGCGCCGGAGGTCGTCGTGGTGGAGGTCGACTCGTAGGCCACGGAGTCGTCGCCGGCCAGGCGGATCGACAGCTTGGTGGTGAGGTTGTCGTTGTCCGGGTCACTGGCCACCGCGGAGAACGACGGCGGGACCAGCCCGCTGACCACGGTCGGCGCGTCCGGCGTACCGCACGGCCGTGGCCGGGAGAAGTTCACCTTGCTCGGCGGCCGGGGTACGTTGTTGTAACGGACCACCAAAGCGGCGGTGTTCGGGAAGAACTTCTTCCACTGGTACTTGTTGCCCTCGTCCGGCGCCCGCAGGCCGAAGGTGGCCTTGGTCGTCCTGGCCGTCGCGATCCCCTGGATCATGGTCCGGACCGTGTCGCTGGTGAAGCGCATACCCATGTCCGGCTGATGACCGGTCCACGCGTTGCCGCTGGCCCGGGCCAGCTCCTCGAGCCACTGGCCACCGGAGTTGCTCCACGTCAGTGGCTGCCCGGCGTCGATCGCGGCGGTCCGCCACAGCGCCGCCGGCGTCGGGCTGCCGGACGGCGAGTGGTCGAGCACGATGTCGAAAGCTGCCGAGACCACTTTCGACCCGGCCAGCGCGCTGGTGTCGAACTGGAAGAACGATCGGTACCGCACGGCCAGGTCCCAGGACAGTCCGACCTTCGCACCTTCGGCCCGGTCGTAGTTCCAGTACGACTGGTTCGGCGACATCTGGTTGACGTGCGTCCACAGTTGATGCCCCGCGGTCCAGGACGGATCGATGGAGACCGGGAACTCGGTGGTCGGCGCGGTGAGCAGTGCCCGGTCCGGTACGACGCTCAGCCCGGTGCCGGACCGCCTGGTCGGCATCGTCGCGTGCCGGGCCGCGCTGTCCCACATCACCGCCTTGTCGGCGCTGAACACCGGACGGCCATTGTTGTCGACGGCAACCGTCGATCCGGCCGGGCCGTCCTGGACCCGGAGGCCGGCCGTGGTCAGGCCGAAGTCGATCTTCGTCAGCCGTTCGGCGGCCGTCCGGTTCTTCACCACCAGGAACTGCGCGAATCCGTCCGGCTCCGCCCGGACCCCGAGGTCGACTCCTGGAAACACTTCACGGTAGGTCGCCGTGTCACCCTCCAACTCCGGCTTCGGTAGCGCGGTCGGCCAGGTGAGACCAAGGCTCGTCGAGCGGTCGGTGAGGGTGACCAGCGCCCGGTCACCACCACCGGACAGCGCCAGTCCGGTCACGGTCGCCCCCGGCCGCACCGTGCCGTCGGCACCGCGGTGCAGGGTGGTGTCGATCGGCACCCAGTCCTTCCCACGGCGGGCGCGGACCGGGCTGGGGTGTGCGACCAGGGTGCGCATGCCGGAGGAGTCGGCGTACACCTCGGTGCTTTTTGTGCGCAGGTGCGTCAGCTCGACCGGCTTCGTGGCGTCGACCGGTGTCGAAGGTTGCTCGACCGGCTTCGTGGCGTCGACCGGTGTCGAAGGTTGCTCGACCGCCTCGGCGGTTCCCAGCCCGGGGACCGCCAGGAGCAGCGCGAGGAAGCCGGCCAACAGACCGCGCCGCCTAGCCACCGGCACTCCCGAACCACTTGATCAGCTTCACGACCTCGACCAGGAACCCGCCGGTCAGGATGACCTTCCAGCCACCGCTCGTTCCGGTCATGGAACCGAAGTCTCCGCCCTTGAAGGGCTCTTTCCACTTCGAGGTGCCGTCGGGGTACTTGGTCGGATGCGGGTTGACCTCCTGGGCGGTCTCGTTCTGCCATTCCTCACGCCGGGGGTTGCCCACCTGCTCCCGGACCTGCTCTCGCATCTCCTCCAGGCGGCGCTCCTGCTCGGCGCGTTGCTGGGCGCGATCCTGCTTGATCCGCTCCCCGGGGTTGCCGCGGTTCGGTTTGTCCGGTTTGCCGCCCGGCCGGTTGGCTCCCCCGGGTTTGTTCCCGCCGGCGCTGGGTTTCTGCCGCACCGGTGGGCGCGGCTTGCTGGGTTTCGGTTTGATCGACTGTGGTGGTTTGCGCACCGCCTTGCGGATCTTGTCGGCGACCTTCTTGTACCGCCAGATGATCTTGACGATGACCTTCGCCACGTACTTGACGACCCGTTTCATCACGACCTTCAGGACGGTCCGAAACACCGTCACCCAGACGACGATCGCCCGCGCGACGGCCCGGAACACCGCCCCCAGCCAGCTCCAGACCCGGTCGGCGACCCAGGTGATGACCGGGACCAGCTGCTCGATGACCATCGCGACGAGGATCGCGACGATCACGACCACGACCGCGAGGACCACCACGCTCAGGGCCACCGGAACCAGGACGACCGCGACCCGGCCGTCGGAGTCCTCGAAGGTCACCGGACTGTTGTTCGCGTACGCGTAGGCGTTCAGCGACTGCGGTTCCTCCGGATCGACCTCCGGATCGACCGAGATGAACCGGCCGAGCGATGGGTCGTACTCCCGGGCACCCAGGTGGACCAGTCCGGTGTCCGGGTCGGCAGTGCCCTTGTGGAATCCCTTCTGCCCGGGCCAGTCCACGGGCGCCGTACCGCGGACGTCGCCGTACGGCGTGGTCCTGCGACGTTGAACGACCTGACTGGTCGAGTCCACGGCGATGGCCGGAGTGCCGTGGAGGTCGGCCAGCAGCCAGCTCAGCTTGCCGTCGGTCCGGACGGCGACCAGGTCGTCGCCGAACGTGTAGTAGCGGGTGCCGCTCAGTTTGCCGTCGGTGCCGAGCCGGAGCTCGGTCTCGCCGAGAGAGAGCGTGGTCCCGCTGGAGTCGCGGCGCAGGATCCGGTTGCCGTCGCCGTCGTACACGAACGACGAGCCCTTGCTGGTGGCGGCGAGCTTGCCGTCGTCGGTCCAGCTCAGCGTCTCGCTGCTTCCGCCCTGGGTGCGTGACGTCAGGTTTCCGGTGGCGTCGTAGGTGTAGTTGTTCGTCGTCGTGCCGGCGGGCCCCGCGGTGGTGACGCTCTTCAGCGCGTTGGCCGACGTACCGACGCCGTAGCTGTAGGTACTGGTCGTGGTGTCACCGGTCGGTGTCACCTTCTTCTCGGTCTGCCGGTTGCCGGACTTGTCGAACGTCCAGCTGTGCCAGTACGGCGCCGGGCCGCCCAGACCGGCCGCCGTCGGAGCGGCCGCACAGTCACCCGATCCAGGTGTCCAGGCGCGGGTGAGCCGACGCAGGTAGTCGTAGCCGAAGCACTGGGTGTCGATCGACTCGTCGCTGGCGGTCGACGGGGTGTCGGTGATCTTGGTGACGTTGCCGGCCGGGTCGTAGTTGTACTGCGTGTCCGAGATCCGTCGCGGCGACAGCTCCCGGTCGGTCACCACGCGGGTCAGTCGGCGGGTGCCGTACTCGTACTCGAACCGTTGCTGGACCCAGCGCCCCTTGGTCTCGCCGAGCGTCAGCGTGTCCGTCTCCTCGAACGGCGTGTAGCTGCTGTCGCGGACGTACGTCCCCAGCTCGCTGCTCATGGCCGTCGGCAGGCTCTGGTCGTTGTAGGTCGTCGAGAGGGTCTCGGCGGCCAGTCCGCCGACCGCGGGCAGTTCGCGGGTCGCCACCTTGCCGTCGTCGGTATAGGTCTGCGAGACCGTGTAGGTCCCGGCCAATGCTCCTTCGGAGGCCGGCAGGGTCACGGATTGACCGGTCGCCCGGCCGGCGTCGTCGTAGCCAGTGAACTGGGTCGTGTACGGGTTCCCGTTCACGTAGCGCGTCATCGAGCTCGGACGCCCCTTGGCCAGCGTGTCGTAGGTCCAGGCGATCTGCACCGGTCCGGTCGGCGACCCGCTGCGCTGTGAGGTCTTCCGCCCGACGTCGTCGTACGTGAACGCGGTCGTCACGCCGCGGGCGTCGGTGCTCGACACGATCTGGTCGGCCGCGTTGAACTGGTACCTGGTGGTTCCGCGGTCCGGGTCGGTCTCGGTGGTCCGGCGGCCCTGGACGTCGTACTGGTAGCTCCAGACGTTGCCCCCGGCATCGGTCAGCGTCTTCAGCTGACCGAGAGCGGTGTAGGTGTACCTGGTGCTGTCGTAGGCCCCGGTCCAGCTGTCGCCCTGGTACTGACGCACCTCGGTGAGCCGGCCCCGAGCGTCGGTGAGCCTGGTCGTCGGTGCCTGCCCCTGAGGCGGGTCGATGCTCTGCCGGGTCGCGGTCATCTGGTGGCTGGTCCGGTACTTCTCCTGTCCCTCGGACCGGAAGATCTGCGCGACCGGCCGGTCGGCGCCGTCGAGGACGCTCACTTCCTGCTTGGGGACGACGGCGTCGTCGACGTACAGGATCTCGGTGCTCGGTGCGGCCTGGTTGAAGTACGCCCCCGAGACGATGTTCTGCTTGCCACGGCTGTCGTAGCGGTAGTCGGTGACCAGGCGGCCTCCGGCCGGCGTACCTTCCTGCGTCTGCCGGAGCCGCTGCAGCCCGTCGTACAGCTCGTAGGTCACGTCGTAGCGGCCCTCGCCGAGTCTGGCCCTGGTGACAACCGCCGACGAGGCATCGCCGCGGAGCAGGTACTCGTACTCGATGTCGGCCGGGCCGGAACCGCGGGAGTGTCCCGGGTTCCAGACCTTCGCGGTCCGGCCGAGCGGGTCGAGGGTGACCTCCGCGCGCTTGCCGTCCGGTGAGGTGGCCGCGATCTGCTCGCCCCAGGCCGGCTCGAACTCCTCCGACGACTGCATGCCGTTCGGTGCGGTCTCGGTGACCTTGCTGGTCGGTCCGTACTCGGGGAAGAACGTGACCCGCGCCGTCTTGTTCTCCGCGTTCGAGATGGTGGTCCGGCGCCCGTAGGCGTCGTACGTCGCGGTGAAGACCGTCTCGTACGTCGGGTTGCCGCCGCCGTCGAAGCCGGCCAGCCGCTCACCTCTGGTCGGCAGGCCACGGGTCGGGGTGGCGGTCGTGGAGGTGTTGTTGTCGTAGTACATCCGCTCGTCGCTCAGCACCTGGTCCTTGGTGTAGGGCTTGTCGCATCCGACGGCGACGGTCTGCTCGCGGCTGAGGAGCTCCTGGAGCCCGGTGACCGGGTTGTCGAGGTACTCGTAGCGGGTGCAGCTGTCGTCGGCTGTGGTGCCGGCGTCGTTGGCGAAGTGTTTCCAGAGGAGCCGGCCCCTGGTGTCGTACTCCTGCCGGTTCGCGACCTGCAGCACCCCGCCGTCGACGGCCTGGTACTGGGTGATGCCCTTCTGTCCCGTGAGGTACGCGTACCGGGTGCCCCACGGACGGGATTCGACGGCTGTGGGCTGGTCGGAGCGCCAGTAGTCGCTGATGGTCCTGTCAACGACCGCCGACCCGTTGTAGGTGATCTGCTCACGCACCTGACCGGAGAACTCGTTGATGTCGTCGACCGCGACGCCGGTGGAGTCGATCAGCTTGACGTCCCGTGCGGAGCCGTCCGACCTGCGGTCGTCGTCCATGCCGCGGTAGTACAGCGTCTCGGTGACCGACTGCGGCTCACTGGCGGCGCCCTTGCGCAGCCGGACGCGCTCGAACCCACGCCACTGGTTCCAGGTGTGCGTCGTGGTGTCCGCCAGACCGTCCTGTTCGTCGTAGTGCCAGGCCGGCGTACCGAGGTACTCGACCTTGCTGGTCACCGGGACCGGCGCCGCGGGCACACTGGAAGTCGCGCTGCGGTCCAGTTCGTTCGCCTCGGTCACGACGTACTTGTGGAACCAGTCCTGGCGCTCGCCCTGGTCCGGTGGGGTCCAGCGTTGTGGATGGCACAGGCGGTCGTTGTTGGCCGGATCCGGCAGGCTCGAGGCGGTGCACTGCTTGCCCGAGTAGCTGACCGCCAGGTCGCCACCGGTGCCGTAGTGCACGGACTGGATGCGGAACCACACCATGCTCGGCAGGTCGGGGTTGGCCGGATCGACCCGGTTGTCCAGGCCGACACCGTCGAAGTTGGTCTCCGGCATCTGGGCGTCGCCACCCACCTTGCCGTTGGTCGTCACCCCTTCCAGCCACAGTGCCCGTCCGCTACCGGCGCCGTTGGTGTACTCGTGCCGGAGAGTCCAGGTCTGTACGTCGCTGAAGCCGGTGTCCCGCCACACCTGCGTGGTGACCTTGGCAAGCCGCTTCTGTGACCAGAACGTCGGCGTGAAGTGGTTGTTGCAGTTCGTCGTACTCGTGCAGCGCAGGTCGAACGGAGTGTCCGGGTACGTCGCCGGCTGGGCCGGGCCGCAGTTCGCGCCCTCACACCGCTCGGCCAGCGTGAACAGGACCTTGCCGATCGGGTTCTGGGTGTAGGCCTGTCCGTCGCGCTGGCCGTACTCGATCCTGACCAGGTTGCCGGCTCGGGTGTACGGGCTGACCGCGGTGGAGACGACGGCGCGGGCGTAGTTGTTGGTCTCGTTGTCGTAGTACAGGCTCATCGTGTTGCCGTGCCGGTCGACCACGTAGTCGAGGTTCCAGCGGAACGCCTGCTGACACCACGAGTCGGCGAAAGCGGCGCGGTTGCACTGTTCTCCCGCGTGGTTGCCGAACACCGGCATCGTCATCGCGGAGCGCGTCTCCGGCCGGCCGGACGCCCAGCCGGGCAGCCGGTTCAGCCCGAAGTAGAACCTCATCCCCTCCTTGGTGGTCACCCGCCAGTACTCACCCTTCTCGGCGGCCGCGACACCTTCGTCGCCGTTCGCGGCGCCCCACAGCTTCTCGACCACGGTGCCGTCGTCACCGCGCAGCCGCCAGGTCTCCGACGTGGAGGTCTTCGCCACCAGGAACAGGTCACCGGTCTTACCGGTCATCGCCAGGCCGGCGTTCTCGCCGGCGAAGCAGAAGTCACCGGTGATCTTGGCGCCGTTGTTGCCCTTGTCCTTGGAGCAGCTCTTGAACCGGCGCTCGATGGTTCCACCGCCGGCGACGTCGAAGCCCTGTCCGGTCGCCGACACCTGGTTGTTCGACGACGAGGTGAGGCCGTCGAGGGTGGACGACGAGTACTGCAGGGCGACGGACGGCTGCGGTCCGCCGATGCCGGGCGGCGCCTCCACCGGCAGCGACCACTCGAAGGCACCCGACGGTCCCCCGACCGTCCACTTGGCCGCGCCGCCGGACAAGTCTCCCTTGCCGTAGTCGCCGCCACCACCTGACTCGGCCGCGACCATCCGCAGCGACGAGTTGGCCGGGACCTCGGCCCGCACGGTGCCGTCGCCCTTGTTGCTGCTCGCGTACGACTTGCCGGACTTCACGTCGTACAGGCGCAGCCGGCTCGCCCAACCGCCACCGTAGGTGTCGGCGAAGGCGGAGTAGTCCAGCGTCAGCCCGACCGTGCCCGCGGCCTTCAGTCCGTCTGTACGCCGGACTTCGACGGCCAGCGCGTCCCCCTGGCGACCGCTGATCGACACCCGGACCTTGGCCGGGCCACTGGTCTTTCCGGTGGACACCCAGTTCCGGACGGCTTCGGTCCCGGGGCCGATCCACACCGGCAGGTTGCCGGCGCGTTGCCTGGTCACCTTGGGACGGCCCGACAGCAGAGCGTCCCACCGGCCGCGGCTCGTACCGTCGCCGATCCGCGGTACGGCGACCTCCGCCGTTCCGGCCGTGGGCCAGATCAGCTGCGGCGTACGCTTCCGGGTCGCGTCGGCCATCGCCGGATCGGCCGGGCGCGCGGCGGGCTTCGCCTCGACGCCGGGCACCGAAACGTCCCGGCGCAGGGCGATCTGCGGATCAGCGGGGGACGCGGCCGCCGCAGCGGTCAGGCCGCCGTCCTGACTGCCGGCGAGTAGCGCCAGACTCACCACCGTGGCCAGACCGTTCCGGGAACAACGGCGGAGGGTACGGCGTCCGAAGGGTCGGTGGGACGAATCCGACATGATGGTCTCCTCGCTCACGGCTTCGCCCACAGAGTGAGGTAGCGGTCCACCGCGCGCGATCGTTTAGTCTCCGGCCGAAGGGACCTGCTCCCCCAGCGGAGCCAAGCCTCTTCGCGTCGCCCCACCGCTCAGTGGGCCGGCCTGCCGAACTGCTGACGCGCGGACAACAGGCACAGGCCACGCTCGGTGATCTCGTGGCGGACGGAAGAGCCCGTCCGGCGCGTCGTGATCAACCCGGCCGAACGCAGCACGCCTGCCTGATGGCTCGCCGATGCGAGCGAAACCTGACAGAGCTCGGCCATCTGGGTGGTCGTGCAACCGGAGAAGGTCGCCTCGAGCGCAGTCGCCCGCGTGACGCCGAGCAGCACACTCAGCGGGTCCGCTGCCTGGACTGCCCCGCCGAGGCCCGGGCCGAGGATGCCCGGTGTGTGGTCGACGGGGTAGACGAGGATCGGCGGCAGCCGGGGATCGCGCAACTTGGTCGGCACCTGCCAGCAGAACGCGGACGGCTGGAGGTGGATGCCCCGCCCTTCCAGCTGCAGATGGCGGTCACGCATCCCGAGCACCTGCAACTCCGGTGGCTCCCACCGAACCCGCGGGTGCAGGGACGACAGCAGGTCGTCGACCCCGTGACTGACCAGCGTCCGGCCACGCCGGGCCTGATCAGCCGCGACCAGCATGCCGATCGAGCTCCAGTACGGCGCGATCGCGGCCTCGTGGTAGGCGCGGATCGCGTCGTCCAGTCTTCGCAGGGCCCGTGGTTCGCCGTTGGCCAAGGCCTGGATCCACGTCGACGGCGGCCGCCTGCCGCTGATCATGGACAGCTGCTGCCGAAGCGACTGCCGCGGAGTGGACAGGACGGTCTGCAACGCGGCCTCGAAGCCTGCCGGCGGCTCCGCCGGGGTGAGGAAATCGGGTGAGTAGCCGCTGGCAGGCGCCAGCTCGAGCAGCAGCCTCAGCTGGTCCGGCGCGACCTTCGCCCGGACATCACGGCGCCAGTCGCCGAACACCAGCCGCCCGTCCCGATGCTGAACCATGTGCAGGCTGAGCAGCAGTTCCCACATCGAAGCAGGCCCGGCGGCCACGGTGATGCGCCGCAGGTCCTGGCCGGTGAAGTGGATCCGAAGCACGGCGTTCCTCCCGCGGGGCGGCTGGGATTCGGCGACCGGTCGGGGTCAGAGGTTGTAGATCCGGACCCAGTCGACGTCGTAGGTGGCCGGTTGCATCGTGGTGCCGTAGAAGTTGTCCAGCTGGATGGTCAGATGGCCGGACGGCATGCACTGGATGCATTTGCGAACACTGTTGGCGCCGCCGGAGTAGCTGAACCACTGCTTGCCGTCGATGAATCCGCGGACGACGTCCGGGGTCCACTCCAGCGCCACGTTGTGCCACTCGGTCAGTGCCGAGCCGCAGTTCGTCTCCTTGGCGAAGATCTGCTGGGTGGCGATCCCCGCGTTGTGCGGATAGTGCATGAAGGACTCGGCGCAGGCCTGGCCGGGTGCGCCGTTCTCGAGGAAGTCGTACTCGCCGTCCTGGGGCCAGCGGTCGGACGACGGCCAGACAATCAGCAACGGGTGGTACTGACGACCGTTGTCGGCGCCTTGCGGCGTCGACCGGATCCGGGCTTCCCACCGGCCGTACTGCTTCTCCACCTTGGAAGCGAGCCACGCCGAGTCACCGTTCGCGAGACCGGTCTGGCGGAGGAAGCCGTTGGCAACAGTCGACTTCGAGGCGCAGCGCCGGCCGTTGCCGGCGTGGCCCGGCCAGCACTCCCCGGCCTGGTTCCACTTCGAGCTGTCCGGCGCACCGGTGTAGTCGAACTCGTCCGACCCGGCCAGCGGAGTACCCCAGCCGAAGGTCGTCGCCGCCGTCACACCGTCGTCGCGAACAGTGTCCGGGGCTTGTACGGCAGCTGTCACCGGACCCGCCGCAAGGGACCCGGCGGTCAGCAGTGCCGCCGCGGTCAGTCCGCCCGTCAGGGCCACGATCTTTTTCCGGGTGTTACGTAACATCGGTCCTCCTGGATAGCTTCGGCGGCCGCACCGAGCGAGGTCTGACGCTCAGTACAGCCCCGGACACCCACTGTGTCCGGACGTTGGCAGGAACAGGTCAAGCCCGTGAGGGCCGGGGGCGAACCCCGCGAGCTCAGACCGGGATGTCGCCCGGCCAGTCGTCGACGACGAGGCGGTGTGCGGCCGAGTCCCAGAAGCGGTGCCCCAGCCGGCCGTCGTTCGTGCGGAAGTACGCATGCTGCTGGTTGCCGACGGCGTATCCCGCCGGACCGGAGGTCACCACTCCAGGCGTGGTCCAGCTGTCGCGGCCGGGCGGTTGCGCCATCCCCGGCGTACTGAACCAGTGTCTGAGCGAATCGTCCGGACCGCGGCCGAAGACGTGCTGCTCGGTGCCGAACACGTAGGCGACCGGATCGCCGGTCAGCTCACCACCCCAGTCCTGTTGGACCAGCCGGTCGTCGGACCTGTCGTGGAAGTAGTGCGTCAGCCTCCCGGTGGGACCGCGGAAGTAGACATGCAGCTGATCGCCGACGGCGTAGCCGGACAGCCCGCTCGTCACGGCGCCACCAGGTCCCCAGGTCTCCCGTTGGGGTGACGTGGTTTGCCGCGGCGTGTACCACCAGTGCCGTACGGCGCCGTCCGGCCCCGCGCCGAACACGTGGAATTCGTCCAGGTAGGTGATGGCGGTGGGTGCGCCGGTGAGCTCGCCGCCCCAGCTCTCGGACACCACCGTGCCGGAGGAACGATCCCGGAAACGGTGCTCCAGAGCTCCGGTCGAGCCGCGGTAGAAGATGTGCTGCTGATCGAAGTAGGCACAGCCGGCGGGGTCCGAGTACACCGTCCCGGCGCCGGTTCCCCAGTCGCTCAGGTGCGGGAGCTCGTCGAGCTGGCCGGGCGCCCCGGTCCAGTGGGCCAGCGAGTTGTCGGCCAGCCGCGCGAACACGTGGTGCTCTTCGCCGTGCCGAAAGCCGATCGGCTGGCCGGTGACGACCGGCCCGGGCCAGTGCTCTGCGGCCAGGACGTCGCGGTACCGCCAGTGCAGAACGCCTCCGGCAGGTCCCGCAGTCGCGAGCACGTGTTGCTCACCCGGCTTCACGAAGGCCCGGCCGGGCAGGCCGGCCGTCTCGGACAGCCAGTAACCGCTCCCCGGTGCGTGACCGACCCGGCTCACGAGGGGCGCGAAATCGGCGTACCGGGGTGCTGCT
Organism: Kribbella sp. DT2; assembly: GCF_049844575.1. Lineage (NCBI taxonomy): Bacteria > Bacillati > Actinomycetota > Actinomycetes > Propionibacteriales > Kribbellaceae > Kribbella > Kribbella sp. DT2. The sequence continues at coordinate 583,423 of NZ_JBNCLH010000002.1, read as the reverse complement.
TTCGGGGAGCCCCAGGTGACCTGGGCCAGGGATCGCAGAGGAGCGAACAGGGTCGTGCCGATCTCGGCCTCGCCGATCGTCGTGCCGACCGGGACCCAGACGTGAGCCTTCGCACCGAGCAGGCCGGGGTGATCGTCGGCCACAGAACTGCCGTGGAACGCACCGACCCTGAACTGCTCGTAGACAACAGCCGGGTCGAGAACGCTCGGGCCACCGACGTCGTAGTACAGCTGCTTGAGGTGGCAGTTCTGCACCTGGTACCCGGCGGCCAGCAGATCTGCCGCGGATCGGCCGGAGTCCAGCCAGTGCTCGACCTGGACGTTCGTGGCGATCGGGACGACGGCGTTCGGGTAGATGCCGTCGTTCCAGATCCGCAGTGTGCGACCCTGCGCGCGCACCGCGTCGTTGACCAGGTTGATGAACCCGTACACGGTGTCGCGCGCCGAGGCCGACGGCCCGTAATGTTCCCGGGCGTACGTCGTGAGCTGCGGGTAGTCCTCGTAGCGACCACCGATCATGTACTCGTCGGCGCCGGTGTGCCAGTACGACGACCCGATGGCAGGCACCAGCTGCGACAGCTTGCCCTGGGCCCAGTCGTAACCCGCCTGGACCGACAGGTCCAGGCTCTGCGGCCGGTCCGGGATGCCGCGCGCCGGATTGCCCTTGAGGTAGGGCCGGCCCGGAACCCCGTCCAGGTGACCGGGCATGTTGAACTGCGGCACCACGGTCACGTGGTAGCGACGGGCGAACTCGGCCACAGCTGCCATCTCACCGGCCGGGGCCTTCGGGTAGCCGACGTACAGCCAGAGCATGTTGAGCTTGAGATAGGCCAGCTCGCGGATCTGGTCCTGCCACCACCGGCCGCTGAACTGCTTGTTCTCGTTGGCGATCAGCAGACCGCGCTCCGCGTACCGCGGCAGGTCCCGAATGGTGCCTGCGGCAACTGTCGACGAGGAACGCAGGAGCTGCAACGCGGTGCGGGTGCCGTAGAAGGCTCCCCTGGCCGTCCGGGCCTCGATCCGGATCGCGGCGCCGATCGTCATCCGGTACCCCTCGGCGCCCAGGTCGGTGTCGGCGGTGGCCAGGGAGACGAAGATGTCACCGGCCGCCGGCGCGGTCGACTGCACCGGACTCAGCCTGCGCCCGCAGACCTCGACCAGGTCGTCGCTGAAGGTGGCGGCCGTCGTACTCAGGCCGCTCGCCGTGGTGATGTCGACGACGAGCCTCGTCGTCGCCGTGAACCGGAAGGTCCCCGTGCCCGGTGTCCAGCTCTGAACGGCCGGAATCGTCGGCAGTGCCGCCGCGGCGGCAGCCGTCAACGGCATCCGACTGCCCGACAGGTGACCGATCATGGGACCGACGGCGGCAGCACCGATCGAGCCCAGCACGGTACGGCGGTTCAGCTCCGTCATCGTGATCACCCCTACTCGCCGGAGACGCGGTTCGTGCGGTCATCGAACCGTCATCTCTCGCCGAACGCAGCCCCTTCGAGCGCAGACGAAACCCTGGCCCGCCTTCGCTGCCCTCGATCACACTCACAGCGAACGCCCGAGCCGGAGGTAGCCACCGATGAGTACTGCGCGCCCCAGACCGTCACTCTGCCTACTCGTCCTCACCGCCTTGTTGTGCACAGTGCTCCAGCAGTGGGCTGCCCCCACTCCGGCCGCGGCCGGGGCGACCGCGCGACCCGTCACCTCGGTCCGGACCTTCGAGACCGAAACGATCGGCCAGGTCGCGACCGGTTGCACAACGCCGGCCGGTAAGGCGGCCGCGACGGTCAGCGGTACACGAGGGCACACCGGCACCCGTTCGCTGTGGATCAACGACAGGTCGAGCAGCCTGCAGACCGTCGTCCAGTGCCCCTTCGCTCCCCAGCGCGGCCTGAATCTGCAGCTGGCCGTGCAGCCCGTGAGCCTCGCGAACGGATTCACCGTCTCGTTGCTGAGCCAGTCCCGCTCGGCCTTCCATCTCGGCGTGGTCGCGAACGGTGCCGTCCAGTGGTACGACGGAGCCACCTGGACCCAGCTCGCCCCCGCCGGGACCGTTGCGACCGGCAACTGGACCGTGCTTCGCCTGCAGGTGCCCACCGATCAGCTGTCTGTTTCCGTCGCGGTCGGCGACCAGGTGGTCGGTACAGGACGACCGGTGGCCGGTGCCGCCGCGATCGACCTCAGCGGCTACCAGCTCTCCAGCTACGGGACGGCACCCCAGGGCGACGAGGTGTACTTCGACGACCTCTCGGTCGACGAAGTCCGGGGGTTCGAGACCGAACCGGTCGGCAACGTGCCGACGGGTTGCGCCACCCCGCCGGGCAAGTCGGCTGCGACGGTGAGCGACACGCGAGCTCACGAAGGCCGCAGATCGCTGCTCGTCGACGACCGGTCGACCACCGCACAGGCCGTCGTCGTCTGCCCGGTCGTCCCGCAGCGCGGTGTCGATCTCGAGTTCGCCGTCCATCCCGTGAGCCTGACCAACGGCTTCTCGTTCGCTGTACTGGGTGCACTCGACGGTGTCGCCGGAGCGCCTCGGGTCGTCTACCAGATCGCGGTGTTCGCCGACGGGTCGGTCCGATGGTTCGACTGGCTCGGCTGGACAGCTCTGACTCCACCGGGGACGGTTCCGTCCGGGACCTGGAGCACGCTGCGGCTTCGGGTCGCGCCGGACCAGGAACGCGCCCAGGTGACGGTCGACGGGTTGGCTGTCGGCGTACTCGGGCCGGTCGGCGTACGTGCGGTGGGCTCGATCACCGGCTACCAGTTCGCGAGTTACGGTACCGCGACGGCCGGCGACCAGATCTTCGTCGACGACCTCACACCGGGCGCCGCCGCGCAGCTTCCACCGGCCGGCGGATCCCTCCTGCAGGTCGGACCGGATGTGACCGTCGAGCAGACGACGGGATTGGTACTGCAGATGCCGCACTCCGCGGTCTCGATCACCGGCGCTGCTCCGGAGCTGCTGACCACCTACGCCGCCCACGGTGACGCGAGTGGAGCCGTCGGAACCCGCTTGTCGGCCAGCACCGACGGGGCACGGACCTGGCAGCGCCAGGATCCTCGCAATCCGTTCGCCGACGAACAGTCCTTCAACTTCACCCGGCTGCGCAACGGTGACCTGATGGCGATGCTCTACCACACCTTCATGACACCGGGCTCGCAGAACCGCAAGGCCGACGTGGTGACGGCGATCTCGCGGGATCAGGGCCGCACGTGGACCCAGCGCACCGGCACCATGACCAGCCCCCAACCGATGCGCCCCATCGATCCGCACTCGAGCAGACCCGGACGAACCATGGGTGGCTTCGTCCTGGTGCACAACGCCGTCGAGGATCCCGACGGCACGCTCCACCAGTCCGCCTACGGCTACCTGGAGGGCGACCCCAAGTACCGGCAGATCCTGCTGACCTCGACCGACCGGGGAGTCAACTGGAACCTGCGGGCGACGATCGCCGTCAACCCTGGTCTGTCCGGCGATCCGCGGTACGAAGGCTTCGACGAAGCAGCGATCGAACGCGTGGCCGACGGATCCCTGCTCGCGGTGATGCGCACCGGAAGCTTCCAGCCGATGTACGTGTCCCGCTCGACCGACAACGGATTCCACTGGACGACGCCGGCCCCGCTCCGCGCCGGACCGGCCGCCCTCACCGTCACCGGCATCTACCCGACCCTGCTCTCGATGCCCGGCGGCAAACTCGTGCTGTCCATCGGCCGCCCCGGCCAGTCGCTGCTGGTGTCCGACGACGGCAACGGCACAGCCTGGACGGACCCGATCACGATCGACTACCGCAACTCCGGCAACGGAACCGTCGTGGCAACCGGCCCGAACCAGCTGGTCGTCTTCGGCGACCGCGGTGCCGACTGGGCACCTGTCCGTCCCGCCGTCCCACGCATCTGGTCCCGCACCATCGACCTGAACAACACTTGACGGTTGCTCGGCGTCCCAGCCGGCAGGTCACAGGCCGAGCAGAAGACAGAAGCGCTGATTTACAGCCGAGGTTGATCACTGTCTGCCACAGGTGAGCGGACTGCCTTGCCGGCTAGGCGTTGGCTCGTTGGATGGTGCACGCAGGTTCTCATCGTTGACGATCATCGCGCGCTGATTGAGGTGCACAGAGGTGCGTTGGCGGCCCGCTGCCTCTGCTCTCGCGCCGCCGACAGCGCCGAGCCTCGCGAAACGTGAGACAGTTGACATCTACGCCCGCCCCGGGTTCACACCCGCGGGCGTCCTCACCCCGGAGTGGACGCCGCCTCATCCAGGCGCGTTTCACCGCTCCCGGTCATTTCGCACGACTTCACGCCAGGACCGGGTACAAGCACCACCTCACAGAGAGATCTCCCATTACCGCCTCTGCGCTCACACCGATCCTGGCCTCCCCTCGCACTCTCACCGACATCTACGGCCCCGGTATCGCCGTCTGCGCACGCCCCGCCCAGGAACCGGCTGTTCCGTCGAGCAGGCACCGCAACACCCGCGACGTCCTGTCCGCCCGCCCCCTCGCCATCGCGGGCGACACCCCCGTCATCACCAGCGCGGGCGGCACTGAACCCAACCTCCTCGCCGCCCTCCGCGACGGCGGCCTGCCCGTCGGCACCGATCCACGTGAGTTCCGCACCGAGGCCGAGTTCGCCGCCCGCGTCACCGAAGCCCTCAGCGACGGCCTGCTCATGTCCATGGAATACCCGCAGCCCACGGCGCTGTACCCCGACGAACGCTCCGTGAAAAGCGCCGAGCTCGTCGGCTACCTCAACAACAAAGCCAGCATCAGCACCTTCGTCGACCCCCGCTTCCAGGCCCGCCGCCAGATCGTCACCATCGACGAGCTTGCCGAAGCCACCCCCGCCGAGAAGTCCTGGGTGCTCAAAGCCGCCACCAACGCCGCTCACGGCGCCAGCCTCGACGTCTACCTGCACCGAGCGGGGGACCCGGTGATCCTGCCCGCGTTCACCGACATCCTCACCGAGGTGGTCGTCGAGGAGTACCTGAACCTCCACCACAACTGGGGCGTGCAACTGTACGTCGCCGCCGACGGCCGGGCTCGCCTGCTCGCCGTGACCGACCAGCGTATCGACGCTGACGGCGTCTACGCCGGCGGCCGCTTCGGGCTCATCGTCCCCCTGCCCGCCGACCTGCTCACCGAATGCCTGGCGATCGCCCAGCGCGCCGCCGACGTCGGCTACCGCGGCATGTGCAGCCTCGACTGCGCCCAGACCTACGACGGCAGACTCGTCATGCTCGACCTCAACTTCCGCATCACCAGCGGGTCCATCCCGCTGCTGGCGCTGCACACCATCCGCCCCGACGCCCTGGACCGTCCGTCGGAGTCGACGAAACTCACCACCTCCGCATCCATCGCCGCACTGCTGGCCGCGCTGCGGCCCGCGCTGCAGCGCGGAGGGCTCATCGTCACCGGCGGCCACGACCCCCGCCGCACCGACAACACGATCAACCAGACCACGCTGCACCTGATCGTCTTCGGCGACGATCATGACGACGTCACCACCCGCCGCACCAAACTTGAAGCCACGTACAACCACTGACGCGGACGCCGTGCGCGTCAGCAGCGGCGGGCGTTGGCCATTCAGTCACAAGGTGTAACGACTTCGCGCGGACACGGTCATGATCACCGTCGCCTTACTCCAACCTGCCGGCCACGAGATCCTCGGCCGCCGCCCGATCCAGTGCTTCCTCGACGGCGGCGGGGTAGCGGGAGGCCTCGGCATACACGGCAGCTCCCGTGACAGCGTCGACCAGCACCTCGGCGTACAACGCGTCCACCAGGTCCGGCGTCGCTACGCGAGCTCTGCCGGAGCGTCCAGTGGCGGATCAGGTAGCGGTGGGCGCGGGCGCCACGGTCGGGCTCGCGATCCAGACCGCGATGTTGCGGTAGTACGACTTGATGTCCTCGAAGGCACAGTGGCCGGCGGCCGAGTAGTCGAACCCGACCGAGCATCGGCGAGATCACCTGCGGTGGGTCAGAGCCAACGACCTGGTAGATCTGCTGGAAGGCTTGCCAGAGCGCCGGGGCGGGGGGCCAGGCCCAAGCTGGTTGCGAGGTGTTCCCGCCGAGCACGCCGGAACCGCCAGCGCAGTCTTCAACACCTTCCGTCAGGTCGGCGGAGCGGTTGCCATCGCTGTCTTCGGCGCCCTCATCGCCGACCCCGGCACCTTCCTCACCGGTCTGCGGGAACACGTTGCCGTAGTTCCCGACCGTGATGGCGATCCGGGCACCTGGAGCATTGGGAAGGGCCACCGCGGTCGCTGATCGCGTGTCCTGTGGCGCCTCTGGCTCTGTCTCGGCATCGTTCGGACGACGCGCACCGAGATCGGTCAAGGCGCTCCTTCCTCCCTGCGTCGCCGGACGCACGGAGGCAGGCCAGGCGGATTGGGATGACTTCAGGAAAGTCTGCCAGAGCGCCCCGGGACGAGGCAGGCACTGGGATACCCCTGCCCCGGAGCGATCAGCGCCGACAGCTTCGCGCGGGCAAATCGATGCCTTCAGCAACGGACTGCGCATCACCGTCGCCACAGGTGCCTGATCGAGCTGGTCTCCCGGTCAACGGGCGACCACCTCGAGCCAGTTCCAGAGCTCACGTTCGCGGTCGATGTCGTAGGACTCGGCCGACGAGGCCGTGGCCTTCGTGCGATGGATGTAGGCGCCGGTCCCGGCAGGCGTGACGCCGAGGACGACGTCAGCGAGCTTGTGGCCTGCCGGAATCGGCGTGTCCACCAGGGGCGTGATCGCGAGCAGCGGGATGATCTTGCTCATCAGGAAGGGAAAGACTCCCCCTGCTTCGCGCGCGAGCCCGGTTCCGACCACGAGGCTGGGGTTGTAGGCGACGATGTCGGTGCCGTCGGGCAGCCGGCGGGCCCATGCGTGGACCAGGTGCACACCGCCGAGCTTGCTCGTCACGTAGGCGCGCCGACCGGCGCGGACGCTCCCGGAACGGTCGAACGCTCCGGGGCGGGAGATCTCCGGGATAGCCCATCGTGGTGCGGGCATGGTCCCCCCGGTGTGTCGGAGATCTCCGAAGTGCGCGTCGCTGACCGTGACAATGATGCGCGCCGGCGCCTGAACATGGGGGTGCAGTTGTCTCAGCAGCTGATGAGTGGACATGACGTTCACGGCGAACGTCCGCTCGTATCCGTCCACCGTGGTCTCCAGCGCGTTGGCCAGATGGACCCCCGCGTTGAAGACGAGGCCCCGCAGAGGAGGCAGCTCACCGGAATCGAGACGATCTTCCAGCCGTACGCCGGCAGCATCGACGCTCGCGCTGCTCGACAGATCGACGTCCACCGTCGAGACGTGGGGAGAGACATCTTGCAGGCCCGGTAACACCTCGACGGTCGAGGAGGCTCGCCCGAGCACCACGAGGTGGGTGTCAGGGCTGCGGCGAAGGACCTCGCGGGCCGCTGCGAGACCGATCCCCCGGGTGGCACCGGTCATGACAAGAGTTCGAGTTGCTGCGGCCATCTGCTTCTCCTAGGTCTGTCGCGTGGCTCTCAGCGTGTGGAACGACGCGAGAAGGAGGAAGACCCTCTCCAGGCTGGTATCGAGAGGACCATGCAGCAGGCTCCACGCCGATCGAACCGGTGGGACAATCGGCCGATGGGGCACAACGGTCGGCCGGAGTTCGGGGAGTTCCTGCGTCACCGACGGGCGCAGATGACTCCACCCGATCGGCCGGGCGACCTGCGGTCCTCCGTCCGGCGCGTGCCGGGGCTGCGCCGTCAGGAACTCTCCGACGTCGCCGGGATCTCCGTCGAGTACTACACGCGCCTCGAGCAGGGACGAGCACCGCGCCCCTCCCGGGAAGTCCTCAGCGCGTTGGGACGAGCCTTCCAACTCTCGACAGCCGAGACCCACCACTTGTTCCGGCTTGCCGGTGAGCTGCCTCCGCAGCAGCGAGCACCAGCCGCGCACATCCGGCCGGGGCTCCAGCAACTGCTGGACGGTCTGGACGACACCATGCCGGTCACGGTTCACGACGGCCGGCTCGACATGCTGGCGTTCAACCGTGCCGCGGCGGAGCTGTTCGGGCCCATCTTCGGCGACGGCCCGTTCGGCCACAACATCGTCCACCAGGCCTTCACGTCGACGGGACTGCGCGCGGTCCTCGGGATCGACGGGGCAGAGACACTGGCCCGAGTGGCCGCCGCCGAGCTTCGCAAAGCGCTCAGTGTCTACCCGGACGACGACCGTCTTCGGTCCTTGTTCAGCGAGCTCTCCACGAGCAGTCCCGAGTTCAGCAGCCATTGGGAGCGAGGAGAAATCGGGACCTGGACGTCCGCGATGAAGCGCGTGAACCATCCGGAGAGAGGCCTGCTCGCCTTCGACAGCCAGCTGCTCCACGACCCCGAAAGCGACCACTGGGTCATGCTCTTCACGCCTTCCGCTCCCCCGGCTTCGGCACCGGTCGGCTGACTGGACCGCGGCGAGTAGGTCGTACGTCGGAGCATGTCAGGTGAGTGCGGTTCGTTCTCGCCAACCGGCGCACTCCTGCTCGGTCAGGGACAGCTGGGACAGTGTTCGCGTGGGGTGATCCGGGTGAGCTTGTCGGGATTGGTGACCGAGTAGATGCCGGCGATCCGGTCGCCAGGTGGGGTGAGGTCGAGGACGAGGACCGCGAAGGGGGCGTCGCCGGTGAACAGTACGGCTGAGGGGTCGCCGTTAACCGTTCGGTAGTGGATGTCGAGGGAGATCGCGGAGGCGGCCGAGACGGCGATGAAGAGTTCGGCAACGCGGTCGCGGCCGTGGACAGGCTGCAGACTTCGGGCCGCGCCCTTGCCGCCGCCGTCGGTCCACAGCGTCACGTCGGGGGCGAGCAACTCGAGGAGCTCCAGCACCACCAGCAAGGCCATCGACGAGGAGTCGAGCCGCTCGACCGGGTCTTCCGGATCTTCGGTGAGCAACGGTTCGGGGAGCCACTGGCCGACGTACGTCTCGCGTCGGCGGTTGATCACCGCACGACGCGCCAGCACCTGGTTCACCGCGATCCGGACCAGCCGGTACGGCGTACCGGGGCCTTGTACGCCGTACCAGCTGTGGTGACGTCACACCTGGTACCCGGCTCGCACTCCTATCTCCAGCAGCCGGACCTGCCGGCTCCGAGATCCCGGGAGAGAACAATGCGCACCCTGATCCGCGATGTCCGTGTCTTCGACGGCGAGCAGACCGCGGCCCGGACCGACGTACTGATCGACGGCAACCGGATTGCCGAACCAGACAGTCGCCGGGTGGACGTCGAAGTCGACGGGACTGGAAAGACCTTGCTTCCGGGGCTGATCGACGCACACACCCACACCTCCGACGGCAGCCTCGCCCAGGCGCTGGCCCACGGGGTGACCACGGAGCTCGACATGTTCTGCCTCCCGGCGAACCTCGACAAGCAGCGCCGGCTCGCCGCGGAGAGCGACAACGTGGCCGATCTCCGCAGCGCAGGGCTCCTCGCCACCGCGCCCGGCGGGCACCCAAGTCAATTGCTGGCGGGAATGGACCAGGCCATGCTGGACGGCCTCGGCGCCACGGCCGGCACTTCCGACGGGGTGGCCGACGCGAGCCAGGCGAAGACGTTCGTCGATGCACGGGTGGCGCAGGGCATCGACTACCTGAAGGTCGTCATCGACGGCGGCTCGACGTACGGCACTGTGCTTCCGGCCCTCGCACCGGGCATCGTGGCCGCGCTGGTCGAAGCCGGACAGGCCGCCGGGCTGCTGACGATCGCTCATGCAACCACCGCGCGAGAGGTGGAGATCGCGCTGGACGCGGGGATCGACGGCTTGGCCCACGTGTACGCCGATGCCGGGCCGGAGGACTCGACCGCCCGCGACCTGGCGACCCGGATCGCGTCCGTCACCAGCGCTCCGGCCCGGTACTTCGGCCTGACCGACCGCGGCCGCATCGCCCCCGGCTCCGCGCCGACCTGCTACTGGTCCACGGCGACCCCACCAACGACATCACCACAACCAGCGCGATCGCCGAAGTCTGGCGCCGCGGCACCCCCAAACCCGGTGATCGCGAGAACGCCGGCCGTGCGGAGTTGAAGCGGTGCTGGGCATCGATCAGATAGTTCATCTCGTAGAAGCGCCCATCGGGCCGAGACCGTCGCGGGCGAACATCTCCCCATCGTCGGGTTCTCCGCCACCGCCACCGCCAGGCTGGAGGACGATCTGGCGTGCTCGGTGAGTTGCGCGGTCATCGTCGCGACGCCGGCGAACGCGCGTCCGGTCAGACCGAGAGCCGTTACCGTCTGGTTTGGCGGTCTTGTGAACCGGGACCCGCTGAACAAGTCACAAGACACGGTCGTATCCGGTGACCGGCCGGTGCTGCCGTGACCTGTGATCTCGGCAGCGTTGACTGGCGCGGGTTGGCGGCGGTCACCACGGAGCAGCGCCAAGACGGTCGATGAAGGTGCCGGTCGGCCCCTCCGCGTCGATCATCGCGAGTTGGATGATCGAGTCGGTGGCCTCGGTGATCGTCAAGCCGCTGCCCGTGTTCCTGTTCATGTCGGTGGCGGCGTATTTGCGGTTGGCGATATCTCCCGGAGCGGCGAGGTTGAACTTGATCCCCGGGAGCGCCTGGGCGTAGCGGACGGTGATCATGTTCAGCGCTGCCTTCGATGAGGTGTAGGCAAGCTCGTGCATCTTCGAGACGGGCTGGGCCGGGTCGGTCACGATCCTGATGGAACCACCGGGACCGGACACCATGACCACCCGTGGATGATCCGCCGTCTCCAGCAGGGAAAGGAATGCGTGCGTGACTCTCACCGGTCCGTAGACGTTGGTGTCGTAGACGGAATGGATCTCGTGCGCTGTCGCGTCCGCGGGCGTGGTGCCCCGACCCGACACGCCCGCGTTGTTGATCAACACGTCCAGCCGGTCGGTGTGCTCTCGGACGAGCCGCTCCGCGTCGCGCACCGACTCGTCCGAGGTCACGTCGAGCGGCACCATGATCACGTCCGCGCCATCGCCGGTCAGCCGGTCAGCGGCCGCGCGTCCCCGATCTCGATCGCGTGAACCGAGGAAGATCATCCATCCCTGTTCCCCAAGCCGCCTGGCCACCTCAAGACCGATTCCCTTGTTGCCTCCGGTGATCAGCACCGAGGTCTGTTCTGCGCTCGTCATGCCTCTACGACGAAACGCGCCACCCGGCTATGACACCCACCTCAGGGGAGAACTCGGGCACTTGGGGAAATGCTGGTGGAGGCGTCGATGGTCCAGCCGGGCCGAACGCGCATCGGCACACGAGCTTCGAGCGTGCAGCTACCGGTCGTGTCGGCCTTGGCGGCTCACGCTGGTGCCCCGTGTCCGGGTGCGGAGGCTAGAAGCTCCTTGCCGTTGCGCCTTGCAGGATCCGGTGGAGGCCGGGAGTATCGAGGAACCGGTGTGTTTGGAAGTCGAGTGCCTGAGCCGCCTCGATGTTCGTCCTCGTGTCATCGACGAAGAGGCACTGCGCCGGGTCTGCGCCGGCGGCCTGGCTCGCCCGCAGAAAGGCCTCAGACTCCGGCTTCGCGAACCCGTGGTCGCAGGACACCAGCAGCTCTGTGAAGAACTCGAGCTCCGGCTGCATCGCCCGCACGACCTGCCAGTAGTAGTGGTCGACGTTGGAGAGCAGAACAAGGCGGTGGTTCTCTGAGAGGGCCTTGACGAAGTCGGCCATGCCGGGCATGGGCCAGGAGTAGGGCTCTAGCCAGGCGGCTTCGAACCGCGGGTAGGCCAGCGTGAGTCCGTGTGCATCGACGAGTTGGCGATGTACTTGCTGCAAGGTCACCTCGCCGGTGATGATCTCGCGGCGGGCCATGAGCCCGTCGAGGCGTCGAAGGGCGTCGTCAGGATCGGTGCAATGCTTGGCGAGCCGAGCCGGCACGATGTCATTGTCGAAGGCGATGATCACGCCGAAGAGGTCGAAGATGAGCGCCTCGATGGGTGGTCCGATTCGGCTCACGGATGTTCTCCCGTTGTTGAAGGGGTAGCCGCGCGGCTGCGAACTGCAGGAGTTCAGGGCCGTCTGGGCCTTGGCCGGGTGTTGCGGTGGGACTGGGCCAATGCCAGCCCGAGCAGGGCGGCCACGATGGCGCCGAGGCGCCCGGTGCTCAAGTAGTACATGCTGATGTCCATGATCATCGATCTCCGTCGCTGGCGGTCCCCAGGAAGTCCGGTCACCATTGGGTGATGAGTGGCGGGTCCGGCTCGTGTTGCCGCCAGGCTTCAGCGAGGCGGGTGAGGCGAGTGGGGGCGGCGATCCCGCGGATGGTGGCGATCTTGCCGTTGGTGATGTCGAACGTGACGACGCCGATGACTTGGTCGTCGAGTACGAAGAGGATGGCGGGGGCGCCGTTGACGAGTGCGTAGTGGATGCCAGGCGTGCCGCCGGCAAGTCGCCGTTTCGCAGGTGTGGGTTTGAGTCCGGCTCTTGCGACGGCAGCGATGCCCTGTGGGGTGTTGTACTGCAGCAGCGTGTCGGCAGGGCCAACGGCGTTGGAGTCCGAGATTGCGGTCGCGTCGTCGGTGAGCAGCGCCACCAGCCGGTCGGTGCGGCCCGAGGAGGCGGCGGCGAGGAATTCCTCGACGATCCTGCGAGCGGAGGCTGGGTCCACTTCGCCGCCGCGGCGGCCCACGGCGGTGAGGCGGCGCCGGGCCCGGTGGAGGTGCTGCTGGCTTGCGGACTCGGTGATGTCGAGGATCTCGGTGATGTCGGCGTGGCTGTAGGAGAACGCTTCGCGCAGGACGTAGACGGCCCGCTCGAGAGGTGACAGGCGCTCCATCAGAGTCAGCACGGCCAGTGAGACCGATTCGCGCTGCTCGAATGTGTCGGCCGGACCGAGCATCCGGTCGCCGTCGAGGAGCGGTTCCGGCAGCCAGGCGCGCACGCGTTCGCGGCGGGATTGCGCCGAACGCAGCCGGTCGAGGCACAGATTGGTGACGACCTTGGTCAGCCATGCTTCGGGCACCTTGATCAGCTGCCGTTCCGCGGCCTGCCAGCGCAGGAACGCGTCCTGCACGGCGTCCTCGGCGTCGGCGGCCGAGCCCAGCAGTCGGTAGGCCAGCGAGGCCAGCCGGGGCCGGCTGGCCTCGAACCGGTCAGTGTCGAAAGGATCAGTGACGATGCTGTCCACGCTGCCACCCTAGGTTGGACCTTGCGTCCGGATACGGACGCATTGGTTCACTTCTCGGCGAGTGCATCGCGCCGGACCCACTGGAGCAAGGTGGGGTTGTCGACGGTTGTGATGACACCAACGGTGGTGCGGTGACAGCGGTCGTCGTCCAGCAGGCTCAGCATGCTGGCGGCGAGGTCCGCACGGGCCGTGATCCGCACGATAACACTCCATTCTTGGTGACGAATCTGCTGAGCAGGTGGCTATCCTGCTGTCTTCTCGGCAGACCTTTCCGACGGGGCAGCCAGGCGGTGCCGGCGTTTGGGCAGGCTGAAGGTCGGGTGCGAGGTCCCCCACAACGCCCCGTTCTGGATGGCCCCCTTGACGCGCACTGCCTTCCGGCCGCCCAGGAACTTCGGCCTCGTCTGTGCCGCACCGTCGATCAGTTGCAGGATCCCGTCCCGTTGCCCGAGGCTGATCGCGTTGTACTGATAGACCAGCTTGATGCTGGCGATTTTCCGGCCGGTCAGACGCCCCACGATCGCGTTGATCGCCTGCCGGCCGGTGAAGCCGGCCGATCCGCAGTTCATCGGCAACTGCCGGCCATTGTCGCCGAGGGTGTACACACTGTCGCCGACCGCGTAGACATTGGGGTGCGAGATCGACCGCATGGTGCGATCAACGACGATCTGACCGTTGTCGGTCACGTCGAGACCACCAGCGGCCGCGATCGGGCTGACCGCGAACCCCGCCGTCCACACGGTTGCGTCGGACGCCAGAACGCTGGCGTCGGCGCACACCACCCGCGCCGCTTCGACGGCATCGACGCTGGTGTGCTCCAGGACTGTGATGCCGAAACGATCGCAGGCCCGGCGCAGGTGGCTGCGTGCTCCGGCGGAGAGGCGGGCTCCGAGTTCGCCGCGGGCTACGAGCGTCACCGACAGGCGGGGCCGGGACTCCGCGATCTCGGTGGCGGTCTCGATACCTGTCAGTCCGTCACCGACGAGCACCACGCTCCCCCCTTCTCCCCGGTTTTCCAGTCTGTCCAGGCGTTCACGCAGTCGGAGCGCCGCGGGCCGGCTGGCGACGTCGAAGGCGTGCACGGCCACACCGGGGACGTGCTGATCAGCAACATGGCTGCCGAGCGCGTACACAAGCGTGTCGTAGCCGACCTCGCCACCGCCGTTGGAGTCGGCCACGGCAACGATCCCGCGTTCAGGATCGACGGCGGTGACACGGGCCACGCGCAGTCGTATCCCCGTGCCCGCGAAGACCTCGCCGAGCTTCGGAGCCTTGATCTCCCGGCCGGCCGCCAATTGGTTCAGGCGCTGCCGCTGGACGAAGTCCGGCTCAGCGTTGACCACGGTGATCTCGACGTCCGCCGGTGAAAGGCGGCGGGCCAAGTTGCCGGCCACGTAGGCCCCGGCATATCCGGCGCCGAGGACGACGATGCGATGTTTCATTGGGTTGCTCCTGTCGATTCGCCTGCTTCGACGACTTGAGCGGAGCAGCGCCTCGATTGCTGACAGAACCAAATGTGAGCTGGAGCACAGGACAACAGGACTGGGCCCACGGCGAACCGGGAGCAGCTCATCACCGCTCTGCCGATAGTTGCTACGAGCCCGTAAAGCGCCGCGGCCTGAAACTCGTGCGGCAGGCCGAGCAGGCTCATGCCGAGGCTGCCGATCAGGCCGCCGACCTCATCGTCCACGAAGGGAGCAGTCGCGCGGTCGTGACCTGATCGGGTGAGTTGCACCTGCTCAGGGCGCGTCGAGGTCGCGGCGCTGAAGAGCGTTCGACCGACGAAGGTCAGAGCCCCGCCGATCACAGTCAGGGCGATCAGCGGTGTGGCTTCCAGGCCGGCCGGCGGCATGACGGTGAGATGGCTGAACGGCGACAGGTCCACGACCAGTGACGGCAGGTCGAGCAGTGCGCCGAACGTGCCGAAGAAGAAGGCATGGCCGACGAGCAGCCAGGCCCACACTGCCAGGCCCGGGCGGAGGCCGAACAGCGCCGCGGCCAGGCCGACACCGAGACCGCTGACCAGGAGGAGAACGATCGCGGCGAGGACAGTGAACCCGACCCAGGCCGAAATCCACCGGCGCCGGCTCACCGCGGTCGCGAGTACCGCTTCGGTGTGCCCGGTCCGCTCCTCCGAGCGCAGCCGCAGGACCGACGTGACCGCGAAGGCCGCGATCAACAGCGCGAAGAACAGCGCCATCGTCGAGTAAAAGCCGTCCGTCGGGTCGAGACCGTTGCGGGCGAACATCTGCCCCATCGTCGGGTTCTCCGCCACCGCGTCGGTGACCGAGTCGCTCAACGAACCGGTAGCGACCGCGAACACGAACAAGCCCTCGGTGAACAGCTCGAGGGCAGGCAGCGTGATCTGGTCGGAGATCTCCCGCAGCGCCGACCGGATGTCGTCGACCGAGACCGTCTCGGGACGCAGTGAGATCCACAGCATGAGCGATCCCACGTTCTGGTACGTCAGATACTTCGCCCGTCCGGCCGGATTCCGGCTGGGTCGAATCGTGCCCGCCTCGACACCCGCCGTGAGGTACTGCTCGGCGTCACGCACCATCTGCTCGATGAACGTCGTGGCGAGCTCACCACCGGCCTGCAGACTTCGTACGGCGTACAGCGCGAACGGACCGTACTGCTCCACCTCTGCCAGCTGCGCGAGCATCCCGGCGGCGCTCGACGCCGTTGCTGCCCGCAACTTCTCGGAACGGATGACGCCCAGCACATGCTCGTCGCAGGCCCGCCGCAGTCCGTCCTTGGAACCGAAGTGATGCACCACCAGCCCCGCGGTCACCCCGGCGTCGGCGGCGATCGTGCGCAGCGACGCCGGGAAGCCGTCGCGGCCGAACCGCAGCACCGCGGCATCTCGGATCCGCTCCACGGTCGACTCACCGGGAGCGGCCGCAGAGGTCGCCGTTGAACGCACATCACTACGCGCCGATCTCGCAGCCGGGACCGCAGCCACCGAAACCGTGGTCACCGACGCACTGGTTGCCCAAGGCACCGATCAACAGGTGGCGGACTACGGCACCGGCATTCGTGGCGCCGACCTGACCGTCTCCCCCGGCGAGATCCTGCTGCGCGAAGCACTGCTGCGCCGTCCCGCCGGCGAGAGTGAGCCGACAGCAACCGTGCAGCGGTGTGGCCGATGATGCCGACACCTCGACGACGCCGACGGCAGCCCCTTTCGCCAGTCCGCTTCGCCCGGCACCGTTCCAGCGGCTCGTCGTGGCGAACGCCCGACGGTCGGTGCGGCTACGGATCACGCCAACGGCTGGGCAGCGAAGTGTCGCGGACGATCCGATCAAACCGATCCCGACATCGCCACCATCCGCTCGATGCCGGCGGCGCTGCGGTTCGCCGCCGGGCTGGAAAGCTGAGCCGCCGATGGACGACCAGGTGCGGTCCGTTCCTTCGCGAGCTTCGCTCAGGGACTGACCTTGTGGTTCGCCGGTGTCTTCGTCACCCTGGCGTTCTTCGGACTGCTCCCGGTGCTCACCGTCGACGTCCCGGTGTGACGCAGCCGGGTGCGTTCGGTTCTCGCTCGGCTGTGTCTCAGCTACTGCTGGTCGCCGACGAGCTCGGTCAGCAGGGCGCGTACGCGGCGGTCGATGTCGTCGCGGATCGGCCGCACGGCGTCGATGGCTTGACCCGCGGGGTCGTCGAGTTCCCAGTCGAGGTAGGTCTTGCCCGGGAAGTAGGGGCATTCGTCGCCGCAGCCCATGGTGATGACGACGTCGGAGGCTCGTACGGCGTCGTCGGTGAGCGGCTTGGGGAACTCCTTGGAGATGTCGAGCCCGATCTCGGCCATGGCTTCGACGACGGCAGGGTTGAGCTGGTCAGCCGGTTGCGATCCGGCGGAGCGCACGACGACGCGGCCTTGCGCATGGTGGTGCAGAAGCCCGGCGGCCATCTGGGACCGGCCGGCGTTGTGGATGCAGACGAACAGCACCTCAGGTGTGGTTTCGGACATCAGTTCTCCTGGTGGTTCGGGTAGAAGCGGCGCTGTGCCCACAGGGAGACGTAGACCAGGCCGACGAGGACGGGGACTTCGATGAGGGGCCCGACGACCCCGGCGAGGGCTTGGCCGGAGGTGACACCGAAAGTGCCGATCGCGACGGCGATGGCGAGTTCGAAGTTGTTGCCGGCGGCGGTGAACGCCAGGGTCGCGGTCTTGGCGTAGCCGAGGCGCAGGCGGTGGCCGAGGGCGAAGGACCCGCCGAACATGATCACGAAGTAGGCCAGCAGCGGCAGGGCGATGCGGACGACGTCGAGCGGGGCGCTGGTGATCGCGTCGCCTTGCAGCGCGAACAGCATGACGATCGTGAACAGCAGCCCGTAGAGGGCGACCGGGCCGATCTTGGGCAGGAACCGCGACTCGTACCAGTCGCGGCCCTTGGATCGTTCGCCGATGGTGCGGGTCAGGTAACCGGCCAGCAGCGGGATCCCGAGAAACACCAGCACGCTCACAGCGATCGCGCCGATCGAGAACTCCGCGCTCGTGGTCTCCAGGCCGAGCCAGCCCGGCAGGGTCTGCAGGTAGAACCAGCCGAGGCCTGCGAAGGCGACGATCTGGAACACGGAGTTGATCGCGACCAGCACGGCGGCGGCTTCGCGGTCGCCGCAGGACAGGTCGTTCCAGATCAGCACCATGGCGATACACCGCGCCAGCCCGACGATCACCAGACCGGTCCGGTACTCCGGCAGATCGGGCAGCAGGAGCCAGGCCAACGCGAACATCAGTGCAGGTCCGACGACCCAGTTCAGGACGAGAGAAGCGATGAGGAGTTTGCGGTCGCCGGTGACGCGGCTGGTTTCGGTGTAGCGGACCTTGGCGAGGACCGGGTACATCATCAGCAGCAGCCCGATCGCGATCGGCAGGCTGACCGAGCCGACCTTGACCGCGTCGAGTGCGTCGTCCAAACCGGGGATGACCCGGCCGAGGATCAGCCCGAGTGCCATGGCGGCGATGATCCAGACCGCGAGGAACCGGTCGAGGAACGACAGTTTCGCGACGACCGGACCATCGACAGCTGTCGTAGCGGTGTGGGTCACGCGGTGGCTCCGGGGGCCTGGTCGACGAGCTCGGCCAGCAGCGCTTGGACGCGGGTGTCGATGTCGTCGCGGATCCGGCGTACCGCGGCCGGGCTCTGTCCGGCGGGGTCGTCGATCGCCCAGTCGTAGTACCGCTTGCCGGGCAGGACCGGGCAGGCGTCACCGCAGCCCATCGTGACGACCACGTCGGCGGCACGGACGACGTCGTCGGTCAGCGGTTTCGGGTAGGCCTGGTGCAGGTCGAGGCCGAGCTCGCCCAGTACGGCGGCGACCGGGGTCTCGAGGTCCACGGCCGGGTGGGAGCCGGCCGAGCGGACGGTGACCGCGCCGGCGGCGTGGTGGGCCAGCAGTGCGGCGGCCATCTGGGAGCGTCCGGCGTTGGCGACGCACAAGAACAGCACCTGCGGGACGGGGTTGGTATTCGCGCCCTTGGCGTGGGCCAGGGCGGCGAGCCGGTCGCCGGCGAAGTGTTCTGCCAGAGCCGGGAGGTGCCGGTGGATTCTGGCGGTGCGGTAGCGCGCGACGTAGGACTCGTGCACGACCCGGTCGACGGTCTCGGGGCTGAAGATGCCGGTGTACTTGTCGGCCAGCCGCTCGGCGGCTCGCCCGAGGACCGTGTCGGTGTCGAGCAGCGCGAGTTCTTCGGCAGATGTGGGCATGACGATGTCTCCCTGATGAGGGCACGCGGAACGAGGGGCAGCGGCGAGTCGAGGCGCCGCCGATGCTTAGTGGACCAGCGCGGCGGCCTCAGGAACCGACAGGAGCGAGGAGACCCACTGCAGCCGGTCCGGCAGTGGCCAGTAGTAGACCCACGTGCCGCGGCGCTCGCAGTCGACCAGTCCGGCCTCGCGCAGCACCCGCAGGTGGTGGGAGATCGTCGGGCCCGACACGTTGAAGTGCGGGGTGATGTCGCAGACGCAGACCTCTTCGCCGGCCGAGGCGATGATCGACATCAGACGCAGCCGGATCGGGTCCGACAGGGCCTTGAACACCGCCGCCCCTTCGGTCGCCGTGGCCTCGTCGAGGGCCGCGACCGAGATCGGCGTGCAGCACCCACCGCTGCGGACCAGAGGCAGATCTTGTTTCGACATATGTCTATCTTGACTTCTGTCTAACCAGGATGCAAGGTGGGGATCGCTGTTTAGATGAACATCAACTTAGTGCCCGGCCGGGTAACCCGGCCGACGGCGCGGAAAGGAGCCAGTGATGGTGAAGCTCATTCGGCGGCTCGGCCGTCTGGGGAGCGTGGAGTTCTGCGAGTCGTGCAGCGAGGTCTGTACTGCGGCGTGCCGTTCTGAGGCTCACCGCGACCGGGTCCGCGCCCGCCACACCCACATCCAGTTCCCCCGCTGACCGCTCGACACGAAGGACAAGACGATGGCTACCGAGACCACCACGACCAGTCCGGCCGGCGGGTTCGCCGGTGACCCGGCGCAGGCGTTCGCTCCCCCGTCCGCGGGCAGCTGTTGCGGAAGCACCCCGGCCGGGCAGGCCACGGCTGAGTCGACGGGCGGTTGCTGCGGGACCGACACAGCGGTTGAGGCCAGCTCGTGCTGCGGCTCCGCCCCGATCGCCGAGGCGACTGCGGACAAGGCCACTGCCGGCGGGTGCTGCGGATGAGCACCGCGTCGCCCTGGCCGCTCGCGGCTGAGGCCGCCGCAGCCCGGGGCGGCGCGGCTGCCGAGGCCATGGCGGCCACGGTCCGAGAACTCGCCTCCGACCAGTACTACGGGCGCCGGATCGGTACGCCGGGCGGGCAGGCTGCCGCTCACTGGCTGGCCGACCAACTGCGAGGCTTGGGCGCCGCAGTCATGCTCGACGCGTTCGAGGCCGGTGGAGTGAAGGAACTGCAGGCAACCCCGAGCCTGAGCATCGGGCGGCGGGTACTGGTCCATCGGCGCGACTTCGCCGAGCAACTCAGCTCCGCCGAAGTCGCCACACCGAGATCCGGCCCGCTCGTGTCCGCGGACGCCGACTCGTGGCGTGGAGGCTGGGTCGCCGTCGCAGCCGCCGACACAGCGGCCGTGGCCCGGGCCGAAGCCGAGCAGGCTGCCGGACTGCTGGTTCCCCGCGGCGTCGACGAGGCGGGCTGGATGCCGAAGATGATCGCCGGACCGCCCACGGGCAAGGTCGCGATCTTGTCGGTACGCACCGATCTGCACGCCGAACTGACCCGCACTCCGGGCGACACGGTGACGGCGTCGGTGCCGATGCGGACCGTCACCGCGACCGGGACCAACGTCTACGGGGTGTTCGCGAAACCGGAGGCCGGTCAGGTCGCGGTGCTGCTGACGGCACACTTCGACGGTGTCAGCGACGACCCGCAGCTGCGCCACCCCGCGGCGGGCGACAACGCCTCCGGCGTCGCGGTCGTCCTCGAAGCCGCCCGGCTGCTCGCAGGCCACCTTCCGACCGGCGTTGGCCTGTCGGTCGCGTTGCTCGACGGTGAAGAAGTCGGCGCCCGCGGATCCGCACATCACGCGCCCCAGCTCGCTCCCGGCACGTACGTGATCAACGTCGATGGCGCCGCCCAGCTCGGTAGCGCGGCCGCGGTCGAGGCCGGTGGACCGGCCGAACCGCTCCTGGCAGCCGTCGACCAGGCGGGCCGCCTGACCGGTGTGCCGCTGCAAGCGGGCGCGATGGCCTCCGACAACCGCCGCTACGCCGCCGTCGGGCTGCCCGCGATCGGTATCGGCATGGGCATGCCCGGTTACCAGACCACCGTCGAGACCCCCGACCGGGTCGAAGCACGAACGCTGCTCGCCGCGACCAACCTCGTCGTGGCGACCGTGAACCACCTCATCGAAAACCCTGCACAGCTTGGAGAAACACCATGAGCGTCACTGGATCCGACCTACCGGTCGTGGTCATCGGCGCAGGCCCGATCGGCCTGGCCGCTGCCGCGCACCTCGCCGAACGCGGCCTCGACTTCGTCGTCCTCGAGTCCGGCCCGACCGTCGCCGCGGCAATCGACGAATGGCGCCACGTCAAGCTGTTCAGCCCCTGGCGCTACGACATCGACAGCGCCGCCCGCCGGCTCCTGGAACAGGCCGGCGGCTGGACCGAACCCGACCCCGGCATCCTGCCCACCGGCGGCGACCTGATCGACTCCTACCTCGCACCACTGACCAAGACCCCGCAACTCGGCAACAAGATCCGCTACAACTCGGCCGTGGAAGCCGTCACCCGCGTCGGGTTCGACCGGATCCGCACCGCCGGCCGCGAAGACGCACCGTTCCTCATCCGCCTGGCCGACGGGTCCGAACTGCTCGCCTCGGCCGTGGTCGACGCGGCCGGCACCTGGCGGCGCCCGAACGTGCTCGGCGGCTCCGGAATCCCGGCCCGCGGCGAAGCAGCCGCAGCGGCCAACGTCTCCCGGGCGCTGCCCGATGTCTTGGGCCGCGACCGTGACCGGTTTGCCGGACGCCGTACGGCGGTCGTCGGCGCCGGACACTCCGCCGCGACCACGCTGCTCGACCTCGGCGTGCTAGCCGAAGAGGTTCCCGGCACCGAGGTCGTGTGGGTGGTGCGCGGCGCGGACCAGGCCCGCACCTATGGCGGCGGCGACGCCGACGAACTGCCCGCCCGCGGCGCCCTCGGATCCCGCCTGCACAACCTCGTACAGTCAGGCCGGGTCGAGCTGGTCAGCAGCTTCCGGATCGAGGCCGTCGACCAGACCAGCGACGGCCGCATCGAACTGGTCGCCGGTGAACGGCGCGTCGCCGTGGACACGGTGGTGAACTCGACCGGGTTCCGCCCCGACCACGACATCGTCGGCGAGCTGCGGCTCGACCTCGACCCGATCCTCGGCTCCACCCGGGCGCTGGCGCCGCTGATCGACCCCAACCAGCACTCCTGCGGCACCGTCCCGCCGCACGGCGCCGACGAGCTCGCCCACCCCGAACCGGGCTACTACGCCGTCGGCGCGAAATCCTACGGCCGCGCGCCTACGTTCCTGCTGGCCACCGGGTACGAGCAGGCCCGTTCCGTGGTCGCCGCCCTGGCCGGCGACTGGGACGCAGCGCGCGACGTCCAGCTCGACCTGCCGGAGACCGGTGTGTGCTCCTCCAACCTCACCGACAGCCCGACCACTGGTGAGGCAGCCGGTGGCTGCTGCGGCCCGGCGCCGCAGGCGGTCGAGCTGTCCGCACCGGCCGGGCGTGGTCTGGCAACCGGTATCGCCGGCGGCCTACTCACCGTCGTCGACACCAAGCCCGCCACGGACTCGGGCTGCTGCAGCTGATGGATCGCGCCACGGCCACCGCTCCCAGCCCGACCAGGGCCAGGGGCGGTGGCCGTTCCGGCGTACCGCGCCGTCTGGTCGCGGCGCTGGCCGTCACTCAGACCGTCGGGTACGGCGTCCTCTACTACGCGTTCAGCGCGCTGCTCGGCCCGATGAGCCGCGACCTCGGCATCTCCACCGCCACCGCGGCCGGCGCCCTCACCACCGCCGTACTCGTCACCGGACTGATGTCGGTACCGGTCGGCCGCTGGCTCGACGCCCGCGGTGGCCATGCGCTGATGACCACCGGATCGCTGCTCGGCGCGACCGCTGTCGTGGCCTGGTCGCAGGTACAGACGTCTGCGCAGCTGTACGCGGTGTTCGCGGTCATCGGCGCCGCGTCGGCGATGGTGCTGTACGAACCAGCCTTCGCCGTCGTCGTCGCCGTCACCGCACCGGCGTCCCGCACCCGCGCGCTGCTCGGCATCACCCTGGTCGCCGGTTTCGCCAGCTCGATCTTCATCCCGCTCACCGGCCACCTGCTCGAGGCCACCAGTTGGCGCCACACCCTGCTGATCCTCGCCGCCGGGTACGCCGCCATCGCCATCCCACTGCACGCGATCGCGTTACGCCGAACCGGCCCACGCCATCGTCCCCCGGCCGTGAAGCGCCCCAGAGCCGCAGTACTGCGCGACGCCGGATTCTGGCTGCTCGCGGCCGGGTTCGTCCTGCACTTCGCAGCGCTCGCCACCATCGCCGTGCACCTCGTGCTCTACCTGATCAGCCTCGGCTACCCGCCCGCCGTCGCCGCGACCCTGGCCGGACTGCTCGGCCTGCTCTCGGTCACCGGCCGGATCGTCACCAGCCTGTCCCTGCGGTGGTTGCCGATGGCCACCATCACCGCGACCGTGCTCGTCGTCCAGGGCGCCGCGATCTCGCTGCTGCCATTCACAGGCCGCCACCTGGCCGGAGCGATCGCCTGCCTGGTCCTGTTCGGCCTCGGCTTCGGCGTCGCCTCGATCGCCACCCCGGCGATCCTGCTCGACCGCTACGGCGCCCACGGCTACGCAACCACCGCCGGGACCCTCGCCACCCCCGTCATCATCGCCAAAGCCTGCGCCCCGCTCGGTGGCGCCGTGCTCGCCGGCGCCGCCGGATACCGCCCCGTCATCCTCGGCGTCGCCGCCGCCTGCATCGCAGCAGGCCTGTTCGTCGCCGCATCCCGGCGCGTGCCAGCCCCGGCCAACGGCTAGCCGCGCCGCAACTCGCGAGCCAACGCACCGGCCACGAACTGGGCGTCGCGGTGCACACCCCGCAGGGTGTTCGACGAGAACGACCGCTGGAACTCCAACCCCAGATAGACAAGTCGCGGGTACGTCGTCGACAACCCGCGCCGGTGCAACGGCATCCCATCCGCGGCCGGCGCGCCCAGATCGCGCAGGTACGGCAGGCTCGGGCGGTAGCCGGTCGCGAACAGCACCACATCGACCTGCTCGCGCCCGCCGCCGGGCCAAACAACCCCGTCGGCGTCGAAGGCGGTGAACATGTCGCGCCGCGGCAGGTCGCCGGACTCGATCGCGGCCTGGTAGATCCCGGTGTCCAGCACCGGCGTACCACTGAACAGGCGTGCCAGCACCGCCGGCGGCAGAAGGTCCAGCTTCAGCTTGTCCAGCCAGAAATGCAGGTCACGGCCACCGCGGACCTGCGGCAGAAACCGCACCGGCGCCCTGGTCGCCAGCTTCACCTCTGCCACCGCCGCGAGCTCGTGCGCTAGCTGGATCGCGGAGTTCCCGGCCCCGACCACCACGACCCTCCGACCCGCGTAGGGCTGCGGTGAGCGGTAGTCGGCCACGTGCAACACCTCACCGCCGAACGTCTCCCGCGCCGGGACAGCCGGCACGAACGGGTTTCGGAACGAGCCCGACGCTGCGACCACGCCCGCCGCGTGCACCGTCTCCCCGTCGGCCAGCTGCACGTCGAAACCGGCGCCGGCCCGCTCCACACCAGCGACCGTCGCGCCGGTCCGGATCTCCGCGTCCAGGCTCGCCGCGTACTTGCCCAGGTGCTCCACGACCTCGTCGCGGACCGGATACCGATCCGGGTCACCAGCGAACGGCATCCCTGGAAAGCCGCTGTACCGCGCGGGCGAGAACAAGGTCAGAGAGTCGTAGTACGACGGCCACGACCCCACCGGCCGCTCGCCCGCCTCCAGCACCACCGGCCGCAGTCCTGCGTCCAGCAAAGCGCGTGCCCCGGCCAGGCCGGACTGGCCGCCACCAATCACCACCACGAGTTCAGAAGAGGAAGTCATGAGCGCAACATATCGTCCTATCGCAATATGATGCAATGACGATATGAGCTAAGCTGGTCACCGACCGATCGGAGGGACGACAGCGATGGCCAGCCAGACCAGGACGGCCCCAGCTCCGGCGTGCGGCGCCGCGCCGACCGAACTCGCCGCCGCGACGCACGACTTCCTCAAAGCCCTGGCCAGCCCGACCCGGCAGCGGATCATGCTGCTCTTCGCCCGAGGCGCCGAGCTGTCGGTCAACGAGGTCGCCGAGCAGGCCGGCATCGGCCAGTCCACCGCCTCCCAGCAGCTCGACCTGCTCCGCCGCGGCGGCATCGTCACCTCACGCCGCGAAGGCAAAACCGTCCTGTACCGAGCCGACAAAAGCGGCTCGGCCGCGGCTCTGGCGGACCTCCAGGCCTACTTGGAGAACTGCTGCTGAGATCAGCTGCAGCTCGGTCGACCAACGCCGACAACGGTCATGATGGCGCCGAACGGCAGGCCGTACAACAGACAGAGGATCCAGCGCGGAGCGGTGAGCAGATACGCGCGCATCTACCCGTCACCACTCTGACCCCGAGCCGATGAATCGGCGCGCTGCTCGTCCAACCTGCTGCGTAACCACAGCGCGAAAGGACGGAGGTCGTCGACGTGCAGGTGGGAGATCGGCAAGCGCTGGGGTTTGCCGTCGACGGGTCGGACGTTGACGAAAGCAAAGAGCCACCGGCCGATGGGATCGCTGATGGTCGCGATCCGGTCCCAGGACAGCCGGGTTCGTTTGCTGCTTCCGTAGTGGACGCCGAAGTGGTCAACTCGAATGACGGGCCGGCGAGTGACGACCTGCCAGAGCGTGTAGCCGAACATCCAGCACCAGACCGGCAGTGCGCACGCCGGCAGAACCACGACGAACATCATCTCGCCGTCGCGGAGGTTGTCCACCAACTGCGCGGCGGAGCTGAGCGTCAGCAGCCCGAACAGACCGAGTCGCCACCACAACGATTGCCGTCGCTGCGGAAACACCACCTCGCCGCGCGTCGCCCACTCCTCGGTCCAAGCCGCCGGTCCTTCAGTCCCCAGCTCACGCACCAGATCCCCTCCCCCTCAAACGTCACGTACCCGTTGAGAAGATCCGCAACCGGCCCGGACGCCGCTGTCGAGCAAGCTCCGCAGGTCACGCAAGGTCTGCTCGAGCTCGCCTACTCCTAGGACGGCTGTGCTCGATGCGTGGTCCGGGAGCAGCCCGAGCGGGAGTTCCACTCGCGGAGTCGGCGAAGCGCCGCGTGCAGCTCGCGGTGGAAGGCGATCGGGTCCGACGGAGCGGCATCGCCCTGGAAGCACCCCTCCCACATCGACCGGAGTGCGGCCAGTTCCTCGATCGAGGCTCCCTGCTCTTCCCAGCAGGAAGGGATCCCCTTGTCATCAAGGGCGTATCGAGTTGCCATCCACGCCACCCACTCTTCGTCTCGGTCACCGCAGACGGCGGAGAGGTCTTTGAGTTGGGCGGAGCCACCGAGGATGAGGCGAAGGGGGGTGCCTTTGCGGCGAGGAAGGTCCTGGGGTCGAGGCCGGCGCCGGGTGGTGGGTCGAAGGCTCGGCGTACGACGGGGTCGGCGAGGCGGATCGGACGCCGGTCCAGACGGCGTCGCGGGTGCGGCCGTCCAGGCGGACGATGCCGTCGAAGGTGTCGCCCCAGCCTTCGGCGGGGTCTTTCGTCTCGACCGCAGCCCCGGCCGCCCTCGACCTGACCGCCGACGGAGCGGACGACTGGCTGCACCTGAACGGTTCGAGTTCAACCGCAAGGCCGGTGGACCGGCGAGCCCGACGGCCGCGAACCGTCAGCCGGGCGGCGAGATCTGGGCGCAGAACGACAACGCGGTCAGCTACTCGTGGAGCAACGGCACACCGACCGCGAACCAGCCTGCCACCCGTGCCTGCGGCATCTTCTTCGCCAACGGCCCGTCGGTGACGCGGCTGTTCGAGCTCAGTCTGGGTGCCGGTGAATCGGCCAAGATCAGCGCGCAACTGAACCGGAAGACCGATGCGTCCGGCAACGTGACGCTCGCGGACGCCTCCGCCGACAGCTCGGCACAGCAGGACCAACTCCGCCTGGCCTACCTCCTGCTCCGCGCGGCGTACGACGACGCCGTCGCCTCCGCGGCCGGCGCCGAGTACACCAGCGTGACGAACCCCGGCCTCACCTCGTCGTTCGTCAGCGAGTACGCCAAGGACGGGCTGAAGGTCAAAGTCGAGAACTTCGCCGACCTGGTCGTTGTCGCAGGCAACCGCTTCGAGGTCGCCTACTCGCGGATGACGGTCACCACCACCACGGCGACGACGACCCGGCTCCCCCGGGTGTCCAGCCTGCTGACGCCCTTGAACGCCGCCGCCGAGCCGGGGGTCGAGCCCAACGAGACCGGGACGATGGTCGACAAGACGATGAGTGGATCCGGAACCGGCAGAAGATCGGGCTGGACCGCTACCCGGTCACCAACGACGCGCGGGTCGGCACGTGACGATCACCTTGCGCCACGGGACGTAGAACGCGAGGCCGACGGGATTCCGGGTCTCGACCAAATGCGCGACAAGGCGAGCATCTGCTCCTGGAATTCCCATAGGGCGGCGGTAGTTGCGGCGTGACCTACCTGGTCGGGAAATGCCGCCCGGGGACTTACCAGGAATTTCTCAACGCCGCCGACGGAACTAAAGTCCCGCCCTGCGGGTGACCAAAGGACCGGAGCTGACGGTCAGCCGGGTACGTTGCCCACAGCAACGCACTCGGCTGGTTCGAGCCACGGGAGCAGGACCCCCAGCAGGCGATCCGGCGCATCCAACGGCACCAGGTGTCCGCAGTCGTCGAGCTGGACCGCCGCGAGGTCGTCGGCGAACGCCGTGAGTTGATGGGCCGGCGTGAGCCCGACCGGCTGGGCTCCGACGACGAGGACGGGCATCCGCAGTCGTCCGGCCAGCAGCGGCGGCAGTTCGATCGCCGTACGGGACATGGCGCGATAGTGCTCGAAGGCTCCGGCGAGCGCCTCACTTCCGCTGTACGCCGAGGCGAACGCGTCCGTCAGCTCGGGCCCGATCCCCGCGCCGTCAGCGGTTCCGGCCCGCAGGAACCACTCGACGTACTCGTGCTCGTGGCCCACCAGGACCCGCTCCGCGAGGCCGGGTACCTGGTGGAAGCCGAACCACCAAGGCGGGCCGGCCGCCAGGAACGCTTCGGCGCCCGCGATCCCCGGCAGCACCGCCTCCATCACCGCCAGCCGCTCGGTCCGATCGGGTCGCGTGAGCGCGAACCCGAGCGCCGCCGGGGCGCCCGCGTCGATGCCGACCATCGCCGCGCGCTCGACTCCGAGCGCGTCGAGCAGGTCCGCCAGCCGGCCGGCCAGTTCCACCGCCGAGCCACCCGCGACGAGGTCGGGCGCGATCACCCGACGGGTCCCGGCCAGCCGCGGAACGATCGCGTCCCACAGCCGAGGTGTGTGCGGAAACCCGTGCAGCAGTACGACGGCCGGGCCGTCACCGGTGTCGATCACTCGTTCTCCTTGGTTACTGTTGGATACCTGGTCGACGATAGAAACCGGGGATCCAGCATGGAAGACGGCACTTTCGGGACACCTGGTCACCGCGGGGTGACCACCCGGCGCGGCGACCTGTTCAGTCCGGCCTGCCCGACCCGGCGCCTGCTCGACCGGGTCGGCGGCAAATGGGTCGCGATGATCGTCAAGACCCTGGCCGAGTCCGGCGAACTGCGGTACGCCGAGCTCAAGCGCCGGACGCCGGGAGTCTCGGCGAAAATGCTGACCCAGACCCTGCGCGGACTCGAGGACGACCACCTGGTCGCCCGCCGGGTCGAGGCGACCGTCCCGCCGGCGGTGTTCTACGCGCTGACCCCGCTCGGCCGCAGCCTCGACGAACCGCTGGCCGCCCTGCGCGACTGGGCCGAGACCCACATGGCCGAGATCGACGATCACCGTTCCCGGTAATTTCCCACCGCGCGGATATCACCTTCGGCGTCTTGACACCCCTTAACCCCTGAGGTTAGCTACCGCTTCAGAAGTGGATCGATCACTTTTTTAGCGCAGGGTCCGGGATTGTCTTTGTGATGACGTAGGAGGAACCGCCATGTCTCCTTTCGACCCCGGCCGCCGCCGCTTTCTGCAGGTCTCAGCCCTGACCTTCGCAGCCGCGTTGAGCCCCTGGGCCACCGAGGTCGGCTTCGCCGCCGCGGCCACCGCTCCCACCGAGGACGGCTACGACCTGTGGCTGCGCTACCGCCTGACCGGCAGCTCCGGCCGGCTGCGCGAGTACCGCGACGCCTTGAAGAGTTTGGCGCGCCAGGGCCAGGGCGCCGTACTGACCAACGCCGAGGCCGAGCTGCGGCAGGCGATCACGGCGATCACCGGCGTCGCACCGGCCGAGGTCAGCGCCGACGCGGCCGCGGTGGTCATCGGCACGGTCCGCGAGTCGGCGATCGTCCGGGCCGACCTCGAGCCGGAGCGGCTCGCCAAGATCGGCGAGCAGGGCTTCGTGATCGAGCGGGTGACCCGCCCGAACGGCGGCCATCGGATCGTCGTCGGCGCGCACACCGATCGCGGCGTGCTCAGTGGCGTCTTCCACCTGCTCCGCCTGCTGCAGCAGGAGTTGCCGCTGACCGGGCTGTCGGTGCTGGACAAGCCGCAAATCCCGCTGCGGATGATGAACCACTGGGACAACCTCGACAACTCGATCGAGCGTGGGTACGCCGGGCAGTCGCTCTTCCAGTGGCAGACGCTGCCGGCGATCTCGGACCGGATGGTCGACTACGTCCGGTCGATGGCGTCGATCGGCGTCAACGCCTCGGTGATCAACAACGTGAACGCCGACGCCGGTTTCATCACCGCCGAGATGCTCACCAAGCTCGCTCCGCTGGCCGAGCTGTTCCGGTCGTGGGGCATCGCGCTGTGGTTGTCGGTCAACTACGCCAGCCCGATCGTGCTGACCGCGAACGACGACAAGCCGATCACCACCGCCGACCCGGCCGACGCCCGGGTCCAGCAGTGGTGGCAGCGCGAGGCCACTGAGATCTTCGGGCGCCTGGAGGGGTTCGGCGGCTTCCTGGTGAAGGCGAACTCCGAAGGCCGGCCCGGGCCGCTGGACTACGGCCGCTCGCACGCCGAGGGTGCGAACATGCTGGCCCGCGCGGTCGAACCGCACGGTGGGCAGATCGTCTGGCGCAGCTTCGTGCACGAGGACTTCGGCGACTGGGCCGAGTACCAGCACCGGGTGTTCGCGCCGCTGGACGGCAAGTTCGACGACAACGTGATCCTGCAGACCAAGTACGGACCGATCGACTTCCAGGTCCGCGAGCCGGTGCATCCCCTGTTCGGCACCATGGGCCGCACGAACCAGATGCTCGAGCTCCAGGTCACCCAGGAGTACACCGGTCACGAGCTCCACACCTGCTACCTGGCGCCGATGTGGCAGCAGGTACTGGCGTTCCCGACCCAGGGACCGACGACCGGGCCGACCGTGGCCGAGGTCGTGTCCCGCGGTGGCGCCAAGGCGCCACGGGCCGGTGTCGCCGGCGTCAGCAACTTCGGCAACGACCGCGACTGGACCGGCTACCAGCTCGGGGCCGCGAACGCCTACGCGTTCGGCCGGCTCTGCTGGAACCCGCAGGCCGACCCCCGTCGGCTCGCCGAGGAGTGGGTCAGGCTGACCTTCGGTACCGACCAGGCGATCACCGACGCCGTGGTCGACGTCCTGATGCGCTCCCACCGGACCTACGAGGACTACACCTCGCCACTGGGCCTGGGCTACTTCACCGATCCCGGCGGGGACCACCTCGGTCCCAGCCCGCTCGGCACCCTGTTCCAGTCCCACCGCACCACCAGCGAAGGCACCGGATTCGACCGTACGACGGCCACCGGCACCGGTTTCACCGGCCTGTACCCCAAGCGGTGGCACGACCGGTACGAGTCCCTGGCGACCTGTCCGGACGAGCTGCTGCTCTTCATGCACTGGGTGCCCTACGAGCACCGGCTGAAGTCCGGCGCGACCGTGATCCAGCACATCTACGACAGCCACTTCGACGGCGTGCAACGGATCGACGAGTTCCTGGCCGCGTGGCGTGGGCTGGCCGGCAAGGTCGACGGGCCGCGCTACGCCGACATCGAGGCCGGCTTCGAGGCGCAGCGCACGCAGGCGACGCTGTGGCGGGACACGGTCGTCAGTTTCTACTTCGACAACAGCCGTACCGTTGACGCGCAGCGTGAATGGTTGCAGCTGGCCCTCGGCGGCGCGCGGGTCCTGCTCGGCGGCCGGCCGAACCTGCTGCGGCTCGACGTCACCAACGCCTCGGCACAACACCACACCATCACCGCGCAGCTGCCGGCACCGTCCGCGGCGTGGTCGACGCAGCCGGCCAGTGCAGAGGCGGCGAGTGCCGAGACCGTCGAGGTCGACCTTCCGGTCACTCCCCCGCTGGCGGCGACCGTCGTACCGGCAGCGCTGCAGGTGACGCCTGACCTCGAGTGGATCAACCGTGCGTTGCCGGCCCTGGTCGTGGCGCCGACCGGGCAGCGGTGCACGCTGGCTCTCAATGCCGGCCCGGACGGCGGCGTACCGATGCCCGGGTACGCCGCGCTCACCCCGAGCACGGCCTGGTCCGAGGCGCGCGGCTACGGCTGGGTCGGGGCCGCGCCGACCGGGCGCGATCGTGGCGGTGAGTCGTTGCTGCGCGATCACGTCTGGAACAACGCGCCCCGGACCCTGCGGATCAAGGTGCCGGCCGGCCGGCGTACCGGTTATGCCTTGGTCGGCGACACCGGGGCGACCGCCTCGGCGACCCAGATCTCGATGAACGGCGTGACGGTTGCCACCAGCCCCAAACAGCCCGCCGGAACCTTTACCTGGTTGGAGATTCCACTCGCCGGCGGCACCGCCGACCTGACCTTCACCGGGATCGGCGGACCCTGGCGCCTGAGCGGGTTCGCCATCCCCGACGACGGCAAGCCTGTTCCGTCGCTGGTGGTTCTGAAGGCGACTGCCGACCCGGTGTGGTGGACCGGCCGGGCCAACACGACCACGGTGCTGGTGCGCAACACCGGTACGGCGAGCCGCGAGGTGACCGCACGCCTCGTCGCGCCGGACGGCTGGTCCACGACCGAGAAGACCGCGACGGTGGCCGGCGGCGCCGAGGTCGAGCTGACCGTGGCCGCGACGCCTGCGTCCAAGCCCGGTCCGGCCACCGTGGAGGTCCGCGTCGACAGCGGCACCGAAGAGATCGAACGCGGGCGGTCCGTGCCGGTCATCACCACTCCGCACGCCGACGACGTGGAGCTGGCCTTCGACGCCGGTCCGCCGTCCAGTCCTCTGGTGGCCGGCTACACCCGGCTGTCCCCCGACGACACCTACAGCAGCGATCGCGGCTTCGGGTGGGTCGGCGACAAACCGGACACCCGCGACCGGGGCAACTCCGACGAACTGCGCCGCGACCTCGTGATGCAGAAGGCCAAGCCCAGCACGCTGCGGCTCACCGTGCCGGCCGGTGTCCACACCGTGTGGGTGCTGACCGGTGACTCGCTCACCGACTCCGGCATCACGACCGTCTCGGAGAAGGGCGTCGTCCTCGGCCGCTCCGGAGACACCAGCCTGCCGAGCCGCGCGTTCGTCTGGTTCTCGTTCACGATCGACGGAGGAGCGTCCGGCCGCACGGCGGACCTCGCCCTCACCGGCTCGGAACTGAACGGCCTGTGGCGCATCGCCGCCCTTGTCCTCGTCTGATCACTCCGCCCTGCCCCGACGAAGGAGTTGACCGGTCCATGACCACCGTCTCCCGGAAACCGGCCGTCCTGCCGGCCGCACTGACCCTGCTGGCCGGCCTGCTCGCCCCGGCCCCCACACCGGCCGCCGCCGACCCCGGTGACCAGCCCGGCACGTACCAGAACCACATCATGGACAACCTCGCGGACGCCTACTCCGACCCGTCGATCATCCGCGGCAAGGACGGCTACTGGTACGCCTACGCGACCCAGACCAGCATGCGCAAGGACAACCAGGGCGGCCCCTGGGAGTCGCAGTACTTCATGCCGATCACCAAGTCGAAGGACCTGGTGAACTGGACGTACGTCGGCGAGGTCTTCGGCCCCGACAACTACCCGACGTGGCGCGATTTCAAGACCACCTACTACTGGGCGCCCGAGGTCCGGTACGTCAACGGCAAGTACTTCCTGTACTACTCGGTCGCCGGCAACGACGACAACACGATCGCGCTGGCCACGGCGGACACCCCGGCCGGGCCCTGGACCGACATCGGCCGGCCCGTGCTGCCGTACGGGAAGACCGTCAACCAGATCGATCCGGCGGTCTTCGTCGACTCCGACGGCGCGCGGTACCTGTACTACGGCTCGTTCCGCGACGGCGGCATCCAGGCCGTACGGCTGAACGAGGAGGGCACGGCGCCGGTCGGCGACCCGGTCCAGGTCGTCGGCGCGCGGCGCGGCGAGGCGGCGTACGTCGTGAAGCGGGACGGCTGGTACTACCTGTTCTACTCCGGCCTCGGCTGTTGCGCGAAGGCCGCCGGCGCCTACCCGGTCTTCGCCGGGCGCTCGAAGGCTCCGATGGGCCCGTTCGTGGACGCCGAGGGCGTCGGTCTCGCCGATCTCCACCCCGGCGGGACGATCGTCAACTCGCCGAACGGCAACAAGTGGGTCTCCACCGGCCACTCCGCGATCGTGGTCGACAAGTCCGGCCAGGACTGGATGATCACCAACGGCTTCGACCGGACCGAGACCGACCCGAACTGGGGCGGCCGGCCGACGGTGATGGACCGGCTCGACTGGATCGGTGGCTGGCCGACCGTACGGGCCGGGGCCTGGACCAGTGAGGACCCGCAGAAGGCGCCGGTCGGCGCGTGGGGTGCGGGCAGCACCTTCGACTCCGGGCTGGCAGGGTTCGACACGCGGGGTTCGTGGACAACCGGAACGGACACGGACTCGGGACGCTTCGCACGGACCCGGAGCCGCAGCTCGGTGCCGTCGCTGCTGCTTCCCCGCAAGGCGCCGTACGGCGACGTCCGGGCCGAAGCCGACGTCAGGTTGCACGACGGCAAGGGCCGGGTCGGACTGGTCCTTGCGTCGGCGGGCAGGTTCGATCACGCCGTGGCGTGGCTGGACTCCGCGCACATGCTGTCGGTCGAGGTCACCCGCCACGGGCGGGTGGTGGAGACCCGGACGGCCAGGCTGCGTGAGGGTGCCGATCTGCGGACCTGGCACTCGCTCACGGCCGAGATCCGCGGCGGGACCGCGAAGGTGCAGGTCTCCTCGGCCCTGCTCGGCATCCCGCTGGCCGAGGTGTCGGTGCAGGTGCCCGGGTCCTGGCAGCGCGGTGGCACGGCGTCGACCAAGGGATCGGGTGAGGTGGACAACGTCGGCGTGACCCGTCTCTACACCCCGGTGACCGCCAAGCAGCCCGATCCCGCGATCGGGACCGAGCGGCCGGCGTACGGCGACGAGTTCTCCGACGGCGCGCTGGACGGCTGGCAGTGGTTCGGTCCCGCCGACGGGAAGGTCGCGGGCGGTCAGTACGTGTGGCCGACCCAGGACGCGGACTTCTCCGGCTCGGGCACGATGGCCTCGGCACTCCTCCGGGACGCTCCGAAGGGCACGTACACGGTGGAGACGAAGCTGCGGCTCCCGATCACCGACGGACCGGACGGCCGCAGCCAGGCGGGGCTGATCGCCTTCCGGAGTCCGAAGGACTCGATCCACCTGGCCCCCACCCGAACCGGACCGACCCGGCAGGTGTTCCTGTGGATCGGCCGCGACCGCGACAGCTGGCCGGAGATGCAGCTCGGCCCCTCGGCCGACACGATGTGGCTGCGACTCCGGCACACGGTCGACCCGAAGACCGGCGAGCACCTGTACCGATCGGCGACCAGCCGCGACGGCAAGCACTACATCTGGGGCGGCGTCTGGCACCTGCCCGCCGGCCCGGACCCACGCATCGGCCTGGTATCCCTTGCAGGCAAGGGACTCACAGCCCAGTTCGACTACGTCCGCTTCTACTCCTGACCACAGCGTGACCTGTCAGCGTGAAGGGAGCGAGGCCGAGCCGGGGCGGTCGGGAGACCAACTTCCCGGACGACCTCGCCGACGACGATCCGCTGTGGGAGCTGGTTGACTACGCGTTCGCCCCCGCGGACGACGCACAAACGCGAGCTGACGTTTCCGTCAGCTCGCGTGGGTCTTGCTGTGTCCGAGGGGGGACACGCACCTTAACCACACGCCTGGACCTCAGCGCATGAAGTCAGAAAGTCGGCCTCTTGGCGCCAGCATGCGCCTGTGAGGATCTTTCGATGCTGGGTCCGGTCACTGGTCACACGCAGGTCGCTCCTCTCGACCAGACCTCACTCGGACGATGCTGGCGCTGTAGCCGATCAAGCGCGCGCCGGAGTCCAGTACGGCGACGCCTGTCTTCCAGACGCAGGCGCCGCACGCCAAACTCGTCGCCGCAGACGTCCAGCGTCTCCATCAGGATCATCCCGTCGCCCGGCGCTGCTCGACGATCCGGTCGATCGCCGAACGCCGCTGCTCTCCGCTCAGCGGCAGCGGTACGTCCTACTCGGCGTCGGCCGCTGCCTCGCTGACCGCGCCGACGAAGTGCAGCCGGTCGACGCCCAGGTGGCCACCCATCGGCGGGTTGCCCAGCCCGAGGGTCCGCGTCGTGCGGTCGCACTCGGCCGCTAGCCAGCCTCTTCGATCTCATCGGTGGCGCGCCAGTGCAGCTCGGCGCGCCGCCTCCCCGGCAGCACGTACGACACCGTGCTCTGGATGAGGCACATCGGGTGCTCCACGCCCAGTCGATCGGACGACCGCGCGCATCGGCGTTCTTGGCGAGGTGGGCTAGGACTATCGCCTTGCTCCAACCGTCGAGCGCGCTTGCCTCGAGCGTTGAGGCATCGAGCACCTCGCCAACCCGGAGGACTTCTGAAATACCTTCGCGAACCCACCTCGTGACCTCGACGCTCCATCGTGCATTCGCCAGGTCAGCCGGCTGCGATGACGGTATTGCGCTGCTCCCCCAACTCCGGCGATCCGGGTCTCCAGTTGTACGGGCGTCAGGTAGCGCGGTGGCTCACGAACATGTTCGACACCGCCCAGCGTACCGATGGAGAAGACGTCCCGAGGCACGAACGTGATGAAGGTGGAGACGTAAGCGACCAGCGCCGCCGCGTCGATGACCAGGTCCGCGGTGCTCGCCTTCTGCACGACGTCACCGTTGACGAGCCTTGAGATCGAAGCCCCCGGTTGTCGGCCTCGTCGGCCGTCACCAACCAAGGACCGGCCGGCGTCAACACCTCGAGATGTTGTCGTCAACAGCTTCACAAGCACCCGGCGTGGGGATCACCTGATGAATGCCGACTTCGGCGCGGCCATCATCAGGCTGGCCGACGAGGGACGACCGGTTCCACAAGCTCCTCAACCAGACCAAGGCCCGGCAGCATCCCATCCCACCCCTGGGCCTCAGTGCAGTACCGTCAACTCGGCCGAAGGAATAGGACCGGTCCTGCCTGACGCCCAGCGCTGACCACCGCAAAGCCCCGCTCCGGCGCACCTAGCCGGAGCTGGGCCTCACGCGGTCTGCATTTGGGCTGATCTACCTCCGCGTCTGCGTGCCGGGTGTATCGAGGTAGCGCGTATTGAGTTCAGCTGTTCTGAGCTCCCAGATGTGGTTGAACTGCGCTCCGATCGGCTTGCTGTCCTCGGAAACGTCGAGGCCGACACTGTCGAACAACTCAGCCAGCACCGGAGCAACCTCCGAACGCAGCGTCGCCATGACCTGGACCAGCTCGCGTGCAACGAGGTCGGCGACGAAGTCGAGGCTTGCGCCGCGGGCCGTAAAGATGGCCTTCTCGGGTTCGACATCGAGCTGCAGCTGCGCTAGTAACTCGTGCGCGCCCGGCCAGTTGGCGTCCGGACTTGCGTGGGCGAACTCGCCGAGTGCTCGATTGAGAGCCCTGAGTCGCTTCCAGCCCGCAGTCTCGATCCAGTCCCGAGGTCTCGACTGATCGCGAGACTCCAGAATCAGGGCTTTGTCTGGTCTCTGTCGCCATACCCGAAGCCGCGCCGTCTGCTCGAGAATGCAGCGCAAGATGCTCATCGCGCGATTGTCGTCTTCGAGCCACAACCAGTAGGCCGAGCGAAGCGCCGAGCCGATCAGCGCTGCCGCAGAGGCGGCCTGCGCCGGCTGATGCCAAAACCCCACAAGGGCCGCGGCCTCCGAGAGCATGGCCCACTTTGCCGCGCGCCCGTCTACGGACCAGGGGTCGAACTCTGCTCCGAGGTTCTTACGTTCGAGGTCGAGGATCGCTTGGGCAGCACGGGCACTGCGTGCTCGATGCCAGACGAAGGCAAGCAGAATAGCCTCGTCGTCGGTGTAAAGGCGCCCATGTGGCCTCAGTCCACGCATCACGCCGTCGTAGTCGGAAGCCATCCTGTTCAACTGAGAGATCAACGCAGGGCGTAGTCCCTCGTTCGGCGTGAGCGGCATCAGCGAGATCAGCGGCGGAGCGACGAGACGGGGAGCTCCCGGCGGAAGCTGCGAAGCGATCGGCGCGCCGTCCGACCCGCTGAACCCATCTGGGATCGCCCTCAATTTTGCGAGCATCACCTCGTTGCCGGTCGCATCGGCCACGGCCGCGATCGCGAGGCGTATCTCACGCAGGCAGAGGACAACGGTGTCGGTGATCGCACCGACAGCGATGGTCACGTCGTCGGGCCAACTGTTGGTGTAGAGAAGTCCATCGCTGTCCCAGTTGATGGCACCCTCAAGGTGCCGGCCGTGCATGACCTCGCTGAGAGTCCGGTAGAGCTCGCTGGGACAGATCTCCCCGCCGTCTTGCCTGCGTATGTGGGAGTGGTCGACGGAGGTCGGCGAGAGCTCGACTACGTCCTCGTCGACCGGAAGCACGCCCCCGTTGTCGAACCAGTGCTCGTTGAAGCGATCTTCGGTGCTCCATACCCGCGCCATGTGGTCCACCATCGACTCGCCGTCACGCTGGCCCAAGCCGGCGCTCTGCGCGCGGTGACCGGTCCAACGCTCGAGCTGATTTCGGGCGACCGCAGCCGCGCCCACCACCTGGCCGCACAACAGCAAGCGCGACGCCGCGATGACGCTGTCGATTCCCCACGCCAGATAGTCGGTCCATTTTGGTCCGTACGCGGCGGGGTGCCTGTTCGGGTTCGCGCCGGATCGCAGAAGTAGCTTGTCCAGCGGCATGACGGGCGCCAAGGCCGCGAGAATCGGGCCCCGATAGGCGTCAGACGTCTCAACAAGCCGGTCCATTCGAAGCGTGTAGCGGGCGACCAGCGTCTGCCCCAGTCGCTCCGATCCCAGGGCAGCGATCCGCTCGTACTCGGCGATCCCCGATTTCACCCTGCGCCCTCGCCGATCCGCCTTCTCAGCTTCACGCCGAAGCTCACGAAATGTCGGCTCCCGAGTGCCGTTGCGCAACTCCTGCTTCCTCCGACGAGCCTTGCCCACAGTCATCTCCCCCTGCCCCGCGCATCACGAACGACTGTTGTCCGCGTCGCCTCGTACCGTACGTATCATGACTTTGTCGTGGCGCCTCGACGCCCCACCGAACCTGGTTAAGCTCGTGGTCGGGCGCTGCCTCATCGCGGTCATGGATCACGGCAGCTGGACCGAACTCGGTCTACTCCTCGACACCACGCAGGTGATCGACAACCACCCGCGGCTGCTGCGCTCGCTCCACTTCGGGGACGACGACTACGAAGGTCACGTCCGCAGTCTGGTGCCCGATCTTCTCCATGAGCACCAAGCACCTGAGCCGGACCCATGGAGCCAGGTGACCTCGCCTGCTCCCAAGCCGCTGAGGCTGCACGAACGCTTCCCGAAACTTCAGGACCTTTCGGACTTCCTCTCTTTGCCGGTGTGGCTCGCCGAACACGACGAGAAGCTCTTCGACCGGCTGATGGGTGACGACGGCGCAGCCGCCGCGATGCCCGACGGAACGGTCCTGACTTCCGCCGAGTCTGCCGCAGCACGCCTCGGTGTGGGCGAGATGCGCCGGCAGGTCGAGCGGATCCGCCGCGATCACTCCGGTGATCCGGAGGCTGCCATCGGACAGGCGAAGGACCTCATCGAGACTGTGTGTAAGACCATTCTCGGCATGACCGGTTCATCCGGTGGCGGACCAGTGAAG
The DNA here is from genome assembly GCF_049844575.1 of Kribbella sp. DT2. Lineage (NCBI taxonomy): Bacteria > Bacillati > Actinomycetota > Actinomycetes > Propionibacteriales > Kribbellaceae > Kribbella > Kribbella sp. DT2. The sequence goes on along the minus strand of NZ_JBNCLH010000002.1, from coordinate 544,538 downwards.
TTCCCCGCGCTGGTCAAGCGGACTCTTCTCCACCTCGGGATCGACCCCAGCCAGGTAAGTTCGGACGACGCCATCGAGGCCCGTGGCGCTCAACAGATCCTCGGCGGCGTGTCCAACATCCTTCACGGCGCCGACGAACTACGCAATGCACGAGGCACCGGCCACGGCCGTAGCGGATCGCCACTCGTCAACGAGGCGTTGGCTCGTCTCGCCGTTGGTGCGGTGCTGCCTGCAGTCGTCTACCTCATCGAAATCTACGAGGCCCACACCAGGGCCACGCCCCCAGCGACCTCGATCACTCTCCCCGCGTCTGCTCTGTCCGCGACGTTCACCCCCGGAACGATCGTGCGTCACGAAACCTTCGGCGAGGGGCAGATCAAGGCCTTGACCGGTCAAGCTACGAAGCAGGTAGCCGAGGTTGACTTCGGAACCGACATCGGCGTGAAGCGGTTGCTGGTTCACTATGCCAACCTGACACGCGTGGTCTGACGAGTTCCTCGGACGCAGGCACCAGACACGGTGCGTCATGCACACGTTCGACGGTGGGTACGCAGCCGGTCGTACTGACCGCTGTCCAGAACCACCGATCCTCTTCGGCCCAACCCGCGCACCTACCTGACCGGCAGCCAGAGGATCTCCACCGCGGCTCCTTTCGATTCGCTACTTCGAGAGCCCGACCACCCCGCTGCTTAGGGCCTGGCTCCCCATTCTCGTGGCCGTCGGCGCAGCTCGGTCAGAGTTTGAACCGAAGGCGCACACCGTTCCCGACGAAACGGAACTTCGCCCTGCTGTCGCGCCGGAACGGATTCGGCAGCATCAGCACGCGCGGTTGCAGCGACAAGACGTCCTCGACGATCAGGAGCCTCCAACGGTCGTTCCTGGCGTACTCCTGGGCACAGGCGACCTCACTCTCGCCCAGCTCGATCGTGCCCGCGTCCCCGGTGGTGGCCTTGACCTCGTACATGACCGAGCCATGTCGGCGAGCGACCTCGAAGTCGTACCCAAGGCTGTCGTCACCGAGGGCACCTTCGAACGCCAGCGCGACGTTGGTCGACTTCCAGCAGGTCTCGTCGACCGGGGAGCGATCTTTGGCCTGCAGCCAGTAGAAGGCAGTCAGCTCGCCGGCGAGACCGATCGCTTGGCGCTGCGTGTCCGAGAGCCGGGCCGGCGGCCCGCTCATGAGACCGCCGCCGGACGACCGCTTGCGATCTCGCCCCGTCTCAGCAAGAACCTGCAGATTGGTCACTCGGTATGGCGTACCGAGACTAGTTGGTGCCGCCTTGAGATTCGCTTCGATTTTCTCCACGAACGCCGTCATCCGCAGGTCCAGGTCCACGACCTCGCCGTGTACCTCTATCTGCCGATCGGCGCGCAGCTTCGCGTCACGGACCGCCTGCTGCTCTGTGACGAGACTGGCGAGGTCAGTCTCGGACAGGCCGAGGTCGTCAAGTGCGGTGCTTCTGGGCATCTCGCTTGGCCACAGGTCGACGTGCCTCAGCCAGGTGACCAGCATTTCGCCGTCGAGAACGACGAACTCCAGCGCACCCACGCGCTCGAGGGCGCTCCGCGCGGTCTCGGCGAACTCGTCGCCCGGCGCCACGACAGCGCCGGCCGATGCCGTACCGGTCTGCTGGCCACGCTTCCAGGCGTTGATCAACCGAGCGATGTCGACTAGCCGCTCGCGCAGGTGCCGGCCGTTGGCATCGCGGATCCGGGTCCAGTCCTCCAGCACCGGGCTGAGCGGGCGAGGACCGAACGCCTGCTCCATCTGTTCGTCGATCCGGCCGTCGACGACGGTCGGATCGAGCTCGTCCAGCGTGCTGCCCCACCCCGCGTCGGGTGTCAAGAACCCTAGCTCGCGGATCTGCGCCCAGTCGGGCTGGTCTTCGCCGGCCTCGAACTTCGGGTATCGCCGTTCGCGGGCCCAGTTGATCAGTTCGCCCCGCCGCTGACTGCGGCGAAGATCGAACTCCTCGCGCTGTTCGGCAGTGTTATCGATCAGGTGTGCGCCCGGGAAGTACCGGGCGAGGACGTCGTTGTACTGGCTGAGCGGAATCGAGAGCTCACGCCGCAACGCGTCAGCGTCACGCGCGTGCGTGGCCGCTTCGACGAGCTCACCCGCCCTGGCGGCATCTCCTGCGAAGAGCCGCGTCAGACCGTCGTTCAGATCCTCCCGGGTCTGGACCACGTCATCGTCGAGGGCATCCAGCGCCACGTCACCGAACAGGCAGACGGCAGCAGGACGCACTCTGGCGACGAGCCCAGCCGCCGCCCCGTAAACGCGCGTCCGGGTCTCTTCGACGTGGACTGCCTGGATTCCCAGGGCCTCCGCGATGTCCGCGGTTTCCGGCGGATCCACATCTGCGTTCCCGGCAGGCGCTAGCCGTCCGATGCTGAGGGACAACTCAGCGGTGAATCGCTTCTGGTCCACCAACTCCAGCGCTGCCTCTGTGACCGTTCCGAGCTGGTCCCACGTCAGCGGAGTTCCCAGCTTCTCCACGAGAAGCGTTGGCTGCTCACCTGGTAACGGCAGCACCCCGCGCAGACGTCGCGGCAACGCCTCCGTCCCGCGCGGTGTTAGTACAGAGATGTCGGCGCACCGCACGAGTCGGATCCGGCTGAACTCGTCGAGGATGCGCTCGAGCTGCCGCCCGATCCGCAAGCCGGGCGTCCTTGGGAACAGCATCGTGCACGCGACCACGAGCGGGAGCCAGGGGAGTTCGGCACACAGTCCCTGGTCGGCCTGTGACGGCAGCCATGCTTCGCCGTCGGCGAGCACCTCCACCTTCCAGTCCGTGGCGACCTCCACGTCCTCGTGCCAGTGGGGAATCAGGACCGCCTTGGCGACCTCACGCATGCGGCTGACGTCGTGGCTGTCGACGCTCACCACCGGCCATCCGAGTTCACGGACCAGCCGCGTTGTCGTCGACTGGTCGGCGACCCCGGCGACAAACACCCGCTCCTCGCCGGCGTTCTCACGATCAAGGAGCTCGAGACGACCGGCCCGATCGACGAGCAGACCCTCCTGAAGCTGCGGAGCGTCGCGCACCTGAGGGTCGCCCACCTGTGCCCAAGCGCGGGACAACCCGGACCTGAAGTGCTCGGCCGAGGATTCAGGGATCTCTCCTGCCGCGAACAGCTCACTGAGGTGCGCGACGAGTTCTACCGCATACTCTGCGGCTCCCCAAGTCAGCACCTCCAGTCGACCAGGTCTCCGGGTCGCCGCTGGCAGCGACTCGATCATCCGGCGCAGGCCCGGCTCGACCAACGGCGAGTACGTGGTGGCCAGCTGATCCTCGGGGCCCACGACCCAGCACGCGTTCGGAGGGCCGAACTCCAGCGTGGTCTGGTGAGGTCCCATCGTCGGCACCCACCGCTGATGCCGGACAAAGCTGGCCAGCGGGGTCGGGACCCGGGTCTCGAAGCCTCCCGGAGACTGACGTCTCCAGATCGATTCCCAGTGCTTGCGTTCGAGCTTGGGCAGCGTGCGCACAACCATTCGTGCGTAACGGCTGCGCAAGCCCGCAGGCAGCAGCCGCACCTCGTGCTGCCCCAGGAACCAGTACCAGAGGTCGCCCGACTGGAACTTCGTCTCCGGATGGTTGCGGTTGCCGGTGGTCTGCACCCCTTCGACCCACTGCTCCACGACGCCGCGTGGAATCCGCTCAGGAGCCTTCTCACCGGCAATCGTCCGAGCCACCAGGTGGCGCCCCTGAATGGAACGCGGGTCGGAAGACTCCAGGACCGGCAGGCCCTCGATCACTAGAAGGATCTTGAGAAAATCCGTCCACTTCGCCGTGTCCGGGACCGACGACTCCGAGGGGAACGCAGCTGGTTCAGCGATCAGCAGCGATCGGAGCTGAAGCAGCTCGGGCGTCTGCTCGCTCGCGGCGGCCGCAAGGGCGCTCAGGTCAGCGGCCCCTGCGACCGGCCACGGATCGCCGAACAGCGCGCTCGCCGCGTCGATCCACTCCCCCCGCTGGTTCGGAACCCGCAGGCCGACCGCGGCGAGCTCTCTGGCGTGCCGGTCAGGTTGGTTGGCAAAGAGCCGGAACGCGAACTCGAGGGCGTCGCGCTGAACCCGGTCCGCTGTCGTGCTCTGGATCACGCGGCCCAAGAGCCCCAGCAGACGCTCGGTACGGAAGGGCTGAACGAGTCTCTCGTTCTCGAGGAACGCGCGGCCCGCGCGGCGGTTGGGGCCGTCGTACCAGGACAAGTTCGGGTGCATGAAGACGATCCATGCCTCCATCGACCTCGGCGGCTGGATCTGCGATGCGACGTCGGGATCGTCGTCAGTGGTCGTGCCAGACTGCAACGAGTCGTCCGAGAAGTCCTCGGCGGCCTCTCGGTCAGTGGCACCTCTCGGTGAGAAAAACGCGGAGCGTCGACGCCTGCGTCGCCCGCTCCCACCCGGTTCGGTCTCGGCCTTCTCGTTGCACGGTGCGAGCCTGCCCTCCGCGGTGAGCAGGATCCGCTTCCCGGCCAACGCCTCTCCCTCGCGGAACAGGTCGCTCAGTTCGTCGTAGAAGGTCGCCCACCGCTCCATGTCCGTGCCGTCGGCAAGCATCGCGTCAGCCACGGACTCGACCCACTCCGCCAGCTGATCCGGCATCGGTGTGAGTGAAATGCCGATCCCCGCGGCGAACAGGGACGCGCTGTGTGTCCGCGCAGGATCGAGACGCCGCGGGTCGATGATGCGCGCTTCCGTCCGGATGGCGACGGCCGCGGCGTCGATGACCGTCGTCTCCGGCCACTCCCACCTGCAGGTTGCCGCCAGGGCCGTCCACTCGCCGCCCACGGTCGGTAGTCTGACGAACTCCTCCAAGCCGAGCCCGCTGGTCCCTTCGCAGGCCTCGCGGAGGACGTCGAGGTCGCTGCCCCAGGCGAGCAGGTCGACGACAGCGTTCGCGTCGGCGTCTCGTTCGATGACACCCGCCGCGGACTCCAGGCACAGTTCGGCTACACAGGACAGCAGCAGGCGGTTGACAGGCTGTTCGCGGTCGAGTCCCACCCGGGCGAAGTCCGTGACGAACGGGGCGTTCACATGTCCTGTGAACGGCGACTTGGCGTCCGCGCCCATCGGCAGGTACGTGAAGGCGTGCCCGTTCGCCGCTGCCGGCCCGTCGCCGATCGCGATGCTGACCTGGGCGTCGGCGTCCCAGCTCAACCACTGCCCGTCCAGTGCGCCCTCGTCGACGGAGGCCTGCAGCGCCGCTCGCAGCCGCTCGGGTGGAACCTGCTTCTGGAAGAAGCGATAGCTTTCGTCGTCGTTCAGGACGACGCACGCGAAGTCACCGGTGTCGATCTGGCGCCGAGTGAGCTCGGTCCGTCCGGCAGCGGCAGAAGGACTGATCGACAGCGTCTCGACACGCTCGAGGAAGAGCATGATCGGGGAGTCCGCGTTCAGCAGCCGCTGGATCCGCTCCGTGATCTCCTCCGCGGCCCGGGCACTGTTCGCGGGAAGTCTGAGCACTGTCACGTAACCCTCGCGACGCAGCTCCTGCACCCGGTCAGGGATCGTATCGAGAGGAACAGTCAGCTCGCGAGCTACGCTTTCCTCGTCGACGACGGAGAATTCACCGGCCTCGGCGCCCTCTTGGCGGACGCGGACTTCACTCTGAACGGCGCGACGAACCACGGCAGCGACGCGATCGAGAAGTTCGCAGGCGAAACCCTCCAGGTCCACAGCGACGGCACACCCAGGACACGTCACGTCTCGACGAATCTCATCGTCGAGGTCGACGACGAGGCGGGGGTTGCGACATCGCGTTCCTACTTCACCGTCTTCCAGGCACTGGACGACTTCCCGCTCCAGCCGATCGCCGCCGGCCGCTACCGCGACCGCTTCGAGCGCCGCGAGGGACAGTGGCGATTCACCCATCGCGACGTCACCACCGACTTTCACGGTGACACCAGCCATCACGTCAAGCCAAGGCCCGACGCCTCCTAGGCGTCCACGATCGGCAAAGGTCAGCCCTTCGCGTTCATCTCGTCGCGCCACGCGAGCCAGTCACGGATCACACCGAGGTCGAAACCGGGAGCCGTAGCGGTGAGCGTGAACAGCCGGGTGCCGAGGTCGTACAGGGCCTTGCCTGCCTCCTCGGGAGTCCTGAGCGGCGCCTCGGGGTTCGGGTCGCTCACGGCCGCGGAACGCTCGATCTCGCCGGGGTCGCGGCCGATGGCCGCGCAGTGCGCGTCCAGTACGTCGTGCTTGCGGGCGATCGTCTCGGCGTCGCCGAAGCTGTGCCAGATCGTCGCGTGGCGGGCGACGAGCTTCAGCGTCTTCTTCTCACCACCACCGCCGATCAGGACCGGCTGAGACCGAGCTCGCTCAGGTCCCGGACGGCTGCGTGCCAGGTCCAGCCGTCAGCCTCGAGCAGGCGCGCGTCGCGCTCGCTCAAGGGATCCGCACCCGGCCGTCGTCATCCGCACGGACCTCACCACAAACTCCACAGCTCCTTCACCCAACGCAACTGCTGCCACGCTTCAGCGACCACCGCCGCGCATTTCGCGAAGCGCCGCGTCAGCAGCCACGACTTCCTTGTAGAACTGCCGGTGCACCTTGTACTCGCGATCGAGACGGATCCGGTGGTACAGACCCTTCGGCTCATCGAACGCGACATCGCGGGGACCACGAACAGCCTGCCCACCGCGCACCACCAAGATCGCGCGGTCGGTGACAACGACTGTCCACGGAACGGTGAAGATCCACCCCCCGGTCACTGCGATGAAGGCGGTCTGGATCTGTTCGCCGGGCTCTAGATGCGGCGCGGCCTGTTCACCGAAGAGCTTGACTCGACGTTCCTGGTAGCCCACTGAGAACTCCTCCAAAGGCAATGGGCTGATCAGCCTATCCACCCCACCGGGTCCCAGAACGCGTCGACATACTCGAGCATCTTCAGGCGCGCCTCGTGCTGGACCGCCAGATCTTCCGGCCCGAGCTTCGCCAGCGCCGCCTGGTCCAGCGGAATGAACACCTTGCACAACTCGATCGCCATCTGCAGGGCGGCCAGGTCAAGTGGGCCGCTGCGGCCGCTGATCGCTGTTTTCGTTGCGATGGTGGGCCTGGTCCATGGAGGTGCGGGGCGCGCCGTTGATCTTGAGCGTCTGGGAGAGAACGGACAGCTGAGCCGGATGGTAGTGATCGCCGATCGCTCGCTGAACTGTCCGCATTGCCGGCGAGGTCGTCGGCAGGTCGAGGTTGATCACCCGTATCAGGTCAGAACGCCCCACGGACAGGGCGCGCATGTGCCCGGCCAGTTCCTCGGCGAGAACATGCTGCTGGCTGATGTCGGCGTCGACGGACAGGTTGTCGAAAGCTGCGACGGCGGCGTGTTCACCGTACGGCCGAGCCGGACTGGTACTGCAAAGGCGGCAGAACCGGCCGCTTACGAAGCGACCACGGGAAGGTCGGATCCGGCACGGCAAGGGCGACCAGTGGCGTGTGGTCGGGGTCGATCCCGACGCCGCGACCACCGACGAGTACCTGCGCCGGCTCACCGCGACCACCGGCGCCAGCTCGGTTGGTTGCCGTACCCGGCCCACCGGAGTGCCCGCGCCGACTCGTCCACCTTTCCCGCCGGCAACGTTGCCGGAACCAGATCGGGCCTTCGGGTGCGCTACGACGGCCTTGCAGCCACTCACCCGGCCGCCTCTCGTCGGCTGTCAGCGGTGTCAGCGAGGCCAGCCACAGACACCGCTCGAGGTTCGTTTCAGTCTGGGCCGTCGGGGGAATCGGAGGGGGATGCCAAACATGCGACAGAGCGAGCTGGGGCGCTATCTCGTGGTGGCCGTCGCGATGCGGGTGGCCAACGACGGTGCCGTGGTCGGGTTCGCTCTGCTGACCTTCGAGGTGCTGCCGTCTACTGCTCAGCCTGCGACGATCGCCGGCTTGGTGGTCGCCGCCCTGATCGCGCCTCATCTGGCCGGACCGTGGATCGCGCGGATGCTGGCGAAGTGGCGCGATACCCGGCCACTGCTGACGGCCGTTTTCGCCGGTTACGGCGTTTGTGTCGCCGTTGCCACCATCATGCTCGGATCGACACCGAGTGTGTTCCCGATCGTGGCGGCGCTGGTGGCGGGATGCGCCGGACCTTTCCTCGGCGGCGGGCTGACCAGTCGGCTACCCAAGGAAGCCACGCGAGCACTTGCGCTGGACAGCGCGACCTGGGGGATCGCCACTGCTGCGGGGCCGGCGACGGCGGCAGCACTGGCGCTGACCGTCGGCGCGCGGCCCGCACTGCTGATTTTCGCCGGTACGGCGGTGCTGGCCGGTGTTCTCGTCCTCGCGCTCCCCGCAGTCACCGAGCCGCGGACCGACGCGCCAGTCCCAAGGACGGGCGAGGTGGTGCGCCTGGTGAGCCGAACCCGGCCGCTCATTCGTGCGGTGACCGCTGCCGGCGTGGCCGGACTGGGCATGGGAACGCTACGAGTCGCAGCTCCGCTGATGAGTCTGGAGCTCGGTCGCGGCTCGGCGCACGGTGGTGTTCTCATCGCCTTGTACGGCGTCGGCAGTCTCGTGGGAAGTCTGCTGATCGCTGCCCGACCGTTCAGGGTCAGGCCCGATCGCGCGGCGGGCATCTGCTTGGCGGTAATGGCCTTCGCTGTCGCCGGAGCCGCCGGCGCGTCGTCCTATCTCCTGGTGCAGGCGTCGTTCATCGTCCTCGGCCTCGCGAACGGGCCGTTCCTCGCCGCCACCCTCACCGCTTGCGTCCAGAACACCCCGGCGGAGGCACGCGCTCAGGTTCTGATCCTCAGCTCCAGCCTGCGGGTTCCCACTGCCGCCGCGGGAGGAGTCCTCGCCGGGTTCGCAGGCGGCGCAGGTGGCCGGCCCATCCTCCTCGCGGCATCCATCGCCTTGGTCCTCGCCGGCGCCGCGGCAAGCTTCCTCCGCCCGGTCGCGCCACCACCGCCGGCCTGCCCCGACGCCGAACCCGCCTGAGACCCAGGTTGTTCCGCCACCTGATCCCACCGCTGACTCAGTCGTCATCAGCCCAGGCCCTTTTCAGGGAAGAACCATCTCAAGATCGCGGTTTACGCGGACCAATGGCTGCAGCCCGGAACTCTGGCTGTCGACGACTTCCGCAGCTGCAACAACCTGCTGTCCTCCGGCAGCGAGCACTTCGACTCCAGTCTGCTCTGAGGCCTCGGATCGGAACTGCAGAATCGAAGTCGGGGTACCGGAGCGGCTCTACCGCGACTCCTCCCCACCCGATCGTCGCGATGATCGCCGACCCGCTGCGCACAGCCCAGCGCGCAGGACGCGCTGCCACAGACGTCGGCCCGGTCCGCGAAGCCGACACCCTCGTGACCGTCGCGATCGGTCTGGGCGCCGAGTTCCTGGTCGGCACCCGCGACAGCACCTCCGCGGCCGAGCCGGTCGACTACCACCTCGACCGGCTACTCAACCCACCCGACTGACTCATCTCCCCCTCACCAGGCTGCTGCGCACCGCGTGGACACGGTTCACCGGGTCGGGGGAGTTCTCGGTGGTGAGGCTGAGGCGGCGACTCGGCCTCAGGCGGACCTCGCCGTAGCGGGCGATGTGGGTCCAGAACAGCGGGTGAGGCCGCGCTGGTCGACGGCGGTGAGTCGTCCGGTCCGCTGGTCATCGGCGAGCACGTCTTGCACCACCAAGGTGTTCACGTACACCCGCGCTGTTGCAGGACCCGCAGGCACAGCACGGACAGTTCTTGTTCGCCGCGACGATTGGAGGCGGTGTCGCCGCCCTTGCCGAACAAGATCACGCTGTTCCCGCCGTTGCACGACTCGACCACGTTCAGCACCTCGTGGACCTGGCCACATCATCGGCCCGGCCACCGACAGTTCTGCTTGTGTCAGCCTGGCGCGGCTTCGGGGTATTGGTACGACGCACTGAACCCCGAGAGCTGGAGGAAGCGATGAGCGAGACGGAGCCGACCAGGAACAGCGGCAAGGACTCAGGTGATTCACCCTCGGGCTCGACGGCGGCAGTCGCCTTCACCCAGATCCGCTTTGCCACTCCCGTCCCAGCGCACATCAGCCATACGTCTGCCGGAGCAGTTGCTACTCCGCCCGGCCGGCCCGGATCATCGCGCGATAGAGGGCGGAAGGCGCCGGAGCATCGGCCAGCGCCGAGAGTTCGCCGCCGGGAGCGGCATAAGCGCGGAGCATCTGTCCGACCAGTCGGCGCCAGGCGTCCGGAGCGGCGTCGGCGGTCGCAGCGACGACACCGGCGTTGGCCATCAGCAGGATGACCACGTCCTCGGACGTGAAGTCGTCGCGGAGCCGGCCGACCGCCTTGGCACGGGAGATCAGCTCGACCAGGCCGTGATACGCCTCGTCACGACGGGATTCGAGGGCCCTGGCAGCAGGAAACGTCATCGTCAGTACGTCGGCGAAGCCGCGGTCCGCGGCCTGCATCGCGCAGACGTTCTCGATGTACGACGTGAAGCCGTGCCACGGGTCGGCGTCGGCCAGGGCTTCGGCGACCGCGGCGGCGTACCCGTCCATGCGATCGGCGAACACCGCGGTGACGAGCTCCTCCCGGGTGGCGAAACGGCGGGCGAGCGTCGCCTTGCCGACCCCTGCCTCGCGGGCAACGGACGCCATCGAGATCCCCAGCCCCTCGCGGGCGTAGAGCCGGCGGGCCGCGGCCAGGATGCGGTCGCGGTTGCGCTCGGCATCGGCCCGCAGGCCCGGCTCGGCAGTGGTCATGAACCCCATCCTACCCAAGTGGAACGGCATGCCCAGTTGTGTTGCTACGCTGACACCAACAAACGGGCACCACGTTCCACTTAGCTGAAGGTGATGGTCATGCGTGCTGTAACGCTCGACTCCGTTCCCGCCGCCCCCGCGGTCGCAGAGATCCCCACTCCCCGTCCGGAGGCCGGCGAGCTCCTGATCAAGATCGCCGCCTCGTCCGTGAACGGCTTCGACGCCGCTACCGCGGCCGGCTACCTCGAAGGCATGATGGAACACCGCTATCCGCTCGTCCTGGGCAAGGACTTCGCCGGCACCGTCGAAGCCCTCGGCGAGGGCGTGGACAGCTTCGCGGTGGGCGACGCGGTCTTCGGCGTCGTGATGAAACCGTTCCTGGGCACCGGATCCCTCGCCGAGTACCTCACAGTGCCGGCCGCTTCCGGCATCGCCCGGATCCCAGCGGACCTGGACGTCCGCGACGCGGGCGCGTTGGGCCTGGCAGGAGCAGCCGCGCTGGACAGCGTGAACGCCCTGGCTCTGGCAACGGACGAGACCCTGCTGATCTCCGGCGCCACCGGCGGAGTGGGCGCGTTGGCCGTACAGTTGGCCGCTGCGCGGGGCGCGACGGTGATCGCGACCGCTCGCCCCGGGGCCGAGGCCGAGTTCGTGAGCGCGCTGACCGGTGCGACGGTCCACGTGGTCGACTACACCAACGACCTCGAGACCCAGGTGCGGGAGATCTCCCCCGACGGCGTCGACGCGATCCTCCACCTGGCCGGCGACGGCGCCCAGCTCACCGGGCTCCTGCGCCCCGGCGGCCGCATCGCCTCCACCCTCGGACTCGGCCAGGACGCCGTCGAGCGCGACGACGTCACGGCCCACGCGGTGATGGCCGACGCCAACCCGCAGACCCTGTCCGCTCTGGCCGCCGAGGTCGCCGCGGGCAGGTTGCGCGTACCGGTGACCACGACCTATCCGGTGGACCAGGCCGCCGACGCGTTCGCCGCCTTCGGCGCCGGCGCCCTCGGCAAACTCGCCGTCACCTTCTGACCGTCGTTGCCGCGCACAACTACCAACGGAGAATCGTGCCCACTCTCGCAATCGTCGGCGCCGGATCCGGCCTGGGGCTGGCCATCGCCCGCACCTTCGGCGGTCACGGCTTCGACGTCGCCCTGATCGCCCGCACCAAGACCACCCTCGACACACTCGTCGGCCGGCTCGCCCAAGAGGGCATCACCGCGGCCTCCTTTCCCGCGGACGTTATGGACCGTCCGTCCCTCACCGATGCCCTCGAAACAGCAAAGACCCACTTCGGCACCGTCGACGTCCTCGAGTACTCCCCCGCTCCGCACTCACCGGTGCCCGGGCTCAGCATCGCCGTACCGAGCGAGGTGACGGTCGAGAACCTCCAGCCACAGATCGAATACAACCTGTACGGCGCTGTCACCGCCGCCCGCGTCGTCCTACCGGCCATGCGCGAGGCAGGAGCCGGCACGCTGCTCTTCACCACCGGCGGTGGCTCGGTCAACCCGATCCCGATGCTCGGCAACGTCAACGCGGCGGCAGGGGCCTTGCGCAACTGGGTCCTCAACCTGCACAACGAACTGCAAGGCAGCGGTCTGTACGCCGCACACGTCGCGATCAGCACCTGGATCGGCGGCAACGGCCCCGAAGGCATCCCGTCCGCCGACCCCGAACAGATCGCCCCGCTGTACTGGGACCTGTACGAAAGCCGCGACCTGCCGGAGCTCGTCTTCACCGGCTGACGAGAAACCCGACTACGAGAAGCTCGCCACGATCAGCGCCCTCGACGAGCCGCGACGCGACGTCGTTCCAGCATGTGTCCGAGAGCGATGAGAGCCAGAGATGGCAGGGCGATCACGGCTTGGGGGAACCTGTCGGTTCTGGGAGGATCGACGGCGGCCGACCCTGGGTAGGCGAGCGCGGAGATCTGGGTCAGCCAGTAGAGGCTGGCAAGCGTCGCAGCAGCGTCGAGTGCAGCCTGGTCGTCGCTCGGCCGCATCCACAGGTGGTAGAGGCTGGTCGCCCCGAGAGCCAGACCGAGGCTCATGGTCTGGGCATTGTGGAACTTGGCGTGCGGTGGCCAGGCCGGATTGTGGATGTGGGTCTCGTTCCAGTCGGCGATGTAGGGGCCGGCCGCTGTGGCGGTCGCGGCGAGGGAGATCAAGATCCGGCCGACGCTGAAGTGGTGATTCACGGTTGCTCCTTCCGGGAAACAGGTCAGCTCGCCCAGGCGAGGTAGCCGTCCGGGCGGATCAGAAGGCTGTGCCGGGGCGGACGGGTCGCTCGAACCGCGGTAACGGGGCCGGGCCACGGCTGGTGGCGCGTGGCGGAGCGCCCGGGGACGAAGACGAATCGTCCACCGCGGAGGGCTTCGTACAGACGCGCGCCGCCGGCCAACTGCAGATCGGGGACCCGATGTCCCACGCTGGGATGCGCGTCCGCCGGTGCCGGGTAGTGGATGTCCAGTCCGGTCATCCGGGCGGCGATGCGAGCCGGCAGACGGAGACGGTCGGACACTCCGCCCAGGCGCAGCGCCCGTAGCGCACGCCGAGGGGCGGAACCGGTCATCGCGATCCGCATCAGCCCGCCGCTGTTCTTCAGCACTTGGCTGCCGACCGGGTGCCGCTCGCGCTGGTACCCGTCCAGTACGTCGTCGGTCGCGCCGTAACCGTGGACGGCGGCGGCCAGTCGCCACGAGAGATTGGCGGCGTCCTGGAGGCCGGTGTTCATTCCCTGACCGCCTGCGGGAGTGTGCACGTGCGCGGCATCCCCCATCAGGAACGCCCGGCCGATCCGGTAACGCGCGACCTGCCGCTCGTCGCTCTCGATGCGAGACAGCCAACGCGGCGAGTGCATGCCGTAGTCGGTGCCGAACACCCGCCGGGCCATCGCCTTGATCTCGTCCAGCTCCAGTGCGGCGCCCGGCGGGCGCTGATCATCGCGGTTCCACGCGATCACCCGGTGCCAGCCATCGCCGAAGGGCACGTGGAAAGCAAATCCCCCCGGGCCAGCGTCGGAACGCATGGCTGATCGGGCCGGCTCGGCGAAACGGACGTCGGCGAGCATCATGGACTGGACGATCTGCTCGCCCGGGAACGGCTCACCGAGCGCGCGGCGAATCGTGGAATGAGCCCCGTCGGCACCGACCAGGTAGCGGGCTCGCCATCGGCCTGGCTGCCCGGAGCTCGCGCCGGTGACCACCTCCACGCCGGTTTCGGACTGGCTCACCTTCGTGACCTCGCTGCTCCAGACGATCCGCGCGCCCGCTCTCTCGGCTCGCTCGCGCAGCGCAGCCTCGGTCCGGAACTGGGGCGTGAGCAGGAAGTACGGGAACCGGGTCGGCAGGACGGACACATCGACCCACAGCTTGCGGTACAGCCGCATCTCGGTGATCGTGCTTCCGGTCGCGGCCAGCTCGTCGGCCAGCCCTCTGGCGTCCAACTCCTCCAACGTGCGCGGCGTGACGACGAACGCCCGGGTCAGATTCGACTCCCCGTCGGCGCGACGGTCGAGCACGGTCACCGCGACTCCGGCCTCGGCGAGATCTCCGGCCAGCAGCAGTCCGGTCGGCCCGGCACCCACCACCAAGACATCGGTCGACTCCACAACCATTACCTCCGTTGTCAACAGGTGTTTCGTCTCTGTATGACGCTAGATCGCTTTAACAAAAGTGTCAACGCGCGTTTCGCGATACATTCGTTGACATGACTGAGCACCGTAGTTACCACGGCTCGGACGCCGTCCGACAAGCGATCGCCACCGCGGCCCGCGAGTGCTTCGCCGCCGACGGTTACGAGAAGGCGACCATTCGCGGCATCGCGGCCGCTGCCGGCGTCGATCCGGCGATGGTGATGCGGCACTTCGGCAACAAGGCGGCGCTCTTCACCGCGGTCGCCGACTTCGAGCTACGTCTTCCGGATCTCGCCGACGCGCCACCGGCCACCCTCGGCCTGCGACTGGCAGAGCACTTCGTCCTGCGTTGGAAACAGGACGACGCTTTCACCGCACTGTTGCGGGCCTCCGCGACCCACGAAGTCGCCGCGGACCGAGTTCGAGAGATCTTCCACCAGCAGATCGCCTTGATCACGGCTCGCCACGGCCCTGACCTCGACTCGGCCCCGGCCCGCGCCGGCATGATTGCCGGCCAGGTCCTCGGAGTCGCGCTGTGCCGCTACGTCCTGCGGCTTCCCCCGCTGGCGACGATGCCCGACGACGAACTCACCGCCTGGCTCGGCGACACCCTCCAGCGCTACCTGATGGCACCGATCCCGTCGCCTGCCTGACCTGACCCATCGTTGCCGCGTTTCACCAGCAACGGAGCATCGCGCTCAGCGGAGCCTCCAGACCGGAGCACGTTTCTGCTGGAAGGCGGCAACGCCTTCCTTGAGGTCGGCCGTGGTGAAGGCCAGGGCCAGTTGGGAGCGAAGTGCTCCGAGTGCGTCGGGCAGGCTCAGGTCCCGGGTCGCGTTGATCGCGTCCTTGCCCATCCGCATCAGCAGCGGGGACTTGCCGGCCACTCGGTGGGCCCACTCCCGCACCGTCCGGTCGAAGTCCTCAGCGGGTACGACGGCGTTCACGATGTTGAGCCGCTGTGCCTCGGTGGCGTCGATCAGCTCGCCGAGCATCATCAGCTCGTTGGCCTTCATCCGGTCGACGGTGCGGAAGATCAGCGCCGAGATCATGAACGGGAACACGCCGACGTTGATCTCCGGGCACCCGAAGCGGACCCCGTCCTTGGCGATGACCAGGTCACAGGCCAGCGCCAACCCGAAGGCTCCCGCGAGAACATCCCCGCCGGCCGCGCAGATCACCGGCTTGCCGAGCCCGCCGATGGTCTCGTACAGCCGCGGAAAGCGATCCAGACCGTGATACTTGGCAAGCGTCGGGCTTTCGTCGGCGAATGCCTTGAGGTCGCCACCCGCCGAGAAGATCCGCTCGTGCGAGGTACCGAGCACGACAACCCGTACGGCGTCGTCGGAACCCGCCCGCTCGAGCGCCGACAGCAGGTCGTCGAGCATCTCGTCACTCAGCGCGTTCCGGGTTTCCGGCGCGTTCAATGTGAGGAAGACCGCTCCGGCATCATCTACCTCGTACCGCACTCGATCATTCATGAAGCTTCCTCCGACAGGACCACTTTGCCGAACGCGGTTCCGCTCTCCAGGTAGGTGTGGGCGGCCCCCGCCTCCTCCAGCGGAAACGTCCGGTCGACCACTGGAGGCCGGACCTTGCGCTCGGCCATCAAACGCAGCAGACCGGCGAAGTCACGGGGGCTTCCCATCGTGGTTCCGAGCAGATCGAACTGACCGAAGTAGAAGGGCCGAATGTCCAGCCTGGCTTGGTCATCCCGAGAAGCCCCGAGTACGACGAGCCGTCCGCCCGGCCGCAAGGCCTCGATCGACCCACGCCAACTTCCCACCGAATCCAGCACCACATCGAATCCCCGCCCGCCCGGGCTGAACTCCTTGGCCGTCGCGGGCCACCCCGGCTCGTCGTACCTGACGCCGTCCACGGCACCGAGCTCGCGAGCACGCTCGATCTTCTCGGTCGAGGAGGAGGTGACGACGACCTTGCACCCGATGGCTGCCGCGAGCGAGACCGCCATGGTGGCGACCCCACCGCCGGCACCGAGCACCAGCAGAGACTCCCCCGCCTGCAGCCTGCCCCGCGTGAACAAGGCCCGATATGTCGTCAGCCCGACGAGCGGCAGCGCCGCGGCCTCCAGCCACGACAGCCCGCCTGGTTTGGCGACGACGCACTCAGCCGGAACGAGAACAGCCTCGGCATAGGTCCCGGGCCTGCTGTCCCCGAGAATCTCCCATCGTCGGCCCGGCGCGGACTCGTCATCGCCCCACCACAAGGAGGGAATCACCAGAACCTCGTGGCCGGTACCGGCCACGATCCCAGCACCGTCAGCACCCGGCACGTGAGGCAACGGCGATCCGTAGTTCCCCTGCCGGACCAGTACGTCGTGCCAGTTGAGAGCCGTCGCCTCGAGCCGAACGACCACCCATCCCGTTGCCGGGACCGGATCGGCCCGCTCCTCGACCCGCAGCACCTCCGGCCCGCCGAACTCCCGCTGCACCACCGCGCGCACGCCGGTCAGCCCGCCGTCACAGAAGTTGCCAGCAGCAACCGCCTGACCTCGGCCGCCGCCTCCAGCGCCTCGTCCACCGACGCGGCGACCGGGACGAGCGTGAGGTGCACGGCACCGGCCGCCAGATATGGGGCGAGCTGCTCCGCGACCGCCTCCGGGGTCCCCGCCGCCGTCACGTGCTCGAACTTCGCGGCGGGCAGCCGGTACAGAGACTCCATCCGCGCACCGAGCAGCTCGCGCGCCCGCCCACCGTCCGAGGCGAAGCCGCACCACATGCTCAGCCCGAACCAACTCGGAGACCGGCCATCGACCGCGGCACGAATCCGCCGCACCGTGTCCTGGTAGCGCCGGGGCGAGCAGAAGATCCCCAACCAGCCGTCACCGATGGCTGCGGTACGGCGAACAGCCGCGTCCCCCGATCCGCCGATGACGATCGGTACCCGCGGTACAGGCGCCGGAAGGATGCGCGCTTCGCTGAGCGTGAAGAACTCTCCGCGATGGTCGACACTCTCGCCCGTCGCCAACCGTCGCAGCACCTCCAGGGTCTCGTCGAGCCGCCGCCCGCGGGTCTTGGGATCGACCCCGGCGTTGGAGATCTCGCTGCGGTCCTCACCTCCGGCACCGACCCCGAGGACGAGCCGGCCGGGGGCGAGCTGCGAGATCGTCGACAACATGCGCGCCGTCGCGACCGGATGCCGCAGACCGGCCAGGTAGACACCGACGAGTACGTCGAGCGTGTCCTCGGCGCACAAGGCCGCGGTCGCCGACACCAATCCGTCGAACCCGATTCCGCCGTGAAAGCTGAGGTGGTCCCCGAAAGTCACGTGGTCGAGGCCCGCCTCCGCCACCCGTCCCAGCAGATGCCGCCGCCCTACCGGGTCCGCGGTCAGCAAGGCCTCCTGGATCGAGATCCCCAGCTTCACCGCGCCGCCGTCCGGCCCATCATCGCCGTCGCGATGATCCGCTTCTGGATGCCTGCGGTACCGTCGGCGATCAGGTAGCTCGCGACATCGCGATAGCGCTGCTGCAGCGGCAGTTCGATCGAGTAGCCGAGGTTCCCGAACGTCACGAGGGCGGCCTCGATCGCGTCCTTGGCGACGATCGGCGGCCACCACTTCGACATCGCGGCGTACTGCGTGTGCTGGGCGCCGGATTCCCGCGTCCACAGCGATCGATAGCACAACCAGCGAGCCGCCTCCAGGTACGTCGCGTGCTCGGCCAGCGGAAAGGACACTCCCTGGAAGGCGGCCAGCGGTCGTCCGAAGGCCTCGCGCTCGACCGCCCACGCCGCCGCTTCGTCGATGCTGGCCTGCGCTGCACCGAGGCAGAGCAGTCCCAGCGCCGGCCGGCTGAAGTCGAAATGCCTCATCGCTCCCGCGAAGCCGCGGCCGGCCGCGCCGACCAGGCCGTCGTCCGGCACGAAGACGTCTTCGAACGACAGACCGCCCCAACACAACGGCAGCGCGCCCATCCCCGGCGTAGGCGTCCGGCCGACGCCGGGACTACCGAGATCCATCGCGAAGCAGCTGATCCCGTCGTGACCCCTGGACCCGGGCTCACGTGCGTAGACCAGGCCGACCGCGGCCGAGGTCGCGTGGGTGATCGCGATCTTCTCGCCGTTCAGCACCCAGCCCCCGGCCACCTTCTTCGCCTCGGTCCGCAGCGCGGCGACGTCGGATCCACCCGCAGGTTCGGTCACGGCGATGGCTGCCACGACCTCGCCGGCGATCAGTCTCGGCAGCCAGGCTTGGACGACGGCCTGCCGGCCGCCCCACGCGAGCTGCCCGGCGACCAGTCCGACCTGAACGGGCGCCGCGGCGACGTTCACATCGCCGTACGCCAGGGCTTCGGTCGCGAGTCCAAGAGTGATCGGGTCGGGTTCACCGGAGCCGCCGTACTCCTCGGGCAGGCCGATGCCGAGCACACCGAGGTCGGCGAGCTGCCGATGGGCCTCGAACGAGAACTCGGCCCGCGCGGCCCGCTCCCGGTACCGCGGCGCAAGCTCGGTCTCCGCGAACTTTCGCAGCTGCCGACGGAAGTCCTCCTGCTCGGCGCTGAAGGCGAACGACAGCATCTCTCAGCGTCCCAGCTGCTTCCTGACAAAGGTCAGCACGTCTCCGATGACCTCGTCCTTGTTGGTCTCGTTCAGGATCTCGTGCTTTGCGCCTTCGTACATCTTCTGCTCCAGCGAGCTCCCGGCCAGGTGCTCGAACGCCTTCACCGTCACGTCGTACGGCGCGAGCGGGTCGAGCTCACCGTGCAGCCACAGCGTCGGCAGATCGCCGAACGACGGCCCCTCGGCGACCTGGCTCACCGACGCGAAGACCGAGTTCAGCGTCTTCCGGGTCAGCGGGCCGTGGTGAACGAGCGGGTCGGCCAGGTAGTCCTCGCCCGTCGCGGGATCACGCGAGAGCATCCCGGGGTCGATCGGGATGCTGGGCATCGGATCCATCGCCAGAAGACCCTCGAACGCCGGGTTGCCACCGACGAAAGGATCCGTGAGGACCAGAACGGTCAGCTCGCCCGGGTACAACTGGACGAACCGGGTCGAGATGAGACCGCCCAGCGAGTGCCCGATCAGCACGAGCGGCAGGCCCGGGTGGTCGGCCCGCATCCGGTCCACCACCAGGTGCAGATCCCGGACCATCACGTCGACGTCCTCGATCTCCATCCGGTCACCATCGGACTTGCCGTGCCCGTGGTGGTCGCCCGCGTAGACCACCGCGTCGTCGCCGACCAGCCGTTGCGCCAGGTGGACGTAGCGGCCACTGTGCTCGCCGATGCCGTGAGCCAGCACGACCGAGTACGCCGGCTCAGCCGCACCCCAGACCCGGACGTGGATCGCTCCGGTCTCACCTTCGAGTTCGAGGCTCGTTTCCGTCATCTCGGCACCTCCAGGACTGGTCGGATCATGGCAAGATCATGGTTCGCAAAGTCGATAATAACAATGGTTCGACCAAAAGTACTCAGGCGGCCGTGACGATTGCCGAGCCCCGGCAGCATTGCTACTGTGCGAATGGTCAGGCCATTTCCGGTACGCAGTCGAGGAAGGACACCCGTTCGATGGAGGACTTCACCGATGTCACCTATGAGGTCGACAACGGTCTGGCGTGGATCACCATCAACCGGCCCGAGCGCTACAACTCTTTTCGGGCCCGGACTGTCGACGAACTGGTCTTCAGCTTCAAGCGTGCCTGGGGCAGCGACGAGGTCGGTGCCATCGCGCTCACCGGGGCCGGGGACAAGGCGTTCTGCACCGGCGGCGACCAGAAACAGCGCAAGGAGACCGGCGACTACGGTCCGTCCGCCAGCGGGTTGTTCGAGATCGACTCCCTGCACCGCGTGATCCGCGACGTCCCGAAGCCGACCATTGCCGCGGTCAACGGGTTCGCGATCGGCGGCGGCCACGTGCTCCACCTGCTCTGCGACCTGACCATCGCCGTCGAGTCGGCCAGGTTCGGCCAGAACGGCCCACGGGTCGGATCGTTCGACGCCGGGTTCGGCACTGGCCTGATGGCGCGGGCGATCGGCGAGAAGCGAGCCCGCGAGATCTGGTTCCTGTGCCGCCAGTACTCCGCGGAGCAGGCCGTCGAGTGGGGCCTGGCCAACAAGGTCGTCCCGGCCGGTCAACTGCACGCTGAGGTCAGGGCGTGGGCGGACGAGATTCTGAAGCTCTCCCCCACCGCGCTGAAGGTGATCAAGCAGTCCTTCAACACCGACACCGAGCACTTCGCCGGGATCGGCCAACTCGCCTACTCCAGCCTGAAGATGTTCGGCGAGACCGAGGAAGCGAACGAGGGCATCACCGCCTTCAACGAGAAACGTGCTCCCGACTTCTCGCCCTACCGCGGAAACTGACCGATGCCGTCGCCGTACGCCGCGAATCTCCTGCAGGACAAGCGGATCCTCATCACCGGCGGCGGCACCGGCCTCGGTCGCGGCGTCGCCAGTCACCTGGCCGAGCACGGCGCCGAGGTGCATCTGTGGGGCCGCCGGGGAGGAGTCCTCCGCGAGGCTGCCGAGGAGGCGTCCGGCGGCCGGGTCCACTTCCAGACCGTCGACGTGCGCGACTACGACCAGGTTGACGCCGCGATGGACGCGATCTGGACCGGCCACGGGCCGCTCACAGGCGTCGTCAACAACGCCGCCGCCAACTTCGTCGCTCGCACCGAGGAGCTCAGCCCGGGTGGCTTCGCGGCGATCTCCGGCACGGTGATGGCCGGCTCGTTCCACACGACCCTTGCCGCAGGCAAGCGATGGATCGCGGCCGGTCTGCCGGGAAGCGTCGTCTCCACCCTGGCCACCTGGGTCTGGACGGGTTCGGCGTACGTCGTCCCGTCCGCGATGGCGAAGGCGGCGGTGCACGCGATGACGATGTCGCTCGCGGTCGAGTGGGCGCATCACGGCATCCGGCTGAACGCCGTCGCACCCGGACCGATCCCGACGGACTTCGCCTGGGAGGTCCTGAACCCGGCCGGCGCGAACGCGGTCGGTGCCACCCAGGTCGAGCAGATCCCGGCCGGGCGGGCCGGCACGGTGGAGGAGCTGGCGAACCTCACGATGTTCCTGCTGTCGGACGCCTGCGACTACCTGACCGGCCAGACCATCGCGATGGACGGCGGCCAGATGCTCGCGGGCCCGGCGACGTTCGCCGGGCTGACCTCGCTCACGGACACGGACTGGGCGGAGATCAAAGACCGTGCCCGGTCAGCGACCGCGGCGAGCAAGGCTCAGCGCTCGGTCTGAAGGTTCAGCAACGCCTGACCGCGGTTCTCCAGCTCCAGTGCCGCGGCGTACGACGTGATCTCCTGGTTGCGCTGGATCGCCCGCTTCGCGAGCCGTACGCCGGCCGCTGGGTTCGCCGCGATCTGCTGAGCCGTCGCCACCGCCTCGTCGAACAGTGAGGCCGTCGGGATCAGCCGGTTCGCGAGCCCGATCGCCACCGCTTCCTCGGCTCCGACGACCCGGCCGGTGTAACCGATCTCGGCCGCTCGCCCCGAGCCGACCAGCCGGGTCAGGTTGTACGACGTACCGAGCTCCCCCATCGACAGACCGACCCGCACGAACGCCGTGCTGAACTTCGCCGTGGGAGCCGCCAGCCGGATGTCGGCCGCCAGCGCGAGCGCCAGCCCGCCGCCGGTCGCCGGTCCGTGAATCGCCGCGATCACCGGGAACGGGAGATGCCGCAGCGCCTGGATCCCGCCGGTCGCGATCTCCTGGAATCTGAGGAACTCCAGCGTTCCCATCCGGGTGATCACGTCCACCTCGTCGAGATCGAACCCGGCGCAGAAGGCGCGCTCCCCAGCTCCGGTCAGAATCAGGGCACGCATCGACGTGTCCCGTAGCGCGAGGGCGACCAGACCGTGCTCGGTGAACATCCGGACTGTCTGGGAGTTCATCCGTTCCGGCCGGTTGATCCGCAGTACGCCGATCTCGCCGGGCAGCACCTCGAAGGTCAGTGTTTCCAGTTGCGGGAAGTCCACAGTTCAGCGCCCGGTGAAGACGGGCGGCCGCGACTCCTTGAAGGCGGCCAGCGCCTCCGGCATGTCCGAGCCACGGGTCAGCAGCGCCTGGCCACGGTTCTCCAGCTCCAGCGCTGCCGCGTACGACGAGATCTCCAGGTTTGCCTGCAGCGCCCGTTTCGACAGCTGCACTCCGCCCGGCGAGTTCGTCACGATCGCCGCCGCCAGATCGAGGGCGTCGCCGAGCAGCTGGTCCGGATCGCTCACCGCGTTCACCAGGCCCAGCCGGTGCGCCTCGTCGGCGTCGACGTTCCGGCCGGTGAAGCAGATCTCGCTCGTCGCGGCCGGCCCGATCAGGCGGGTCAGCAGCCAGGACGCACCGAGGTCGCCCGCCGACAGACCGACCCGGATGAAGGCCGCGTTGAACTTCGCGGCACTCGACGCCAGCCGGATGTCGGCCGCGAGGGCCAGCGACATTCCGCCACCCGCTGCCGGACCGTTGATTGCGGCAACAACCGGTACACGCATCGACCGCACAGCGAGCAACGAGCGAGCGCCACGTTCCTGCAGGGACAGCATACCCAGCGGACCGAGGTCGGCGAGCTTGCCGGCCTCGGCGAGGTCGTAGCCCGCGCAGAAGGCCTTGCCCTGACCGGTGAGGACCATGACCCGGCAGGCGTCCTCGCCGTCGAGGCCGAGCGCCACCTGCTCGAGCTCGGCGAACATCGTTTCGGTCATCGCGTTGTAGCGCTCCGGCCGGTTGAGCGTGACGACGACGACTCCCGGCGCCTGCTCCGCCAGCACCAGCGTCTCGTACCGCGCTTTCAGGCTCTCCATCGGGCAACTCCTGTCGTCAGGCGAAGTTCGGCGGTCGCTTGTCGACGAAGGCGCGGATTCCTTCCGCTGCCTCGCCCTGTTCGAACAGCTGTTGTTCCTGCTGCGCCTCGAACGCCATCCCTTCGCCGTTCGACAGCTCGAACGCCGCGTCCACACTGCGAACCACAGCCAGCTGGGCCGGCAGCGACGACGTCACCAGCTCGGACGCCAGCGTCAGAGCCTCCCTGACGACATCGCCGTCGGCCGAGCGATCGACCAAGCCGATCCGCAGCGCCTCGTCGGCGCCGACCGTCCGGCCCGTCAGCATGATGTCGAGCGCCCGGCCGCGACCGACCAGGCGCGGCAGCCGCTGCGTGCCACCGGCGCCGGGGATCAGACCGAGCTTCACCTCGGGCAGCCCGTACCTGGCCGCCTCGCCGCCGACCCGCAGCGTGCACGCCATCGCCAGTTCGAGGCCGCCGCCCAGGGCCAACCCGTTCACCGCGGCGATCGAGATCCACTGCGCCGCCGTCAGCCGGTCGTTGACCGCCCGCATCCGGCCGCCGTACGCGAGAAAGGTCTCGGCATCGATGGCCGACAGGTGCTTGATGTCCGCGCCGGCCGCGAAGAACCTGTCGAGCGCTGACGCCAGGATCAGCACCTTGACGTCTCCCGCCCGTTCCGCGGCGTCCAGCGCGGCATGGAGCCCGTCGAGAATCGGTACCCCCAATGCATTGGCCGGTGGATGGTCAAGAGTCACGACCACAACCCCCGGCGACTCCAGGCGCCAACTGACCACCTGATCGCTCATCAGGCCATCGTCAATCCGCCGCTGACCGACAGCGTCTGCCCGGTGACGAACCCGGCACCGTCGGAGGCGAAGAACGCGACGGCGGGGCCGATGTCGGCCGGCGTACCGAGACGTTTCATCGGCACCGCCCGGGTCATCCCGGCGATCACCTTCTCTGCGTCGCCACCGGACCCGGCCGCGAACTTCCGCAGCGCCGGGGTGTCGGTCGGCCCCGGGCAGACCGTGTTGGCGGTGATGCCCTTCGTCGCGACCTCGCGGGCGAGCGTCTTGGTGAAAGCGATGATTCCTCCTTTGGCACCGGAGTACACCGCCTCCAGCGACGAGCCGACCCGTCCGGCGTCCGAACCGATGTTGACGATCCGGCCGAAGCCTCGCTCTTGCATTCCCGGCAGAACCGTCTTCACGACCCGCAGCGCGCCCTTGAAGTTGAGGTCGAGCACCTTGTCCCAGAAATTCTCGCTGGTGGCGACGAAGGGCATGAAGTCGTCCCACCCCGCGTTGTTCACCACCACCTCGATCGGCCCGAGCTCGCGCTCGACCGCGGCGACCGCTGCCTCGACCGAAGCAGTGTCGGTAACGTCGATCGGTACAGCGATCGCTTCACCGCCCGCGGCCGTAATCTCCTTCGCGGCCTCTTCGGCTGTCGCCTGGTTGAGGTCCGCGACCGCGACCCGGAATCCCCGCTCCGCCAGGGAGACCGCGATCCCCTTGCCGATCCCCTGGGCAGCTCCGGTGACGAGGGCTACACGGTTGCTCATCTAGTTCATCTCCTGTCCGGCGGCCAGAGCACAGGTCCGGCCACGATCGAATGACTGGTCAACTTGCGGCCCAGCACCGCCTGGGCCTGTCTCGCCGCCACGATCACCTGGTCGAGATCGAGCCCGGTCCTGACGCCCATCTCGTGGAACATACTGACGAGATCCTCGGTGGCGATGTTCCCGGTCGAACCGGCAGGCACCGGGCAGCCACCGAGCTCGCCGAAGCTGGACTCGAAGCTGGTGCAGCCGGCCTCGAGCGCGGCGTACGCGTTGGCCAGGCCCTGCCCGCGGGTGTTGTGGAAGTGCGCGGTGACCTCGACTCCGGGCAGACGCTCCAGCGCCGTCCTGAAGAACCGTGCGGCGTACGCCGGGTTGGCCATTCCGGTCGTGTCGCCGAACCCGATCTCGGTGGCCCCAACGGCGGCGAAGTCCTCGGCCAGACCGAGCACCCGATCCATCGAAACCTTGCCCTCGTACGGGCAACCGAACGAGGTGGCGATCACCGCGCAGAACGTCAACTCCTCGGCCACGATCCGGCCGCCCATCTCCTTGACGTCGGCCATCGTCTCCTCGACGCTCCGGTTGATGTTGCGCTGGTTGTGCGTCTGGGAGGCGCTGACGAACAGCGCGACCTCCTCGAACAGTTCCCGTACGGCGAGCGCGTTGTCGAGCCCACGGCTGTTCGGGACCAGCACCATTCGCGCGGTGTCCTCCGGTACGTCGATGCCCCGCAGCACTTCGACGCCGTCCGACAGTTGCGGGATCACATCGGGCCGGACGAAGCTCGCGACCTCGATCCGGTCGAACCCGGCCCGCCCGAGCGCGTTGATCAGCCTGATCTTGTCCGGCGTCGCGATAGTCTCCGGCTCGTTCTGGAAGCCGTCGCGCGGACCGACCTCCCGGATCCGGACCCGGCGGACCTCGCCGTCGGTCGTGTTGTCGTTGAGGCTCATCACATCTCCTGGTCCGCGAGTGCCCGTTCGAGCCCTTCTCGATGCCGCGGCGCCGCGACCTGGATCAGCCGCAGCGCCCGTTCGGTCACCGTGCATCCGGTCAGCACCGCCACGCCGTGCTCGGTCACGACCGCGTCGACGTCGACCCGCGCCGTCGTCACCACGCCGCCGTGCAGGGCAGTGACGACCGCCGACCGGCCGGCCGACTCCGAGCGCAGCGCGATGATCGAGCGGGCCCCGGTGAGCGAGGCCGCCCGGCTGAAGTCGACCTGTCCTCCCACCGCCCCGATGTGGACGCCGCGGCGGACCTCGGCACCGACCTGTCCGAGCAAGTCGACCTCGAGGGCTGAGTTGATCGAGACGAGCGATCGCAACTGCGACAGCACCGCCGGCGCATGGGTGTAGCTGGCCGGCCGGAACTCGACCGGCAGTTCGTGCAGGCGTTCGTACAGCGCCGTACTGCCCAGG
Organism: Kribbella sp. DT2; assembly: GCF_049844575.1. Taxonomy (NCBI): domain Bacteria; kingdom Bacillati; phylum Actinomycetota; class Actinomycetes; order Propionibacteriales; family Kribbellaceae; genus Kribbella; species Kribbella sp. DT2. The sequence continues at coordinate 518,472 of NZ_JBNCLH010000002.1, read as the reverse complement.
GCGGCACCGGTGACGACCAGGCCACGGTCGATCTCCTTCCGGGTCCCGGTGATGACGCCTTTCTCGATCAGGGTCATCACGCCGTCGGTGATCATGCCGCTGTGGAAGCCCAGGTCGACCCGGTCGACCAGTCGCTCCAGCACCGCGCTGGGCAACGACCCGACGCCCAGCTGCACGGTGTCGCCGTCTTCCACCAGCCCGGCGACGTTCTCCGCGATCGCGCGCTCAACCTCGTCGGAGCCCCGCACCGGCGCCTCGCGCAGCGGTCGGTCCGACTCGATCGTGGCCGCGAAAGCGCTCAGTGGGAGCCTGCTGCTGCCGTTCGTGCGGGGCATCCGGTGGTTGATCTCGGCGATGACCGTACGAGTGTGCGGCAGCGCGTCGGCGGCGTACTCGACGCCGATCCCGAGTGAGACCAGGCCTTCGCTGTCCGGCGGTGAGACCTGCACCAGTCCGACGTCACCCGGCAGCCGTCCCTGCTCGAACATCCGGGGGATGGCGGAGTAGTGGCAGGGTACGACGTCGAGCAGGCCGTGCCGGCTGAGTCTGCGCAGCTCGCCGAGGCCACCGTAGGAGACAACGGTGAGCGAATCCGGCAGGTTGTCCGAGAGCCGCTCGTTCCAAGTCAGGCCGCAGAAGGCGCGAACCGGGCCGATCTCGTCGACCTGGTCCAGCAGCGCATTGACCAGGGGCTCGGGTTCGGCGCCGCCCTGGCCCCACCAGACACCGTCGCCGGCCCGGACGTGCGCGCCGAGGTCGATCACGAGACCCGCTGAACCAGGGTCGCGGTGCCGAGCCCGCCACCGCAGCACATGGTGACCAGGCCGATCTCGACGTCGCGCCGCTCCATCTCGGCGAGCAGGGTGGCGAACAGCCGTGAGCCGGTGGCACCGACCGGGTGGCCGAGCGCGATCGCTCCCCCGTTGACGTTGACGCGGTCCAGGTCCGGCTTGAGCTCGCGTTCCCAGGCCAGGACGACCGAGCTGAAGGCCTCGTTGATCTCGACCAGGCCGACGTCAGCCATCGTCATCCGGTTCCGCTCCAGGAGTTTGCGGGTGGCCGGGATCGGGCCGGTCAGCATGATGACCGGGTCGACCCCGACCGTGGTCTGATCCAGGATTCGCGCTCGTGGTCGCAGTCCGAGCTCCCCGACCGCGTCACGCGACGCCAGCAGGACGCCGGCCGCACCGTCGCTCATCGGCGAGGAGCTCCCCGCGGTGATCCTGCCGCTGTCAGGCCGGAACGCCGGTTTCAGGCCGGCCAGGGTGGCGGTCGAGGTGTCCGGACGGATGCTCTGGTCACTGGTACGGAGGTCACCGGCGAGGTCGAGCGGGATCATCTCTCGCGCGAAGCGTCCGCTCTCGACGGCGGCGGTCGCCAACCGGTGGGAGCGCTCAGCGAATTCGTCCATCTCCGCGCGGCCGATGTTCCACCGGTCGGCGATCAGCTCGGCGCTCTCGCCTTGCGGCACGAAGTCGTACCGAGCCCGCAGCCCGTCCGGCCAAGGGTCGCCGTACAGCTCGGAGATGGCCGCGGGCGAGTTCATCGGCACGTGGCCCATGTGCTCGACGCCGCCGGCCAGCACCACGTCATGGGTGCCCGAGGCAATCAACGCCGCGGCCAGCTCGACCGCGGTCTGGGCGGAGCCGCACCGGCGGTCGAGCACCATCGCCGGAACCTCCGGAGGGTAGCCGGCCTGGAGCCACGCGTTGCGGGCGATGTTGCGGGACTGCTCGCCGAACGGCGCGGTGCACCCGATCACGAGGTCCTCGACCTGCGCCGGGGCCAGGCCGGTGCTCGCGAGCAGCGCGGAGTACACCGCGCCGAGCATCTTGTTCGGATGGACGTCGCGGTACCAGCCGCGCTCGGGATGAGCCTTGCCCATCGGTGTCCGTAGAGCCTCGACGATCAGCGCCTCGCGGCCCGATCGGGCCATCGGGTTGGAGTACGCCATCAGATCACCGTCCCACCGTCGACCGGCAGCACCTGGCCGGTGATGTACGACGCCGCGTCGGAGGCGAAGAAGACGAAGGTCGCGGCGATCTCGTCGGCCTCGGCCCACCGGCCCAGCGGGATCCGGGCCAGCGTGAGTTCGGCCAGCTTCGGATTGCCGCGGATGTTCTCCGTCATCGTCGTCGCGGCCAGCGGCGCCACCGCGTTCACCGTGATCTGCCGGCGCGCCAGCTCCTTGGCGAGCGACTTGGTCATCCCGACGACGGCCGCCTTGGCCGCGCTGTAGTTGACCTGGCCGATGGTCCCGGCCAGCCCCGCGGCCGAGGTCACGTTGATGATCCGGCCGGTCCCGTCGTCGGGCAGGAACGGCAGCGCGGCCTGGCTGACCGTGAAGGTGCCGCCCACATGGATTCCGAGCACCAGGTCGAAGTCCGCCTGGGTCATCTTCGCGAACATCGCCGGAGCGATCACCCCGGCGTTGTTGACCACCACGTGCAGCGTCCCACCGGTCAGCGCCGCCGCCTGCCGCACCGCCTTCGCGGCTTGTCCGGCATCACGCACATCCAGTACGACGGACTCCGCGCGACCTCCGGCGGTCACGATCGCCTCGGCCGCGGCGGCCGCGGCGTCCTTGTCCACATCGCTCACAACCACGGCGGCTCCGGCGCCGGCCAGCGCCTTCGCGACGGCGGCACCGATCCCGTTGCCTGCTCCGGTCACGAGCGCCGAGCGTCCGGCCAGACCGAACATCAGTAGCTCCTCGGCAGTCCGAGCACGTGTGAACCCAGGTAGTTCAAGACCATCTCCTGGCTCAGCGGGGCGATCTTCAGCAAGCGCGCTTCCCGGAAGTAGCGGGCGACGTGGTACTCCTCGGAGTACCCCATGCCGCCATGGGTCTGCAGCGCCCGGTCCGCCGCTTCGAAACCGGCCTCCGCGCAGAGGTACTTCGCCGTGTTCGCCTCGCGAGCGCAGGGTTTGCCGTGGTCGTAGAGCCAGGTGGCCTTCCGCAGCACCAGCTCCGCCGCGTCCAGCCGGGCCAACGAGTCGGCCAGGGGGAACTGCAGACCCTGGTTCATCCCGATCGGGCGGCCGAAGACCTCACGTTCGTTGCCGTACCGAACCGCGCGTTCGAGACAGACCCGGCCGAGTCCCAGCGCCTCGGCGGCCACCAGCATGCGCTCCGGGTTGAGGCCGTCCAGGATGTAGCGGAATCCCTGTCCCTCCTCACCGATCCGGTGCTCGGCCGGGATGCGCAGGTCGTCGATGAACAACTCGTTCGACGAGACCGCGTTGCGTCCCATCTTCCTGATCGGCCGGATGTCGACGTGGTCGCGGTCGAGATCGGTCAGGAACAGCGTCAGGCCGTCGGTCTTGCGCGTCACGTCCTCGAACTTCGTGGTCCGGGTGAGCAGCAGGATCTTCTCCGACTCCATCGCCTTCGAGATCCAGACCTTGCGGCCGTTCACCACGTAGTCCGACCCGTCACGCCGGGCGAAGGTAGTAATCTTCGTGGTGTCCAGGCCGGCGCCTGGCTCGGTGACCCCGAAACAGACATGCAGGTCGCCGTTGACGATCCGTGGCAGGTTCTCGCGCTTCAGTTCTTCCGAGCCGTGCACGACAACCGGGTGCATGCCGAAGATCGACAAATGGATCGAGCTTGCCGCGTTCATCCCGCCGCCCGATGCGGACACCGCCTCGAGCAGCAGCGCAGCCTCGGTGATGCCGAACCCGTGACCGCCGTACTCCTCCGGAATGGTCATCCCGAGCCAGCCGCCGTCCGCGAGAGCCCGGTAGAACTCGTCCGGGAACTCGTGGGCCGCGTCCTTTTCCATCCAGTACTGGTCGTCGAAGGCCGCCGCCAGCTCACCGACCGCCTTGCGGATGGTGACCTGGTCCTCGGACAGTTCGAAGTCCACCCGAGTGCCCCCTTCGCTACGTCGCATTGGCCTATTGGCATGACTCTAACAAATGGCCTGACCAAATCCCAGATCGTGCGCCCTCACACCAGCGCGAGGCCGGCCGCGATCCGCTCGTTCCACACCACGGGGTCGCCGTACAGGTGCTCGTCGAGCTTCGCCCGCTTGGAGAACAGCTGCAGATCGTGCTCCCAGGTGTAGCCGATCGCGCCGTGGACGGTGAGCGCGCTGTCAGCGGCCCGCGCGGCCTCGGCCGTGACCTGGGCCTTGACCGCCGCGGCGTGCAGGAAGGACTCGGGGTCGTCGCCGTCGACCGACGCGGCGGCGAAGTACACGACCGAACGAGCCGCCTCGATCCCGACCAGCATCGTCGCCGCGGCGTGCTTCACCGCCTGGAACGAACCGATCGGTACGCCGAACTGCCGACGCTGCAGGCTGTACTCCACCGAGAGGTCCAGCATCCGCTCGCTCGCACCGAGTGCGTCGGCGGCAGTGAGCACCGCCGCCCGCGCCGTACAGGCGATCAGGTAGCTGTCGGCATCGAGTTCGAGTGGCTCAGCGGCGACCTGGTCCAGGCGCACGTCTGCCACCGATCGGGACCGATCGAGCAACCGGCGCGGCGTGATCGTCACTCCGTCCGCCTGCCGGTCCACCAGCCTGAGCTGCCGACCCACTTCGTTGCTGACCACAACGATGAACGAGTGCGCGCGATCGCCGGCCAGTACGAGGTCCACCGTCCCACTCACCCTACCTTTGGCGTCCATCGGTAACGCCGGCGTCGCATCGGGCAGCTGGTCGGCGGACGCCAACAGGACAACAGGCTCGCCCGCGAGGGCACGCTCGGCCAGCGGTGCATGCCCTTGCAGGGCGGGGATCGCGAGCACGTTGGCGAGCCAGGACGCCGACGGGACCGCCGTACGGGCCAGCTCTTCGGAGGTCAGCGCCAGCTCGAGCAGCCCGCCGCCCTGGCCGCCCAGCGCCTCACCGATCCCGACGCCGGTCCAGCCGTCGCGCGCGATGCGCTGCTCGAACGTCGTGGCATCGGCGTCGTCGAGCCACTGCCGTACGGTCGCGGCCGGCGCGACATCGGCCAGCCACTCGCGCAGCGTTCTCCGGTACGCGTCCTGCTCGTCGGAGAGCTTCCACTCCACGAAGGCATCCTCTCCCGCCGAGGCCTGTCACCCGAACACGACAGGTTGGCGAATGATAGTTTAGGTAAGACCAAAGAGGCGGGAAAACGAGACACCATGGCTGATCCAGCGACCTCCGGCACCACGCGGCACGCCGTCCAGCTCAACCCGATGCACGTACCGAAGGCCTCGGACGTGCTGGCCAACGAGCTGCGCGAGCGGATCCTGCACGGCGACTTCCCCGAGGGCACCGCGCTGCCGCCGGAGCGCGAGCTGGTCACCCAGACCGCGATGAGCCGCACCACTGTGCGCGAGGCGCTGCGCATCCTCGAGGTGCAGGGACTGATCCGGATCAAGACCGGCCGGGCCGGCGGCGCGTTCGTGCAGAGCCCCGGCGAGGAGTCGATCGCGAGCTCGGTCGACCTGCTGATCCGCGGCCGGCAGATCCGGCTCGCCGCTTTGCTGGAGACCCGCGAGGCGGTCGAACCGGCCTGTGCCCAGCTGGCGGCGCAGTACCGGACGGACGCCGACCTGACCCGGATGGACGAGGCGAACGCGGCCATCTCCGCCGAGACCGGCTCGCTGGCGGACTTCCTGCAGGCCAACGTGGACTGGCACATCGCGGTCGCGATCGCCAGCCACAACGAGCTGCTGACCGGCTTCATGCTCGCGCTGTCGCGCAGCATCTACGCCTCCACGGACAACAAGGGCTTCGTCGACGCCGAGGTCCGCCGGACGACGGTGCTGGCGCACCGCAACATCACCAAGGCGATCCGCGCGCAGGACGCCAACGCCGCCGTACGACGGATGAAGCGCCACGTGCACGCCTACGCCGAAGCGGTGCTGGAGGTCGAGGACCGGACCTCGATCGACGTTCCGGACAGCTGAGACCCTCACCGCAGCTCCCGCACCAGCGCGCGGATCTCGTCGATCGCCCCCGGGTTCTCCGCACCGGACAGGTCACCCGGGTCCGTGCCGAGCACCGCCGCCCGGACCGCCCGGCGCAGGATCTTCGCCGACCGGGTCCTGGGCAGCTGCTCGACCCGTACGACGTGCTTCGGCGCGAACGGCTTGCCGATCTCCGCGGCGACCAGCGCCCGGAGCCGCTGCCCGACCGTCTCGTCGTCGTCGCGCCCCGGCCGGCCCACCCAGAACGCCCACAACGCCTCGCCTTTGGCGGGATCCGGTACGCCGATCACGGCCGACTCGGCAACCGCCGGATCCACCGCCAGGACGGACTCGATCTCGGCCGGCGCGACCCGCTTGCCGGCCACGTTCATCACGTCGTCGGAACGGCCGAGGACGAACCAGCTCCCCTGCTCGTCCACCAGGGCGTAGTCGCCGTGCCGCCACAGCCCCGGGAACGTCGACCAGTACGCCTCGCGGTAGCGGGCGTCGTCGTTCCAGACCCCGCGGGTCATCGACGGCCAGGGTTGCCGGCAGACCAGCTCGCCGACCGCCCCGCGCAGCGGCTGGGCGTTGTCGTCGACGACGTCCACATCCATCCCGAGCGCGGGGCCACCGAGCGAGCAGCTGTGGATGTCCTCGACCGGGTAGGCGGAGAGGAAGGACCCGCCCACCTCGGTCCCGCCCGAGAAGTTGATGATCGGCACCCGGGCGTCGAACACCTCGACGGCCAGCCACTCGTAGGACTCCGGGTCCCACGGCTCGCCGGTCGATCCCAGGATCCGGATCGACGACAGGTCCACGGCGGGCCGGCCGTCGCCGGTGGCTCGCAGGGCGCGGATCAGGGTCGGCGAGACTCCGAGCATGGACACGGAGTGCCGCTCGACGAGCCGCCAGAGCCGGCCCACGTCGGGAAAGTCCGGCGAGCCCTCGTAGAGCAGCAAGGTGCCGCCGCAGGCGTGCGTACCGATGATCGACAGCGGACCCATGATCCAGCCCATGTCGGTGACCCAGCAGAACGTCCGTCCCGGGCGGATGTCGAACCCGTACGCGACCTCGCTCGCCACCTTCGTCAGGAAGCCCGCGTGCGTGTGCACGGCGCCCTTGGGACGACCCGTCGTACCGGAGGTGTAAGCGAGCAGCAGCACGTCGGACGCCGAGGTCGGCTCGGCCTCGGGATCGGGCCCGGCGGTCAGCAGCTCCGACCACGCGACCTCGCGCTCACTGACCACCGCCGTACCGAGGTTGTCCACGACCACGACGAACTCGACCGACGGCGTCGAGCCGATCGCCTCGGCGAGCTGTGGCTGCAGGGTCGCGACCCGGCCACGGCGGATCGTGCCGTCCGCGGTGATCACCGCCTTGGCACCGGCGTCCCGCAGCCGGGAGGCGAGCGCGGTCGGCGCGAACCCCGAGAACAGCGGCACCACCATCGCGCCGATGCTCGCCACGGCGTAGGTCGCGACGATCGCCTCCGGAGTCATCGGCAGGTAGATCGCCACCGCGTCACCCTTGACGATCCCGCGGGCCCGCAGGCCGGCCCGGACCCTGGCCACCTGGTCGTCGAGCTCGGCGAAGGTGAGAACCCGGACCTCGCCGCCCTCGGACTCGTGCACGATCGCAGCGGCGTCCGGGGTCTGTTCGGCCCAGCGGGTCGAACAGACATCGACGACGTTGAGACCGCCGTCGACGAACCACTCGGTGTCGGCCATCCCCCGGCTGCTGTCGACCACCTCGGTGTAGGGCTTACGGAACGCGACCCCAAGGTCGTGCACCACCGCGTCCCAGAAGGCGCCGACATCCTCGATCGAGCGGGCCCGGAGCTCGTCCGCGGTGCTGACGCCGAGCGTCCGCATCAGCCTGGCCACGTTGGAGTTCTCGAGGTGGTCAGGGGTCGGGTGCCAGGTGTAGCTCACGACGTCACCTCCGAGGACCGGGGCAGACCGAGGATCCGCTCGGCGACGATGTTGCGCTGGATGAAGGTCGAGCCGCCGGCGATCGCCGTACCGCGAGCCTGGTTGGCCAGGCGAACCCAGCGCTGGGCCGGGCCGGTCTCGTCGTCGAGCCCGAACTGGCCGCCCAGCGGTTCCAGCGAGAGCCGGAAGTCCGCGAGGTCCTCCACCAGCGGGCAGAAGTAGAGCTTGCCGATCGACGTCACCGGTCCCGGCGGATTGCCGGACGCAGCGCTGGTGATCACCCGCTGACTGATGGCTCGGTGCACGAGCGCCCGGGCCCAGAGGTCGGCGACTCGCTGCCGGATCCTGGGGTCGGCTCCGAGCGGCTGCCCGCCGGAGTCCTTGCGCTGCCGGACGTCGTCGATGATGTCGTCGATCGCCTGGCCGGTGTTGACCCGCCCGGTAGCGATCGCGACCCGTTCGAAGGCCAGCGTTCCCATCGCGACCGACCAGCCGCCGTCCACCTCGCCGACCACCGCACTGTCCGGAAGGAACACGTCGTCGAGGAAGACCTCGTTGAACTCCGCCTCGCCGAGCAGGTGACGGAGCGGACGAACGGTCACACCGTCGCTGTCCATCGGGAGCAGAAATAAGGTGATGCCGCGATGCCGTGGTCCACCGGTGCGCGCCAGCAGGATCGCGTGCGCGGCGAGCTGCGCACGGCTCGTCCAGATCTTCTGCCCCTGGATCCGCCAGCCGCCGTCGGCCCGAACGGCCTTGGTCCGCAACGACGCCAGGTCCGACCCCGAGTCCGGCTCGGAGAACAATTGGCACCAGATCTCTTCACCAGCGAGGATCGGGCGCAGATAGTGCTGCTTCTGTTCCTCGGTGCCGAAGTGGGCGATGGTCGGGCCGCAGAAGTCCTCGCCGATGATGTTCAGCCGCTCCGGCGCCCCGGCCCGATCGCACTCCGCCGCGAAGATCGCGCGCAGCCCCTCGTCGAGTCCCTGGCCGCCGTACTGGGTCGGCCAGGTCAGTCCGGCGTAGCCGGCCTCGAAGACCATCCGCTGCCATTGCCGCCAGAACGGTGCCTTGTCGACCAGGTCGACCGGCTCCGGCCAAGGTAGCTCCGGGAGTCTCGCCTCGAGCCAGCGTCGTACCTCGGCACGGAACCGGGCCTGCTCCGGGGTGTCCTCAAGATCCATCGTCACCACCTTGTCGCTCTCCTGTCGAACTGTACTATAGGTCAGACCAAATGACCCTTGGCGCTGAAAGGAGTCCGGTGAGCGACCTGGTCGGAACCGTCGTGGACGTCGTCCCCTTCGCCGTCGAACGCGGGAAGATCGCCGAGTTCGCCCGGGCCACCCGCGCGTCGGACCCGCGCCACCACGGGCCCGACGCTCTCGCCACCGCGACCCATGTCGTCACCGCCGGCCATCACCGCGACCAGACAGCCTTCGTCGAGAAGCTGGGGCTCGAACTCGGCCGGGTCGTGGTCGGCTCGGTGAGCTGGGAGTACGTTCGGCCGCTCCGCGCGGGTGACTCGGTCACCGGGACGCGGACGGTGATCGCGGACGAGCGTCGTACCGGTCGGCAGGGAACGATGCGGGTGGTCACGCTGGAGACGGTGTACGTCGACGCCACCGGCGCCGTCGCCGTACGGCAGCGCGAGGTACTGATCGAGCGAGGGCAAGGATGACGGGCTACCGCGAGGTCAGCGTCGGGCTGCGACCGGCGTCCCGCTCGCTCGGTGAGCTGACGCAGGCCGACATCGCGAGGTTCGCCGGAGCCGGCGGCGACTTCAACCCGCTGCACCTGGATCCGGCAGTCGCCGCGGCCGCCGGGTTCGACCGGCCGATCGCGATGGGCCAACTCACCGCGGGCCTGCTGGCGGCCTGGCTGACCGACTGGTGCGGAGTCGAGAACCTGCGCAGCTACCAGGTGCGATTCACCGCGCCGCTGATGGTCGGCGAAGCTGTCGAACTGTCCGGCACCGTCGTCGCGATCGAGCCGCTCGACGACGACTGCGCTCTCGCGACGATGGACCTCGTCGCCACGGCGGACGGGCGGACAGTGGTCACCGGTCAAGCCGGCTTCGTCGCCGCCTCGTAGGTCAGGTCAGCTTCTGCGCGATGTCGGCCCGCAGGACATGCTTCTGAACCTTGCCGGTGGCCGTCGTCGGCAACGCCGCGACGATCTCCAGTCGCTCCGGGAGCTTCTGCACGGCAACCTCCAGCCCCTTGAGGTAGCCGGTGACACCTTCCAGCGTGAGCGAATCCCCCTGAGCTGCTGCCGGTACGACGTACGCGCAGACCCGCTCCCCCAGACGCTCGTCGGGCATCCCCACGATCGCGACGTTCGCGATGTCCGGATGACGGAGCAGGTGGTCCTCGAGCTCACGGGCACTGATGTTCATCCCGCCACGGATCACGATGTCCTTGAGCCGGCCGGTCACCCGGACGTAGCCGCCGGCGTCCATCCGGCCGAGGTCGCCGGACACCGAGAAGCCGTCCCGCGTGAACAGGGCGGCCGTCTGCTCCTCGTCGTACCAGTACTCGATCATGTGGCTGGGCCCCTGGTAGGCGATGTCCCCCTCCACCCCCCGCGGCACCTCGATGCCGTCGGCACCGACCACCTGCACCCGGGCGCCTTCCAGCGCCGACCCGTCCGACGTGACCGCGCGCTCCGGCGGATCGTCGACCGTGCACATCGTGGTGAGGAAGTTCTCCGACCGCCCGTACAGGCTCAGCGTCCGGCAGCCGGCGAAGAGTTGACGCGAGCTCTCCACGATCGATCCCGGGATGGGCGAACCCGCGCAGACCCACAGCCGCAGGCTGCTCGCGTCGTGCTTGTCCGGGTCGTAGGCGCTCATCAGCATCTGCAGGAACGGCGTCGCGGTCACCGCCGCCGTACAGCCGTACTCCTCGATCCGGCGCAGACCGTCGGCGGGATCGAAGGTCTCCATCAGGTAGGACTTCGCCCCGGTGATCATCGGCAGCAGGACGCTGGTCACCAGCCCCGTGCTGTGGGTGACCGGCGACGGGCCGAACTGCACGTCGTTCTCGTTGTAGTGCAGGCTCTTCGCGATCGCGGCGGCACTGGCCCTGACCGTGTTGAAGGTGTGGAAGCAGCCTTTCGGACGTGACGTCGTGCCGGAGGTGTAGACGACGAGAAAACCGTCGTCGGGTGAACTGTCCGGGCCTGCCTCGGCCTCCAGCTCGGCCGGATCCCCCGCCACCACCAGTTCCTGCAAAGACCCGGCCTGACCCTCCGCCGCTCTGGCGACGAACACCGAACGCAGTTCGGGACAACTGCCGCGCAGTCCGGTGAACATCGCCAGGTGATCGAAGCCGCGGAACTCTCCGCAGGTGATCGCTGCGGCCGCCCCAGAGTGCTGCAGCACGTAGGCGACTTCGTCACCGCGGTAGATCGTCATGATCGGTACGACGATCACGCCGATCCTCGACGCGGCCGCGGCGACGACCGGGAACTCGGTCCAGTTCGGCAGCTGGACCGCGAGCCGGTCCCCCGCCCGCAGTCCCGCCCGGCGAAGTCCGACGGCCAGCCGCAGCGCCGTGTCGTGGAACTGCGCGTACGTCAGCGACGTCGTGCTGTCGAACACGAAGATCTGGTCAGGCCGCGCCGCCGCCTGCTCCCGCGCGACCGCGCTGAAACTGGTCGGTTGCCAGAACCCGGATGCGTAGTAGGCGGCGATCTGCTCGTCGCTGTAGCGGTCGTGAACGGTCTTCGTCGCTGTGCCCATCGCGTTGTCTCCTCTGGCGCAAGGTCGCTTGTCGCACATTAGAATGGTATGACCGTTTAAACAAGAGACCGAATGCCTCGAGCAGTAGGGAGACTCGATCAGGTGAGTGGACGTCCAACCGCGGCCGGGCCGATCGTCACCGGCGGCCCCGAACGCCTGTTCCGGATCGGGTCCATCACGGCCGGCCGGACCTCCGTCACCGGCTCCATGGCCACCGGGCCCTGGTCCGCCGGCCCGGATGGAACGCCCGCCGCCGGGGCGCTCGGGGTCCTGGTCGACAACGTGCTCGGTTACGCGATCCAGAACCAGCGGCCGGCCGGGCACTGGTCGGTCAGTACGGAGATCTCGATCGACTTCCTGACCCAGCTGCCCATCGACGGATCCCCCCTGTTCGCCGAGGGCCGGGTGCACCAGTCCGACCGGCTCGGCGGAATGGCATCGGGCCAGGTCATCGACCGGTCCGGGCAGATCGTCGCCCAGTGCCGCCAACGCGGACGCTTCCTCCCTGGGACGCCCGGCCCTGTCCCGGCGGCTGCCGAGAACGCGCCGCGGACCGGCGATCTCGCGACAGTGATCGGCCTTTCGGCCGGTCAGCCCCTCGCAGTGACGGCCGACCTCGGCAACCCGCTGGCGAACCTGCACGGCGGTGTCATGTTGTCGGTCTCGGAGCTCACCGGCATCTCGGCGCTCAGGTCCGCGAACGCGACGCTGGTCACCGCGTCGATCCACATCACCTACGTCCGACCGGTCCCGGTGGGCACGCGTCTGATGTTCACCCCGACCGTGCAGCACAGCGGCCGCACGCTCGGCGTCGTACAGGTCATCAGCACCAACGAGGCCGGCAACGCCTGCACGATCGCAACGGTCGTTGCCCACCAACCGAGCTGAACCACCGGCGGGCGCACGATCAGTCGGCGAACAGGCAGGCGCGGGCCGAGGTCGCCAGCGCCTGCCGCAGACGGTCCTCCGGCAGGCCGACGTTGTGGAACAGCGCGGACTGAATCGCGCTGATGGCGGCGTGCACCAGGGTCCGCGCGTAAGCGTCGTCCAGCCCGGGACGCAACTCACGAACCAGATGCACCCACTCCTCCAGGTACAGCCGCTGTATGCGCAGCCGGCTGCGGTCGTCGGCCGGGAGGTTGTGGATCTCATGGTGATAGACCGGCGCGATCGCGCGATCGCCGACGACGAACTCGACCTGGCCGTCGATCAGCAGGTCGAGCGCCTGCCTCAGGTCGTTCTCGCCGAGGATCTTCCGCTTGCGATCGGGATCCCGCGTACGCGCTCACGCTGCATCCCAAGGTGTTCGACGTCGCGGTGATCGGACTGCCCGACGACGAGATGGGCGAGCAGGTCAAGGCCGTCGTACAGCCGGCTCCGGGCATCGAGCCCGGGCCGGCGCTGGCGCAGGAACTGATCGAGCACGTCCGCGGCAGGATCGCCCATTTCAAGGCGCCGCGATCGGTCGACTTCGTGACTTCACTGCCCAGGACACCGACCGGCAAGCTGCTGAAACGCGAGATCCGCCGGTGGTACGTCGCGGTCTCCCCACAGAGCGGGCCTGACCCGTGCGTACCATGGGCGTCCTGCTGGTGACGCTCGGCCTGATGGTGACCGGCAACCTGACAGCAAAGGCTTCCGAACCTGGTCCCCCTTGACGATTCCGGCCGCTCAACTGGCCGCGGCCACCCATTGCAGCTCGGTGTCGGCGACGAAGCAGACGGTCCTGCTGATTCATGGAACGGGCGCCACCCCTGATGAGGCCTGGGCCTGGAACTATGCACGCGCGCTTCCCCTGGCGGGCTACGGTGTCTGCACGGTGACGTTGCGCGACTGGGCGCTCGGCGACTTCACCCGAGCAGCGCAGTACGCCGTCCACGCCGCACGTCACGCCTACCGGGTCTCCGGCCGCAAGGTTCGCGATTCTCGGCCACAGCCAGGCGGACTGATGGCTGTGTGGATCGCGAAGTTCTGGCCCGACGTCGCCGCCCACACCACCGACATCGTCGGTCTGGCGGGCCCGATGCACGGAACCGGTCTCGGCAACACGCTGTGCGTACCAGGCTCCTGCGCGCCCATCGCCTGCTCGCCCTCGATGCCTGGACTCGACCCACGCGGTGGCAGATGGCGCTCGGTTCTCGTCTCACCAACGCCGCGTCGGCCGCTCCCTTGCCGACGGCAACATCCTTCACCTCGATCGGCTCGCGCAACGACGAGGTCGTCTTCCCCCAGCCCTACGCGAGTACCCTCGCGGCTGCACGCACCGTCATGGTCCAGAGCATCTGCCCCCTCCGCGTCGTCGACCACGGGTTGCTTCTGGCCGACGCGGTCGCCTACCGACTGGTGCTCGACGCACTGAGTCACGAGGGGCCCGCCGACCCAGCTCGCCTGAATTCCCTGACCTGTCTCGGACTGACCTTTCCTGGCATCGACATCGGCGCCGCCACGGGCTTCGCACGGCCACTGGTCGCACTCGCACGGGGGCTGCTCGACAGGTCCACCTGGGCAACCTCCGAACCATCCCTCCCGCGCTACGCGACGCCGTACGGCCAAGCCGCCCGGTGAGGACACGCCCGAAGTTATGCATCCCTGTCATATTTTGAGCAGCCCTGCTAGGTTCGGGACCGTGGCCTCTCCAGGCGACGATCGGGACCGGGTACTGCCCGGTTCTTTCATTCACTCCGCGCGGCGTGAGCAGCTCGTGCGGAGCGCGATCGCAGTGATCGCCGAACTGGGTGCTGAACGAGCATCGGTGGTCAGGATCGCCCGCCACGCCGGGGTCAGCCGCGGGGTTGTTGCCTACCACTTCCGCGACCTCGCCGACCTGCACGGCGCAGTGGTGCGCGAGGTCTACCGACTCGGCGGAGAGCAACTGCACAAGCCTGTCGCCGAGGCGGCGACTCCACGCGAAGCACTGCTGACCTTCGTCGCCGACAGCGTCGACTTCTACACCGAGTTTCCGGAGCACATCGCCGCGTTGAGCGAGATCTTCGCCGCCGCGCGCCGCGCTCGGGACAGCACCGAACAGCACCAGCACGAGGCCGACAACGTCGTCACGATGCTGCGCGCCGGGCAAGCGGCCGGACAGTTCCGGGCTTTCGACGCATCGGTGATGGCGAGGATCGTCCGCGGCGTCCTCGATTCCGCGATCGCCGCGCTGGGCGACAACACCATCGACGTGGCCTTGCTGCGCGCCGAGCTCGTCACCGCTGTCGACGCCATGACCGCGGCCGACACCAATCCATCGACGTAACACCACGAAGGAGCGCGCGCCATGAACCTGCGCCACGGGACCACAACCCGCCGCGTCGCCACCTGCCTCGCGATCGCCGGTCTGCTGTCGGCCTGCACGAGCAAGGCAGCTGATCCTGACGTTGCGCACGACGCACCGCTGACGGTCGAGACCTCGAGCGGGCAACTCCAGGGAACCTCGGCGGGGAGTGCTCGTCAGTTCCTCGGTGTCCGGTACGGGCAGTCCGTGGCCGGTGAGCGTCGCTGGACGAACCCGGTCGCCGCGCCGAAGGCGGCGGGCACTGTCCAGGCGACCAAGCCGGGACCGAGCTGCGCGCAGGCCGGTACCGCACCCGGCGCCGAGGCGACGGCGTCGAAGAACGAGGACTGCCTGTTCCTCAACGTCACCACGCCCAAGCAACTGCGCGACGGCGAGAAGCTCCCGGTGATGGTGTGGTGGCACGGCGGCGGCTTCACCAGCGGCTCCGGTGCGGCGTACGACGCGCAGCGGCTCGCGGACCGCGGTCACGTCATGGTTGTCACGGTCAACTACCGCCTCGGTGTCTTCGGCTACCTGTCGCTGCCCGGCCTGGCCGGCAGTGGCGACTTCGGGCTGGCCGACCAGATTCTCGCGACCACCTGGGCGAAACAGAACGCGGAAGCCTTCGGTGGCGACCCCGACAATCTCACGGTGTTCGGTGAATCGGCCGGAGGCATGTCGGCGTGTGCTCTGATCACCTCGCCGGCAGCCAAGGACCTCGTCGACAAGGTCGCGATCTCTTCGGGGTCGTGCAAGCTGCGCTGGCCGAACGGCGGACTCGCACCGGGTCTACCGGCCCACGCGCCGGTCACTCCGCTGGCCGCCGCCGAGCAGCTCGGCCAGTCACAGGCCAAGACACTCAACTGCACGGGCGCGTCCGCGGTCAGTTGCCTGCGCGGCAAGCCGGTCGCCGACCTGTTGAAGATCTTCGGCAGCTTCTCCAACGTCCTGGCCTACGGCACTCCGCTGCTCCCGAAGGACCCCGCGGCCGCTCTGGACGACGGCGACGTGCTCGACGGAGTCCGGGTGCTGTCCGGCGGCAACCAGAACGAACAGGCCGCGATCATCGCCGGCGTCCAGGCCGTGAAGCCCTTCTACACCGCCACCAACTATCCCGCCCTGCTGAAGGAAGCCTTCGGCGCGAACGCCGCGAAGGTCTCCGCCGAGTACCCGCTCACCCGCTACCCCAACGCCGCCAGCGCCTTCGCCCGTCTCATCACCGACGCCGCCTGGGCCTGCCCCACTCTGCGCGGCAACGCCGCCCTGGCCAGCCACGACGTCCCCGTCTTCGGCTACGAGTTCGCCGACCCCGACTCCCCCAACGTCAACGCCGTACCCACCAAGGAAGTCAAGCAGGGCGCGGCCCACGCCACCGACGTCCCCTACCTCTTCGACCTGGTCGGCAAGAACCTCCTGCGCACCCCGGCCCAGCAAACCCTCGGAAACCAGATGATCGACTACTGGACCAGCTTCGCCCGCACCGGCACCCCCACCGCGAACGACGCCCCGGCCTGGCCGCAGCTCAGTGGTGAGGACGGTCCCACGCTTCAGCTCGCTCCCGCGATCCAGCCCGTCGACTTCGCCGCGGAGCACCACTGCGGGCTCTGGGCAACAATCGACTTCTGACCTCCGGAGGATCGCATGCCGAACACCTCGCGCAGTTCCGTTCTTCGCCGTGCCCGCACCGTGGGCGCGACAGGCGCTGGGACCAGCCTGTTGCTGGCGGCATGCAGTACGCCGTCGACGTCCGCCAACGACCAGACCGACTCCACACCTTCGGTGGCCACGTCGAAGGGCACGGTCGGAGGAACGTTGAACGGCGCCGTCCAACGCTTCACCGCGATCCCCTTCGCCAAACCTCCGGTCGGCCAACTGCGCTGGACACCACCCCAGGAACCGGCGAACTGGAACGACGAGCGTCCGGCGAACCGGCCCTCGCCGCGCTGCGCCCAGCCCATCTCCCCGCCGTACGCCGAAGGTGGAACCCCCATCCCGGCCAGTACCACCGAAGACTGCCTCTACCTCGACGTCACCACCCCGGCCGGCACCACCAAGGACGCCAAGCTACCGGTGATGGTCTGGGTTGCCGGTGGCGGTTTCAAGAACGGCGCGGCCTCGGAGTACGACCCGAGCAAGCTGGTCGAGACGGGCAAGATCGCCGTCGTCACCATCAACTACCGCCTCGGCGCCTTCGGCTTCCTCGGCCTTCCCGGCCTCGACGGCGGCGGCAACTTCGGCCTCCTCGACCAGACCCAGGCATTGCACTGGGTCCAGCGCGAGATCGCCGCGTTCGGCGGCGACCCCGGCCAGGTCACGATCGCCGGGCAGTCAGCCGGCGGTGACAGCATGTGCGCCTTGCTGACCTCCCCGCGGACCGAAGGCCTGTTCCAGCGCGGGATCCTGCAGAGCTCCGAGTGCGGCGACGTCAACGTCGTCGACACGATCGTCCCCGGCGTCGGCATCCTCGGCGACACCTGGCGACCCCGCAAGATCGTCGATGCCGCCGGTCAAGCAGCAGCCAAGACCCTCGGCTGCCAAGGCACTCCGGACGCCGTACTGACCTGCCTGCGCGGCAAGCCGGCCAACGCCCTGCTCGACCCACGCTTCGGCTACTTCAGCCCCGCCGTCGAGACCCCCTTCCTGCCAGCCCGTCCTTCCACAGCGATCGCAGCAGGCCGTGCTCATCCCGTCGACACCGTCATCGGCTACGCCTCCGACGAAGGCGCGACCCTCGTCACCGGCGCGTACACCGCCAAAGCACTCGACGCAGCCGGCCTCCGCCACAACGCACAGACCATCGCCGGCCCGCGAGCTCCCCAGCTCCTCGCCGCGTACTCACGCCCCGGCACAGCCCCCATCCGCTCCTGGGCCGACGTGGTCACCGACCGCGTTTTCGCCAGGAACCCCCAGGTCGCGATCCCCCGCCGTCGCTCCGCCAGCAACCTGCACCGCTCCCAGGCGACAACCCGTGCCCTCTGCGCCGCCTCCTCAGCCCCGAGAGCGGCTCGCGCCCGGCTAGGAAGAAAGGCGATGATCCTTTCCTCGATGCCCTCGGCAAGCCGTTCCGAGGGACCCGGCGCCCAATTCGATGCCGCAGCATCGGTGAGCAGTTCTTGAAGTTCGACTGTCACTGTTCGCTCCCATATTCGCTGTCTGCGATCTGTGGGAACAAACCTGCTTTGAACAACCACGCTTAGAACCGGGATCTGCAATCCAAGGATTCCCGGAAGAGCTTCACAGCCCGATGCTCGGCAACGGCGGATCAACGTCGGCCGACAAGCTCAGCTCGCGACGAACACGCGGCCGCGGCGGCCGCTGTCCGACCGCATCCAGAACCTCCCGCGACACGGTCGTCGCGTCGAGATCCAGGACCCGTGACAGCCGACCGATCTCGTCCGACACCAACGGCGCCGGGAGCTGAGCAACAAACCCGGCAACCGCCCTCAAGGCACTCACCCGCCCGACCGCGTGATCCAGCACCCGAGACCAACGCCCCAACTCCAACTCCAACTCCACGGCCAAACTCGCCAACGGGCGAGTGTTCTCGAGCTGCGCCCGCAGCCGACGAACCCCGTTGCCCAACTGCAGCATCTGCGACGGATCCCGCCCATGCGGCAGATCAGCCACCAGCACATGCCTGAAGGCCCCCCCCCCCAGAGAACCTAGATGCCGCACCGCTGCAGGTCGCCCCGCCGCATCGCCGTCAAAGGCAACGATCACCGTGTCCGACACCGAGTAGTACCGCAACATCGCAATCTGCTCAGCCGACCAACTCGTGCCACCGCTCGAAACGCCACACCACTGCCGGCGCCGGTTGCTGCACGCACCCACCGACACCGCATCAAAGGTGCCCTCGACAAGCACCGGAGTTGCCCCGAGGGCCAGTTGCCGGTGCTGCTCCGCGACACCGAATAGAGCTTGGCCCTTGCGGTAGACCGAAGTCGTCGACGTGTTCAAGTACGTCGCGATCCCACCACGCCCACGACCGATGAACCCGACCGGCCGCAGATCCGCGTCGTACTCCGCGATCATGATCCGATCCCGAAACCGATCGATCAGGTACCTGTTGTCCGTCACAACCGCCAGCCCCGCCGCGATCATGACTCGCTCCTCGATGCCCACCGATCGCAGGTGCTCGGTGAGGTGCGACCGCGCATCGGGGGCATACCCGACCTTCCAGCGAGTGCCGACCTCGAGAGCTTGACCAAGCCTGCGCGCCCTCAGATGGCGCGCTGCCCAGCCTGTCTGCCTCAACGCAAGCTCTCCGCGGTAGAACTTGATGGCCTCCCTATGAGCCGCTACCAGCGATTCAGCACCGCCGGCCCTCCTTCCTTCGTTGTGCACGCCAACTTCTTCGCCTGACCGGATTGACACCGGCCATTGCCAGTTGTCAATCAACCGTCAGTGGTCTGCCGACCTCGAGGGAACCGCGATCAGAAATCCAAGAGTCCTGGATATCCGCTAGGCCGCGCGCCTGGACAGGTCTCTCCCTAGCCGCCGGCACGCGTAAACTCTGCCGGTGCCAGCTCTGCTCACAGAAGGAACGACCGTAGCCCTGCTCGCTCTCGGTGGGACCTTGATCGGCGGCCTGATCAGTGCGCTCACCCAGATCGCGGTGTCACGGGCAACAGCCAAGGCCCAAGCTCGAGTCGCTCTCATCCACGCAAAGCGCGACGACGCCGTGCACTGGAGGGACGAACGACAGGCGGTCTACACCGACTTTGCCCACCAAGCTCATATGACGCAGACCCAGATCGAGGCCTACGGCAACGCCAGCCTGCACCCACGGAAGCCGTCGGGGGCGGAGATCATGCAGAGCCTGTGGGATCTGGAGACGTCATGCTCACGTGTGTCGATCCTTGCCGGCCCCGATCTCACCACGATCACCCGCGAGCTGACCGATCACCTGTGGGAGTGCTTCATTCGGGCTCCAGGATCCGACTACATCCACAGGATCCGGCCGCCGGAGATCTCGGACGAACACTGGTGGCTGCAATCAAGGCCGAACTGGGCATCCGCTCCCGCGACAGCCATGCCCCGATTCCTTCTCGCGCGGAAACGACACCTGGGTGACGATTGAGGGGCACACGATCACAGCAGATCAGGCCTCACCAAGTCATGATGGACGTTCGCGCTCGTCGAGCGATGTCCGACTTCATCGGCCAGTCCACCGACGTCCAACTCATCCAAGTGGACAAACTTGACCCTCAACCCCGCCGCGAACGGAACCCGCGAGCCCGTCGATCCATCCGCGCTGAGAAGTCGGCCTGCTCGTTGCCCGCGACCGCGGAAGTCCAGTACGGCGGAGAAGGTCCAGGGCCTGCCCACTATGGCCGGGTACGGCCGGGTGCAGCCGGAACGAGCTTGGCTGGCCAGTTGAGCCGGAGCCTCCTCCGGCGTACGGCGCACTCGTCGGCGGCGACTTTGGCACCTCGGTTCGAGGCGATGATGAGGAGCAGCGCGAGGCCACCTTGGTCTCCGCCGTCCGCTGCCGGTGCGAGTGATCGCCGTACCGGAGTTGCATTTGGTCGTACGCCGGATCGTCCTGCTCAAAGGCACGGAGTACCAGGGATGTCGTCGACCCGCGCTTGCTTCCCGCCGAGGACCGCCCCGGGCGGCGTTGCCGGGCAGCAGCTCGAGCTCGTGCTCGCGGGCCGCGATCTCCTCCCAGGCGGGCAAGTTCAACGGGCCGGTCAGGTCGGAGGGCAACTGGACCGCTACGGCGCACTCGAAGGGGCATCCCGGTCTAGCAGGTGAGTGGCTCGTCGTCGAAAGGAGGCGGTCTGGGAGAAGCCGGCCAAGGGCGGTGGCCAAACAAGGATCTGACCTTGCCAAGCCACAGGGACGGGTCCGGTGCTGACACATGCGGTGGCGCTCGGGGATCCGCCCGTCGTTCTTCCTCCCAATCCGGCAGCACCGAGAAGTCGGTCGGCTCAACGACCTCTGCGCGGAGAGGGTTGCCTCTCACCTACACCGAACGATGTTTGGACCGGGCTGCCCACTCGATCTGAGCGTCGGCGTCTGTTGTTGTGATCACAAAGCCAGGCGCCGGTCGGCCCGGTGCCCGTCAGATAGTTGAGCGAGCAGGCGCAGGACGGTTGGTTGCAGTGATCTCGAGGTCAATTGGGCGACCTGCATTGGCCCGATCCCCCGGCGAGTAATCTGGAAGTCTCGTAACAGTCCATCCCTGTCCGAACGCTTGCGGATTCGCGGCGTTATGTGTTAGGACAGCAATCTGAACATGTTCTGCCGTCGCTTCCACTTGCCCAAGTGCAGCGAACCGAGTTTCAGAATTGTATCGAGCGAACAGTTCATCCAAAATCAGAAGAGTGGGTTCATCTCTAGCGTGGTGCGCCGCGTGCGTACTCACCAATTCGAGAAAAACCAGTAGGTCGAGTGGCCCGTGATCCCACCACCCCCTTTCCCCGACCTGAAATGTTCGACCTTTGTGAACCACGACCATCTCCACCGCCGAATCGGTCACGGTGACCTCTCTGACAATTCGGCTGCTGTCGGGCAACGCTCTCAACGTCGACGCCATCGCCGTGACACTCAAGTCGAACTGCTGCGCAAGGGAGATCAAGCTCCAGGACTGCGCGTGAAAGTCGGTTGGCATGATGGTTTTGTAGGGTCTGGCGACATATGGGACACGTCGTCCGTCCAGGGTCTGGCGCAACTCGCCCGAGCGTCCCGAGGTGGACACCTCGTGGCTATGAGGATCGAACCATTTGACGGCGACATCGACCTCTTGCGACCGCGACAGGTGGGCGACGTAATTCAGATCAGACACGCTCCTCAGCAGTCGACCGAGTACCGTCTTTCCAGTCCCGTTCGCGCCGATGACAAAGTTGAGCATGCCCAGTTCAAACGTCGAGCCGGAGAGCACAGGAGCAGAGTTGATCGTGATCGACTCTACGAGTCCGAACCGATCCGGAGCGAGGCCATGAATCTCCACGCCCTTACGCATTTCATGGAGTCGCTTCCATGCCTTAAGTTGCGCAGCGGAAAATACGCTTCCGCCACCGGAGTCGATGACTTTCCCATGGTCATAGCAGCACCAGATGCCGTTCTCCGATTGCCGGAGCTCTTCGAACGTGAGCCCGCCCGACCCTCTAGGGCCGTTCGGACTCGCCGCATAGATGTGAGCAGCCATCCCCGTTCGGACAACCTGCTCAGATCCTGGCCCAGCTCCGATCGTTAGCCGACCACAGTTCAGGACCGAACATTGATATCCAGCCCTACTCGCTAGCAGGTCCCGCGTCGAGTTCGAGAAGTCGGACCGCTGGACCATATCGTCACGTCCCGCCTGCAGCTCGTGGCCAGTTTCGTAAGAGTCTAGAGCTGGTCCCACCGATAGCCCTGAAGACACGGAGCCCCACCGCCCGCGGCTCCACCGCGCCGGACAGGTGTCGATGCCCTGTCAGCGCCAAGTCATCCGAATGCCGGACCATCCGATGTTCCCGACTCCAGGTCCAAGCGTTTGGTTAAGGTGCGTGTCCCCCTCGTCCTGATGCACACGCCCCATCACTGGGAACTACCGCACAGATTGTCGATCTCCGGCCGATTCGTCCAGTGGTCACGGGCAGTAGTTTCACCCCGCCGCGACCAGGCCGCGCGCAGGGTGGGCACCGGCTCGATCGTTGAGCCGTCATGGACCCGAGAAGAACGGAGGAGACAGCTGCAGAGCCGCTGGAGGCGCCCCTTGCTGTGCGGGTGCCGGACCGGGTGCCGGTGCTTTGTCCACAGGCTGCTCGTGTGTTGTGCCGGATTGTTGTAAGAAGTGTGGAGTCCGGCAGACGTGCGGGACGGCAGGGTGGACGGAGGGATGTGGATCTTGAGCGACGTGGACGGCGGGCAGTGGCAGACGCTGGATGACCTGCTCGGGCTGGAGGCCATGGCGGATGCGCCGGTGGCGGGCGCGGGGATCGGGAAGCTGGTGTTCTACGGGCGGTGCTCGACTGAGGACAATCAGGATCCGCGGACCTCCAAGGCGTGGCAGCTCGGGGAGGCTCAGCGCTTCGTGGGCCACTAGGTGGCGAGATCGTTGCCGAGTACTTCGACATCGGCGAGTCGCGGTCGCCGCCGTGGGAGCGGCGGACGCAGGCGAGTCTGATCCTGGCGACGTTGAAGGATCCGCGGCGGGAGTGGGACGGGCTCGTCGTAGGCGAGGCGACCCGGTGCTGGTTCGGGAATCAGTTCAGTCTGACGTGGCCGAAGTTCGATCGGTTCGGGGCTTCGTTGTGGATTCCGAGTCTTGGGGGTCGGTTCGATCCTGAGAACACGGTGCACGACATGGCGATGACGATCACCAGCGGGTTGTCGAAAAGTGAACGGCAGCATGTGCAGCGGCGGACTCGGGCGGCGATGGCAGCGCAGGTCCTGATCGACGGGAAGCATCAGGGTGGGCGCGCGCCGTACGGGTATGTAGTCGTGGACGCGGGGCCGCATCCGAATCCGCGGAAGGCGCAGCAGGGGCATCGGCTGCGGGTGCTGGCGATCGACGAGATCGCGGCGCCGGTGGTGGAGCGGGTCTTCGCGCTGTACCTTGAGGGGCTGGGACAAAAGGCGATCGCCGCGATACTCAACTCCGAGCACGTCCCCTGCCCTTCGGCCCAGACTCCTTCGCAGAACCGGCACCGCAAGATGGACGGATGGCAGCACAGCACAGTGCGAGCGATCCTGGATAACCCTCGTTACACCGCGTATGCCATCTACGGGCGCTGGCAGAAGGTCGAGGAGCTGCTTGATCCTGAAGACGTCGCGGCCGGCCACATCGTGCGGTTTCGGCGGTCGGCGCAGGCGAAGATCGTGCGATCGCGGGAGCCTGCCCACTCGGTGATCATCTCAGTCGAGGACTTCACGCGGGTTCAGCTGGAGTTGCGAGCAAGGCGTGGCGCTGGGGTTGCCGACTACTCCAAGCGGGAAAGGACCACGGTCGTCGCAAAGCACGTCTGCGTATTGCGGTCGACGATCCGACACTCACTCTGCGGTCGCAAGATGGAAGCAGCTCCTCGTAACCACGCCATCTTCTACCGCTGCCCGGCACGAACCCTTCTGCCGGACACACGGATCGCCCTCGATCATCCGCCGACGGTCTACGTGCGCGAAGAGCAGCTGACCCGGCCGATCAACGCATGGATCGCCGGCCTCTTCAGCCCGGTGAATCTGGAGAGCACGGTGATCGCTCTTGCCGGATCCGAGGAGGACGACCAGGCCGAGGCACAGATGGTGGCTGCTCGTCAGCGGATCGCAGCGGCCGAGGCGACCAAGGTGCGGCTACAGCGGGCGCTCAAAGCCGGCTGGGACCCCGAGGGGCTGGCAAGTCAGTACAACGCCGCTGCCGCCGAGAAGAGGGCCGCTGAAGCCATGCTCGCCGCTATCGAGCCATCCCAGCAACTGACCGCTCAGGAGATCCGCCAGATGGCCGCTGAACTCGGTGACATGGCCCACGTGCTCAACGAGGCGAAACGTGAGGATCTAGCCGAGCTCTACAAGGCGCTCGGGTTGTGGATTACGTACGACGACGCACAAATGCGGGCCGATGTCTCCATCAGCCCGCGTGTGAATAAGGTCCGTGTCCGAGGGGGGACTTGAACCCCCACGCCCCGTAAAGGGCACTAGCACCTCAAGCTAGCGCGTCTGCCTATTCCGCCACCCGGACGGGTGGTCCGCGCACTTGTTAGTGGCGCCGACCGGAGAACAGTAGCAAAGGTCTTGGGGGAAATTCACATCGGGGGGTTGGGGGTGTCGTGGGGAGGGCGGTGGGGCTGGTGGGGCTGGTGGTTCAGCGCTGGCGGAGGTGGTCGTGGAGGGTGCGGGCGGCGGTGGACATCAGGGACTCGGCGGCGGGCTGGGTGGCGGCGGGGACGGCGGAGCGGGTGAGGACGGTGACGGCGTACGTCGTGCCGTCGGAGTGTTCGGCGACGCCGATCTCGTGGCGGAGGTTGAGGAGGGTGCCGGTCTTGGAGGACCAGGTGGTGGCGTCGGAGCTGAAGTCGGGGGCCAGGCGCTGGCGGTGGAGGTTGTGGGCCATCAGGGTGCGGACGGTCTCGGCGATCGGCGCGGGGATGGCGCACGGGGTCCAGAGGGCTTCGAGGAGGTTGGTGTAGGCGCGGGCGCTGCCGGAGCTGGCGCGGGTCGGGTCGAGCTGGGAAATGTTGCTGCCGGCATCTATTGCGAGGGTGTGGGCGAGGTGGGTCTCGTCGAGGCGGGCGGCGAGGGTGTCGGTGAGGTCGCTGATCGCGTGGCGGACGGAGATGCCTTCCAGACCCCAGGAGCGGAGGAGGTCGGTGACGTACGACGGTGGGGTGAGCGCGAAGAGCGCGTCGGCCGCCGTACCGTCGCTGAGGCAGGTGCTCAGGTAGATCAGGTCGTCGACGGCGATCCACGACGGGTGCTGGAAGCGGCTGAGTCCGGTGGGGCCGGGGGTGGTGATCTGGCCGGGTGGGACTTCGATGGTCTGGGTGCCGTCGAGCTCGCCGCGGTGGATGCGTTCGAGGGTCGCCAGGGCGAGCGGGATCTTCACGAGGGACGCCGACGGCACCTGTACGTCGGGGTCGAGGCCGAGCTCGTCACCGGTTCGCAGGTCGCGGACGAGGAGCGAGGCCTCGAGGCCACCGTCGGCGAGGTCCTGCCGTACGTCGCGGAGCAGGCTTTCGGTCATTGGGGTACTCCGAGGCATCGGGCGACGGCGTCGGCCAGGTGGGTGTGGAGGAAGGCGACGTCGACCGCGGGGGCGGCGGTGAGGGCGAAGCCGCGCGTGAGGGTGAGGTCGCCGATCGGGCGCCAGGTCAGGCCGAGGTCGTGGGCCTGGTCGGGTGAGCAGAGCAGGAGGTCGCGGGAGCAGAGCGCCTCGGCGGCCGCGGTGGTCAGGTCGGGGGCGACCGCGACCTGCGTGGGCCGGAGACCGGCGGCGTCACGCAGGCGGGTGAGCGGGTCCCGGATGTGCGGTACGTCGTCCTCGGGCTGGATCCAGATCCGGCGAACCCCGGCGTTCGCCCGCGGCCCGACCGTCGCCACCGCGGAGGTCGCGCGTCTGGACGTCGTACGGGATGGGCGGAGGGTTGCGATGTAGACGCGGCTGACGTTCAGGTCGCCGGCCAGGCCCAGCGGAACCGACCAGTGGGCCTCGTCCGCTGGGGCTGCCACAAGGGCGGCTCGGACTTGCTGGGTCTGGAGGAGCTCGGCTCGCTCCGCAGCGGGTGCGACCTGCACCTCCAGTACGACGTCGTGCAGGCGAGCCTCGGCGATCAGGTGGGCCAGGGACGTCGTGGCGCAGGTGGTGGGGACCGCGAGGCGCCAGGGGCGGCGCTTGGCGACTTCGGCCTCGTGGTCCAGTACGTCGGCAGCACGGACGAGCTGGCGGGCCGCGGGCAGCAGTTCGCGACCGAACGGGGTGAGGACGGCTCGACGGGCTGTGCGTTCGAAGAGGCGTTCGCCGTACCGCTCCTCGAGGGCGGCGACGCGGCGGGACGCGACCGACTGGGACATCCGCAGCGCGGCGGCGCCGACGGTGAAGCTGCCCCGTTCGCTCACGCTGACGAAAGCTCGACTTGCTCCGACCAGGTCCACCTGCGCCATGCTATGCCGAATCAGCATCAGGACGAGCGTTTGCGCATTGGACCTGCATGGGTTCGAGCGGGTGGAGTAGGTGCACAGCTCGCCGCAGGGGACGAGCCGGATCGGGAGGTTGATCATTCAGCAGCAGAGAGCTCGCAGGATCTTCGCGGCGGTGATCGCGTTGGCGGTGGTGTCTGTCGCCGGTTGTGGTGCCGACGCCTCAGACGACTCCGGCGCAGCACCTGTCAGCACGACGGCCACACCAACAGCAACAGCAACAACCACGCCGTACGTCGGGCAGTTCAAGCAGCTGGAGAAGCAGTACGGCGCGCGCGTCGGCGTCCACGCTGTTGACACCGGCAACGGTCGCGAGATCGCGTACAACGCCGACGCCCGGTTCGCCTACGCGTCGACCTTCAAAGCGCTGGCCGCGGGCGCCGTTCTGCGCAAGCACAAGCTCGCCGGGATGACCAAGGTGATCAGGTACTCGAAGGCCGACCTGGTCCCCAACTCCCCCGTCACCGAGAAGCACACCGCCATGACGCTGGCCGCCCTCTGCGACGCGACCGTCCGCTACAGCGACAACACCGCCGCAAACCTGCTGTTCGCGGAGCTCGGCGGTCCCAAGGCGCTGGACACGATCCTGCAGCAGCTCGGCGACGACACGACGCGGATGGAGCGGCTCGAGCCGGACATGAGCGTGTGGGACCCGAAGGACCCCCGCGACACCAGTACGCCGCGCGCCTTCGCCAAGAACCTGCGCGCCTTCGTGCTCGGTGACGTGCTGGCCGAGCCGGAGCGGGCCCAGCTGACCACCTGGCTGAGGACGAACACCACCGGCGACAAGCTGATCCGGGCCGGCTTCCCGAAGGGATGGGTGATCGGCGACAAGACCGGCAGCGCGTCGACGTACGGCGGACGCAACGACATCGCGGTCGTCTGGCCGCCGGGGCGGGCGCCGATCGTGCTCGCGGTGTTCACCAACCTGGGGGCGGCCGACGCGGACTACGATGACCGCCTGGTCGCCGAGGCGGCGAAGGTTGTCGCGTCCACCTTTTCCTGAACGCTGCCTGATGCCGTAGGCAACAGGACTGTCACGAGCCGCTTGCGTTTGGCAACGGACCCGATGGGCACCAGAGCGTCGTACGACCTGTCAGAAGTGCCTCGGTCACGTGCCCTGCGGAGGGGGCGATGGACCGCCAGGCGCGACAATCTTCAGGAAAGGAAGTCCGGCGACATGGGCGTTTTCGACAACCTCAAGGACAAGGCCACCGGCGCGGTCGACGACCACGGCGACAAGGTCAGCGACGGGCTCGACAAGGCCGGTGACATGGCCGACGACAAGACCGGCGGCGAGCACGGCGACAAGATCGACAAGGGCACGGACTTCGCCAAGGACAAGCTCGACGGGCTGGACGGTCAGGACGACGACATCCAGTAGTTGCGCCACCTCTCGGACGGGCCGCAGGCACTTCGCCTGCGGCCCGTCCGCGTGTCAGGACAGCAGCGGCCGCATGAACGACCGGTCGTAGCGCAGCACGCAGCCGGACTCGTCACGGATCTTGTCGGCCGCGATGAAGTCGGGATCAACGCCGAAAAGCTTCCGGTACTCCTCGTACGCCGCCAGGCTCGGGAAACTGAACAGCGCCAGCGCCTTGTCCGACGAGCCTTCCGCGGGCAGGAAGTACCCGTGATGGGTCCCGCCGTGCCGGTTGACCAGCTCGATCCACCGCTGCGCGAACTCCTCGAACTGCTCGACCTTCGCCGGGTCGATGACGTAGTCGACAACACAGGTGATCATGGGCGCAGAGTACTGAAGGAGACCGGATGACACCCGCCGACGGCGAACTGCGCGCGCTGCTCGCGGCCGAGCGCGCCCGCGCGGCGGAACGGGTGAACGCGCTCTCCGGTGATCTCGAGGCGATCGTCGAGGCGTCGCGGCTGGTGTCGACCGACGACGAGCACGATCCGGAAGGGTCGACGATCGCGTTCGAGAGGTCTCAGACGGGAACGTTCCTGGAGGACGCCCGCACACGTCTGGAGGAGCTGGACAGCGCGTTGAAGCGGCTGGAGAGCGGTGCGTACGGCGTGTGCGTGACCTGCGGACGCCCGATCGCCGTCGACCGGCTCCTGGCCCGGCCGACGGCGACCACCTGCATCGAGTGCGCGACCTGACGGCCGCACCGCCGGCGCCAGGAACGAGCGGTCCGCGTCGCGAACCGCCTCGCCCCGGCAACTTTGAGCACCGGCCGGCCAGAAAATCAGGGTTCGGGCGGCTGAGCGGTGCTCAAAGTGGGCCTCAGATCGGGAGCGGCTCGTAGTTGGCGCCGAACGGGGCGTCCGGCCGGGCGAACTCCCCCATCAGGGCGCGTCGCAGGGGTGTGGTGCGCTCGAGGAACTCGGGGTCGTTGGTGAAGCGGTCGGCCGCGCGGACCCACGGCGGGCTGTAGACGTAGTGCGTCGTGTAGCGGTCGCGGTCGCCGTCGTGGCGGAAGGTCCGGTGCCAGACGCCGTTGTGGAACACCAGCGCGGCCCCGGCCTCGGCGCAGATGACATGGCCGATCGAGATGTCGCCCTTGCTCTCCCGGATCGAGTCGGGGAGAGCGACTCGCGAGCGGTGGCTGCCCGGGATCAGCTCCATGTTGCCCATGCCCGGCACGGTCTGGTCGGTGAGAAGGTACGACACCCGGAGCTGAATCAGCGGCACCGGGTACCCGAGGTCCTTGAAGTCGAAGGCGGACGATCCGTCCTGGTGCCAGCCGCCGTTGCCGCCGTGCGCCGGTTGCATGGTGTTCCAGCCGGCCTGCAGCACGAAACGGTCGCCGAGCAGGCCCTGCACCTTCGGAAGGACGTCCGGATGATCGATCAGCCGCTCGAGCACCGGCTCGCTCTCGTACGTCCGGCCGATCTGCCCGAACTCGCGGTCCCGGCTCTGGTGCAGGCGCTGCGAAACGTCGTAGGCCTCGGCGGCCTCCTCCTTGGTCAGGACGTTGGGGATCATGAAGTAGCCCCACGACTCGAAGATGAAGCGGTCGGTCTCGGTCAGTGGCCCCTTGCCGACGACGGGCTCGAGCATCAGTCGGTCCTCTCTTCACGCGGTTGGAAAAGGATTTCCCAGAGCCAAGCTTGCCCGTACGACGCGCGCCGCGCGACCCGAACGCCGGGCCACCACGAAGGGTGACCCGGCGTTCCCGCGAAGAGAGCGGTTCCCGCCGGTCAGCGCGTGACGGTCAGCGTGTACCGCGTGGTCCCCGTCTTCCCGTCCGCCGACCGCGCGGTGAGCGTGATCGGGTAGGTCCCGGCCGGCGTCTGGAAGTTCGTGAAGAACCAGACGTTGCTGGACCCGTTCTGCCCGATCGTCGCCGGGTTGAAGAACACCTGCGTCCCCGCCGGAGCCCCGGTGGCGGTCAGCGTCAGACTGCCGGTCCCACCAGAGGCCTTGACCGTGGTCTGCGCCAGCTGCCCACGAGCGACCGAACCACTCGACGGCGTCGCGGTGACCTGTACGTCGCCGGTCGGCGGCTGGTCACCCTCAACAGTCAGGGTGAGCGTCGCCGTCGACGTCTTTCCGGCGGCGTTCGTGCCGGTGATCGTGACCGAGTGGTTGCCGGCGGCCGCCGTACCGGCTTCCAGCGTGAGCTTGGCGGCCGCGCCGCTGCTGATCGACTCGGGCTGGAAGGTCGCCGAAGCTCCCGAGGGCAGACCGGACGTGGTCAGGCTGACGTTCTCGGCGCCGCCCTGCCCCGCCGTGCTGGTCACCGTGGTGGAGATGTACTTGCCGCCAGCAACCTTCACCGCGGCCGGCTGGACGCCGATCCGGAAGTCGGCCTGCGGCGGAGCATCGCCGATCTGCTGCTTGACCCAGTCGCCCATCTCGTTGGTCAGCCGCCCGTAGACGCTGTACCAGCGGAAGTCCGACCGGCTCCAGGACGCGACCCCGATGACCTTGCCCTGGACAATCAACGGTCCGCCGCTGTCGCCCGGCAGGATCGTGGTGCGTCCGTCGGCGTACCCGGCGCAGACCATCGTCGCGGGCTTGAACCCGGCGCCGACCCCGTTGCAGACCTGCGAGCCGTCGACCACCGGCAGCGTCGCCTTGTCGAGCGTGACGTCGCGGCTGGTGTCGTCGAAGTCCTTCTTGCCGTACCCGAAGCCGAGCCCGCTGCCGCCCGGACGCTCCAGCCCGGCGTCGGCCGAGGTCGCGACCTGGGCGTACTGACCACCGGCGACCGGGATATCGGCGGCCGTGGTGACCACCGCGACGTCGTAGCCCTGGTCGAAGTTCACGTACTTCGGGTGCTTCTTGTAGTCGGCCACGGCGACCCGCGTGCCGCCGCCGGCGTTCAGGTCGTCGAGCCCGTACAGGAAGCTCTTCTCCCCCGCGGCGTCGGCGCAGTGCGCGGCGATCAGGATCTTGCGCGGCGCGATCACCGAGCCCGTGCAGGTCTGGCCCTGCGGCCGCGTCCCGCCGGCCCGCAGCCCGGCGATGATCGCGGGGAACTCGCTCAGGGTCGCGTTCTGCCCGTTGTAGAACGCCGCACCCGGTCCTCGCCGTGCCGGTACGAGGTCGCCTTCGTAGCTCAGCGCGGCGGGCTGGAAGTTGAGAGACCAGCCGTCGAGCGTGCCGGTGTCGAAGCGGTAGACGTCCTTCACCTGCAGCTTCCAGGTGCCGTTGCGCTTCTCCCCCGCCGTGTTGACGGTGAAGGTCTGGTGCAGCCCGTCGGCCGATCCGACACCGCCAGGACGACGCAGATTCAGTACGGCGCCCGACGGCGCGACCAGGTCGACCTGCAGGTCACCGGTGTAGGTGTGGTTGATGTCGACCTTCACGCTGGTCGCGCTGGTGCCGTTGCCGTCGCAACCGGTGATCGTGGTCGCGGTCGAGACGGCCGCGCCGGCGTCCGGGACGGCCGCGTCCTCGGTGCTCGCGCCCCCCGCGCAGGTCGGCGGTTCGGGATCGCCGCCGCCGATGAAGGTCGTGTTCAGCAGCTTGTTGGGCGAGCCGCTGCCCGGGTTCTTCACCACGTTCGGGGTCGCGTTGGTGGTCAGCGCCGAGGCGACCGCGGCCGGGGTGGCGGTCGGGTTGCCCGCCAGGTAGAGCGCGGCCGCGCCGGCGACGTGCGGAGTGGCCATCGACGTACCGCTGATCGAGTTCGTCCCGCCGTTGTTCCAGGTCGAGGTGATGCCCGAGCCGGGCGCGAACAGGTCCAGGCACGAGCCCAGGTTGGAGAAGCTCGACCGGTTGTCCTGGTTGTCGGTCGAGCCGACGGTGATCGCTTCCGGCGTACGGGCCGGGGTGGTGTTGCAGGCGTTGGCGCCGTTGTCGTTGCCCGCAGCAACCGAGAAGCTGACTCCGGCCGCGACCGCGCGCTTGACCGCGTCGTCGACCGACGAGTTCGCCTCGCCGCCGAGGCTCATGTTCGCGACGGCGGGCTTCTTCGCGTTCTTCGCGACCCAGTCGATGCCGCCGATCACCTGCGACCACTCACCCTGCCCCTGGCAGTTGAGCACCCGGACGCCGACGAGCGCGACGCCCTTGGCCACGCCGTACGTCGTACTGCCGATCGTCCCAGCGACGTGCGTGCCGTGGCCGTTGCAGTCCTGGGCAACGGCGTCGTTGTCGATGAAGTCGTACCCGTCGGCGGCGCGTCCGCCGAAGTCGGAGTGCGTCTTGTAGATGCCGGTGTCGACGATGTACGCCGTGACGTTCGAGGCCTTCGTCGCGTACGTGTAGGCCTGGTCCAGCGGCAGCTTGGCCTGGTCGATCCGGTCCAGGCCCCAGGTCGGGTTGCGCTGGCTGTCGACGGCCTTGGCGATGCCGTCCTGCTCGACGTACTTGACCTCGGGATCCGCGGCCAGTCGGAGTGCCTCGGCCTCGGACAGCTGGGCCGAGAAGCCGCGCAGCGCGGTCGTGTAGGTGAGCTTCACCCGGCCGCCGTACCGGGTGGCCAGGGTCGACGCCGTACTGCGGGCGCCGTCCTTCAGTACGACGATGTACTGGCCCGGGATCGTGCCGGGCGCTCCGGCGCCGCGGATCGAGGGGCTCGGGGTCAGGTTCTCGGGCACGGTGGCCGCGCCGGCGGTGGG
The DNA here is from genome assembly GCF_049844575.1 of Kribbella sp. DT2. Classification (NCBI taxonomy): domain Bacteria; kingdom Bacillati; phylum Actinomycetota; class Actinomycetes; order Propionibacteriales; family Kribbellaceae; genus Kribbella; species Kribbella sp. DT2. Next base: position 485,992 of record NZ_JBNCLH010000002.1, on the reverse strand, counting down.
TGGGCCGAGCAGCGCCAGGCCGAGGCACGCGATCGCGCCGAAGGCGCCGTAGCGCACAGACAGATGGGCGGTCATGTCATCTCCGTTCGGTCCCCCGGCGGCGGGCGGCCGCCGGGGCGCGGCCGCCGGGGACGAAAGGGGCGGGGCGACCGGTCCGGACACTGTTGCCCGCGGCCCGGAGCCGAACAATCCGGGCGGCAGTACGTAGGGGTACGCGACTTTTGGACACGCGCGATCGGTGTCCCCTGCCGCCGCGGGGGTCTAGGCTCACCTCCACCTGGACGGGGAGCTGCCCATGGCCCGCGCGATCGATCGGTTGGTCCGAACGAGTTCACCGGTGCTGGTCGGCCGGGAGACCGAGCTGCGCCTGCTCACCGGCACGGTCGGGCGCGGTGCGTCGGTCGCGCTGATCGAGGGCGAGGCCGGCATCGGCAAGAGCCGCCTGGTCCGCGAACTCCTGCAGCAGCCGGAGACCGCCGGACTGCACCGCCTGATCGGCTACTGCCAACCACTGCGGGAGCCCTTCCCGTACGGCGCGGTGATCGAGGCGTTGAGGAACTTCCCGGAGAACGCAGAGAGCGCTTTCTCGCCGCTCACCGCCGTACTCCGGCCGCTGCTGCCGGAGCTCGCCGACCGGTTCCCCGCGGCACTGCGCCCGGCAGGCGATCCCGCCACCGAACGGCACCAGGTGTTCCGGGCGGTCCGCGAACTGCTGGCGTCGGCAGGCCCTGCGCTGCTGGTGATCGAGGACCTGCACTGGGCCGACGACGGGTCGCGCCAGCTGCTGCGCTTCCTGATGACCGATCCGCCGGACAACCTGTCGGTCGTCGTCACCTACCGCCGCGAGGATCTGACCACCGGACCACCACTTGGTACGGCGTACCGGCCGCCTGTCGGTCTCCCCAGCGCGGTCGTCGCTCTCGAACCGCTCGACGTCGCCGGCGTCCGGGCGCTGACCGCCGCGATCCTCGGTGCGGAAACGATCGGCACCGACCTGGCCACGCTGCTCTACCAGCGGACCGCGGGCATCCCGTTCGTCGTGGAGGAGGCGGTTCGCACGCTGCCGCAGCCGATCGACAGCCGGACGACCCAGCGGTTGCTCGATCACGTCGAGGTGCCCGCGTTGCTGCGGGACGCGATGTCCGAGCGCCTGTCGAGCCTCGCCCCGGAGGCCCGCGCGGTGAGCTGCGCGACCGCGGTGCTCGGCGTACCGGTCACGACCGAGCTGCTCGGCGGGATCACCGAACTGCCGCCGGATCTCGTCGAGAGAGCGCTCACCGAGGCGCTCTCGGCCGGCGTCCTGCGGGAGGCCGGGGACGGGCGCTACGCGTACCGGAACGCCCTCGGCCGGCAGGCCGTGTACGACAGCCTGCCGGGTCCGCGCCGGCAGGGACTGCACCGGCGGATCGCGGATCTGCTCGTCGCCGCGGATCCGCAACCGCAGTTGCAGCTGGCCGAGCACAGCCGCCTGGCCGGCCGGACCGAGGACTGGCGCCGGTACGCCGAATCAGCCGCCGACCGCGGCACCGAGATCGGCGACACCGCGACGGCCACCCGCTTGCTCCAGCGGCTGCTCGCCGAGCCGGATCTGCCCAGCGCTGCCGTCGACCGGCTGGCCGCCAAGCTCGGTCTGGCGGCGTACACGGGGCTTGACCAGACCGATCCGATGGACACGCTGCGGCGGTTGCTCACCGACCACCGCCTCTCCCCCGCCGTACGGGGTGAGGTCCGTCTGTACGCCGGCCTGCTGCTGATCCGCGCCGACGGCGGAGTCGCGGCCGGCCGCGCCGAGATCGAACGCGCGATCCCTGACCTGGGGGCGCGTCCCGATCTCGTGGCGAAGGGCGTCGCCGTGCTCGCGCAGCCCTGGCTGGGGACGGCGTCGCTCGAACAGACTCGTCGCTGGTCCCTGCGCGCCGAGGAGGGTCTGCGGACGTCGACCGATCCCGTCCTCACGACCTCGCTGCAGGCCAACCTGCTGGCGTCGCGGCTGCACACCGGAGACGGCCGGGTGTGGGAGGCGTTCGCCGTACTGAACCGGCCGCCCGAGGAGCCGGCCGAGCAGCGGCAGCTCGCCCGCTTGCACTGCAACCTGGCGGATGCCTGTGCCGCGATCGGGGAGCTGGCGACGGCCGGGAAGCTGCTGCGGAGCGGGATGCAGTTCGCGACCGACTCCGGTGCGCCGTTCGTGGTCAGTACGGCGCGGTCGACGCAGGCCCGGGTAGATTGGATCACCGGGCAGTGGGCGGGGCTGGACGAGCGGGCTGGGCAGCTGCTTGATGAGTACCGGGATCTGTTTCCGGTGACCAGCGAGGTGTCGCTCGCGCTGGCCGGGCTGGCGGTGGCGCGCGGTGAGTGGGGTGAGGCGGCCGAGCATCTGGCCGCGACGGGCGTGCCGAATCCGGCGGACGCGATCGCGCCGGTCGCGTTGGGTGGGTTCGCGTTGCAGACGTGGATGGAGCTGACGCGCGGGCGGCTTCCTGGCGCGCTGGAGTCGGCGGAGCGTGGGCTGGAGCTGTTGCGGCGTAAGCAGGTCTGGGCTTGGGCGGGTGAGATCGTGCCTGCCGCGTTGGCGGCGTTGCTCGCTGCTGGGCGGCGTGACGATGCGCAGCGGGTACTGGACGAGTTGGATCTCGAGGTGGACGGGCTGGATGCGCCGTTGAGCCGGATCGCCGTGCGGTGCGGGCGGGCGCAGATGGCTGAAGCCGACGGGGAGCTGGCGGCGGCGATCGCGCTCTATCGCGCGACTCAGCGGGAGTACGCCGAGCTGTTGGCGCCGTACTTCGCTGCGCTGGTCGCTGAACGGGCGGCGCGGTGTGAGCTGGTGGCCGACGAGCCTGCTGGGTTGGCGGAGCTTGCTGTGGTGGCGAACTCGTTCGATCAGCTCGGGGCGACGTACGACGCTGCTCGGTGCCGGCACGAGCTGCGGAGCCGGGGTGCGACGGCGCCGTCGCGGCGGGGGCGTAAGGGGTACGGGACCGAGCTGTCACCGCGGGAGCAGGAGGTCGCCCGGCTGCTCGGGAGCGGGCACACGAACCGGGAGATCGCCGAGGTGCTGTTCCTGTCGCCGCGGACGGTGGAGCAGCATGTCGCGAAGGTGCTGCGGAAGCTCGGGGTGAGTTCGCGGGCCGAGCTGGCCCGCTAACGCTGGCAGAGGGATCACCCGGCTGCGTTCGCGCGAAGCGGCGGGCGTGCTCGATCGGCTCAGCGTTGTCAGGGCTCGATCAGCCCCGCGCGGATGGCGTACCGGGTGAGCTCGGTGCGGTCGCGCATGCCGAGCTTCTGCAGGATGTTGGCCCGGTGGCGCTCGACGGTCTTGACGCTGATCGTGAGCGCGCCGGCGATCTCCTTCGAGGAGTGGCCTTCGGCGATCAGCTTGACCACCTCGTCCTCACGCGGAGTGAGCACCTGGCCGGGCAACCGCTCCCCCCGGCGTACCCGGTCGAGGTAGTCGCGCACGAGCGTGCTCATCACGCCCGGGTAGAGGAACGACTCGCCACGGCCGGCGGCCCGGCAGGCGTCGACGAGGTCACGGTCGGCGACCGACTTGAGCACGTAGCCGGACGCGCCGGCCTTGAGCGCGGCGAAGAAGTACTGCTCGTGGTCGTACATCGACAGCATCAGGATCCGGGGCGGTTCCCGCCGCCGCGACAGCGCCAGGGCCGCCTGCAGACCGGTCATCCGGGGCATCGCGACGTCCAGTACGGCGAGGTCGATCGGCGTCGTGCGCGCGATCTCGACCGCCTCCGCGCCGTCGCCCGCCTCGGCGACCACGGTCAGATCGGCTTCGCTGTCCAGGATCAGCCGCACGCCACGTCGTACCAGCGCGTGGTCGTCGGCCAGCAGGATGCGGATCATGAGACCTTCAGCTCCACCCGGACTCCCCCACTCTGGGCAGGACCGATCCGCAGCTTGCCGCCGACGAGGAGAGCGCGCTCTCTCATTCCCCGAATTCCTGCTCCTTCTTGGAGTCCGTCCATCCGGCCGTTGTCTTCGACCACCAGTACCACCTCCGAGCCCTGCCGGAGCAGGGAGACCTCGACCTCGGTAGCGCCTGAGTGCCTTGCCGCGTTGGTGAGCGCTTCCTGCGCGACCCGGTAGATAACCAGCTCCGTCTCCGGCGCCAGCGGCGCCAACCCGGGCGACGAAACCCGTCGTACACGCATGCCGTGCGACGAGAACTCGGTCGCCAACGCCGCGAGCGCGTTGTGCAGCCCAAGGTCTTCCAGTACGCCGGGCCGCAAGCGGCGCGCCACCTCGCGGACCTCGTCCAGCCCGGCGCGCGTCGTCTCCTGCACCAGCCGGAACTCGTCCGCAAGCTCCTCCGGCACCCGGTCGGACAACCGCTTCAGCCCGAGCAGTACGGCGGTCAGGCTCTGCCCGATCTCGTCGTGCAGCTCCTGCGCGATCCTGTGCCGCTCCGCTTCCTGGGCCGCGAGCGCTTTCGCGTTGCTCGTGCCGCGCTCGGTCTCCAGGCGGGTCAGCATCGCGTTGAAGCTCCGCACGAGCTTCGTCGCCACCCCGCTGCGACCCTCCGGCAACCGTTGCCCGGGCCGCTGCAGATCGACCTCGTCCATCATTCGTACGAGCCGGTCGAGCGGGGCAAGACTCGTGCGCAGCAGCAACGAGTTCAGCCCGACGATCGCAGCCAGCCCGAGCACGAGCACGATCGCCTCGGACACCAGGACCCGAGCCGACACGGTCACGGGCAGGAACGCGAGCGCCGACGTACCGACCACGAACAGCAGCCCGTTGATCAGGCAGACCCGCCAGTACAGAGGTAGCCGCATCCCAGAGGTCATCGCTCCACCTTCGCCCAGTGCGTCCGCCGTGTCCACGCAGCCCGCCGAACGTGGGTGGTAGCACTCATGGCACCTGCCGCCCGGCCCGACGAGACTGGTACCGCGGCGGACGGCCAGGACTCCGGCCGTCCCGCCGCACCAACCGGCCGCCGGTCCGGCGACCACCCCGAGGAGCTGACCATGAGTCTCCTTCCGATCGCCGCCGCTCTGCCGGCGGGAACCGCGCTCGCGAGCCTGCCGCCGAGCGACCCCGCGGACCGGCTCGTTGTCACCGGCATCGTCGGGCTCGCCGCGCTGGCGGTCAGTTTGTTGCGCACGGCGCCGACCCGGCACTGGCTGGTGATCACCCGGCGCGGACGGGTCCGCCGGGTGGTCACCGCCGGCTTTGCCCTGCGGATCCCCGGACTCGACGGATGCAAGCTGCTTCCGCGAGAGGCGCAGCACCTGCCGATCGGGGTTTCGGCGCTGACGCGTGACGGCGTCCAGGTCCAGCTCTTGGTCACCGCGGTACTGCGCGTCGTCGACCCCGTCACCGCCGGTGCCCTGGCCGACCCGATCGGTACGACGCTCGTCGAGGTGCACGACATCCTGCGGCGGCTGCTCGCCGACCACGACGTCGACGACGTGCTGCGGGTCCGGACGACGATCGAGCGCAGCGCGTGGGAGGCCGGGCACGGCGTGGAGGTCGAAAGGCTTCTGGTCGACGCCATCGACATCGAGGTCGTTCACGCGAAGTACCGCAGCCAGACGTAGACCCAGGCCATCGCGATGCTCAGGGCGGTCACCACGATGCCGTAGCGGGTGAACTGCCAGAACGTGATGTGGTGCCCGGTGCGGGACGCGATGCCGAGGGCAACCACGTTGGCGCTCGCGGCAACCGCCGTACCGTTGCCTCCGAAGTCGGCGCCCAGGGCAAACGCCCACCACAGCGCCTGACCGGTCGCCGGATCGGGGGCTTCGGCAACGACTCCCTCGACCACGGGCGTCATCGTCGCGACGTACGGGATGTTGTCGAAGAACGCACCCAGGACGCCGGAGCCGAACAGCAGCGCGGTCGCCGCGACCAGGTAGTTGTCGCCGACCTGCTCGACCGCCCAGTGACCGATGGTCTCGATCACGCCGGTGTGCACGAGCCCGGCGACCATCACGAACAGGCCCATGAAGAAGACCAGCGTCGACCACTCGACCTCGCGCAGCACCTCCGGTACGTCGACCTTCGAGACCAGCACCATCGCGCCGGCGCCGACGAGCGCGACGATCGACGGCTCCAGGTGCAGCACCGAGTGCAGCGCGAACCCGACGACGACCAGGACCAGCACGATCAGGCAGCGCACCAGCAGCGGACCGTCCTTGATCGCCCGGCGTTCCTGCAACGCCATCACGGCGGCGACCTCGTCGGGGTTGTAGCGGAAGGACTTGCGGAACAGGAACCGGCTCAGCAGCACGAAGGCGACGAAGACGACCACCACGATCGGCGCCATGTGCACCAGGAAGTCGTTGAAGGTCAGCCCGGCGCGGCTGCCGATGATGATGTTCGGCGGGTCGCCGATCAGCGTCGCGGCGCCGCCGATGTTGGAGGCCAGTACCTCGGCGATCAGGTACGGCTGGGCGGGAATCCGGAGCCGGTCGCAGACCACGACGGTGACCGGCGCGACCAGCATGATCGTCGTGACGTTGTCGAGGAACGGCGAGGCGATCGCGGTGATCACCATCAGCATCACCATCAGCCGGTACGGCTCACCGCGGGAGCGTTTGGCCGCCCAGATGCCGAGGTAGTCGAAGACCCCGGTCTGCTTGATGATCCCGACGATGATCATCATCCCGAGCAGCAGGAAGATGACGTTCCAGTCGATGCCCTCGTGCTCGGAGAAGAACACGTCCGAGCCGGGCGCCAGTCCGAGCAGGACCATCGCGGCGGCCGCCAGCAGCACGACCTTGACCTTGTTCGCCTTCTCGGTGGCGATGAAGAAGAACGCCAGCGCGAAGATCGCCAGCGCGATGTAGGGCCGCACGTCAGGCCGGCGGCGGCTCGCCGGGACCGGTGACCGCCAAGCTGGTCAACAACCGCTCCAGCGTGATCGCCCCCAGCAGTACGCCGTCCGCGCCGACGACCGCGACCAGCGGGCTGCGCAGGCGGGCCATCAGCGCGGCGATCTCCAGCAGCGTCGCGTCGGGCGCGACGGTTGCCGGGCGCAACGGCTGGCGCGGCAGGCAGTCGCCGACGGTCAGGCCGCCGAGCTCCCGCCAGAACGAGTCGGCACTGGCCTCGTCGACGGTGCGGGCGAGCATCGGGTCCTCCTGGAAGGACCCGGGGATCGCCAGCCGCAGCACCTGCGAGCCGGGCAGGACGGCGGTCGGCCGGGACCGGTCGTCGACGACGATCAGCCCCGGCAGCCGCCCGACCGCCATCATCCGCACCGCCTTGGCCACCGGGTCCGTCACGGTCACGGTCGGCACCCCGACAGCGATATCACCTGCCTGCATGACACCGTCCCGTTTCCCGTCGATCACCAGCGGTGCGGACATCAGTCACCTCGACTCTCGTCCCGCCGGCGAAGCACGCCGACGGCAACAAACCTTGTCCGTCGAGTCTCGCCGCCCATCCCCCACCGCCCCATGGGGTCCAGACCCCATCTCCTGCAAGTGGGAGAGAGGTGGGAGGTGGGAGGTGGGAGGTGGGAGGTGGGAGGTGGGAGGTGGGAGGTGGGAGGTGGGAGGTAGGAGCCGTCGCCCCGGACCGCAGCCGCCTCCGGCGGCGCGAGGCGCGAGGCGCGAGGCGCGAGGCGCGAGGCGCGCGGCGCGGAGCGCGCGGGGTGCGGGGCGCGGGGTGCGCGAGGCGCGGGGTACGCGAGGCGCGGGGTACGCGAGGCGCGGGGTACGCGAGGCGCGGGGCGCGCGAGGCGCGGGGCGCGCGAGGCGCGGGGCGCGCGAGGCGCGGGGCGCGCGAGGCGCGGGGCGCGCGGGGTGCGGGGCGCGCGAGGCGCGGGGCGCGCGGGGCGCGCGAGGCGCGGGGCGCGGGGTGCGGGGTACGCGAGGCGCGAGGCGCGGGGCGCGGAGCGCGCGAGGCGCGGGGCGCGGGGTGCGGGGTGCGCGAGGCGCGGGGTGCGGAGCGCGGGGTGCGGAGCGCGGGGTGCGGAGCGCGGGGTGCGGAGCGCGGGGTGCGGAGCGCGCGAGGCGCGGGGCGCGCCCCGCCTCGCGCACACCCCGGCATCACCTCGGCCGCGCGCGGCCGGGTCGACCTGCGCCACGCAGCGCGCCGTACGGGCGTCGGGCTAGCCCAGGCGCACCTTCACGACCCGGCTGGCTCCGGCTGCTCCCTTGACGTCGACGGTGAGCTCCAGGCCGAGCAGCGTTCGGCGGGTGGTCACTCCTTCGTCGGCCTGCACCACCCGCGCGCCCGGCAGGACCAGCCGGAGGCGGATCGTGGTCGCCAGCTGAGTCGGGTCGGAGAGCGCGATCTCGACGTCTCGGCCGCGGAGGCGCTGGATGACTGAGAGCGGGTTGTCGGCGTACAGGTTGGCGACGTGGCCGGGGCGCCAGAAGTTGGCCAGGGTGAGGCCGCCTTGGGTGACGGCCTGGACGTCTGCTGTGTTGGCGAGCACGCGGACGGCGGAGGTCCGCGCGAGCTGCTGAGTTCTCGCGGCGGTTGCGCCGGGAGCGACGAGATAGCCGTACGACGCGTTGGTGGGGTCTACCCCGTGGTCGAGCCAGAGCGTGAGGTAGCGCCGTGTGATCGGATCAGCGGAACCGCCGGTGTTGATGTCCCGCCAAGAGCAGGTCCTCGCCTCCCGGACCGCGCGCAGCCCGGACGCGCCAGAGGTCGGCAGGAACACGTAGCCGGCGACGCCCTCGAGGTGGGCCCAGCGCGGCCGGGACATGCTGGCGGTGTCACCCACCGAAGGGACCGTCAGCGCGCCATCGACCAGCAACTTGTTCACACCACCGGCATGCAGGTTCCGGTTCTCGACCACCGTCTCAACCGCATGACCGCTGGACCCCGTGATCCCGGCGCCCAGAGCAACGACGTACTCGTCGAAGCAGAACCACGACTTCCGAGCGCGCAGCGGAGACGACGGGGCCTCGAGATCTTGCCCGACCGCGGCGTAGCCCGCATGCGTTGACCCACCGACCCAGGTCGCGGAAGCCGGCCGTGCAGCACCCCACTCCCCACCGGCCTTCGGCGGCAAGGGCAACGTGTCGACCGTCGTGCCCGGCAACCGGTAGCGGTCGACCGTCGGCCAGAACCCGTCGGCGTACTGCCCGTTGTCCCGGTCGTACAGGTACGTCATGCCCGACCCCGTGTGGTACCCGAGGTCGTTCTCGCCGTTGCCGGCCTCGTAGTGCGCGATCCGCGTGCTCGCCATCGAGATCGCGTACGCCCACCCGCTCCGCCGATGGATCGACCGGTCCATGCTCGCGAACAACGTGTGCCCGTCCGGCTCGGCGGCCGGAGCGACGCCGGCCAGCGACTTCACCAGCGCCACCCGCGGAATCGTTGCCCCGGACAACATGTTGCCGAACGTGTCCCGCTGCACCCACCCGGCGACCGCCGATCGCCAGCGCGCAGCCAAAGCCGCGTCGACACCACCGGCGAGCCGCAGGGTCGCCTCGGCCGCGGTGTACCCGTCGTCGTGGTCGGACGCGTTCGAGCGCGACACTGCCCGCCCGCGGACGAAGTCCGTCATCCGCAGGTCGTGCACCACCGGCAGATAGGCCTTGGCGACCGAGTCGAACAGGATCTGCCGCTTCGGGTCCGTCACCTCCCACGGCGATCCGGCCAGCAGCGCGAGCAGCTTCCCGATCCCGCTCAGCAGGACATGCCCGTAGGTCCCGGTGTAGGCGACCCACGTGTGCTGCACGAACGACCCGTCGCGGTAGAACCCGTCCCCGGTCGTTACGTACTGCCAGGTGTCGCTCAGCCCGTCCCGCGCATGCGTGAGCTTGGCTTCGTCGTCGGTCACCAACGCACGCACGATGATCGCCTGGCACAGGTCGACCCGGTTCGCGCCGGTCGACAGAGCGCGACGTTCCGCGGGGAACATGTAGTACGGGTCGGGAACGAAGTGGTCGATCGCCGCGCAGTAGCGCGCCCGCACCTCGGCCGGGATCTCGTCGTACAGCAGGACCATCGTCGACGCGAGCGGCCGCGTCGCACCGATCTCCCACGACCACCAGTTGCCGAACTCAACGGTTCCGGCCTTGTAGACCAGCGTGTTCATCGACTCCAGAGCAGCCAGTACGTCGGCCAGCAGCGCCGCCGCCTGGTGGTACGCCGAACCAGGCGTCGACCAGGCGGTCGCCATCTGCTCGAGCCGTACGTAGGTGTTCGCCACGGACGGGTCGGCCGTCAGCGGCTGGTCGGTGAACACGAGTTTGCGCCCGGCGGACCGGTCGAGCTTCGTGAGCGAGGACGCGACCGCGGCGTCGATCCGGTCGAGCGCGGCCTTGAAGTCCGGGTCGGCGGGGTCGATCACGTCCCGGCCGGTGAGGTCGGCGGCCCACTTGCCGCGCAGCGCGGCGAAGTCGGCGGGCGCCGCGAAGGCAGGAACGGTCGGCAGCGAGAGGGCCGCGGCAGCCGCGGTCGAAAGGGTCAGGAAGGTTCGGCGTCGCACAGTGTCTCCTCGGGGTGGGCGGGATCACTGTCGAACGAGTCTGGCCCTGGTCATTCCTTTGGTCAAGAGATTCATTCTAATGACTTTGCCGTACGGTCACCGCTAGGCTCTGCCCCGTGAGCATTGAGCCGGTCGCGCGCGGGCAGAAGGCGCGTCATCTCGCCGACGAGCTGCGGCGCGGGATCGCCGGGCTGCGGTGGCCGGGCGGGAAGCTGCCGACCGAGCAGCAGCTGGCGGACGAGCAGGGCGTCAGCCTCAACACCGTACGACGGGCCGTCGACCTCCTCGTCCAGGACGGACTGGTCTACCGGCGGCAGGGCTCGGGCATGTATATCGCCGACCAGGTCACCGGTCCGCTGGTCGGCGTCGCCGTACCGTCGATGACCTACTACTACCCGCGCATCATCGTCGGCATCGAGCGCGAGCTCGCCGCGCAGGGCGGCCAGATGATGCTGCGCAGCACCGAGTGGGACATGGCCGAGGAAGAGCGCGCGATCGAGAGCCTGATCGGCGCCGGCGTCGCCGGGTTGATCGTCGCCCCCGACCAACCGGGTGGAGGAAGAGACGGCGGCGGCGTGCGGATGGTCGAGGAGGCCGGTCTGCCGATCGTGCTGGTCGAGCGCGGCCTCGAGGACCCGGCGACCGTGCACGAGTTCGTCGGCTCCAACCACGCGGCCGGAGCGCGGGCGGCGGTCAACCACCTGAAGAGCCTCGGCCACACCCGGATCGGCTACCTCGAACGCCCCGGACCGCACACGGCACCGCAGGTGTACGCCGGCCTCGAGGACGACGTCGTCCTCACCAGATCCACCGAGCGCTGGAGCACCGCGGACGCGGACCGGCTTCTCGACGATCTCCTCGGCGCCGACGTCACGGGCGTGATCTGCTTCGCCGACCGGGAGGCGAACCTTCTCCTCACAGCGGCGCTCAACCGCGGCATCGACGTCCCGCGACAGCTGTCGGTGATCAGCTACGACGACGAGGTCGCCGACCTGTCCGACGTACCGCTCACTGCCGTGTCGCCGGCCAAGTTCGAGGTCGGCCGGCTCGCGGTCAACGTGCTCCGCGCGCGACTCAAGGATCCCGAAGCGCCGCGTCAGCAGATCTCGCTGGTCCCCCGCCTGATCGTCCGCGACTCCACCGGGCCCGGCCCTACGAGCTGACCCGCGCCGGTTCCGTCGCCGAGTCCCGCACGATCAGCTGGGTCGCGAGCTCCACGTGGTGCGAGTCGACCTTCTCCCCCGCTGCCAGCTGCAACGCCGTACGCAGAGCAACAGCACCCATCTCCCGGATCGGCTGCCGCACAGTCGTCAGCTGCGGCGAGGCCAGCCGCGCGACCTGGGTGTCGTCGAAGCCGACCACGCTCAGATCTTCCGGCACCCGAAGCCCGCGCGCCCGCGCCGCCTCCATCGCGCCGAGCGCGACCTCGTCGCTCCCGGCGAAGATCGCCGTCGGCGGATCCGGCAGCTGGAGCAGCGCAGCGCCGCCGGCGAGCCCGTCGTCGTACAGGAACTCCCGCATCCACACGTAGTCCTTCGGCACCGGCGCTCCGGCAGCCTCCATCGCGCCGCGGTAGCCGTTCATCCGCGCCTGGTTGCACCCCGACGTCGGCGGCCCGCCGAGGTAGGCGATCCGCCGATGCCCGAGCGACAGCAGGTGCTGAGTCGCCGCCATGCCACCCGCGAAGTTCGTCGATCCGACACTCGTCACATCAGGCTGTACGACGTTCATCGGGTCCACCACCACCAGCGGCAGCCGCGCGCGCGAGAGCGCGGCGACGTCGGCGGCGGTCAGCTCCGAGGTGATGCCGATGACGGCGCGCCGCCCGTTGGCCGTCATCTCCCGGATCCACGGCGCCGCGCGCCCCGTCGAGGTCGACCGAGCGTGTGCCCGCTCGGGGTGCGCGCTCACCACGACGTCTACGTCGGCGGCCTGGCCGGCCTCGACCACGCCCTGGATCACCTCGAGCGAGTAGCTGTTGAGCACGCCTTGGTAGAACAGCTCGACGGCGGCCCGCTCGACGACCGGCTCCGGCCGGCGGCCGACGTACTCGTGCTCGCGCAGGATCTCCTGGACCCGGGCGCGGGTCGACTCCGAGACGTCGCTGCGTCCGTTGAGCACCTTGGAGACCGTCGCGACCGAGACCCCGGCGGAGGCCGCGACGGTGGCCAGCGTGACCCGGCCTCTCAACGACGGCACGTGCTCACTCTCCTCCTGCTGCGTTGACGGGCGTCAGGCCGACGGGGGTCACCATCGTACGATCGTGCCCCACCACCCGAGTCGCCCCCGTGACCCGCACGGTACCCCGTGCGGGCAGGTCGATCGAGGAGGTTCCGGCGAGCAGTTCGATGTCGCCCGCCTCCACGATCCGGCGCAGGTCGGGACCCGTGTACGCCGTCCGGTCGGCGTCGACGCGGAACGTCACGTCGACGGCCGCGCCCGGCTCCAGCGACACCCGCGCGAACCCGATCAGCAGCTTGAGCGGCCGCGCGACCTGCGCCACCAGATCGTGCAGGTAGAGCTGCACGACCTCGTCCCCGGCCCGCGCGCCGGTGTTCCGCACCCGCACGGTCGCGGTGAGCTCGCCGTCGGTCGGGATCTCGGTCTCGCTCAGCCGCAACGCCCCGACCGCGAAGCTCGTGTACGACGCCCCGAACCCGAACGGGAACAGCGGCACGGTCTCCAGCCCGCTGATGCCCGCGCTCTCCACGCTCCCGAGCGCCGGCTGCAGGTACGTACCGGGTTGCCCACCGACATGCCGCGGGATCTGCACCGGCAGCTTGCCGCCCGGCATCACCCGTCCGCTGAGCACTCCGGCGATCGCCGCTCCGCCTTCCTGGCCTGGCATGAACGCCTGCACCAGTCCGGCGACGCGGTCCGCGATCTCGCCCAGCGCGTAGGGCCGACCGGAGACGACCACCAGCACCACCGGCGTACCGGTATCGAGCAGTTCCTTGACCAGTTCCTCCTGCACACCCGGTAGCCGCAGGTCCTCGGCGTCGCATCCTTCGCCGGACGACCCGTGCCCGAACAGACCGGACAGGTCGCCGACGTACGCGATGCACAGGTCGGCGTCCCGCGCCGCCTCGACCGCCGCCGCGAAGCCCGAGCGATCGTTGCCCAGGACCGCGCAACCTGGGGCGTGCAGCAACTCGACGCCGGGAAGTTCGTTGCGCAGGGCATCGAGTGCCGAGGGCACGTCGATGCCCAGGGCACGGTCCGGGTAGCGCGGGAGCACGTGGTTGGGGAACGCGTAGCAACCCATGAACGACTTGGGCTCCGCGGCGGAAGGGCCGACCACCGCAATCTTGCGGTGGTCGTCGCGCAGCGGCAGCGCCGTACCGGCATCCAGCAGTACGACGGACCGCTCGGCAACCTCGCGCGCCAGCTCGCGGTTCTCCGGCGAGTCCAGATCGACCGGCCGCACGGAACCCTCGGGAGTCCAGTCCGGATCAAGCAACCCAAGCTTCACCTTCTGCACCAGCAACCGCCGCGCAGCACGGTCGACCAGGTCCTCCGGCAACTCACCGGACTCGACCAGCTTGACCAGTCCGGCCCCGAAGCCGATCGTGTCGGGCAGCTCGACGTCCGTTCCAGCGGTGAGCGCGAGCGCACCCGCGGCATCGGTGTCCACGGCAACCCTGTGCATCGTCGCCAGGAACGGAACCGCCCAGTAGTCGGAGACGACGGTCCCGTCGAAACCCCACTCGTCCCGCAGCAACTCCGTGAACAGCCACGGATCGGCCCCCGCCGGCAGCCCGTCGAGATCGGAGTACGACGTCATCACCGATCCCGCACCACCGGTCGCGATCGCCGTCTCGAACGTTGGCAGGACGACATCGAGCAGCTCGCGGCGCCCGACGGACACCGGCCCGTGGTTGCGCCCGGCCCGGGACGCCGAGTACCCGGCGAAGTGCTTGAGCGTGGCAACGACTCCGGAGCTCTGCAGCCCCCGCACGTACGCCGAACCGACCATCGCCACCAGGTAGGGATCCTCGCCGATCGTCTCCTCGACCCGCCCCCACCGGTAGTCGCGCACGACGTCGAGCACCGGCGACAACCCCTGGTGCACCCCGGCCGCGGACAGGTCACGCCCGATCGCACCGGACATCCGCTCGATCAGCTCGGGGTCGAAGGTCGCGCCCCACGCCAGCGCCGTCGGGTAGACGGTCGCGCCGTACGTCGTGAAGCCGGTCAGGCACTCCTCGTGAACCAGCGCCGGTACGCCGAGCCGCGATCCCGCGAGCACGACCTTGTGCTGGCGAACGACCTCGGCGACGCCCTCCTCGACGGTCAGCGGGACGCTGCCCCAGACGCGGGTGAGATGACCGAGCCCGTTCCGGCTCGCGTCCTCCAAGGACGTTGCGCCGCCCTCGGCGAACACGTCCTGCATGGGCGCCACGTTCAGCGTCTCCTCGGCCGGGAGCTCCTGGGGTGAAGCCATGTCGTTGCCGACCCAGCGGCTGCCGAGCTGCGCGACCTTCTCCGGCAGCGTCATCGCCTCCAGCAGCAGCCCGGCCCGCTCCTCCGCCGTCAGCGCGGTGTTCTGCCACGGCCGATCGTCCCGAGCTGCCACGAAAGTCTCCTTCTCGATCGTTCAAAGTCACTCCTTGGTATCGAAACATTTCGCCGTTTCGAACACCACCTATCGCTAACAGTGCAGCCTGAAAGTCGAAAGTTTCAAGACCTTGACAGCCACATCACCGAAACCTACGTTACGAAACACAGTCTTAACCGCCGTGAAGTCTCGCGGCCAGGAACTTCGGAGATCAGGGTGGATCCCATGACGACTTCTCGGCGCACGTTCCTCCGCCTGACCGGTGCCGGCGCCGTGGCGGCCGGCCTCGCCGCCTGCGGCACCTCCGGTCCACAGAGCTCCGGCAGCTCGACCGGTGGGGGCAGCACCGGTTCCGGTGCGACGTACTGGTTCCTCACCGGCCAGCCGCAGCAGGGCATTCGCGCGGCCCAGATCAAGCGGTTCAACGACGCGAACTCGGGCACGCAGATCAAGACCAACGAGTTCCAGAACGACGCGTTCAAGCAGAAGATCAAGACCGCGATCGGTGCCGGCCAGGGTCCGACGCTGATCTGGGGCTGGGGTGGCGGCGGCCTGAAGAGCTACGTCGACGCCAACCAGGTCGAGGACCTGACCAGCTGGTTCGGCCAGAACGCCGAGCTGAAGAACCGGATCTTCCCGGCCGCGTTCGGCGCCGCCACCGTCGGCGGCAAGATCTACGCGATGCCGGTCGAGACCACGACGCCGATCGTGCTTTTCTACAACAAGTTGGTCTTCGAGCAGGTCGGCGCCGAGCCGCCGAAGTCGTGGGGCGACATCCTCGACCTGGTGCCGAAGTTCAACGAGGCCAAGATCGCGCCGTTCTCGCTCGGCGGCCAGTCGCGCTGGACCAACATGATGTGGCTGGAGTTCCTGTACGACCGGATCGGCGGCAGCGAGGTCTTCCAGAACATCTTCGACGGCAAGGCGAACGCCTGGTCCGACCCCTCCTCGCTCAAGGCGCTGGAGGAGATGCAGAAGCTGATCAAGGCGAACGGCTTCATCAAGGGCTTCTCCTCGATCACCGCCGACTCCAACGCCGACCAGGCCCTGCTCTACACCGGCAAGGCCGCGATGATGCTGCACGGCGCCTGGACGTACGGCGGGATGAAGGCCGACGGCGGCGACTTCGTCACCGGTGGCCACCTCGGCTACATGAACTTCCCGCCGGTCGACGGCGGCAAGGGCGACCCGACCAGCACGGTCGGCAACCCGGGCCAGTACCTGTCGATCTCGTCGAAGGCCAGCGACGCCGACAAGGAGGTCGCCAAGAAGTTCCTGGCGAACAACACGCTGGACTCCGCCTCGGTCGACGCGTGGATCGCGTCCGGCAGCGTGCCGGTGGTCAAGGGCACCGAGTCGAAGCTGGCCGCCGTACCGGACAAGAACGACGCCGAGTGGCTGAAGTTCGTGTACGACACCTCCAGCACCGCGAAGACCTTCGGGCAGTCGTGGGACCAGGCGCTCAGCCCGACCCAGGCCGAGGCCCTGCTGGACAACATCGCCAAGCTGTTCCAGCTCTCGATCAGCCCGCAGCAGTTCGCCGACAGCATGAACGCGGTGATCGGCAAGTGACGGCAGCCGCTCCCCCGGCTCCGACGCGGGCCGGTGGGCGCGCTGGTTCTGGGCAGGTCGGGCGGAGCGGCCCGGTCGCGTGGATGGCGCTGCCCGCCCTCGCGATGTTCCTGCTCTTCGGCGTCGTCCCGCTGGTCGGCGTCCTGGTGCTCAGCTTCACCCAGTGGGACGGACTCGGCGCGATCAACCCGGCCGGGTTCTCCAACTGGAGCAGCGTTCTGAGCGACCCGGGCCTGCCGCACGCGCTGTTCGTGACGTTCGAGATCATGATCCTGTCGTGGGCGGTGCAGACTCCGATGAGCCTGCTGCTCGGGGTGTTCCTGGCCGGACGTCAGCGGTACCGCGCGCTCCTGGCCGTCCTGTACTTCGTCCCGCTGCTGCTCAGCTCGGCGGCGATCGCCATCACCTACAAGGCGCTGCTCGACCCGAACTTCGGGCTCGGCGCCGGCCTGCACATCGGGTTCCTGACCCAGGACTGGCTCGGCAAGGACAACCTCGCGCTCGGCGTGGTCATCTTCGTCGTGTCCTGGCAGTTCATCCCGTTCCACTCGCTGATCTACCAAGGCGGCGTGCGGCAGATCCCGACCACGATGTACGAGGCGGCCTCGATCGACGGCGCCGGGCGGGTCCGGCAGTTCTTCAGCATCACCGTGCCGCAGCTCAAGTACACGATCATCACGTCGTCGACGCTGATGGTGGTCGGGTCGCTGACGTTCTTCGACCTGATCTTCGTGCTCACCGCCGGCGGCCCAGGGGATGCCACCCGGGTGCTGGCACTCGACATGTACAAGCGCGGCTTCCAGGCCAACCTGATGGGACCGGCCAGCGTGATCGCCGTCCTGCTGGTGCTGATCGGACTCGCGCTGGCCCTGATCCTGCGCCGGCTCGGCGGCAGCACGACGGCCAGCCAGCAGGAAGGTGCGTGAGATGGCGGTGGCGACCAGCGCTCAGGCGACGACGACCCGCGCGAGCGGCGGTACGTCGTACGGGCGCAAGCTGATCCGGCTGAACTGGCTCGGCGGTACGGCGGGCTGGTTGTGGCTGGTGATCGTGATCGTGCCGATCTACTGGATCGTGGTCTCGTCGTTCAAGGACCAGAGCGCGTTCTTCAGCCAGAACCCGTTCACACTCCCGGCCGACCCGACCGTGGCCAACTACCAGCTCGTGATCAAGTCGGACTTCCCGCGGTACTTCCTGAACAGCGTGGTCGTGACGGCCGGGACGATCGTCCCGGCGGTGGCGATCGCGTTCATGGCGGCGTACGCGATCGTGCGCGGCGCGGGCAGCCGGTTCCTTGCCGGGGTCAACGGGTTGTTCCTGATGGGGCTCGCGATCCCGTTGCAGGCGACGATCATCCCGGTCTACCTGCTGATCATCAAGATGCACCTGTACGACAGCCTGCTGGCGATCGTGCTGCCGTCGATCGCGTTCTCGATCCCGCTGTCGGTGCTGGTGCTGACCAACTTCATCCGCGACGTACCCAAGGAACTGTTCGAGTCGATGCGCGTCGACGGCGCCAGCGAGTGGGGCATGCTGCGCAGCCTGGCGCTGCCGCTGACCCGGCCGGCGCTGGTCACGGTCAGCATCTACAACGGCCTCGGCGTCTGGAACGGCTTCCTCCTGCCACTGATCCTGACCCAGAGCCCCGACAAACGCACCCTCCCGCTGGCGCTGTGGACCTTCCAGGGCCAGTACTCCGTCAACGTGCCGGCCGTGCTCGCCTCGGTCGTCCTGACCACGTTGCCGATCGTCATCTTGTACGCGATCGGGCGACGGCAACTGCTGAGCGGCCTGACGGCCGGCTTCAGCCGCTAACCCCTCGAGAGGAACACCCCTATGACGAACGCCGATTTCACCCCCACCCCAGAGGACAAGTTCTCCTTCGGGCTGTGGACGGTCGGCTGGCAGGGCGTCGACGTGTTCGGCGGCGAGGTCCGGCCGGTGCTCGACCCGGCCGAGGCCGTGCACAAGCTGAGTGAGCTCGGTGCCTACGGCATCACCTTTCACGACAACGACGTCTTCCCGTTCGCCAGCACGGCGGCCGAGCGCGACGCGCACCTGAAACCGTTCCGGGCCGCGCTGGACGAGACCGGCCTCAAGGTCCCGATGGTGACGACGAACCTGTTCTCGCACCCGGTCTTCCGCGACGGCGGCTTCACCAACAACGACCGCGACGTACGCCGGTACGCCATCCGCAAGACGGCCGACCAGCTGGACCTCGCGGCCGAGCTGGGCGCGGAGACCTTCGTCGCCTGGGGTGGTCGCGAGGGCGCCGAGTCGGGCGCGGCCAAGGACGTCCGGTCGGCGCTGGACCGGTACAAGGAGGCCTTCGACATCCTCGGCTCGTACGCGCTGGAGCAGGGGTACGACATCCGTTTCGCGATCGAGCCGAAGCCGAACGAGCCGCGCGGCGACATCCTGCTGCCGACGATCGGGCACGCGCTGGCGTTCATCGAGTCGCTGGAGCACTCCGAGCGGGTCGGCCTCAACCCCGAGGTCGGTCACGAGGAGATGGCCGGGCTCAACTACGCGCACGGCATCGCGCAGGCGCTGTGGCACGGCAAGCTCTTCCACGCGGACCTGAACGGCCAGAACGGTCCGCGCTACGACCAGGACCTGCGGTTCGGCGCCGGCAACGCGCGGGGCGCGTTCTGGACGGTCGACGTACTGGAGAACGGCGGGTACGAAGGCCCGCGGCACTTCGACTTCAAGCCGCTGCGCACCGAGGACATGGACGGCGTCTGGGCGTCCGCGGCCGGGTGCATGCGCAACTACCTGATCCTGCGCGCGAAGGTCCGTGCTTTCCGCAACGACCCCGAGGTCCAGCAGGCGTTGCTCGACGCCCGCCTCGACCAGCTCGCCCAGCCGACGCTCGCAGCGGGCGAGAACCTCGCCACCCTGCGCGCCGAGGACTTCGACCCCGATGAGGCCGGCCGCCGCGGTATGGCCTTCGAGCAGCTCGACCAGCTCGCGATCGAGCACCTGTACGGCACCCGCTCCTGACCCGACATCTGGAGTGAGTGCGCAGGGAGGTGCAGGCAGGCGAGAGCCTGCCTGCACCAACTGTTTGCTAGGCGTGCTTCCTGCGGTAGAGCACGAGCGTGTACGCACCGAGTACTACCAAACCGCCGGCACCAGCCACCCACACCATGGGGAAGTTTGATTCGGCGCTTGTGGTGACGTCGTAGCCGCCCGCGGTTCCGTTGGCGTCGTACGGGCTGCCGGGCTGCTTGTCGGCGTACCGGGTGGTGACCTTCTCCTGGTACGCCGTGAGGCTGATCGGCTGCGCACCGATCGCCTCGGTGGCCGACGGGTTCAGCGCGCGGACCTGGTCACCCGCGAGCGCGTACCAGGCACCGATCTGCGGCTCGGTGAAGAGCTTCGCGCCCTTCGCCGCGCCGGCCATCCGCGACTCCGTGTTGCCACTGGCAACGTTCACCGCCTGCCAGGACCCGGCGGCGTCCGGCGCCGTGTAGACCGTCATCGCGGCCCCGCCCCTCGACGCCGACGTCGCGACGTACCAGAGCGACGCCACGTCCCCCGACTTCTCGGCCACGAAGTCGGGATTCAGCGCGTAGACCGGTACGGCGTCCTGCTGGACGACCGTGCCCGCCTTCACCGCGGTCTGCGGCAGTCGCTGCGCGGCCTTCGCGATCAGCTGACCGGCTTGCGGCGAATGTGCCGCCGCCTTCGCCGCCGCGAGGTCCGGAGTCGCGGCTCCCGCCGTACCGGCTGCTGTTGCCGCGAGCATCAGACCGCCGGCGATCGCACCCGCCCACCGAAGCTTCTTCATGCTCAGGCTCCGATCCGGTAGAGGGAGTGGGTCCACTGGAACTGCGAGTTGTTCAGGTACCAGTTGTAGGTCGAGGTGTTGTAGCGCGGGTCCGAGCCCCACGGGTTGTAGTACTCGATCGTCGAGTTCGACGCGTCGTACCCGATGATGTCCATCATGTGACCGCCGCCGGACTTCCAGCCGATCCGCGTCATCACCGGCCGGTTGGCGTTGATCTCGGTCTGCAGCGTGCCGAAGCTCAGCGTGCCGCTGATGTAGCTGCCCTGGCTGATGCCGATGCTGCGGAACGCGCGCTGGTCGTTGGCGAGCGTTGCCTGGTCGTTCGGGCAGGCGGCGTTCTGGCTGTAGCCGAAGGCCAGGTTGCAGAACTGGTTCTGCGAGTAGCTCTTGCCGTAGTACTTGGCGATGCTGTTGCCGGTCGCGGCCCAGCACCAGTTCGACTTCTCCTGGGCCTGGCCGTTCACGTCGAGGTACCGGCTGGCGGCCACGGTCTGAGCCACGGTCTGGGCGACGGGCGCGACCGGTGCCGGCGCGGCCGTGGCGACCGCGGGGACGAGCGGTGTCAGGCCGATGACCGTTGCCGCGAGCCACGACCAGGGGCGGTGCGTGCTGACCCTCCTCATTGGGGGCCTCCTTCACACTGGGGCGGTGAGGCCACTCATCGTGATCACCCGCTCACACCGGGGCAAGCGGTCGGCGCGGACCGCCGGGCTCGGTGTGAACACCCCGCCGAGGTGAACAGCACTCCTCGCGGCGCTGCCGTCGCCGGCTGTGAACGTTTACACTCACTCCCCGGGAGGTCAGACCGGATGCAGCCGCGGTTCCACGTGCCCGACATCGGACCGGAGACGCCGTTCGCCGACGCGCTCCGGATCGCGATCGCGGACCGCGGCCTGGCCCTGAACCGGATCCAGGCGCGCCTGGCCGAGCGCGGACTGCGCGTCGGCATCGCGACGCTGAGCACCTGGCAGAGCGGCCGGCGACTCCCCCGCGCCGGATCACTGGCCGTCGTCACCGCACTGGAGGAGCTGCTCGAGCTGCCGGCCGGCTGGCTCGCCGTACGGATTCCGCCGGCCCGGCCGGAGTCCACGGTCAGCCACCGGCCGTACGCCGTGGTCGACTACGCGGCGACGCTGACGCGGCTGCTGGACGTCGTAAGGGGTGATGCCCACGGGCGGCTGCGCAGTGTCACGGTGGTCGAGGAGATCGTCATCGGTCCGGACCGCAGCATGCAGTCGAAGCGCGTCGTGCAGACCCTGGTCGCGGTCAAGGAGGTCGACCGCCAGATCGTCGTGCACCAAGGCGAACCGGGCTGCGACGTCGCACTGATCAGCCCGAACGGCGTGACGGGTTGCCGTACCGGTCGGGTCGCGCGCGATCCCGAGGCCGGCGCGATCCTCGGCGAGCTGCTGCTCGACCGGACGCTGCACCCCGGCGACACCGCCGTCGTGCACTACGAGATCGTCGACCGCAGCGGGATGCCGTCGACGCAGTACTACCGGTTCCACGAGTGGCCCGGGACGCACCACGTGCTCGAGGTCCAGTTCCACCGGGACGCGATGCCGGTCCGCGTCACCGAGTTCCGCCGGCGGCACTCGAGCGGGCCGGACCTGGTCCAGCGGGACCTGATGATGAGCCCCGACGGGCGGGTCCACGTGATAGCGCCCGAGGCGGAGGCCGGTCTGATCGGCATCACCTGGGAGTGGGACTAAGAACTTGGCCCGGTGACTTTCAGAATTAGTCGCGCTTGTTTTTAGTCCGCGTCTGCAAGTATTGTCGACGCCGGTAACAGTCGTACTGATTCATGGAGGCACAGTCATGCCGCTCGCTCTGCTCGCGCTGGCCATCGGCGCGTTCGGGATCGGCACCACCGAGTTCGTCATCGCCGGGCTGCTGCCCGAGGTGGCGACCGCGTTCGACGTCTCGATCCCGGCGGCCGGCTGGCTGATCACCGGGTACGCGCTGAGCGTTGCCGTCGGAGCCCTGCCGATGACCGCCCTGGGCAACCGGATGCGCCGCAAGCAGCTGCTGCTGTTGCTGATGGCCATCTTTGTCGCGGGCAACATCCTGTCCGCGCTGGCGCCGTCGTACGGCGTGATGATGGCGGGCCGGGTCGTCACGGCGCTGTGCCACGGCGCGTTCTTCGGCGTCGGCGCGGTGGTCGCCTCCGACCTGGTCAAGCCGGAGAAGAAGGCGAGCGCGATCGCGCTGATGTTCACCGGCCTCACCGTCGCGAACGTGCTCGGCGTCCCGATGGGCACCTTCATCGGCCAGGGCCTCGGCTGGCGCGCGACGTTCTGGGTGGTCGCCGGGCTCGGCGTGATCGGCCTGATCGGGATCGCGGCCCTGGTCCCCGAGCTCGCGCGTCCCGCGGGTGGGAACCTGCGCGCGGAGCTCGCCGTGTTCCGCAGCGTGAAGGTCTGGCTCGCGGTCGGTACGACGGTGCTCGGCTTCGGTGGCGTGTTCGCGTCGTTCACCTACATCGCGCCGATGATGACCGAGGAGGCCGGGCTGCCGGAGAGCGCGATCTCGTGGTTGCTGGTGCTGTTCGGGATCGGCATGGTCTTCGGGAACCTGCTCGGCGGGCGCTTCGCCGACCGCGCGCTGAGGCCGACGCTGTACACCTCGCTCGGCTTGCTCGCGCTGATCCTGGTAGTCTTCGGGTTCACCGTGCACCGGGCGGTGCCGGCGATCATCACGCTGTTCCTGCTCGGCGGGTTCGCGTTCTCCACCACGCCGCCGCTACAGCTGCGCACGCTGTCCAGCGCCTCGTCGGCCCCGACGGTCGCGTCGGCGGTCAACATCGGCGCCTTCAACCTGGGGAACGCGCTGGCCGCTTGGCTTGGCGGGGTGGTGATCGCCGCCGGGTACGGGTACGCGGCAACCAACTGGGCCGGGGCCGCGATGGCCGTCGGCGCGCTCGTGCTGGCGCTGATCTCCGGCGCCCTGGACCGGCGCCGCTCCCCGGAGCTTGTCCCTGCCTAGATCCGCTGTTCGGCGAGGTCGACCCAGTAGTCGACCTCGCCGGCCGGGAAGTGCCGGATCGCCCAGTCCACCATCCGCAGACTCATGTGCGCCCAGGCAGCCCGCAGTACGTCGTACGGCAACTCGTCCAGCAGCCCGTCGAGCCGCTCGGTGATCGGACCCCGGACGCCGAACCGCAGCGTCACGAGGTCGAACCCGCGATGCCCCCGTCCGGCGCCGTCCCAGTCGATCACTCCGGTGATCCGCCCGTCGGTCTGCAACAGGTTCCCCGGGTGGAAGTCGACGTGGATCGCGTCATCGCCCACCAACGTCTCCAGCTCCACAGCGGCAATCCGCCGCTCCAAAGCCGCCGTCCGCGCGTCGCGCTGCTTCAGCGGCTCATGGAAACAGAACCCCGGTCCGTCGGTCTGCAAGTACAAAGGCAGCTGGGGCACAGCCGAGCCGGCCAATCGACCGGCCTGCAACTCGTTGAGCACCAGTACTTGATCGAGCAGCTCGGGCGTCAGCTCGGCGACGGTTGCCCCCGGCATCAACTCCTGCACGGTCACCACCGCCGTACCGACCTGCACGGCCAACTCGGTCCGGGGCGCCGGGTATCCCGCCTCCCGCAGTACGTCGACAACTGCCAGCGGCCCGCGCTCCAGTTCCTCCAGCCGGATGTCGGGCCGCCACTTCAGCACCGACCGCCGCCCGTCCTCCCACCGCACGAACGCGGCTCCGACCTCACCACCGCCACACGGCCCCTCGACCACCAGCGTCACCCCCGCCAGCCGCTCAAGCTCCCCCGCGGCCCACTCCGCATCCAACCGCTGAACCCGCTGCCACTGTCCGTCCGCCACCCACCGATCATCTCCCGCGACCGGCGAATCAAGCACACGCTTTTCGACAGCAGGCCGGGGCCGTGAGGGCGGCCCCGGCTCAGCTCACAAGCGAATGCTTTTCTTATTCATGAATTCTTCGATGCCCGCCGGGCCGAGCTCCCGGCCCATGCCCGAGCGTTTGATCCCACCGAACGGCAGGTCCGCCTGCGACCCGCCCGCGCTGTTCAGGTAGACCATCCCCGCCTCGATCTGCCGGGCCACCCGCGTGTTGCGCTCGGCGTCCGTGCCCCACACGCTCGCGCCCAGCCCGAACGGCGAGTCGTTGGCGATCGCGATCGCCTCCTCCTCGGTCCCGGCCTTGAACACCAGGACCACCGGGCCGAAGATCTCGTCGCGGTAGGCGTCCATCTCCGGGGTGACGTCGGTCAGCACGGTCGCCTCGAGATGCGCGCCCGGACCGATCCGGTGCCCGCCGGTGCGCAGCGTGGCGCCCTGCTCGATCGCCGTCGCGACCTGCCCGGCGACCTCGTCCGCGGCCGCGACCGAGGCCAGCGGCGGCAGCGTCGTCTTCGGGTCGGCCGGATCGCCGGCCACGTAGTACTCGGAGATCCGCTTGGTCAGCTTGTCGACGAATTCGTCGTACAGGTCGGCGAGCACGATCATCCGTTTCGGCGCGTTGCAGGACTGGCCGCAGTTGCGCATCCGGGCCGTCGCGGTCGCCTTGACGGTCTCGTCCAGGTCGTCGGTGTCGAGCACGATCAGCGGGTCGGACCCGCCGAGCTCCAGCACGGTCTTCTTCAGGTTCTTGCCCGCCTCGGCCGCCACCGAGATCCCGGCCGCCTCGCTGCCGGTCAGCGACACACCGACGATCCGCGGGTCGGCCAGGATCCACGGCACCTGCCGGCTGGACGCGAACACGTTGACGTAGGCGTCGTCCGGTACGCCGGCGTCGTACAGGATCTGCTCGATCGCGACCGACGCCCGCGGGCAGATCGAGGCGTGCTTGAGCAGGATCGTGTTGCCGAGCACCAGGTTGGGCGCGACGAAGCGGGCCACCTGGTAGATCGGGAAGTTCCACGGCATCACACCGAGCAGCGCGCCGATCGGCTCCTTGGTGATCACCGCGTTGCCGCTCTTGATGGTCAGCGGCTCGTCGGCGAGCAGCGCCGGGCCCTGCTCGGCGTAGTACTTGAAGATGTCGACGACGATGCCGACCTCGCCGCGGCCCTCGTTGATCCGTTTGCCCATCTCCAGCGTCATGATCGCCGCCAGCTCGTCGGCCCGCTCGGCGAACAGCTCCGCGGCCCGGGCGACGATCGCGGCCCGTTCGGCCACCGGCCGTCGCCGCCAGGCCGAGAACCCGGCGTGCACCCGCCCGATCGCGGCCCGGACCTGCTCGTCGCTGGCGTTCTCGATCTCCTCGACCAGTTCACCCGTCGCCGGGTCAGTGACTGAGTACATGGGGGACGAGTCCTCCGTTCTCTACGACAGTGCGCAAGAGCACAGGCTAACGACTTCTCTACATACTGTATACAGTCATCTCAGATTCGTAAGACAGGGGAAAACCCGCAGATCACTCCTGTTCGCTACAGCGTCGAACAGGGCATGCTTGGGCAGGAATCCCCGCCCATCGTCGATCGGATACCGCCCGTGCCCGTTCAACGCAAGTCCCGTCCTGTCCTGCGGCTGGTGACCGTGCTCGCCGCAGCGGCGGTCGCGGCAGTGGCCCTCGCGTCCCCCGCGCCGGCCACCGTCGCCGACCAGCCCGACCCCGCCAACGCCTGGCAGTTCGACCACTGGCCGCAGCAGCAGCCGTGGCAGCAGTCGCAGCCGGCTCCCGCCGCCAACCGCCTCGCCGGCCCGACCAGCGGCACCGGAAACTTCGGCGCCCCGATCGACCCGCAGAACTGGGAAAACCCCGACCACATGACGTGGTCGGACTACAAGAAGCCGCCCGGTACCAACTGGGCCGACCCCTCGAAGACCGGCTCGGACCGGACCTTCAAGGGCGCGCTTGTCCTGGTCGACTACCCGGACAAGGACTTCGTCATCACCCAGCCGAAGAACTCGACACCGTTCGGCAACCCGAGCGCCGAGGCGAACGGCGTACCGCGGGACCAGGTCGCGCAGTTCTACCACGACTTCCTCAACAAGCCCGGCGACCTCAACCGGGGCCACACCCTGCACGAGTACTGGATGGAGGACTCCGGCGGCCGGTACGGCGTCGAGCTGGACGCCTTCGGCCCGTACAAGATGCCCGGCAAGTCCTACGAGTACGCGATGGAGTTCCAGGCCGACGAGGACTGCCCGGCCGGCTCCGACTGCTCGAAGGACATCCGCGCCGACGGCCGCGCCGCCTGGGTCGCCGACCAGGGCGTCGAGGTCCCGGCCGGGTTCGACTTCGTGTTCTTCCTCAGCGCCGGGCAGGACGAGTCGTCCACCTGGCAGGAGTTCGGGATGATGAAGTTCCCGACCAAGGAAGAGGTCACCGAGGAGTTCGGCGGGCCGGTCCCCGAGCAGCGCAACTGGTCCGACACCCGATACGTCGACTGGACGTCCTGGCAGGCCGGTTCGTCGATCTGGCCGAACGCCGGCGGCGGTTCGTCGACGCAGGCCGAGAGCTCCGGGATGGGCGTCTTCGCGCACGAGTTCAGCCACATCCTGGGCATCGGTGACAACTACAACAACCCGTACGGCGTACCAGCCAGACGGGCGTACACCGGCGTCTGGGAGATGCTCAGCCGCGGCAGCTTCAACGGCCCGGGTGGTCCACACAGCCGCTGGATGATCCCCGCGACCGGCGGCGCGTCGATGGGCGCGCAGCACATGCTGCGGAACAAGATCAAGCTCGAGATGGTCGACGAGCAGAACGTGCTCCGGCTCGACCGGGCGGCGCTCGCGCAGTCCGGTGTCGTGGTCGCGGACGTGACCGCGCGCGTCGCGCAGCCGGGCGCGACCGGCCTGTCCGGCGTCAACATCACGCTCGGCGGCGGTGACCTCGCACCGGCGTGCGACACCAACACCGACCCGCTGTGCGACGGCCGCGGCTACCAGAACTACACGGTCGAGGTCGTCGACCGGATGGGCACGGACTCGTTCACGCCCGACTCCGGCGTACTGCTGGCCAAGACCAAGGACCAGGACCGCGCACCCTTCGAGTGGGTGATCGACGCCAACCCGCAGGACATCAACATGACCGACTACGTCCTGCCCGACGGCACCAAGGTCCCGATCACGGTCGGCGACTACCGGCAGCTGTCCGACGCGCTCTTCCACGCCGGCACCAACTCCGGCAGCGAGTACGAGTACGTCGACCAGGCGAACCGGCTGCACTTCTACGTCACCAACGTGAAGCGTGACAAGAAGGGCATCCTGTCGTACACCGTCGCCGTCCGCTCCCTCGACGGCAACGGCCCCGCCAAGCGCGGCGTCCGGCTCCTGCCCACGGTCGGCCTCCCCGGCCGCGCCGGCTTCGCGACCTGCAACTTCCCGCTCACCAACACAGGCAAGGCGGCCACCGCCCAGGGCCAGCACCCCGAGGACGTCAGCAAGTACCTGAACAGCGACGTCTACCGCCTCACCGCCAAGGTCGAGGGCCGCGGCTGGTCGGTCAACCTCCCCAACGCCCTCACCACCGCCAAGGCCGGCGCCAGCGTCGCCGTCCCCGTCCAGGCCAAGTACGACGGCCGCTCGGCCGCCCTCGGCAAGGTCACCCTGACCGCCACCTCCGAGTCCGACCCCACCAAGAAGTCCACCACCAGCTGCCTGACCCTGGCCAAGTAGTTCGCAAGAAGGCCGGGCGGGGATCCCCGCCCGGCCGCGGCAAGCTCGTCATCACCATCTGAGCGCATCGGCGACCTGCAGCAGCCGCTCCCCGCGCGCCAGCAAGTCGTCGTACGGCGTGAGCCCGGCGCGGTAGCGACCGGACCAGTGCACGAAACTCGTTGCCTCCCGCACCACCTGCGACCACGGCAGCGCCGCGATCTCGCCGTCGGTCAACGGCAGCCGCTCGAAGTACCCGCGCCGGAACGCGTCGCTGACCGGCCAGGGTTTCGGGGTCGCCCACTCGTCCCGGTCGAAGCTCCACAGTCCGGTCTCGAGGTCCATCGCCCGGTATCCCGGCCCGGCGAACTCGAAGTCCAGGATCCCGGTGACGCGCTCTCCCACGACCAGCACGTTGCCCGCCGCGAAGTCCCCGTGGATCACCTGCACCGGCAGGTCGTCCCGCGGCCGGATCCGCGCCAGCACCTCCCCCACGCCGGGCACGTCTTCCGCCAGCTGCGCCGGATCCGGCACCAGCGGATGCACCTGCGTCAGGTCGCCGTTCCACATCTTCCGCGCAGGTAGTCCCTGCAAAGCCGCCAGCGCGACGTCCAACTCCCCGAGCGCCCGCCCGCACGCCTCGGCCTGCCGCACGTCCGACCGCGTCGGGTGCTCCCCCGCAATCCGCCGGCACAGACTCGCGACCCCGTCGCCGTACGGCACCCACGTCCGCCCGTCCCCGGTCACCACCGGTTCCGGTACGGCGAACGACAGCTCTCCCAGGCCGCGCAGCACGGCGTGCTCGTACTCCGGCAACCCCGCGTTCAGGTGCACCCGCAGCACGAACTCGTCCCCCACGAAGTAGCTCGTGTTGTTCGTGCCGATCCCCACCGGCCGCACGACGGCACCGGCCAGCCCCCACGCGTTCAGCAGGTCGTCCATCCCGTCATCCTGCCTCCTGTCACGCCGCAGTCCGAACGGTTTTCTCGCGACAGGGCGCTGAAAGGGCGCGTCCGTAGCGTCAGACGAGTTGCTGGGTCCAGGTGGGAGGCAGGGATGGCGCAGACCGGAGTGCAGCTGGGGCGGAGCCGGCTGCGCGTCGTCCAGAGCGTGATCGTCCTGCTGGCGGGCATCGTGCTGGCGTTCGCGGTGGCGCGGTTGCTGCACGACGTACCGCATCTCGTGAACGGCACGATGCCGACCGACGAGATCCATCGCGAGTACGTCGCGCACCCGTGGCTCGCCTACCTGCACATCGCGCCGGCGATCGTCTACCTGATCGGCGCTCCGGTCCAGCTCGCGTACCGGATCCGCTCGCGGCACTACTCGTTGCACCGGCGGCTCGGGCGGGTCCTGCTGAGCTGCGCCCTGATCGGCGGTGTGTTCGCGATCGTCTTCGGCGTCCTCCACCCGTACGGCGGCCCGGGCGAGGCGAGCGCCTCGGTGGTCTTCGGCCTGTGGTTCCTGGTCTGCCTGGTGAGCGCGTTCCGGGCGATCCGCCGCGACGACGTCGTACGGCACCGGCGCTGGATGATCCGCGCCTTCGCGGTCGGCATCGGCGTCGGCACCATCCGGATCTGGGTCTACGTGTTCACAGCGGCCGGCTGGCTCGACTTCCCCGACGCGTTCGCGGTCGCCTTCTGGCTGGCCTTCGCGCTGCACGCGGCCTTCGCCGAGTGGTGGATCCGGACGACACCCCAGCCACCGGGATGACCGCACCGTCAGCGAGAATGCCCGGATGCACCGGCCCAGGATCGCGTCGAGAATGCGCTCTCTCGCCGTGCTCGAGATCGTCAACATCGCGCTGATCGGCTGGTTCGTCTTCTTCGCGCTGGACGCGCCGCGCACCGTCGGCAACGTCGCCGGGTACGCCGCCACCGCGATCCTGCTCGTCGTCGGAGCGTCGTACTGGACGGTCAAGCTCGGGCAGGTGCGCGCGGGCCTGTCCCGCCTGCCGCGGGCCGACACCTTCCGCCGGCTCCGCGTGCTCTGCGCGCTCGTCGTCGTGGCGGCCGCGGTGCTGGTGGCCTCGGCCCTCACCAGCCCGCTCTCCGAGTACGTCGCCGGCGTCGTCCTCCTGCTGCTCGCGGCGGCTGAGTACGTCAACTACTTCCACTGGCAGCTCATGTACGACAACCGCGCGGATCTCAGTCGGCTGTTCCGGACCGGGCGCCTGGCGCGTGCCCACCTGTGGCGGGACCTTCGGCGCTAGCGATCTCCGCGAGCTCGTTCCGAGACCACGCTCCCTCGACGCCGCGGGCCTCGCTCAGGTACTCGGCGACCCGCGCCGCATCCCACCCGTGCGACTCCCGCAGGCCGGCCGCGATCCACCACAGGTAGGCAGCACTCGGCGCGGACGGCTCTAGATCCCCCGCGTCGACGTCCGTCACGGTGAACATCGGTACGCCGTCCCGCTCCCCCACCCGCGCGACCGTCTCGTACCGGCCCGGCCCCATCACCCGCACCGACTCGACCTCACCCAGCACACCGGCGAGCTCGCGTGCGAAAGCGCTTCCTGGCTCTCGGTACATCTCCTGCGCGGCGACATCGCCGAGCTGCTCCGCCGTCAGCAGATAGGCGCGCCCGGCAACAACTCCCGGCGCGGCCAGGTCGTAGTACGCCCGACCGCCGCCCCACACCGCCGACTCGCCGGAGAAGACCAGCCCGCCGGGCACCTCGACGGCAGCGACCTGCGCAGGCTCCCTCGGATCCCTGCACCCTGGGTACACCCGCCGGCCACCAGTCGGGCGACCGCCCGCGAGGTAGCTCCGGAACCGTCCGCTCGCGAGGTTGGAGCCGTAGGCGACGTACCAGACCAGCTCGGCTCCACCGCTGCGATCAGCACTCGCCCCCGCGACCCGACGCACGTGCGCTCCCCCGTCACTCGGATCCCCCATCAGTCCAGCCCGAAGACCCGCCGCGCGTTTCCGCTCAGGAACAGCTCGGTGGCCTCGGCGTCCAGCTCCAACGACTCCACGCCGGACAGCGCTTTCTCCGCGGTGATCATCGGGTAGTTCGTCCCGAACAGCACCTTGCGCCGGCCGTTCGTCCGCAGGTACGCGACCAGCTCCGGCGGGTACCGACGGACCGTGTACGCCGACGTGTCGATGTACACGTTCGGGTACTTCGTCGCCAGCGCGATCATCTCGCCGGTCCACGGGTAGCCGATGTGCCCGGCAACGATCGTCAGCTCCGGGAACTCCAGTGCGACGTCGTCCAGGTACGGGATCGGCCGCCCGGTCTCCGAGGTGCGCAGCGGGCCGGTGTGCCCGACCTGCGTGCAGAACGGGATCCCCAGCTCCACGCACTCGGCGTACAGGGGGTAGTAGCGCCGGTCGTTCGGCGGCAGACCCCACAGCCACGGGACCACCCGGAGAGCACGCAGACCGCGCTCTCTCACCGCGCGCCGCAGCTCGCGGACCGCCTTCATCGGCTCGCGCAGGTCGACCGACGCGACACCGACCAGGCGATCCGGGTACTGCGCGACGAAGTCCGCGACCTCGTCGTTCGAGACGAGCGGTCCAACGGG
Organism: Kribbella sp. DT2; assembly: GCF_049844575.1. NCBI lineage: Bacteria > Bacillati > Actinomycetota > Actinomycetes > Propionibacteriales > Kribbellaceae > Kribbella > Kribbella sp. DT2. The sequence goes on along the minus strand of NZ_JBNCLH010000002.1, from coordinate 454,558 downwards.
TGCATACCAGGCGCTGATCAGCCCGGTGGTCACACCGCCGGCGTCCATCGCCGCGATCGTGCGCTCCAGCGGCAGCGCGGTCGACACCTCCTCGGTCCCGACCCACCGCCGTAGCGAGGCGAGCCAGTCCTGGGCCATCATTCGCTCGGTCGGGTGCTGCATCCACGCGTCGACGATCTCCACGGATCTCACCGTACCCACCGACAGGCCGACCGGCAGCTCTGCAATTCACTGCACGTTTAATCTTGTTAACGGACAGTTCCGCGCGTACCGTCCTGCGCGGCGCTCGTTCACGTGCCGTCCTTCGACTGTTCGTGAGCGGGTGTCTGCGACGCAGTGCTGATGGTGAAAACTCCGATCCGACCGCCCACAAGGAGATGCAGCATGGCTGAAGTCAACCGTCGCAGGTTCCTGCAGATGGCCGGGGGCACCGCCGCCCTGGCCGCGATGTCGAGCAGTATCGAGACCGCTGCCGCGATCCCGGCGCACCGCCGGCACGGCACCATCGAGGACGTCGAGCACATCGTCGTCCTGATGCAGGAGAACCGGTCCTTCGACCACTACTTCGGCTCCCTGCAGGGAGTACGCGGCTTCGGTGACCCGCGCCCGGTGAACCTGCCGAACGGCAAGTCGGTCTGGCACCAGTCCGACGGCGCCCGCGAGGTCCTGCCGTTCCGGCCGCAGGTGAACGACCTCGGCCTGCAGTTCATCCAGGATCTCGCGCACAGCTGGGGCGACGCGCACGACGCGGTCGACAACGGGAAGTACGACCGGTGGATCCAGGCCAAGACCGCGACCACGATGGCCTACCTGACCCGCGAGGACATCCCGTTCCACTACGCGCTGGCCGACAAGTTCACGATCTGCGACGCCTACCACTGCTCGTTCATGGGCTCGACCGACCCGAACCGGTACTACCTGTGGACCGGGTACACCGGTAACGACGGGACCGGCGGCGGCCCGGTGCTCGGCAACGACGAGGCCGGCTACGACTGGACGACGTACCCCGAGCGCCTGGAGCGCGCGGGAGTCTCCTGGAAGATCTACCAGGACGTCGGCGACGGCCTCGACGCCGACGGCAGCTGGGGCTGGATCGACGACGCCTACCGCGGCAACTACGGCGACAACTCGTTGCTCTACTTCAACAAGTACCGCAACGCGCAACCCGGGAACCCCTTGTTCGACAAGGCCCGGACCGGGACGAACGTTGCCGCCGGCGACGGTCTGTTCGACCGGCTGCGCGCCGACGTGAGGGCGAACAAGCTGCCGAAGATCTCCTGGGTCGCGGCGCCGGAGGCGTTCACCGAGCACCCGAACTGGCCGGCCAACTACGGCGCCTGGTACATCTCCCAGGTCCTCGACGCGCTCACCTCGAACCCCGAGGTGTGGAGCAGGACGGCACTCTTCGTCACCTACGACGAGAACGACGGCTTCTTCGACCACGTCGTCCCGCCGTTCCCGCCGTCCTCGGCGAACCAGGGCCTCTCAACCGTTGCCGTCGGCCCCGACCTGTACGCCGGCAGCAGCAAGTACGCCGCCGGCGCGTACGGGCTCGGGCAGCGCGTCCCGATGCTGGTCGTGTCGCCGTGGAGCACCGGAGGGTTCGTCAACTCCGAGGTCTCCGACCACACCTCGGTGATCCGCTTCATGGAACGCCGGTTCGGCGTGAAAGAGCCGAACATCTCGCCTTGGCGGCGCGCGATCTGCGGCGACCTCACCTCGGCGTTCGACTTCGGCACCGAGCAGACCCGGCCGGCCCGGCTGCCCGACACCTCGTCGTACCAGCCGCCGGACGGCGACCGGCACCCGGACTACAAGCCGACACCGCCAGCGGTCGGCAAGCTGCCGGTCCAGGAGAGTGGCAGCCGGAAGACGCGGCCGTTGCCGTACGCACCTTTTGTCGACGGCAGCGTGACGCCGAGCACGGGCAAGTACACGCTCTCCTTCGAGTCCGGGCCGGAGGCGGCCGCGCAGTTCCACGTCGCGGCGCCGAACCGCACCGACGGGCCGTGGACCTACACCACGGGCGCCGGCAAGACGCTCGCCGACAGCTGGAACACGACGTACTCGCACGGCGTCTACGACCTGGACGTCTATGGCCCGAACGGCTTCCTGCGAACCTTCCGCGGCAAGCCCGTGCCCGGCCCGGAGGTGAAGGCCCGCCACAACGCGCGGACCGGCGACCTCGACCTGACGATCACCAACTCGGCGGCCGTCGACCACCACGTGACCGTCACCAACTCCTACGGCGGGCAGCCGAAGCAGCTCAAGGTCCGCGCCGGTACGTCGGCCAAGTACACCGTCGACCTCCACCACAGCCACAGCTGGTACGACGTGGAGCTGACCAGCACCGCCGACGACGCCTGGCACCGCCGCCTCGCCGGCCACGTGGAGACCGGCAAGCCGAGCCTGTCCGACCCCGGCATCCACACCCGCTGACCCTCACCCGCCGCACAACCCCAACGTTGTGCGGCGGGTCCGGCACCGGCCTCAGCCCCAGCGCCCGTAGATCAAGGCGATCCCTGCCGGACCACTACGGATTCACCAGCGGGCCCAGTTCGTGGCGGGACCTGATCTTCAGCTTGCGCATGGCGTTGGTCAGGTGGTCCTCGACCGTGCTCACCGACACCGACAGCTCGGCCGCGATCCGGCTGTTGCTGAGCCCCTGGGCCGCCAGCCGCGCGACCTCCGTCTCCCGCGGAGAGAGCGCGTTCCCGTACCCCCGCCGCCCCCGCCGCGACGTGACCGCGACCCCGGCCTCCCGCAAGGCGTCCCGACAGCGGCGCGCGTCCCACCGAGCCCCGAACTTCTCGTACGTCGCCGCCAGCGCGACCAGTTGCGCCGAGTCCCCGACGTCGAGCGCCCGCCGCGCCTTCTCCTCCAGCGCCAGGCACTCGTCGTACGGCCGGCCGATGGCCCGGTACGCCGACGCCGCCTCGTCGAACCCGAGGTCACCGACCACGAACGCCCGCACCAACTTGCCCGCGGCAACCGACGCCGGAGCGTCCCGCCCGACCAACCCGGCCTCGAACTCGGTCAGCAGCCCGACCGCATCCTCTCGCCGCCCCACCGCATCCAGCGCCAGACAAGTCGTTGCCACGAACTCACTCGCCCAGGCCCACCCGTCCTTGCGCCGGACAACTTCCACGAACTCCTCGATCGCCCCCAGCGCCGCGCCGCCCTGCTCGGCCGCAAGATGCAACCGTCCGACGGTCGCCAACGCCGCCGCTCGCACCGGCAGCTCTCCACCCACCGACAGCAACAACTCCTTGGCCCCGGCAACATCTCCGCGGGCCAACCACATGCGCCCGGCAACCAGGTCTAGCTCCGCCTGCACCAACGGCGCCGACTCCCCCACAGCCCTTGCCCTCAGCAACCTCTCGGGCAGCAACTCCCAGTCCCCCGCCAGCCACGCCTGCCACAACCGCGTCCCCACCCCGGCCGGCAACGCCGCACTCCGCCGATCGTGCCCCAACCACAAGAGCCCACGAGCCGAGTACGCCGACTCGTCCGTCTCCGACAGATCCCCCAACGCCAGTCCCAACCGGCCCCGGTTCCGCCGCACCATCACCCCGGCGCTTCCACCCCGCAGGTTCTCGCCGTCGTCGGCCGGTCCGGCCGACCGATCACGCCCGGCGCGAAGATCCTCACCGGCCTCCCCCAGCAGCCGCGACGCCCGGTGCATCCACGCGCGATGCTCCGCGATCTCCTCCGTCCCCGACGTCGGGACCGCCAGCGCCGACATCGCCCAGGCCGCGCTCGCCGGGTCCTGCCCGAGCTCCGCGATCGCCCCCGCGAGCTCGCGCCGCGCCGTACCGAACTCCCCCGCCCGATCGTGCAGCAACACCCCCAACGCCAGCCGCAACCGTCCCCGATCCGCGCTCGGCCTCAGCGCCTCGTCCAGCACCATCCGGATCGCGACCATCGCCTCGGACCACAGCGACGACTCGACCGCCGCGTGCCCGAGCCGCGTCGCCAACCGCGCCCGGTCCGCCCACGGCAGCACCTCGATCCGCAGCATCTCCAGCAACTGCGAGATCGCGCTCTCCGCCTCTCCGGCCGCAACGAGTTGCCCCGCGGCAAGCTCGGCCTGCGCCAACCACACGTCGATCAACCCACCGCGCCGCGAGTGGTCCGCGATCCGCGCATGAGCCCCCGGCTCCCGAGCGGCCAACGCCTCAGCCGCTCGCCGGTGCAACCGCCGCAACTCGTCCGGCGGGATCGTCTCGTACACCGCCCGCTGCGCCAGCGCGTGCCGCAGGTCGTACAGCCCCGGCCGCACCTGCCCCAGCAACCCGCGCGCCAGCGCGACGTCGACCGCTTCGGTCAGCTGCATCCCCAGCACCTCGGCCACCGCACCGATCAAGCTGTCCGACGCGGGAGAATCCAGTACGGCGGCCGCCCACACCACCCGTCGGCACGCCTCGGTCACCTGCTCCAGCTTGATCGTCACCGAGGCCCGCAACGCCACCGGCGCCCGGGTCTCGGCCAGAGCGCGCTCCACCGCCGAGATCAGCCCGTCCGGTCCGACCTGCACATCCCGCAGAAACTCCTCCACCACGAACGGCAACCCACCCGTCCGCTCGAACAACTCACCGGCCAACGCCTCCGGCAACGCATCCACACCCAGCAACTGCCCAGCCATCTCCCGTACGGCGACCGCAGGCAACGGCTGCACCCGCACTTCGGCCGTCCGCGTCCCGGCCCGAACGCAGCCCGCCAGAGCCGTGATCTCCCCCGCCGATCGCGTGTCCTCCGGCCGGTACGTGCCCACCAGCCGAACCTCCCGTGGCAACCGGCTCGCCAGGAACCGCAGCAGCTGCAGCGTCCCGCGATCGGCCCAGTGCAGGTCCTCGATGAACAGCACCGCCGGCCCGAGCGAGCCGAGCACCTCGGTCACCCGCGCGAACACCGAGTGCCGCATCCCCGGGACCAGCTCGCCACGCCACGGCGTACCGGTCCCCGGTCGCGCGTCCAGCACCGGAGCCAGCGCCTCGAGCACAGGAGTCAGCGGCGCCTGGTCCTGCACCGGATGACACTGACCTGTCAGCCATCGCGCCGGGTGGTCCCGCGCGAGCTCGTCGACGAGCCTGCTCTTCCCGGTCCCTGCCTCTCCGACCACCAGCACCAGACTCGGCGCCGCCGCCAGCGCGGCCCGGAGCAGCCGCGTCTCGCGTTCCCTCCCGACCAGCCGCGGACCCTCCGGCCGGTCCCCGCTCGCCCGACGCACCGCCACTCGCCTAGTACGACCCAGCCGGGCGGCCGGTGGCCACCCTCCGTGTCCGTACGGCGGCCCGGTGGCCGTTTGTTTCGTTCAAACTACTCTCAGTCAACCGCATCACGCACATAGTGTGACCGCTCCCTGTTTCCGAGCACCGCCGACCCCCAGTCGAACTGAGCCGGTTTCACCTTCAATCTCCCGGTGGACCATCGCCTCACGCGACCCGGTCGCAGATCGGCCCCGGGAGGCCGAGCCGCCGGCCGGCCGTCGGAGGAAGCCGGCCGTCGGGCACCTCCTCCTCATCGGCGCGTCCGGCCGCCGGGCACCTCCTCCTCGCCGGCGCATCCGGTCGCCCGGTACCTCCTCATCGGCGCATCCGGCGCTGAGCGGCCATCGCCGCACCGCTGCTCAGGATCACCAGCAGCGTCGCCATCGACCACCGGCGCAGCACCTGCACGGTCCGGTCCTCGTCCTCCGGGACCGACGCCATCCGCGGCGCCACGCTGATCACGGGCGGCGTCGCCTCCGGCGGCTCCGGCCTGGGCGTCGGGGTCGGCATGGGAGTCGGCGTCGGCGGCACCGGCAACTCGATCGCCTCCGTCGGAGTCGGGGTAGGACTCGGCGTTGGCGAAGGCAACGGTGTCGGCCGAGGGGTGGACGGTCGAGGCGTGGGCGTCGGCGCAGGCGGCCGCGGAATCGGCGGCCGAACAGTCTTCGGCGGAGCCGGCGGCTTCGGCGTCACCTTCGGCGGCCGAGGCGTCGGCGTCGGAGGTGGAGGCGGCGGGGGTGGCGGCGGCGGAGGAGGCGGCGGCGCAGCTACTTGCTGAAGGCAACCAGCAGCGTCGCTGCTCCAGGCCGACGGCAACGAGCTCACCTCCCGCGCGTCCCCGGACAGCGAGATCCGCACCAGCCGGCTCTTCAGCCCCGGGTGCGTGTGCACGGCGTACAGCGTCCTCCCCGACATCACCACCGAGCTGTACGACGCGATCGACGGCACGCCCCGGACGGTCGCGACCGCCCGCATCACCCCGCTGCCCGGATCGATGCTGACGATCTTCGCCGACCCGATCCCCAGCGTGGACACGCCGTACAGCAGCCCGTTCGACGGGTCCACCGCGAAGTCGTCCAGCGTCAACGTCCCGATCAGCGTCTTCAGCCGCACCACCCGCAGCACACTTTTGTACGTCGGACTGTCCGGGTCGATGTCCAGCGTGTAGAGCCGCAGCGCGTCCCGCAGGTAGAGCCGGTTGCCGGAGACCGCTCCCGCGACCGGATCCGCGATCCCGCCGACCCCACGTCGTACCTCACCCAGATCCTTGACAGTTCCGTTCCGGGTGATCGACACCAGGTGCGGCTTCCGGTGCAACCACCCGTGCCGGTCCCGCGACGCGATCCCGTAGACGAGGTCCTGCCCTCGCGAGTAGCCCATGGCATCGACCTGGTACCCGAGCTTACCCAGCTCGCTGACCCGCCCGGACGGCAACTCCACCCGCCGCAACCGGGACAGCGAGGTCGGCCCACTCGAGTCCACCTGCAGCACCGAGCAGGAAGCCTCAGCCGAAGACTCGTCCACCACCAGCACAGCAGGCGCAACCGCAAGCCCCGCCGCCACCACCAACGCCCCACCCCGCTGGGCGCGCCGGTGGAAGGGCCGGGCTCCCCGAGGCCGCCGGCGCAGCCGGCTGGCCGGGATCGGAGCGCCCGGTCCCACTCCCTCGATTCCCCCTCGCATCCGCACTCATCCCCCGCGGCTGAGACGCGAGAGCGCTGCCACGAACGCGTCCGGACCGATGTTCGCTCCGCCGCTGAACGGGTTCTGCAGCTGGTAGATCGCGAACAGCAGCAGCGCGATCGCCCCGGACAGCATCGACACGATCACGGCGTACGAGTAGACGCCCGGGCCGCCGAACATGAACATCAGCCCGATCGACATCACGCTGCCGACCAGGATCGCGAACCAGACGACCGCGCTCACGCCGCTCCCGGCGGAGTTCAGCCGCACCTGCCGTGCCTGGTACACGTTCCACAGCTGCGTCGACGCCTCGACGCGGCTGTCCTCCTCGCGGTCGCTCTTGGTCGGCACGCCCTCGATCTGGTTCTGCAGCTGGGTCAGCAGCTCCCAGCCCCGATCGCTCACCGGCGTACCGGACCGCAGGTCCGGCCACTCCTGTTCGGCGACCTCGGTCGCGTAGGCCTGCGTCAGCTCACCGATCTTCGTGCGCGCCGGCTCGGCCAGCGAGTCGCTGGCCCACTGGACCGCGACCAGCGAGTTCGCCTCCTGGTAGTTGTTCTCGTCGGCGCTGTCGGTCGCGTCGAACAGCGAGATCAGCACGAACGCCGCGACCACGACGTTCACCCCGCCGACGATCGTGAACACCTGGCCGGCGACCTCGTTGTTCGCCTCCCGGCCGAACTTCTGCCGGGCCTTGCGCAGGATCACCGCCAGGACGGCGGTGACCAGCATCAGCCCGACCACCCAGAACAGACCACTGATGGTCATCGTCATGCGTCCAAACCTCCCCACTCGCGGGCCAGCGCCTCCTCGAGCAGCGCCTCCACGATTCGGCTTTCCGGCACCGTCCGGACCACCTCACCCCGGACGAAGATCTGTCCTTTCCCGTTGCCCGACGAGACCCCGAGATCGGCCTCCCGGGCCTCTCCGGGCCCGTTCACGACGCACCCCATCACCGCGACCCGCAACGGCACCGGGAACCCTTCGAAGGCCGCCGCGACCTTCTCGGTCAGCGTGTAGACGTCGACCTGCGCCCGCCCGCACGACGGGCACGAGACGATCTCCAAGGTCCGTGGCCGCAACCCCAACGACTCCAGGATCTGCGAGCCGACCTTGACCTCCTCGACCACCGGCGCGGACAGCGACACCCGGATCGTGTCTCCGATGCCCTCGGCAAGCAGTACGCCGAAACCGACGGCCGACTTGATCGTTCCCTGCAGCAACGGCCCCGCCTCGGTCACGCCCAGGTGCAACGGGTAGTCGCACCGCCGGGCGAGCTCCCGGTACGCAGCGATCATCACCAACGGGTCGTGGTGCTTCACCGAAATCTTCAACGCCTGGTACCCGTGCTCCTCGAACAGCGAGCACTCCCACAGCGCCGACTCGACCAGCGCGGCCGCCGTCGCCTTGCCGTGCTTCACCAGCAGCCGCTGATCCAGCGACCCCGCGTTCACGCCGATCCGGATCGGTACGCCGGCCGCCGACGCCGCCCGCGCGATCCCGGCGACCTGGTCGTCGAACTTGCGGATGTTGCCCGGGTTCACCCGAACACCGGCACAGCCCGCGTCGATCGCGGCGTACACGTACTTGGGCTGGAAGTGGATGTCGGCGATCACCGGCAGCTGCGACCGCTTGGCGATCTCGGGCAGCGCGTCGGCGTCGTCCTGCGACGGGACGGCGACCCGCACGATCTGGCAGCCCGCCGCCGTCAGCTCGGCGATCTGCTGCAGCGTCGCGTTCACGTCGGCGGTCGGCGTGGTCGTCATCGACTGCACCGACACCGGCGCGCCACCGCCGACCGGCACCGACCCGACCATCACCTGCCGCGACTTCCGCCGTACGACGGGAAGCGCCGGCATCCCCAGCGAGACCGCGGTCACGGGTTCCTCACCGCCACCGGCAGCGTGAAGTGAATGGTCTCCTGGGCGACTTCCCGCTCGACCACCTCGACCGGCCCGCGTTCACGGAGTGCCGCGATCACGCCCTCGACCAGCCGCGGCGGTGCCGACGCTCCGGCGGTCAGCCCGATCACCTCGACGCCGTCCAGCCACTCCTCCCGGACGCCGGAAGCGTCGTCGATCAGGTACGCCGGAGTGCCCCGGCGCTCGGCGAGCTCGACCAGGCGCACCGAGTTGGACGAGTTCACCGACCCGACCACGAGCACCAGGTCGGCCTCCTCGGAGAGCGCTCCCAGCGCCTCCTGCCGGTTGGTGGTCGCGTAACAGATGTCCGCGGAGTCCGGTCCCCGCAGCGCCTTGAACTTGTTGCGCAGGGCATCGAGGATCGCCGTCGTCTCGTCGACCGCCAGCGTGGTCTGGGTCAGGTACGACACCCGCGAGGGGTCCTCGACCTCCAGCGCCGCGACGTCCTCGACGCTCTCCACCAGCACCGTCTGCTCCAGCGCCTCCCCCATCGTGCCCTCGACCTCCTCGTGCCCGGCATGCCCGATCAGTACGACGGTGTCGCCGCGCGCGGCGTACCGGCGGGCCTCGGCGTGCACCTTCGTCACCAGCGGGCAGGTCGCGTCGACCACGTCGAGCCCGCGCCGCTCCCCTTCGGTACGGACCGACGGCGCCACGCCGTGTGCCGAGAACACGACGGTCGCCCCGTCCGGAACCTCGTCCAACTCTTCGACGAACACGGCCCCGCGGCTCTCCAGGTCGGCCACCACGTGCTTGTTGTGGACGATCTGCTTGCGCACGTAGACCGGTGGCCGGCGTTGCTCGAGCAGGACCTCGACGATCTCGATCGCCCGCTCGACACCGGCACAGAACGACCGGGGCGAGGCGAGCAGGATGGTGCGCGGTGGCTCCGGATCACCGGCTCCCGCAGTGCGTTTCGGCATAGCTCCCCCAACTCATCGGTCCCGGCGGGTCGCCAATCGCGCCAGCCGCTCCAGGTCGTCCGCCGGCCGCCCGGTCGCCGCCGACCGCAGTTCCCCCAGCGCGGCCGTGAGCAAGGCGTCGGCCTGGGCCTGGCTCTGAGAGCGCGATCCGGCGTGCTCGATCAGGTCCGCCGCGCGGACCAACTCGTCGTCGGACAGGTCGTGCGTGCCGCCGTACAGCTCGGCCAGTGCCTGGCCCGCGTCCGTTCCCGAGCTCAGCGCGGCGACGACGGGCAGGGACTTCTTGCGCCGCCGCAGGTCGGAGTGGACCGGCTTGCCCGTGACTCGGGGGTCGCCCCAGATCCCGAGCAGGTCGTCGACGTACTGGTAGGCGAGACCGAGGTCCTCACCGAACAGCCGCAGGTGGTCGACCTGTTCCGGCCGGCCTCCGCCGAGCAACGCTCCGAGCGCGGTCGAGCAACCGAGCAGCGCGCCGGTCTTCAGCTGCGCCATCCGGACGCACTCGGAGAGCGCGACCTCGTTCCTGGTCTCGAAGTGCGCGTCGGCCAGTTGCCCCTCGACCAGTTCCTGCACGGCCTGGCCCAGCGTCTTCGCGGCCTCGTCAGCGGCAGGGTGGCCACTGGCAACCAGTACGTCGAACGCCAGGCTGAGCAGGGCGTCGCCGGCGAGGATCGCCGGACCGAGCCCGAAGACCGTCCACGCCGTCGGCCGGTGCCGGCGGGTCGTGTCGCAGTCCATCACGTCGTCGTGCAGGAGCGAGAAGTTGTGCACCAGCTCGACCGCCACAGCCGCCGGGACGCCGTCGGTCGGCGTACCGCCGACCGCTTGGGCGGCGAGCAGGGCGAGCGCCGGGCGGAGCGCCTTCCCGCCGTCCGCGCGGGTCGGCGTACCGTCCTCGTCCTCCCAGCCGAAGTGGTAGTTGGTGATCCGCTGCGTTGTCAGCGGCATCCTTCCGACCGCTTCCCGCAGCGCCGGCTCGACCTGGTCCCGCGACCAGGCCAGCAGTTGCTGGGCCGGGATCTCCTTGCTCTGCAGGCGTTGCACCGGTGGGTCCGTCGACGGACCGGTCTGCTCGACTGTTGTCATCGCGCGCTCCTCATCCGCCGAGTTCGACGTGCTCGAGGACGCCGAGGGCGTCGGGGACCAGGACCGCGGCGGAGTAGTAGGTGCTGACCAGGTACGACGTGAGCGCCTTCTCGTTGATGCCCATGAACCGGGCGTTCAGGCCCGGCTCCACTTCGTCCGGCAACCCGGTCTGACGCAGTCCGACGACGCCCTCGTCCTCGAGCCCGGTCCGCAGCACCAGCACCGACGTCGTGTTGTCGGCGTTGATCGGGATCTTGTTGCAGGGCAGGATCGGGACACTGCGCCAGGACTGCACGCGCTGTCCCTCGACGAGGGTGTTCTCCGGGTACACGCCGGCCTTCGTGCACTCCCGGCCGAACGCCGCGATCGCCCGCGGGTGCGCCAGCAGCGCCCGCGGTTTGCGCCGCCGGGTGAGCAGCTCGTCGAAGTCGTCCGGGGTCGGCGGACCGCTGCGCGGGTACAGGCACTGCTTGAAGTCCACGTTGTGCAGCAGCCCGAAGTCGCGGTTGTTGATCAGCTCGTGCTCCTGGCGCTCGCGGAGCGCCTCGATGGTCAGCCGCAGCTGCTGCTCGGTCTGGTTCATCGGGTGGTTGTAGAGGTCGGACACCCGCGTGTGCACCCGCAGGATGGTCTGCGCGACGCTCAGCTCGTACTCCCGGGGCGACGGGTCGTAGTCCACGAACGTCCCGGGCAGGTCGTCCTCGCCGGTGTGGCCCGAGGAGAGCGCGATCTCCGCCTCTCCGTTCTTGTTCTGCGCCGGCCGAGGCCGGGACCGGACGTCGTCCAGGTAGCCCCGCAGCGTCTCGGAGCGGTCCTTGAGCTCGTCGAGCGACTGTCGCGTGAGGCGCAGGACCGTGCACCGGGTCGTCGTCCGGGCGGTGTACTCCCAGATGCTCTCCGGCGGGTCGAGGAACAGCTGCTCGCCCAGGTAGTCGCCGTCGGCCGCGGTGCCCAGGTCGGTCCCGTCGCCGTACCGGCCGACACCGACCTTGCTGATCTTGCCGTGGGCCAGCAACAGGACGTCGTCGATCCGGCTGCCGAACTCGGTCAGCGCGTAGCCCGGCTCGTACTCCTCCACGCCGAAGCGGTTCGCCAGCTCCTGCAGGAGGTCCGGGTCGGCCAGGTCGCGCAGCGGCGGGAGCTCGGTCAGTTCCTGCGGGATCACCCGGACGTCGGCGCCGGTGACCGAGAAGCTGAGCCGGCCGTCGCCGATCGCGAAGCTGGTCCGGCGGTTCACCCGGTACGCGCCGCCCTTGGTCTCCACCCAGGGCAGGATCCGCAGCAGCCAGCGGGGCGAGATGCCCTGCATCTGCGGGACGGACTTGGTCGTGCTCGCCAGCTGCCGCGCCGCCGCGGTGCCCAGGCTGAGCTGCGGCTTGGCTTCGGTGTCGGACGTCGTCACAATGCACCCTCCAGTCGCTTCGTACCGGCCGGCCGCGGGATCCGCAGCGCCGACTGACCCAACCCGGCAGTCCTGCCGAGCACCTTGCGCGGGATGTGCAGCTGCTCCGCCTCGTCGTACCGGCCGCAGCCCGCGTGCCAGACGAGAATCCCGGACATCCAGTTCTGCAGCTCCTCGGCGTACCCGGTGAGCACGCGCCGGGCGTCGTCGTCGAGGTCGTGGTCGTCGAACAGCACCGGCAGGTCGACCGCGACCAGCTGCTCGAACTGCTTCATCCGGGCCGTCATCAGCGCGTTCACGGTCGTGAACGCGGTCTGCAGGTCGCAGTCCAGGAAGTTCCGGACGACCAGCACGCCGTTGTGCAGCTCCCCCTCGTACTGGATCTCCTTGCGGTACGAGAACACGTCGTTCAGCAGGCACGCGTAGTCCGCGGCCGCGTTCTCCAGGGCGCGGATCGGCCGGGTCCGGTAGATCCGCGGTGGAACGGACCGGCCGTGGCCGATCCGGCACAGGCTCATCGTCAGGTCCGACCCGAACGTGCGCCGGCGCATCTCCAGGTAGTCGACCGGATCGGGGATGCGGTGCTGGGCCTGGTTGGCCAGCTCCCACAGCCAGCTGTCGATCATCGAGTCGATGGCTTCCTTGAACGACTTCCGGGCCTCGGGGCTCATCGGACCCGCGGTCCGGGTCCAGAGATCCGAGAGAGCGCGTTCCAGGCCGCTCACCGGAACGATCCCGGGGCTCAGGTCCAGCGGCATCAGCGCCGACAACCGCTGGTTGGCCGCCTTGGCGCCGGCCAGGTCGTGCGTTCTGCCGTAGACGACCGGGTAGTAGTCGTCGGCGTACGTTCCCCACGCCAGCCACTGCGTCGAGATGTCCAGCGCATCCGGATCGGCGTCCGGATGGATCCCGCCCGCACACAACGCCAGGTCGGCGATCTCGAGCAGGTGCCGGTCCCACACCAGGCCGTCGGTGATCCCGACCCGCTCGCCCCACTCGAGAACATTGGAACGCGCCCTGTCCAGGTGCGGACTCATCTTGGCCTCGTACGGCATGTACAGCTCGGGCGGCGTGTACGGCTCCACCACCTCGTACGGGCGGTGCGTGTGCGTCCGGATCCGGTACGGCGCCGACGTCACCATCGACTGCAAGATCCGGACCGCGGACGTGCCCATGCCCTTCGGCCCGTCCAGGAACGCGCTCGGCCCGAGCGTCGCCGCCTGGCCGCCGTCGTTCATGTAGCGGCTCGACCGCAGGTGCCACTCGTGCCCACCGGACTGCCAGTCCTGCAGGCCTTTCACGTAGCTCAGTACGTCGAGCCGCCCTTGCGGACTCACAGCGTGCTCCTCCAGCAACGGCGGCACCTCGGTGAGCGCCGTGTTCTCGAACTGGTGCAACCGCGAGGTGAGGATGTCGTTCACCAGATCGGCCGCCCGCTGCGGAGAGCAGCCGAGAAAGCGCTCCACCACCAGCACGCCGTTGTTGAGCTCGCCCTCCTTCTCCACCTCGCGCTGGTAGGAGAACAGGTCGTTGCGCAGGTGCACCGCGTCGGAGAACGTGTCGCTGAGCACCTTCATCGGCCGCAGGTGCGCGACCTCGTCCGGGACTTCGGCCTGGACGGCGTACTCGACGAGGTTCGCCGACCAGGGCGCGCCGCCCACCTTGCGGCGCATCTCGACGTACTCGATCGGGTTGGCCAGCCGGCCGGCGGTGATGTTGGACAGCTCCCACAGCGACTCGGCCAGCAACGCCTCCGTCGTGTCCACGAACCGGCGCCGCCACCCCGCCGACATCGACGGGATCGTCCGGTTCCACAGATCGGCCAGACCGCGCTCCACCGGGTTCTCCGGCGTTTCGGTGATCGGCCCCTCGACCGGCATGAACGCGTTCAGCCGGTCCAGGTACGCCTTCGCGCCGGCGGTGTCCTGGGTCTTCTTGTACAGCTCGAGGAAGTGGTCGTCGAAGTAGAAGACCCACACGTACCAATCGGTGACCAGGTCGAGCGCGGCCGCGCTCGCGTCCGGATGGGTGTACGCGCAGAGCAGCGCGTAGTCGTGGGACTCGAAGTCGTGCAGGTCCCAGATCGCCTTACCTGCTTGGGGTACGTCGACCATGTCGAACGCGTACGCCCACGCGCGGCTGTGCTCACGGGCCTGCTCCAGGTGCGGGTTCAGCCGCGCCGGGTAAGGAACGTAGAAGTCAGGGAGTTGGTAAGGCTGCTTCTTGGCCCCCGGTGGTGGGCCGCCCGGCTCGTCTGTCGCGTCCCGCCCGACGCGGGAGACGAGCCGGGCGGCGGCTCCCGGTGGTGACGGCACTCTCATCCCGGGCCTAGCCCTCGCGACCGATCTCGACACCCTCGAGGATGCCGAGCGCGTCCGGGACCAGGACGGCGGCCGAGTAGTAGGCGCTGACCAGGTAGTTGATGATCGCCTTCTCGTTGATGTTCATGAAGCGCACGGACAGCCCCGGCTCGTACTCGTCGGGCAGACCGGTCTGCTGCAGACCGACGACGCCCTGGCTGTCCTCCCCCGTGCGCATCAGCATGATCGAGCTGGTCCGGGTCTCGCTGATGCCGATCTTGTTGCACGGGAAGATCGGCACACCCCGCCAGGCCGGGACCCGGTGCCCGCCGAAGTCGACGCTGTCCGGGTAGATCCCGGCCTTCGTGCACTCCCGCCCGAACGCCGCGATCGAGCGCGGGTGGGCCAGGAAGAAGGCCGGGTCCTTCCAGACCATGCCGAGCAGCTCGTCCAGGTCGCCCGGCGTCGGCGGCCCGCTGCGGGTCGGGATCCGCATGCTCAGGTCCGCGTTGTGCAGCAGGCCGAAGTCGCGGTTGTTCACCATCTCGTGCTCCTGGCGTTCCCGGAGCGCCTCGATGGTCAGCCGCAACTGCTGCTCGGTCTGGTCCATCGGGTGGTTGTAGAGGTCCGCGACCCGGGTGTGCACCCGCAGCACGGTCTGCGCGACGCTCAGCTCGTACTCGCGCGGCGTCGTCTCGTAGTCGACGTACGTGCCGGGCAGGTCGTCCTCGCCCGTGTGGCCCGCGGAGAGCGCGATCTCGGCCTCGCCGAACTCGTCCTGGTCGGGCTGCGGGTTCGCCCGGAACGCCTCGATGTGCGCCCGCAGGCTGTCCGAGCGGCCGACCAGTTCCTCGAACGAGTCCTGCGACAGCGTCAGCAACGTGCAGGGCGTGATCGCCTTGACGGTGTACTCCCAGTAGTCCTCGGACTCCAGGATCGCCCGGTAGGTGAAGTGGTCGCCGTCGGCAAGCGTCTCCAGCACCGAGTCCTCGCCGTACTTGCCGGCACCGATCTTGTTCACCTTGCCGTGCGCGATCAGGCAGATCCGGTCGGCGGAGTGACCGCGCTCGACGATCACGTCACCGGGCTGGAACTCCTGCTGCTCGAACCGCTCGGCCAGCGCGGTCAGCACCTCGACGTCGTCGAAGCTACGCAGCAGTGCGAGCTCGCACAGCTCCTGCGGGATCACGCGGACCTCGGCACCGCTGGTGGTGAAGGTGACCCGGCCGTCGCCGACGGCGTAGCTGAGTCGCCGGTTCACCCGGTACGCGCCGCCGTTCACCTGCACCCAGGGCAGCATCTTCAGCAGCCACCGCGAGGTGATGCCCTGCATCTGCGGCTCGGACTTGGTCGTGGTCGCCAGGTTCCGCGCCGCGGCGGTCCCGAGGCTGAGTTGCGGTCGCTGCGTGTGGGCGTCGGAGGACGCCGGTTCGGTCAGGGTCACGCGAAATGCACCACCATTCGGTTGGACCGCCCGATCGCAGCACGCAGCGCCCCGGGAGCCCCGGGGTGAGGTCGGCGATCTGACGGACAGCTCTTGCTCGGGCAGGCAGAAACGCTCTGTAGGCAGGCGGAAGTCAGCAACTCGTCGCGGAGAGATGACTTTCCAGCCGACACCCCGCCCAGGCGTCGGCGGCAACACCGACGCGGGACGGAACTGGCCGGCGGACGACTGCTCGGGGCGCCCAGTTCGCCCCACGCTCGGCCAGTCCGGCTGGATACGCACTCACCGTAACCGAGCCCTCACCTCAGGCGTCAAGAGGTGCACAGAGTGACGATCTTGCAAAGCCCTGGCGACCCCGAATTAATGGCCGCCGGACCCCGACTCAATACGTCTTTCAGATGATCGGGGTCTCCGGCGCGGTGGCTTTCGGCGTCCCGGCCTCGGCCGTGCCGGACCATTCGTCGACCTCGATCCGGCCGGTCCAGCGCAGGTCGGGGTCGGGTTGTGGAATCGAGTCCAGCAACAGCCGGGTGTAGGGGTGCGACGGTTCGTGCATGACGGTCTCGACGGGGCCTCGTTCAACGATCCGGCCACGATTGATCACCATCACCTGGCCGCCGAGGTAGTAGACCGTCGACAGGTCGTGGGTGATGAACAGCGTCGTCATGCCGTGCTCGCGCTGGAAGTCCAGCAGGATGTCGAGGAACAGCCGGCGGACCTGGGCGTCCAGCATCGACACCGGTTCGTCGGCGATCACGAAGGCCGGCCGGAGCATGTGGATCCTTGCCAGCATCACCCGTTGCCGCTGGCCACCGGACAGCTGGTGCGGATAGCGGCCGAGGACACGCTCCGGCTCCAGCTTCACCGCTTCCAGAGAGCGCTCGATCATGGCCAGCCCCTCGGCCTGGGTCCTGGCCAGGTTGAACTTCTTGACCGCCTTCCAGAGCACTCGATCGACGCGGTAGAAGGGGTTGAAGATCGCGTACGGGTCCTGGAAGACCGGCTGCACGTTGCGGCGGTAGTCGTCGTACTCGGCGCGGTCGAGCTTGAAGATGTCCTTGCCGCCGTACGTGATGGTGCCGCGGGTCGGCTTCTGCAGGCCGAGCACGTTGCGCGCGATGGTGCTCTTGCCGCTGCCGCTCTGGCCGACCAGGCTGACCACCTGCGGCGGTTCCGGGGTGAGCGTGAAGCTCGCGTCCTCGACGGCGGTCAGGTACCCGCCGGCGGCGCCGCGCGCGTGGAACCGTTGCTGGACGCCCCTGAGCTCGATCGTCTTGGTCACGATGCCCTCCTGCCGAGCCGCGGAATCGATTCGATCAGCTGCCGGGTGTACTCGTGCTTCGGCTGCTTGTAGACCTGCCGTACGTCGCCGACCTCGACCAGCTCACCCTCGTACATCACCGCGACCCGGTCGACCAGCTGCGCGTGCACGCCCATGTCGTGCGAGATCACCACCAGCGTGACGCCGAAGTCGCGTTGCAGGTCGACCAGGCTCTGCAGGATCACCCGCTGGATCGTCACGTCGAGCGCGGTGGTCGGCTCGTCGGCGATCACCAGGTCGGGTTCGAGCGCGACGCAGATCGCCATCAGGACCCGTTGCTTCATGCCCCCGGACAGCTCGTGCGGGTACATCCGGGCGACGTCCGCCTCCAGCCCGACCTGCGCGAGCAGCCGCGGGATCAGTTCGGAGAGCGTGTTCTTGCGGTCCGGCGCATGCTCGAGGATCACGTCCTTGAACTGGTCGCCGATCCGCATCACCGGGTTGAGCGAACTCATCGAGCCCTGTGGGAGGTAGGACAGCGCGCTCCAGCGCAGCACGCGGAGCTCCTCGCCGTCGACCTTCAGCAGGTCGACGGGAGAACGTCCGCGGGGACGGAAGATCGCGCTCCCCGCCGTGACCTTGCCCGGCGGCTTGAGCAGCCGCAGCAGCGCTACGGCGAGCGTGCTCTTGCCGCTGCCGGACTCCCCCGCGATGCCGAGGATCTCTCCTCGCCGTACGGCGAGGTCGAGGCCGCGGACCGCCTTCACCTCGCCCTTGGTGGTCGAGTAGCCGACCTCCAGGCCCGAGATCTCCAGGACGATGTCGTCGTCACTCACCGGCCACTCCTCTCAGCCGCGGGTTGTAGACCTCTTCGAGCCCGATGTTGATCATGTTCAGCGCCGCGAACAGCGCCGTCAGCAGCACGATCGGGACCACGAACATCGGCCAGGCACCGAGCGTCAGCGCACCGGTGTTGATCGCGTTGAAGATGATCTGGCCGAGATCGATCACGCCACCGGGCCCGAGACCGATCACCTCCAGGCCGACCAGGCCGAAGATCGCGCCGAGCGCCGAGGAGGCGAAGCCGACACCGATGAACGGCAGCAGGTTCGGCAGCAGCTCGGTGACGATGATCTCCAGATCGCGGGCCTTGCTCACCCGCGCCAGGTCGACGTACGGGCGTGACCGCAGGCTGAGCACCTGCGACCGGATCGTCTTGGCCGCGAACGGCCAGCTGAAGATCGAGATCATCACGCCGACCTGGAACAGGCTGACGTTCTTGGCGTACGCCGAGAGCGCGATCAGCAACGGGAACGTCGGGATCACCAGCAGGATGCCGGTGAAGGTGGACAGCACGCCGTCCACCCAGCCGCCCTTGTAACCGGCCACGAACGCGACGATCACCCCGACCACGGTCGAGATCACGCCGGCGATCGCGCCGATCTGCAACGACACCGAGGTCGCGCTGACCACCATCGCCAGCACGTCCCGGCCGAACTGGTCGGTGCCGAGCACATGATCCGGGCCCGGCACCAGCCACTTCTCGTACGCCGCGAACTCGAGCGGGTCCTTGCCGTTGCCGATGGCATCGACAATGAGCGGGCTGAAGACGGCGAGCAGGATCATCGCCGCCAGGACGGCCAGGCCGACGGCCAGCCGGGGACTGTGCCGGATCGTGTGTCCGGTCGCGGTCAGGAGTCTCATCGCGATCACTTCCAGTACTTGACCCGAGGGTCAAGCAGAGGCAGGAGGAGGTCGAGCAGCAGGACGGCGGTGAGCACGGAGAAGATCGCCATGTCGGTCACCCCGAGGATCGTGTTGAAGTCGAGCTGCTGGATCGCCGTCACCAGCGTCGATCCCAGCCCCGGGTAGTTGAACAGCTGCTCCACCAGCACGTTGCCGTTGAAGATGAACCCGAGCGAGATCCCGAACGCGGTGATCTGCGGCAGGTAGCAGTTGCGCAGCGCGTACCGGGTCAGTACCCGCCAGGGCTTGAGGCCCTTCGCCTCGGCGTACACCAGGTAGTCCTCGCCGAGCACCGGGACCATCAGCATCCGGGTGGACAGGATCCAGCTGAACGTCCCGATCAGCACGATCGACATGGCCGGCAGGAACCCGTACTTGACCACGCTGCCGATGAAGTCCGCGCTGAACCCCGGACTGATCGTCGAGTCGTACGCCGACCGCGCGGGCAGCCAGCCCAGCGTGTAGGCGAACACGTAGACCAGGATCAGCGCGACGAAGAAGAACGGCACGTGCGACAGCGCGATCGACAGGTTGGTGATGATCGTCGACCCGAGCTTGCCGCGCCGCCAGCCGGCGATCGCGCCGATCAGCACGCCGAGGACCCAGCTGATCACCGCGGCCATGCCGAGCAGACCGATGGTCCACGGCAGCGACCGCAGGATGACGTCCTGGGCCGGGGTCGGGTAGTTGATCAGCGACGGCCCGAGATCGCCGTGGAAGATCAGGTTCTGCATGTACTTCAGGTACTGGACGAAGATGTTGCCGTCGAGCCCGAACTCGGCCTGGTAGCGCGCGATCACCTCCGTGCTGGCCTGCTGGTTGTACACGTAGTTCTGCTGCAGAGTCTGGATCAGCGTCTGGATCGGGTCGCCCGGGATCAGCCGGAAGAAGAAGAACGCGATCGTCAGCGCGCCCCACAGCTCGACCAGGTACAGCCCGAACCGCCGGATCGCGTACGCCGCCAGCGGGTGCCGCGCCAGCCAGGCCCGCGGACCGTGGGCGAGAGCGCTCTCGGCGCTCTCCTCCACGGCCGTCGCGGGCGGCGCGGTCGCGGTCACGCCGGGCCCTTCTGGCCGGTCGCCTTCAGCCTCCCGAGCACGAAGATGAAGTGCGACCACCAGTTCAGCGGGACCTGGTACAGGTCCTCGTCGGACGGCCAGCCGGTCCAGAAGGTGGTGTTGAAGTACGACGGGTAACCGGTCTGGATCACCGGCATCTGCGGCAGTTGCTGGAAGTAGATCTCCAGCGCCTTGTCCAGCAGCGGCTTGGCCTCGGCGCTCTTCGGGTCCAGCACGGCGAGCTTGGCCGACACCGCGTCGAACTCCGGATTCCTGAACCGCTGCTTGTTCTTGTCGGCGGCGTTCTTGCCGATCGGCTGGGCCTTGTCGCTGGTCCAGTTCGTGTAGAGCTGTTGCGGGTCGAAGGCGATACCGTCCCAGTTGGAGTCCAGGTCGTACTCGCCGCGCTGGAACTTTTCGCTGTGCACGGGACCGCTCAGGCTGCGCAGCGTCGCCGGCACCCCGGCCTTGGCGAGGTCTGTCTTGATCACGTTCGCGATCGCGTACTCGGGACCGTCGACCGGCGAGGCGGTGATGAACTCGAGGTTGATCTCCTTGCCCTTGTAGGTCCGCTTGCCGGCCGCGTTCTTCGGCGCGATCTCGTCGAGCAGCGCGTTCGCCTTGTCCGGGCTGTACTCGAACTTGTACTTCTCGGCCAGCTCGTCGTTCTTCCACGCGTCGTTGCTCGGGTAATCCGCCCACGGGTAGATCGCGGCCGGGACCTTCACCGGCCAGATCGACGTCCCGATCTTCTCCCGGTCGATCAGGTAGTTGATCGCCTGGCGCATCTTCGGCTCCGCGATCACCCCTCGGGCCGGGTCGCAGTTCGGCCAGACGATCCGCGGGTTCGGGTCGTGGAACTGGGTGGTGACCATCGCCGGGTAGCCGGTGTTGCGCAGCTGCTTGGCGTGCTGCTCGTCGATCGAGCCGACGTCGAACTCGGCCCGCTCGAAGGCCAGCGCCGCGGAGTCCAGCTGCTTGGCCGTGCTCTGGTACACGACGTACTGCGGAGCCGGGTCGAGCTGCTCCTTGGCCCAGTAGTCCGGGTTCTTCTCCCAGACGAACATCCGCTGGCTGCGGATCGTCTGCTTCAGCTTGTACGGGCCGCTGCGGGTCGGCGGGTTCTCCTTGAACTTGGTCGGGTCCTGGGTCTTCCAGACGTGCTCGGGCAGGATGTCGAACGCGCTCGCGATCGCCGCGATGAAGTTGTAGTGCGTCCGCGGCCCGGGCTTCTTCAGCTTCAGCACCGCGGTCTGGGCGTCCGGTACGTCGATCGACTGCACGAACTCGGCCAGGTCACCGCCACCACCGAACAGGTCCCTGCGGTCCTTCAGCAGCAGCACGGTGAACTTGAAGTCGTTCGCGGTCAGCGGCTTGCCGTCGCTCCACTTCGCCTTGGGGTCGAACTTGAACGTCAGCTGCGTGTGGTCGGTGTTGTACTCGTACCCCGTGCACAGCCACGGTTTCAGCTCGCCGTTGGCCAGGTTGAGGTAGAACATCGCCTCGCGGCAGATCGACTCGAACCCGGCCCCGGACTGCCAGCCGTTCGGGATCATCGTGTTGAAGCTGTCGAAGACGTTGTACTCGACCTGGCCGATCACGACCGTCTGGTCGCGCGGCGTCGGGATGTTCGCCTTGCCGATCTGGACCGACTTGGTGGCGGCCGGTTTGTTGGCCGGCTTGTCGGAGTACGAACCGCTGCCGGAACAGGCGGCCAGCAGGCCCGAAAGTCCGAGCGCCGCACCTCCCCCGACCAGACTGCGGCGACTCAGCTGGTGCCGTACGACCTCTGCGACGTTCTCGAACTGTGGGCGGGGCGCGTCGTTCACGATCGGATCTCCTTCGGTCCGAGGTGTGGCTCGGCCTCCGTCGGCGCGGTGGATCGCGCCCGGCCGATGTGACGTAAGGCATCTCCGTTTCGCTTGCTCTGGCTGCGACATCACTGGTTGAAACGTTTCTCGGACTATAAGTAGCGATGACAACGATGGCAAGACTTTGCTGCCAGGCTTGAAAAATCTGCCGGTTTCCGCTGATCAGTCGATATACCAACCTCTGACAACGATGGCTCGCGCTGCGTGATCGCTGCTGTCACACGATCTTTCACACGGTGACTGGATTGCCTGGGCGCACCAACCACGTTCGAGGGGAACGCACGATGACAAGCACCGCCGTGGACTTCGAGGCGATCAAGGCCAAGCAGCGCGCCGGCTGGCAGACCGGCGACTACCCGCGGGTCGGCAACACGTTGCAGATCATCGCCGAGCTGCTGGTCGAGGCGGCCGACGTACGGGCCGGGCAACGGGTCCTGGACGTCGCCTGCGGTCAGGGCAACGCCGCCCTCGCGGCCGCCCGCCGGTTCGCCGACGCGACCGGGATCGACTACGCCACCAACCTGCTCGCACAGGGTCGCGAACGCGCGACCGCCGAGCACCTGCCGGTCACCTTCACCGAGGGCGACGCCGAGAACCTGCCGGTCCCGGACACGTCGTACGACCTCGTGCTCAGCACGGTCGGCGTGATGTTCGCTCCGGATCACCAGCGGGCGGCGGACGAACTGGTCCGGGTCACCAAGCCGGGCGGCAAGATCGCGCTCTCCTGCTGGACCCCGACCGGGATGGTCGGGCAGATGTTCAAGGTCGTCGGCAAGTGGGCTCCGCCGCCGGCCGGGGTGAAGCCCGCCGTGCTGTGGGGCACCGAGGCGCACCTGGCCGAGCTGTTCGGCGACCGGGTCGAGTGGACCGCGCTGACCAAGCGGGAGTACGTGTTCCGCTACCACTCGGCCGAGCACTTCTCGGAGTGGTTCCGTGAGTTCTACGGGCCGATCACCAAGCTGGCCGGGACTTTGACCGAGTCCGACCGCGCACAGTTCGCGACCGAGCTGGCCGACGTACCGCGCGAGTTCAACCAGGCCGACGACGGCACGATCGCCGCGCACGCGGAGTACCTGGAGGCCGTCGGCGTTCGCCGGTGACACCAGCGGGGCGCGGGTCCACACTGAGGGTCGGGGGGTGGGTCATGGAGGGGACGATCAGGCTGCTCGGGCGGCCCTCGATCACGTACGACGGGGTGCCGGTGCGGTCGCCGCGGGGACGGAAGAGCTGGGCGCTGCTCGCCTACGTGCTGCTCGCGGAACGTCCGCCGACCCGGAAACGCCTGGCGGAGTTGCTGTTCGCGGACGCCGAGGATCCGCTCGGCGCGTTGCGCTGGACGTTGGCGGAACTGCGCCGGGCTCTCGGCGTCCGGGGAGCGCTCTGTGGTGATCCGGTGATGAGCTCGCTGGCCGGCGTACTGGGTGTGGATGTGCTCCAGGTGCTCGACGCGGGCGGGGCCGCCGCCGGCCTCGCGTCGGCCGATCCGAGGCGGCTGCTGGAGATCGAGGGCGAGCTGCTGGAAGGTCTCGAGCTGGAGGCGTGCCCGGACTTCGAGTCCTGGTTGCTGATCGAGCGGCAGCGCATCGCCTCCGCCGTCGAGGCTCGCCTGCGGGAAGCAGCGGTCGGACTGGTCGCGGCCGGGCGCGCGCGGGACGCGATTCCCTTTGCCAGCAAGGCCGTTGCGGCGAATCCGTTGGAGCAGGGGAATCACGAGCTGCTCGTGCGGAGCCTCGCGGTGTCGGGTGATCGACCGGCGGCCCTGCGGCAGGTCGCGGTGTGCGAGGACCTGCTGCGTCGGGAGCTGGGGATCGAGGCGTCGGCCGCGCTGCGGCAAGCGTCGGCAGTCGATCGAGGGCCTGCGCTCAGTGTCGTCGGGAGCCGGGCGACGGCGTTGAGTGCGTTCGAGGCCGGCCGGGCGGCGGTTGCCGCAGGGGTGGTCGAGTCGGGGCTGGAGTGCCTTCGGAGAGCGGTCTCTGAGGCGGCGCGGTGCGCTGACGCCCAGCTGCAGGGACGCGCTCTCGTTGCTCTTGGCGGTGCTCTCGTGCACGCGATCCGAGGCCGCGACGAAGAGGGCGCGATCACCTTGCAGGAGGCGATCCTGGTCGCGGAGCGGGCCGAGGATCGCGCGACCGTCGTCACGGCGTACCGGGAACTGGGGTTCGTCGAGGTGCAGGCCGGGCGGCGGGCTACGGCCGAGACCTGGCTGGCCAAGGCCGCGGGGCTGGCCGTGGGCTCTGCGGACACCGCGGCGATTCTCGGCGTACGGGGGATGAACTCGTCGGATCTCGGGGACTATCCGGCCGCGTTGCGGCAGCTTGTGCAGTCGACCGAGCTAGCGGCTGAGTGTGGTGATGCGCGGCAGCAGGCCTGGTCGCTGTCGATCCTCGGGCGTGCGCAGTTGCTCCGTGGTGACTACAGCCAGGCCCGCACGGCCGTCGCGCAATCGCTCGACCTGGTCAGGCAGCAGCGGTGGGTCGCGTTCCTGCCGTGGCCGCAGGCGTTGCAGGCCGAGCTGGATCTTCACGCCGGTGAGGTCGGCGCCGCGGGTGAGGGTTTCGAGCAGGCGTGGGCGTTGGCTTGCCAGGTCAACGACCCTTGCTGGGAAGGGATTGCGGCGCGGGGGCTTGGACTGCTCGCCGCTGAGCGCGGGGACTATCAGGGGGTCGTGCACTGGCTCGACCAGGCCGCTCGTCGGGCCAGCCGTGAACCGGATCGCTACCAGTGGGTCCACGCGCACGTGCTCGACACAGCAGCTCGTACGGCGCTCGATCAGGGCGATCACGTCCGGGCCAGGCCGCTGGTTGCCCAGCTCGCGGCGCTGGCCGCGCGGTGCGACATGCGCGAGCTCGTCGTCCGCGCCCAGCTTCATCTCGGCCGGCTGGGCGACCCGCACGCGATCAAGTCGGCGCGGCTGCTGGCCGCCGGCATCGACAACCCCGAGCTGGCCAAGCTCGTCGAGGGACACCGGCCGAGCTGGCCAAGCTCGTCGAAGCAGCCGTGGGTGGTCGACGACGAGATCGTCCCGCGCTGGAGGGACGCCGGCGCCCGACCGCCGCCAGAGTCGCCGACGACCAGCGGCGATCCGCGCCTGCTGGGCGACCAGCAGCGCCTCAGCCCTGATCGAAGGTCGCGTCGATCCGTAGCTCCGACGCGCGGCTCGGGTCGCTCAGAATCGCGAGGATGACGTGCCGCTGGTCCCAGCGACCGGCCGCCCAGGCCAGCGCCTTCGCCAGCCCGTTGAACGTCGCCGCGTGCGGTGCGCCGTCGTCGCTGACCCACCACGAGACCTCGACCCCGTCGACGGTCAGCTCCTCGTGCTCCCACCACACGTCCGGCACCTGTGGCACCAGCTCCTGCACGATCGCCGGTACGTCGGCCGCCGTACCCTCTCCGTCAACCTTGCCCGCAGCAACTTCTCCGGCCATCGGCACTTCGAGCAGATCGCTCAGACCGTCCGCGACCACGCCGAACGCGACGACGAACCCGCCGAGATCGTCGCGCTGCACCCACATCGGAGAGTCCGCGACCACGGCGTCTCCGGCTGCGACAACGCCACTCAACACCTCCACCGCGGCGGCCGGCTGTTCCCCGCCGAGGACCCGGACGTGTTCCGGAGCCGAGTCCGGGAACACCGTCAGCGTCCCCAGCTGCTGCCAGAGACCCAGGATCGCGCTCTCCCCGATCTCCCGTTCCGGATCCGCCAACCGGTGCAGCAACTCCCCCACCCCGTCGACGTCCAGGTCAGCCACCGACCGCACCAGCCCGACCGCCGTCCGGACCTCGGGATCCAGCCGCGCCGTCCACTCCGGCGCGGGATCGAGCAGACTCGCCAGCACCGGATCGGCCTCCGGATCCGCTCGGCCGGCCAGCGGCTCACCGTCCTCCAGGAGAACGCGCTCCCTGATCCACCACGCCGCGTACGACGGTACGCCGTACGCGCGATCGTCCGGCCCGACCACCCGCGGCCGATCGACCAGCGCGCGCCGCAGCTCGGGCGACGAACCGAACAGCTCCAGCACCCGCGGCCACGCGTCGTCGGTGACCCAGTCCAGATCCCGTACGGCCACCAGCTCGCCCACCGTCACGCCGTACCGCGAACCGTCCGGCGCGACGTCGTCGGCCCAGTCCTCGATCCCGTCGAGATCCGCCAGCTGCTCGGGCAACTCGTCGAGCACGACATCGGCCGCCGCGACCACGCCCAGCGAGCTCAGGACGCCGACAGCGCCGAGCGCCTCGACGCCGTACCGCTCCAGCAGGTCGCGCTCGATCGGCGCGACTTCGTCCTCGTCGAGCACCGCCTCGGCCTCGGAGCCGGGAACCACCAACGCGTTCGCCGGGACCAGTTCGCCGTCGGCGTC
This sequence comes from Kribbella sp. DT2, assembly GCF_049844575.1. NCBI lineage: Bacteria > Bacillati > Actinomycetota > Actinomycetes > Propionibacteriales > Kribbellaceae > Kribbella > Kribbella sp. DT2. Next base: position 428,234 of record NZ_JBNCLH010000002.1, on the reverse strand, counting down.
GCGCAGGACCAGGTCGGACAACCACCACAGGCCGTCGGCCTGGCTCGGATCCACCGCGACCACGCCGAGCACCGCGGCAGCGATCAGCCCGGGATCGTCGGCGTCGGCCGAGTGCTCCACCGCCGTACGGACCGCGCTGTCCTCGAGCAACGTGCGGGGAGTCGCGGGAAGCGCTCCCAGGCGTTCCAGCGTTTCGTGCGCGGCGTCCGGATGCACCACCCGTACGCCGTACTCGCCGAAGGTCGCGAGAACCTCGCTGGGCAGCTCCCGGCCCGGCAGCAGCAGTCCACGGACACCTCGAACCAGTCGACCGTCGGCCAGCGGCACGGGCAAGGTCCCCAAAGCCTCACGCAGCAAGGGATCCGTGACCATCCCGGAGAGCGCTCCATAGGTCTCCCGCCACCACTGCGGCGACTCCCCCGCCGCGCCCAGCTGGTCGACCACTTCAGCCAGTTCCACCCGCCGTACGCCCAAGGCGTCCAGCGCCGTGCGATCCTCGCGGCGCTCCCGAACCAGCCCACCGACCATCGGTGCCAGGACCACCTCGAACGCCTCGTCGGCGCCGCCCACCACGACAGCGTCCTGAGGACGCACCAACTCTGGCTGGGATTCGAGCCCTTGAAGGAGTGGTGTGGTTGGCAGAACGCTCAAGATCTCATCCCGGAGAGCACCGTCCAGGGCACCCGCCGCCAGGCCTGTCGGTACCAGCGGAAGGATGTTCGCACCGGCTTCCGCCTGCGTCTGGAGGAGCCGGCCGTACGCCTGCGCGGCCTTCTCGACCAGGTGATCGGTGAGCGGACCCTTCGCCACGTGCCGCCGGGACGGGTCGAGCGGAAAGGTTGCCAACAGCAACACCGGCAGCGACAACAACTCGTCGGTCGGCGTGGGCGCGAAGACCGTCCTTGGTACGGCGGTGCCGGCGTCGCGCGGCAGGGCCCAGAGCACCGACCAGTACGGCCGCGCGCGTTCCTCGGTCGGGCGGTCGGCCAGCAACCGCTCTCTCGTGTCCTCGTCGAGGACGCCTGCTGCTCGTCGTACGGTCCAGCGTGAGGTCACGTCGGCGAGGACCCGCTCCTCGCCGTCGACGTCGATCTCGATCTGCTCGAGCCCGGGCAACGCGAGCAACAGCGGGTCGCCTGCGTCGGCAAGCAGCCGCCGGACGAGCTCCCGCGCGGCGTCGTCGCGCAGGGGCAGGATCACCGCGGTGTCGAACCCCGCCGGCGGCTCCCCCTCGGCCGGGAACGGCAGGCGGAGCACCGGCACCTGACCGTCGCGCCGTCGTACCTCCAAGTCCAGGCCGTCCGACCCCAGCGCCGCCACCGCGGCCGCCGTGTCCGCCCGCGAGAACCGCACCCCACCGCTGCGCGAGAGGATCACCGGCTCGTCGGTCACCGCGAGCACCGCGGCGAACCCGACCCCGAACCGCCCGACCGCGACCGCCCGCGGGTCCAGCTGCCGCAGGTCGCCGCCGGCGCGCTCCAGATCGTCGTCCCGCTTCGCCGAGGCGCGCAGGGTCGCGAGCGACTCGACCCCGGCCGCCGTCAGCGTCGTACCGGTGTTCGCGACGACCAGCGTCTGGTCGCGCAACGAGAACCGCACCCGCCCCGGCACCCCGGCCCGCACCGCCGCGTCCGCCGCGTTCTGGGCGAGCTCCACCACCACGCGGTCCAGGTACCCGCCGAGGGCCAGATCCTCCTCGGCGTTCGCGTCCTCCCGGAACCGCACGGGCGCCGCCGCCCACCCCGCGAGAACACGCTCTCTGATCCCGGAACTCCCGAAGTCTTCGCTCACGGCCGGAGCCTATGCGCCTGGCGACCCAGGAACGGAATTGCTGTACCGAACAGACCCGGGAGCACGTACTTTGCACGCATGGACTTTCAGGATGTGGTGCGGCGGCGGCGGATGGTTCGGCGGTACGACGTGCAGCGGGCGGTGCCGGCGGAGATCGTCGAGCGGATCCTCGACAACGCGCTGCGGGCGCCGTCGGCCGGCTTCTCGCAGGGGTTCGGGTACCTGGTGCTCGACGACCAGGAGGACATCGCGCGGTTCCGGGACGCGGCCCGGCCGGAGGCGGAGCCGGAGAACTGGCTCGCCGCGAACGTCGAGACGCCGCTGCTGATCGTCGTGCACTCGAACAAGGAGGCCTACCTCGACCGGTACGCCGAGCCCGACAAGGGCCACGACGACCGCGCCGAGGACTGGTGGCCGGTGCCGTACTGGGACATCGACGCGGGGATGTCGGCGCTGCTGATCCTGCAGACCGCGGTCGACGAGGGGCTCGGGGCCTGCTTCTTCGGGCTGCCGGCCGACCGGATCGGGGTGTACCGCGAGCAGTTCGGCGTACCGGAGCACTTCATGCCGATCGGCGCGATCTCGATCGGCTACTCCGACGAACCGCCGCGCAACCTGAGCAAGCGCCGCAGACCGGCCGGCGACCTGGTCCACCGCGGCCGCTGGACCAGCTGAGAGCACGCTCTCCGCACGAGATCGCCGGACACCAACCGGGGGCGGCAGGTTCCGACGAGCACCGGCCTCCGCCTGCACACCGACCCCCGCTCCTCGGCGGGTCGCTCGCGGTAGGTTGGCCGGTGTGATCTCAACTGGCAGTCGGTACGTCGCGCTCGGCAGTTCCTTCGCGGCGGGACCGGGCATCGCGCCCGTGGTGGACAAGGCCGCGGGCCGGTCGGGGCGCAACTACCCGCACCTGGTCGCCGAGCGGCTCGGGCTCGACCTGGTCGACGTCACGTACTCCGGCGCGACCACCGCCCACCTGCTCACCGACCGCCAGGACGAGGCGGCCCCGCAGCTCGAGGCCGTCGGCCCCGACACCGCGCTGGTCACGGTGACGGCCGGCGGCAACGATCTCGAGTACATCGGCGCGTTCGTCCGCGGCAGCCTGATGAACACGCTCGCCAAGCCCGCCACGCTCCTCGGCCGCCGGGTCGCGAACCGGATCCGCGCCCGGGTCAGCTACCTGCGCGACGACGCGGCGTACGACGCGGCCGCCGCCCACCTGGCCGAGGTCGTCGGCGCGATCCGGGATCGCGCTCCCTCCGCGCGGATCCTGCTGGTCGACTACCTCGCGGTCGTCGGCCCGGCGACCCGCCCGCGGCTCGACGTACCGCTGAACGAGGAGCAGCTCCCGAGCATCGCGCTGATGGCCGACCGCCTGGCCGGCGCGTTCGCGACGGCCGCGGAGAAGTCGGGCGCGGAGCTGGTCGCGATCTCCGGGCCGAGCAAGGAGCACGCGGTCGGCTCGGCCGAGCCGTGGACGACAGGCTTCGGGCTGCGCCCGCCGGCCCTCGGCGGGTCCGTGCCGTACCACCCGAACGAAGCCGGCATGGCCGCCGTCGCCGACCACGTCGTACGGCAGCTCGAACGCTGAGTAGGGTGGCGGGCATGGGGATCCGGCTTGCTGGGACCAGCGACATCGAGCCGATGGTGCGGACGCTGGTGCGCGCGTTCGAGGACTACCCGATGTCGCGGCTGGCGATCGCCGCCGACGACTACCTCGACCGGCTGGAACGCTACTACCGCCTGTTCGTCACCGGGGTCGGGCTCGAACAGGGCAAGGTCTGGACCAGCGCCGACCACCGCGCCGTCGCCGTCGCCGTCTGGACGACACCGCGGACGCCGCGCGACGTCACCGCGCCGTACGCCGAAGAGTTCCGCGAGATCTCGGGAGATCGCGCTCTCCCGATGCAGGCGGTCGGTCGAGCAATGGCCGTCCTGCGCCCGACCGAACCGCTGTGGATCCTCGGCATGGTCGGCGTCGACCCCCACCACCAGGGCCAAGGCCTCGGCCGCGCGGTGATCGCCCCCGGCCTGGCCTGCGCCGACGAGGAGCACTCGCCGGTCTTCCTCGAGACCCAGACGGCCACGAACGTCACCTTCTACGAGTCCCTCGGCTTCGAGGTCCTCGGCAAGATCGAGCTCCCGAGCAACGGCCCGACGAACTGGGCCATGTACCGCAAAGCCCAGCCCTAGAAGGGCCGCCGGGCCCAGAACAGCATGTGCCCGCTGTCGCCCTCGGCAACGAACTCCTGCTCCTCGACCACCAGCCCGCTCTCAGCGATCCACCCCCGGTTGGTGCCGGCGTCCGCGTGGCTCCACCACATGCTCACCCCACTGTCGAGCCAGTCCCCGTCGACACCGGTCCACGCCTGCTCCCCCATCGTGCAGACGAACCAGCCGCCGGGCCGCAGCCACGTCGCGATGTTCCGCAGCAGCTGCCGCTGCTCGTCCTGCGGCAGGTGGATCAGCGCGTAGAACGACACCACGGCGTCGAACGACCCAGCTGCAAAGTCGAGCGACGCCGCGTCGGCCAGCACGAACTCCGCCTGCGGCACCAGTTCACGCGCCCGGCGAATCTGCACCTCGCTGATGTCGACCCCGGTGACAGCATGCCCCGCGGCCGCGAGCTCACGGGCGAGCGGGAGACCGCTGCCGCACCCCACGTCGAGGACGCGGCTGCCGTCGTCGAACCGCTCGAGGAGTTGGTCGATCCAGGTCCGGTACTTCGACTCGCCGCCGTAGGCCTCGTCGTACCGGACCGAGAGCGCGTCGTACCCGCGCCGGACGATCTCCTTGGGATCCATAGCCGTCGACGGTAGTCACGCCGGGCCGTGGGAGCGACCGGTTATCAGGCCGGTGCTTCGCCCTCGGGGTGGACCTCGACGTTCTGGTTGGTCGGGCGGCCGCCGGGACCGGGGGCCTGGGAGACGCGGAGAGCGATCTCCAGGACGCGTTCCTCGCTCGCGACGTCGACCACCCAGTAGCCGGCCAGGACCTCTTTGGTCTCGGTGAACGGCCCGTCGGTGACGATCGGCTCACCGTTGTCGCCGGCCCGGACGTTCTTCATCGCGTGGGGCCCGGACAGGCCGCGCCCCTCGACCAGCTCGCCGGCCTCCTGCAGGTCACGGTTGAGGTCGTCCATGTAGCCGACCATGGCCTTGACGTCCTCCGGGGTCCACTGCGCGGGCATCTCGTCCCAGCCCTGCTTGTTCGCGTGGATCAACAGCATGTACTTCATCCCAGCTCCTCCTGATTCGTCGCCGTTCCGGCGCCTGCACCGGTAACGTCGGAGCCGCCGTCGCGTTCTCGACACCCCCGCTCACCGGACGTCAAAGCCAGTTCTGCCGGGAGGCCTGGACGCCCAGCTGGAAACGGGTCTGGGCACCCAGTGTCTCCTGCAGGCGGCTGATCCTTCGGGCGACGGTCCGTTCACTGACGCCGAACTCGCGCGCGATCGACTCGTCGGTCAGGCCGGCGCTCAGGTACGTGAGCAGCCGCTTCGTCTCCAGCGCCGGCGCCCCGATCACCTCGGTGTTCTCGGTGCCGCCGGTGATCGGGACCGAGACGCGCCACAGCGCGTCGAAGATGCCGATCAAGCCGGTCAGGAACGGCGAGTGGTGCACGACCATCGCCGCGCTGTTCACGATCTCGCCGACCGTCGTACGGGCCGCGACCAGTGCCCAGCGGTCGTCGACGATCGTCAGGTTGAGCGGGATCTCCGGGAAGACGCGCGCCTGCTCCCCCGCGTCGACGCACTGCTGGACCATCCGCAGCGCATCCGGGTCCTGCAGCACGCGCGTGCCGTAGATGACCTCGTACGTGACACCCCGGGCCAGCGCGTCGAAGAGACCGCCGACGATCTGCGGGTTCGTCGGTGACGCGATGTTACCGACCGTCATCGCACGGACCCGCTGCTCGGCGTCGACCTGGACGGAGTTGATCACCGAGCGGGTGACCTCGAGCGACGGCAGCAGCTCGACGTACGTCTGCCGGCCGATCCCGGCGGTCCACAGGTCGGAGAGTAAGGAAGCGCTCTCCCGCGCGAGCTCGGCCTCCTTCGTACGGCGCTGGGCGACCGCCTCCATCGCGAGGTGCGGCGGCTGCGGGAGGACCTTGTCGCCGGACCGCTCGACGAGGCCGATCGCGGCGAGCTCGTCGAGCGGGGCGTCGAGACCGGCACCGTGGCGTTCGACCAGGTCGGACCGGTCGACGGAACCCCGCGCGATCAGGTCGAGGTAGATCGCCTCGGCCTGCGCGGAGATCCCCAGCGCCCGGAGTTGCTGCATCTGTCCTGTCTACCAGTTGAACGCCGTACGACTGTAGATCTGCCGAGCTGGGCGTCAGCTGGTGCTCGGGGTGAACACGTACGGCGTGGTCGTGGTGACCGGCAGGAACCCGAGCCGCTGCAGGATCGGCGAGCTGTCGTCGGAGGCGTCGACCTGCAGGTACTTGTGCCCGAGCTCGACCGCACGAGCGGCCCGTACGGCGACCAGCGCCTTGTAGATCCCGCGGCCGCGCCACTCCGCGAGCGTCGAACCGCCCCACAGGCCGGTGAAGTCGGTGTTCGGTTTGTGCACCGCCCAGGCGGCGGAGACGACCTCGCCGGCGGCCTCCGCGACGTAGATGTCGGTCTGCCCGGCCGCGTTCCGGCTGACCAGGTCGCCGGTGAGCCAGGACCAGTCCTCGCCCCACACCGTCGTCTCCATCGCCGCGATCCGCTCGAAGTCGCTCAGCTCGGTCGTCCGGCGGATCGTCACACCGTCGACCGCTTCCCGCCCCTCCAGGCGAGCGGCGATGGTCGCGCTCTCCGCGATCACGACCGTCTCCCGCTCCTCGGGCACGAACCCGGCCTTGGTCAGCCGTTCGGGCAGGTCGGCCGGAAGATCGTGCCCGCGCGTCTTCCACTCCATCGCCTGCCCCTTGGCGGCGAAGAAGTCCCGCTGGCGGGCGATCAGCGCATCGAGCTCGGCGCCCTCGAGTCCGTCGAGAGAGCGGTAGCTCACGAAGCCCCGCGTCGGGTACTCGACCCGGGTCACCGGGCCGTCCGTCGTACTCGGAACGCCCGAGCCCTCCGCGCCACCGCGCAACTGCTCGTCGTACGCCGCCAACAGCTCGGCAATCTGCTCTTCTCGCGTCGTTTCCGTCACCGCAGGACTGTGACACGCCGCCGGGTCGTAGCGCGCCCGATTTCCCACCGACTCATCAACCACTGCCACCACCCCACCTGAACCACAGGCCCCAACCGCGCGTCCTTCGCACCCTTGTCATCACCCTGGGCGGTCTCCCGCACCTGGTCAGCCACGTTCTGTCGTGCCACCAGCAGATTCAGCGGATCCATCATCCAGCCCTCCAGCTCAGGGCGCCGTGGGGCGCCTTCACTGGTAAGTCGGAGCGGGTCGCGCGTTCATGACATCTGTCTGCTCGGTCGTCCGGACGAGCCGCCGCCCTCCTGTTCCACCACTGACGTCTTGTACGACGACTGATGCGGTACACCGCGTCAGTGGTGAAACAACGCATCAGTCAGCACCCGGACGCCCAACCACCGCCGGAGTCCTGGGTCAAGCTGCCATGGGCAACTGACATGTGGGCCCGAACCCAGGACGCGTCAGGCGCCATCCCTCGGCCCGGAAGACCGCAGTAAGGGGCACTCTGCTCGTCAGGCTGAGGCTCGTTCGACCAGGTGGGGGTCGAAGATGGTGCACTGGGGGGACTGGCCCGGGGCTTCTATTTGGGCTACCAGGAGGCGGGACATTTCCGCGGCCATTTTCTCAAGGGGTTGGGCGATGGTGGTGAGGCGTGGGACGGACGTGCTGGCGGGGGCGCTGTCGTCGAAGCCGATGACGGCTACGTCGTCGGGGACAGTGCGGCCGGCGTCTCGGAGGGCTCGGAGGGCTCCGGCTGCCATCAGGTCGTTGGCGGCGAAGACCGCGTCCAGGTCGGGGACCTTGGTGAGGAGGTCGAGCATGGCGGTTTCGCCGGAGTCCTGGGTGAAGTTGCCGTGGGCAACTGGGATGTGGGGCTGGCCGTGCCGGGCCATCGCCTGGCGGAAGCCGGTGAGGCGGTCCTGGGCGGCGGGGACGTCCGTGGGGCCGGCGATCGTGACGACCCGCCGGCAGCCGCGGGAGACGAGGCGGTCGGCGGCCAGGGAGGCGCCCACCTCGTGGGCCAGGTCGACGTAGCTGATCGGGGCGTGCAGCGCGGGCCGGGCAAACAACACCGCTGGTAGGCCCGCCTCGACGAACAGGCCTGGGAGGATGTCGTCGGCGTGCGTGGAGACGAGCAGAGCGCCGTCCGCGGCGCCCCGGCGTACGTGGTCGACCGCTTCCCGGCGGGCGGCTTCGGAGTCCGCGAGGAACAGGGTGGGGTGGATGCCCTTGGTGCGCAGGTGCTTGACCACTCCCCCGGTGATCCGGCCGAAGAACGGGTCGCCGAAGACCTCCTCGGCGGAGCCGTCGGAACCGGACAGCACGAGGGCGAGCTCGCCGGTCCGGCGCCCCGCCAGAACCCGGGCCGCGCTGTTGGGCCGGTAACCGATCTTGTCGACCGCGGCGAGAACCTTGCGCTTCAACGCGGCGTCGACCGACGCCTGGCCGTTGACGACCCGGGACACCGTCGCCCGGGAGACGCCCGCGACCTTGGCGACGTCTTCCAACGTGGGCGTCCGCGCTATCGACTTCATGGCAACGGATCGTAGCTCTGTCAACGGCCGGACCTCTGTTCCTTGTCCACAGGTACGGCGGCCCGCCAGCGCGGACCGCCGTACCTCCTCGACTCAGCGCCGGTAGACGCCGAACTCGTACAGCGAGTAGCCGAACCCGGTCCCCCGCTGGGTCCCGGTCAGCCGCACGTACCGGCCGGAGCCGGCCACGCCGAGGTCGTCGACGTCGCCGTTCCCGTCCGCCGTGGTGTAGACCTGCCGCCAGTTCGCGCCGTCGTCCGACGCCTCGACCCGGTAGGACCGCGCGAACGCGCCCTCCCAGATCAGCTGCAGGCGATCGAAGGACTGCACCGACCCCAGATCCACCTGGATCCACTGCGGATCGGCCCAGTCGCTCGCCCAGCGCGTCGTGTTGTTCCCGTCGGTCACGTTCGACGGCGGGAACGGCGCGCCGTCGCCGACCTGCTGGTACGACGACGCCGTCACCGGCTTGCCCCGAGCAACGTTCGTCCCGGTCACCGGCGGCGCGACCACCCGGAACGACCGCGTCTCGATCCCGACGTTGCCCTTGCCGTCGCGCACGTAGTCGTACAGCTTCCACACCCCGAGCCGCTGCGGAACGGTCACCGTGAACGGACCGTTGCCCGACGACGGCGTCGTCACCAGCGCCCCGTTGTTGTCGATGTACTTGCCGCCCACCTTGAATTCATGAGAGAGCGGATCGCCATCCGGATCAGTCACCGCGACGTTCACCGACAGAGTCCCACCGGCCGGTACGTCGGTCGTCCGGCTGAGATTCATCGCCGTGATCACCGGCGGCGTGTTGCCACCGCTCGGACCGCCGTACGCCTGCCGGATCGCGTAGTACGACAGCCGCTTCTCGCCGCCCGGCGCGATGTTGAACCAGACCGCGCCGAAGTCGTTCTCGTTGCCGTAGTGGAACAGCGTCGCGCCGAGCGCGACCCCGCTGTGCCCGGTGATGCAGTTCCAGGCCTGCAAGTACCCGTCGCGCTTCTGGATGTCGGTCGGCTCGTTCGGTACGCCGTTCGCATCGTTCGGAACCTCCCACTCACCAGCAGGCCCGCCCTCGGTCAGGATGTACGGCTTGTTGTAGCCGCCGTTGATCCAGTCCTGCTTGACCTGGCAGACGTTGCCGTACGAGTTGACCGCGAGCAGGTCGAGGTCGGGCGAGTACTGCTTGAAGTACGGCCAGGCGCCGGCCCACGCATCGGTCGAGGTGACCGGGTGGTTCGGGTCGATCGCGTGGATCGCCTTGGCGCCCTCGTTGACGAACTTCGCGTACTCGATCCGCTGCGTCTCCAGCTCCGCGCCGGAGTAGCAGTTCTGCAGCCCGAGCACGGACTCGTTGCCGACGTTCCACAGCAGCACGCCCGGGTGGTCCTTGTACTCGGTCGTCCAGCGCCGGATCTCGCCGAGCATGTTCTGCTTGTACGTCGTGTCGGTGACGTAGTTGACGCAGCCGCCGCTGCCGGGTCCACCACCAGGTTGGAGCCAGTAGCCGGCGATCACGCGCATCCCGTTCGCGGCCGCGGAGTCGAACAGCGGCTTGGAGCTCGCGTCCGTCCCCCAGGTGCGCACGGTGTTGACGCCGATCGACTTGAGCTGCGGGAGATGCTGCGGGGCGTCGGCCGCGGCCGGTCCCCAGGTCAGGCCCTTGACCTGCCAGGGCGCGCCGTTCACCAGCAGCTGCCAGTTGCCCTGACTACCGGCGACCTGGACGGTCCCGTTGCCCTGCGGCGGTCCGCCGGTGCCGGGCGTCCCGTGCACCTCGAACTCCCAGAGCGAGTAGCCGTAGCCGCCGACGCGCTGGGTGCCGGTCAGGCGGACGTACCGGCCGGAGCCGTTGACGGTGAGCGAATCGGTGCCGCCGTCGCCGGCGGCAGTGCTGTACAGCGGCCGCCAGTTCTGGGCGTTGTCGGAGACCTCGACCTTGTACGCCGTCGCGTACGCGGACTCCCACCGCAGCACGACCTGGCTGACGGTCGCGGCCGAACCGAGGTCGACCTGCAGCCACTGCGGGTCGCTGAAGACGCTGGACCAGCGGGTGTTCAGGTCGCCGTCGACGGCGGCGGACGCCGGCGTACCGGCTCCTTCGGACGAGGACGCGGTGACCGGGCGCCCTTGGGACAGCAGAGTTGCCGCTTGCGCGGGCACGGCCTGCAGTACGGCGTTGCCGAGCAGCAAGGTAGCTGCCGCGAGGGTTGCCGCGAGCAAGGACCGCACACGTCGTCGCGGTGGGGTGGGCGAAATCATCGGGTGGTGCTCCTTCGCTGTGTGCGTGAGGGCGGGACAGCACAGCGACCGGGACCCGGCCCACACAGCCGGGGAACGGTGCGCGAGAGTCAGAGAGCGCTCTCTCGCGAACTGATCGTGGAGCCGATCCGGCGGCTTGTCAACGGCTCGTTCACGCTCAGCCGGTTCCGGAACCGGGCAGCTCTTGACAGCGCGCACGGTCGGATCGACGCTGTTCCAGAGAGCGCTCTCCCGCGATTCCCAGACCGCGGGCCGCGTAGTACCCAGTTCCTGCCCACCGCCCCGCGGAGTCCCCCGACAGGAGGAGATCCGTGTTCAGCAGAAGGAAGAAGATCCTGTTCGCCGGCGGCACCGCCGCCCTGACCCTCAGCGCTGTCCTCACCGCCGTCGCCGGCAACCAGGCGCAGGCCGACGACCTGGTCACCCACCACGAGTTCCAGGTCAACTGCACGGTCAACCACCGTGCCAACGACGACCCCATCGTGTTCCCGAACATGCCCGGCGCGTCCCACGAGCACAGCTTCGTCGGCAACAAGACGACGAACGCGGCCACCACGCTCGACAGCCTCAACGCGCCCGGCCCGTACTCGACCACCTGCCTGAACCCCGACGACCTGTCGGCGTACTGGTGGCCGACGATGTTCCGCGGGGCCGGCACCAGCCAGCCCGTGCAGCAGACCTGGCACCAGACCATCTACTACAAGTCGGGCATCCTCGACTACGCAGCCGTCCGGCCGTTCCCGCCGGGTCTTCGGTACGTCGTCGGCAGCCCGTCCGCCACACTCGACCAGTTCCGGACCTCACCGGGCGCCGTCGAGGGCTGGGAGTGCGGTGACAGCACGCACAACTGGGACTTCCCGTCGAACTGTCCCGCGGGGACCCAGCTCAACATCCGCTACCAGGCTCCGAGCTGCTGGAACGGGCGTGACCTGGACACCCCGGACCACAAGAGCCACATGGCGTACCCGGTGAACGGTTCCTGCCCGTCCAGTCACCCCAACCCGGTCCCGATGCTGGAGTTCAAGATCGCGTTCCCCGCCGACGGGAACGTCACCGACGTCCGGCTGGCGAGCGGACGTGGGTACACCTGGCACTACGACTTCTTCAACGCCTGGGACGTCCCAACGCTGGCGGCCCTGGTGAACCACTGCATCAACGGTGGTCTGCAGTGCAACTCGAGGGGCTTCGACCTCTACAAGCCCAACCGTGGGCAGGTCCTCGGCGACAACTACCGGTTGCCCGGACGCCCCTAGAACACCTGTGGTGCCGGGTCAGGGCAGGGCCCGGCACCACAGGAACCCAGGTGCTAGGAGGAGAAGGCCGCGTCGAACGACGCGGTCGGCGGGTCGAAGGCCAGGCCCTTCACGAACTGCAGAGCCTCGGCGGCGCCGACCAGGCGGTCCATGCCCGCGTCCTCCCACTCGACCGAGATCGGCCCGGCGTACCCGATCGTGTTGAGCATCCGGAAGCACGCCTCCCACGGGACGTCGCCGTGCCCGGTGGAGACGAAGTCCCAGCCGCGCCGCGGGTCGCCCCAGGCCAGGTGCGACCCCATCCGGCCGTTGCGGCCGTTGCCGACCTGGCGCTTCGCGTCCTTGCAGTCGACGTGGTAGATCCGGTCCTTGAAGTCCCACAGGAAGCCGACCGGGTCGAGGTCCTGCCAGACGAAGTGGCTCGGGTCCCAGTTCAGGCCGAACGCCTCACGGTGGCCGATCGCCTCCAGCGCGCGGGTGGTCGACCAGTAGTCGTAGGCGATCTCCGACGGGTGCACCTCGTGCGCGAACTTCACGCCGGCCTCGTCGAAGACGTCCAGGATCGGGTTCCAGCGGTCGGCGAAGTCGGCGTACCCAGCGTCGATCATCGACTGCGGGACCGGCGGGAACATCGCGACGGTCTTCCAGATCGCCGAGCCGGTGAAGCCGACCACGACGTCGACACCGAGCCGCCGGGCGGCGCGCGCGGTGACGCCCATCTCCTCGGCCGCGCGCTGCCGCACGCCCTCGGGATCGCCGTCGCCCCAGATGTGCGCGGGCAGGATCGCCTGGTGCCGCTGGTCGATCGGGTCGTCGCAGACCGCCTGGCCGAGCAGGTGGTTGGAGATCGTCCAGACCTTCAGGTTGTGCTTCTCGAGGATGTCGAGCCGGTTCTGGACGTACGCGTCGTCCTCGGCGGCCTTCCGTACGTCGAGGTGGTCACCCCAGCAGGCGATCTCCAGGCCGTCGTAGCCCCACTCCGACGCCAGCCGGGCCACCTCCTCGAACGGCAGGTCGGCCCACTGGCCGGTGAACAGGGTGATCGGTCGTGCCATCGCTTTCTGCTCCTTCGTCGATCGGTACGGTGGTCGGGCTGGGGCGGGTGATCAGGGGGTGTCCCCGGCGCACGGCCGGAGCGCCTGGCCGGGCGCCGGGGACGAGGACCACTGGGCGGTCCCCCGGCGCTGTGCGAAACCGCTCTCCCGGGCGTCCGGGTGGGGCCGAACCACCTGGGCGTTCGGGAGCTCCTGCACGCCTCTCCGCGTCGGACAGGGTGCGGTCTCGCACAGCGACGTGTTCATCGGGTCAGATCTTCTTCCTCAAGTCCTGCCCGACAGCTGTCAGCAGGGTCCGGGCGGGAACGTCCCGCACCGTCTTCGCCTGCTTGAGATACAGGTCCAGCGCGACGGTCGCGACGATCTTGAGACCCTTGCGCTGCGCCTGCTCGGCCAGCGCGAGCTGCACCTTCATCACTGTGGACGTTGCCAGCGGCAACGTCTTGGCGACCCGGTACCGCTCGACCAGCTTCTGGGCTTCGGCGTACGACGCCACCACGGTGAACGGCACCTTGGTGATCGAGGTGTTGCCGGCCTTGTCCGTGGCCGTGGCTGCGAGCTCGTGCGCACCGAGCCCGAGCGCGGCCCCGTCCAGCTTGCCGCCGGCCGGGAGCGCCTTCCCGTCGACCTTCAGCGTCACCCCGGCGAGCCCGGAGAGCGCGTCCTGAGCCGTCGCCGACACCACGACCGGCGACGCGACGCCGAGCTTGCCACCGGACGCGAGCCCGGTGACCGTCGACTTCGGAGCCGTCCGGTCGACCTTGACGGTCACCGACTCCGGCGCCGACACGTTGCCCGCGGTGTCCGACGCCCGGACCTGGAGCGTGTGCGTCCCGTCGGTCCCGAAGCTGACCGGAGTCGTGTACTCCGACCAGTCCCCGTCGCCGACCTTCTGCTCCAGGTAGACCTGTCCCGGCTGGTTGTCGGTCGCCATCGCCGTCGCGACGACCGCGTCGGTCCACCAGCCGTTCAGACCGGACGGCGCCGACGGGTTCAGCGACAGGCTGACCTGCGGAGCGACCGTGTCCCGGACGATCTTGAAGTAGTCGAACTTCGCCGTCTTCGACGCGGTCTGGTCGACCCCGAAGGCGTAGATGCCGAAGCTCGCCGACGCGAGCGCCGGGTTCGTCACCGCCGGCAGCGCGGTCCACTCCAGACCGTCCGCGCTGTACGACCCGGTGAAGGTCGTCCCGCTCTTGGCCAGCCGCAGGTGCCAGACTCCCTGCGTCGGCGCCGGAGCGTTCGGCTGCGGCGACACGACCGCGTTGTTCACCTCGCTGCGCAGCTCGATCCCGCGCGACACCGCGGAGCCCGAAGCGTTGCTGGTGAGGTAGTCCAGCTTCACGTAGTTCGCGTCGTCGCCGTACACCATCAGCCCACCCTGCTGGTAGGCCTCGTTGAACGCCGTGCCGTCCACCTTGGTCTCGATCGTCCAGTCACCGTCGGGAGCCGGCTGCAGCAGCAGGTTCTTCGGGTTCGTGGCCGTGCCCTGGTAGATGTCGCCGTTGCTGGTGTCGATCTCGACCGCGCCACCGGTCACCCGGTACGCCGCCGGGTCGGGCCGCACGATCGCGGACCAGCGGCACGCGTCCAGCGCCGTACCGGTGAACTCGTCGTCCGGGGTCGGGACCTCGGCCGTGTCGTCCGGCGTGATGCTGAAGTAGTCGAACTGTGCCGCCAGCGGCAGCGCCTCGGTCCGGTTGGCCAGGCCGAACAGCCCGATCCGGGGGTTGCTGATCCCGGCCAGCTGCTTGGTCTCCGGCATCTCGGTGAAGGTCGCGCCGTCCGCGCTGTACGCCGCCTTCAGGCTCGCGCCGTCACTGGTGAACCGCACCCAGACCGTGTCCGGGTACTCCGCGCCGAGGTTGGCCGTGTTGGAGGCTTCCACCTCGTTCGGCATCCCGGCTTCCTCGCGGATGAACTGGAAGATCCGGTCCGCCGCCGAGGCGGCACCGGTCGACCGGCCCTGCAGCACCATCTTGGCGTAGTTGTCGTCGTCGCCGTACACGATCAGCCCGGCCTGCTGGTAGGCGAGACGGGCCGGCATCGTCAGCTTGGCGGTCGCCTGCCACGCTCCGGCGGGCAACGGCTGCAGCACGATGTTCGGCGTACCGGTGTTGCCGGTGCCGTAGATGTCGGTCGCCGTCAACGGCAGCACCAGGTTGCCACCGGCAACCGACAGCTCCTGGTTGCCACGGACAACTTCACTCCATCGACCGGTGTCGAGGGTCGTCCCCTCGAACCCGTCCGAACGCCCGGTCAGGCACGTCGGCGGTGCCGGTGTGTCGACCTTGATCGCGATCTTCGCGGTGCCCTTGGCGCCACGCGAGTCGGTCACCGTGACGGTCGCCGTGTGCGTCCCGGCGGCCGTGTAGGTGTGACTCGGCGAAGCACCCGTGCCCGTCGCGCCGTCGCCGAAGCTCCACGCGTACGCCAGCGGAACGTCACCCTCGGGATCGGTCGCCGCCGAGGTGAAGTCCACCTTCAGCGGAGCCTTGCCCTGGACCACCGAGGCAGTCGCCGTCACGGCCGGCCGCTGGTTGTCGGTGACCCCCTTGCCGATGAACTTCACCCAGTTGGCGTTCAGCTGACCCGTCGTCTTGACGAAGTACAGCGGACCGCTGGTCAGCGAGGCACCGCTGACCGCCGCCGAGAAGTTCCCGTACGTCTGCCAGGCACCCGTCGGCGTCACCTGGATCGTCGCGACGATCGCGCCGTCGGTCGGTGACCCCTGCCGGACCTCGACGGTCGCGCCCGCGTCCGGCGAGGCCGCCCGCAGCTCGATCCGGTCGATCCCGGTCAGGTTGGTCGGCTTCCAGCCCCACCAGTCGCCGTCCTCGATGAACCCGATGTTCTTCCCGCCACCGGCGACGTCACCGGTGTCCTCGACCTGTACGCCGGGCGCCTCGCCCGGTCCACCGGTCTCGTTGAAGTACTCCGCCTCGCGGGTCTTCGGCTGCAGCTGCACGACCTTCTCGGTGGTGATCGCACCGGTGCCGGGAGCACCCTTGTCGGTGTACTTCACCGTCACGATGCCGAAGATGTTCGCGCCGACGTGCCCCTCGTCACCAGGAAGCGGGAACGTCCCCTCGCAGCCGTGATACTGCTCGTATCCGTGCGCGTGCTCGTCGTGGCCCAGGGCAGGCTGCGTGATCACGTCCTGGCAGTCCACCGTCCCGTCCTCGGGATCGGTGACGGTCACCTTGTACTTGATCGTGTCGCCGAAGTCGAAGAACCCGCCGTCGACCGGCGCCTCGATCGAGATCGTCGGTGCGGTGTTGCCCGAGGTGATCGAGCGGTTCGACACCGCCGTCCGGCCGTCGCTGTCGGTCACGGTCAACCGGGCCGTGAAGACGCCGGCCGTCGTGTAGGTGTGGGTCGGCTTGGCCTCGGTCGAGTCCGTCGTCCCGTTGCCGTCGAAGTCCCACGCCAGCGTGATCGGCTGCCCGTCGGGATCACGCGATCCCGTGCTGTCGAAGGCGACCGTCAACGGTGCCGGGCCGGACGTCTTGTCCGTGGTGAACTGCGCGATCGGTGCCCGGTTGCCCTGCACGTAGTCGACGCGGTAGACGCCGGAGTCGGCGTTGTTGCCGCCGAATCCGCTGCCCCACTCGATCACGTACAACGCGCCGTCCGGGCCGAACTGCAACGCGTGCGGCCGAATGAAGTCCAGCTTCCCGAGCATCCGGGACACGTCGGCGACCTTGGACCGGTCGTCGTCGAGCTGCACCGAGAACAGCCGGCTGTCGTTCCAGTCGGCGAAGATCGCCTTGCCGTCGAAGTACTGCGGCCACTTGCGGTCGGAGTCGCTGTCCGGGTCGAACTGGTACGCACCACTGGTCATCGGCGCGCCACTGCCACCGATCTCCGGTACGCCGGTCGTCGACTTGCCCATCCACAGGCCGGCGGGGATCGCCGCCGGCAGTTGGGTGATGCCGGTGTTGTTCGGCGAGTTGTTCACCGGTGCCGCGCAGTTGAACGTCGCGCCGGAGGTCCCGGTGGCGAAGTCGTGGTCGTTGTACGGCGTGTTGTTGCCGACGCAGTACGGCCAGCCGTAGAAGCCCGGCTTGTCCAGGACGTCCCACTCGACCCGGCCGTCCGGGCCGCGGGTCGGCGAGACCTGCCCGGCGTCCGGACCGTAGTCGGCGACGAACAGGTGGTTGGTGGTCGGGTCGATGCCGATCCGGAACGGGTTGCGGAAGCCCATCGCGTAGATCTCGGGCCGGGTCTTCTCGGTTCCGGCCGGGAACATGTTGCCGGCCGGAACCGTGTAGGAACCGTCGGCCTCGATGTGGATCCGGAGCACCTTGCCGTTGAAGTTGTTGCTGTTGGCGGCGCTGCGCTGGGAGTCCCACGCGGAGCGGCCGGCCCGCTCGTCGATCGGCGAGTAGCCGTCGGAGTCGAACGGGTTGCTGTTGTCGCCGGTCGCGATGAACAGGTTGCCGTTGTTGTCGAACTCGAGCGCACCACCGGCGTGACAGCACTGGTCCCGTTGGGTGTCGATACGGATGACCTGTTTCTCACTGGCCAGGTCGAGCGTGTCGCCGTTCACCTTGAACCTCGACACCCGGTCGAAGGCCTCGGCCCCCGCTGGTGAGTAGTACAGGTAGACGAAGCCGTTGGTGTCGAAGGCCGGGTCGAGCGCGATGCCGAGCAGGCCGAACTCCTGACCGGTGTAGACGTTCAGGGTGCCCGCGGTGACCACGCTGCCGTCGGTCTTGACGATCTTCACGGCACCGTTGCGGTCGATGTAGAAGACCCGGCCGTCCTTGGCGATGGTCAGTTCCATCGGGTTGGAGGTGTCGTCGTCGAGGGCGACCTTCTGGTAGCTGTCGCTCAGCGACGCGCCGCAGTCGGCCGGCAGCACGCCCGCCGCGGTCTTGATGCCGCCGAGCAGGTGCTCGCGAAAGACCGGGTCGGCGTACGACTCGATGGTGTGGCCCATGCCGGTGTACCAAGCCCGGCCGCCGTCGTAGTCCTGGCACCACGCGATCGGGTGCTCGGGGCCCATGTTGCCACCGGTGTACGACGTCTCGTCGAGCGAGGCGAGCACGTGCACGGTGTCGCGCGGGTTCGTCCGGTAGTTGTACCACTCGTCGGTACGATTCCAGGTGGTCGGTGCGCCCGCCGTCGATGGGTGCGCTTTGTCCTCGACCTTGACGTCGGCGTTCGGCGTACCGGCCGGGTGGCTGTCGAAGTACGAGCCGACGAGCTTGCCGTACCAGGGCCACTCGTACTCGGTGTCCGAGGCCGCGTGCACGCCGGCGTACCCGCCGCCGCCCTGGACGTAACGCTCGAACGCCGCCTGCTGGTCGGCGTTCAGCACGTCACCGGTGGTCGACATCCAGATGACCACCTCGTACTTGGCCAGCTCGGTGTCGTTGAACATCGCCGCGTCCTCGGTCGCGGTGACGGTGAAGTTGTTGCCGGCCGCCAGGTCCTTCACGGCCTGGATCCCGGCCGGGATCGAGTCGTGCCGGAACCCGGCGGTCTTGCTGAAGATCAGGGCGTTGAACGTCTCGTCCCCGTGGCCCGGGTGGGCGCGCGCGGGCAAGGCGCTGAGCGGGATCGCCAAGGCGGCGATCAGCGCCAGCAGCACGGCACGGACAACCGTGCCGTGCAGGCGCCTGCGTAGCTGGTGCATGAGGTGCTCCTTATGGGTCGGATAAGGTGCGCGCTCCATCAAGTGCCTTGGATCGGGGTCCGATCCGAGTCACCCAGTTCCGGGGCGGGTCCCCGGGCGTCGGCCCTGGTGTTGCGGTTCAGCTACTGCGGGACGTGCGTCTTGTGGGTCAGCGGACTCCGAGCAGGTGGTCCATCGCCAGCTGGTCGAGCTTCTCGAAGCCCAGGCCGCGAGCGGCCAGAGCCTCCGGGTCGTACGTCGCCTTGCGCAGCTCGTCGAGGGACTCGCCCGCGCCGAGCGTCGGCTGGGACAGGTCCGCGACCCGGGCGACGGCCAGGGCTTCCTGGACCTCCGGGTCGGCCCGGAACGCGGCCACCTTCTCGCGGAGGATCAGGTAGTTGCGCATACAGCCGCGCGCGGTCTCCCAGACGCCTTCCAGGTCCTCGGTGCGCGGCGGCTTGTAGTCGAAGTGCACGTAGCCGTCGTACCCGGGCTGCCCTTCCGCGCCCTGCAGGACGTCGACGGTCCAGAACGCCTCGCGCAGGTTGCCGGCGCCGAAGCGCAGGTCCTGGTCGAACCGCGGACCGTGCTGCCCGTTCAGGTCGATGTGGAACAGCTTGCCGTGCCACAGCGCCTGGGCGATGCCGTGCGCGTAGTTCAGGCCGGCCATCTGCTCGTGCCCGACCTCGGGGTTGATGCCGACCAGCTCGGGGTGCTCGAGATCGTTGATGAACGCGATCGCGTGCCCGATCGTCGGCAGCAGGATGTCGCCGCGCGGCTCGTTCGGCTTCGGCTCCAGCGCGAACCGCAGGTCGTAGCCCTGGTCACGCACGTACGACGTGAGCAGGTCCATCGACTCCTTGTACCGGTCCATCGCGGACCGGACGTCCTTCGAGCCGCCGGACTCCGCACCTTCGCGGCCGCCCCACAGCACGTACGTCGTGGCGCCGAGCTCGGCGGCCAGGTCGACGTTGCGCAGGATCTTGGCCAGCGCGTACCGCCGCACGTCACGGTCGTTGGCGGTCAGGCCGCCGTCCTTGAAGACCGGATGGGCGAACAGGTTCGTGGTGGCCATCTCGACGACCAGGCCGGTGTCGGCCAGTGCCTTGCCGAACCGGGCGAGCACCGCCTGGCGCTGCGCGTCGTCCGGGACCAGGTCGTCGTCGTGGAAGGAGACGGCGGCCGCGCCGAGCTCGGCCAGCTTCTCGACCGCGAGCACCGGGTCGAGCGGCGCGCGCACCGCCGTACCGAAGACGTCGACTCCTTCCCAGCCCACCGTCCACAGACCGAACGAGAACTTGTCGGCCTTGCTGGGGGTATACGCGTTCATGCGGGAATCTCCTGCCATTGTCGGGAGGCCGAGCTGTCTTCCACGGCCGCGAGGACACGCTGGACCTGGAGGCCGTCGGCGAACGACGGCTCCGGGTCCTTGCCCTCGGCAATCGCCGTGACCAGGTCGACCACTTGGTGGGTGAAGCCGTGCTCGTAGCCGAGCAGGTGACCGGGCGGCCACCAGGCGGCGACGTACGGGTGCACGGGCTCGGTCGCGAGGATGCGGCGGAAACCGGCGGTCTCGGCATCCTCGGTCGCGTCGTAGTAGTGGAGGACGTTCATGTCCTCGAAGTCGAAGGCCAGACTGCCCGACGACCCGTTGATCTCGATCCGGATCGCGTTCTTGCGGCCGGTGGCGAACCGGGTCGCCTCGAAGACACCGAGCGCCCCGCCGCGGAAGTTCGCGATGAACACCGCCGCGTCGTCCACGGTGACCGGTCCGCGCTCGGCGCTCGCCGTACCGGACAGACCGCTGTGCGCCTCGGCCTTCGGGCGCTCCTTGACGAACGTCTCCAGCCGGCCGCTGACCTCGGCGATCCGGTCGCCGGTGATGAACTGGGTCAGGTCGACGATGTGCGCGCCGATGTCACCGAGCGCGCCGGAGCCGGCCTTCTCCTTGTCGAGGCGCCACGACAACGGCGCCTCGGGATCGGCGATCCAGTCCTGCAGGTACTGCGCCCGGACGTGCCGGACCGTGCCGAGCTTGCCCTCGGCCACGAGTTTGCGGGCCAGCGCGATCGCCGGGACCCGCCGGTAGGTGAACCCGACCATCGACCTGATCCCACTGGCCGCCGCCTTCTCGGCCGCGGCGGCCATCGCCTCGGCTTCCGCGACGGTGTTGGCCAGGGGCTTCTCGCACAGCACGTGCTTGCCGGCCTCGAGCGCGGCGATCGCGATCTCGGCGTGGCTGTCGCCCGGCGTACAGACGTCGACCAGCTGGACGTCGTCACGCTGCAGCAGAGTGCGCCAGTCGGTCTCGGTCGTGCTCCAGCCGAGCTTGCCTGCGGCCGCCTGCACCGCTTCGGCGTTGCGGCCGCACAGGACGTTGAGGTCCGGGTGCAGCGGCAGGTCGAAGAAGCGCGGTGCGTTGCGCCAGGCCTGCGAGTGGGCGGCCCCCATGAAGGCGTAGCCGATCAGGCCGATGCCCAGGTTCGTCATACCGTGTGTTCCCTTTCTCAGCTCTCGAAGGCGGACGGCAGGTACTGGTCCACGTTGTCCTTGGTGACGACCGGCGCGTACAGCTGGACGGTGCGCGGGACCTCGACCTCGACCAGGTCACCGAGCGACTTCTTCTGCACCAGCAGGCGAGCCAGCCGGACGCCGTCGGCGCCCTGGGTGGACGGGTAGATGACGGTCGCCCGCATCACCGTGTTGCCGGCCTTGATGTCGCGCATCACGTTCGCCGAGCCGGCGCCGCCGACCATGAAGAACTCCTTACGGCCGGAGTTCTTGATCGCGGCCAGCACGCCGACGCCCTGGTCGTCGTCGTGGTTCCAGATCGCGTCGATCTTCGGCGCGGCCTGGAGCAGGTTCGCGGCGGCCTTCTCACCGGACTCGACGGTGAACTCGGCCGGGACGCGGTTGCTGACCTTCAGGCCGCAGTCCGCGAGCGCCTCCTTGAAGCCCTGGCTGCGCGCCTGGGTCAGCGGCAGCGAGTCGATGCCGGCGATCTCGGCGACCACCGCGTCGGGCTTGCCCTTCAGCTCCTGGCAGATGTACGTGCCGGCCGAGACGCCCATGCCCTTGTTGTCACCGAGCACGGTGGTCCGGGCGGCGAACGTGGTGCCGAACTCGCGGTCGACGTTGACCACGGTGATACCGGCGTCCATCGCCTTGGTCGCGACCGCGGTCAGCGCGGCGCCGTCGAACGGCAGCAGCACGATCGCGTCGACCTTCTGGTTGATGAAGGTCTCCACCTGGCTGATCTGCAGGTTCACGTCGTTGGTGCCCTCGGCCACGATCAGCTCGACGTCGGAGAACTTCTTCGCCTCGGCCTGGGTGGCCTTGGTGATCGCGCCCATCCAGCCGTGGTCGGCGGCCGGCGCGGAGAAGCCGATCTTGACCTTCTTGCCCGGTTCGTCGTTCTTGCCACCGGCGACCGCCTGGGTGGCACCGGTGTCGGAGGTCTTCTCGGCCTCCGGGGTGTTGCTGGTGCAGGCGATCAGCGCCAGCGAGCTCAGGCCGGCGATACCGGCAACCTTCAGGAACCGCGCGGGTCGTGCGGACATCATCGTCCTCCAATGTGCGAACTGCTCTACAGGGGTTACGAAACTCATGGGGTGGTGGCGCGGGCGGCCAGGCGCTGCTGGAGGAGGACCGCGATCACGATGATCAGGCCCTTCGCCACCGACTGCGCGGAGATGCTCAGGTTGTTCAGGGTGAAGACGTTGTTCAGCGTCGTGAAGATCAGGACGCCGAACACGGTGCCGACGATCGTGCCGCGGCCACCGGACAGCAGGGTGCCGCCGATCACCACCGCCGCGATCGCGTCCAGCTCGTACAGCTGGCCGTGGGTCGAGCTGCCGGTCGTCGTACGGGCCATCAGCATGACGGCGGCGATGCCGCAGCACAGGCCCGCGAGGACGTAGAGGGCAACGGTGTGACGCTGGACCTTGATGCCCGCCAGGCGGGCGGCCTCGGCGTTGCCGCCGACAGCGAACGTCCGGCGGCCGAACGTGGTCCGGTTGAGCAGCACCCAGCCGAGCGCGGCGACGATCACGAACATCCACACCAGCACCGGGACGCCGAGGAACGAGCCGCCGAAGAGGTCCAGGAACGGGTTGACGGTGATGATCTGGGTCTTGCGGTCGGAGATGATCTCGGCCAGACCGCGCGCTCCGGCCAGCATCGCCAGCGTCGCGATGAACGGCACGATCTTGCCGTAGGCAACGAGCAGGCCGTTGACCAGGCCGCAGGCGGCACCGACCAGGAGCGCCGTCGAGACCATGAAGATCACGCCGTAGTCGGCGGCCATCTGCTGGGTGGCCAGGGTGGTCGCCCAGACCGAGGCCAGCGCGAGCATCGCGCCGACCGACAGGTCGATACCGCCGCCGGTGATGACGAAGGTCATGCCGATGCTGACCACACCGACCACCGCGGCCAGCCGCAGGATCGTGAGCACGTTGGCTCCGGTGGCGAAGGTGTCGCCGGCGGTGGCGACGCCGACGATGCACAGCAGCACCAGAGCGACGACCAGGCCGACGTTGCGGCCCATGCCCGAGCGCAGGACGCTCGCCGCTCCCCCGCCGTTGCGGGGCGCGCCGGGCTGGCGGGTGGTGGACTGGGTGGACGCGGTGGTCTCGACCCCTCCCGTCGGCACGGTGTCCTGCATCTTCTCTCCTGTTGCCTTGTCCGGTCGTGCGACTTCCTCACTCATCACACGGCACTTCCTTCCATCACCAGGTCCAGTACCTGGTGCTCGTCGATGTCTTGCGCGGGCCCGGTGTGCACGGCCCGCCCCTCCCGCATCACCACGACCCGGTCGGCCAGACCGAGCACCTCCTCGACCTCGCTGGAGACCAGCACGATCGCGACCCCGCTCGCGGCCAGCTTGCGCACCAGGGCGTAGATCTCCGACCGCGCGCCGACGTCGACCCCGCGGGTCGGCTCGTCGAGCAGCAGCACCCGGCAGTCGCGCAACAGCCAGCGGGCCAGGACGACCTTCTGCTGGTTGCCGCCGGACAGGTTGCGGACCGGGTGCTCGACGCCGGGCGGCCGTACGTCGAGCGCCTTGGTCAACTCCTCGGCCGCCTTCTTCTCGGCGTGCCCGTTGAGGAACCCGCCACTGGCGAACCGCTGCATGGTGGAGACCGTGATGTTCTTGTAGACCGCCTCGTCGAGCAGCAGCGCCTGGCTCTTGCGCTCCTCGGGCGCCAGTCCGACACCGGCCTTGACCGCCGCCTGGACCCGGCCCGGGCGCAGCGTGACGCCGTCGACGCGGACCTCACCGGTGGCGGCCTTGCGAGCGCCGTACACGGTCTCCAGTACTTCGGAACGGCCCGATCCGACCAGCCCGGCGAAGCCGAGGATCTCGCCGGCCTTGACCTCGAAGCCGATGTCCTCGAACTCGCGCGGCCTCGACAGACCGGTCACCTCGAGCACGGTCTGCGCGTCCTTGGCGAGCTCGGCGCGGGGCGGGAAGACGTACTCGATCGAGCGGCCGGTCATCAGGCGGATCAGCTCGGACGTCGGCGTCTCGCGCGCGTCCAGGCCGGTGGCGACGGTGGCGCCGTCCTTGAGCACGGTGACCCGGTCGCCGATCTCGCGGATCTCCTCCAGCCGGTGCGAGATGTAGATGACCGCGACGCCGCGCGACGTCAGGTCGCGGATCACGCGGAACAGGTTGCCGACCTCTTCGGAGTCGAGCACCGCGGACGGCTCGTCCATCACGATCAGCTGGGCGTCACGGGACAGCGCCCTGGCCATGCTGACGACCTGCTGGCCGGCGGCCGGGAGCAGTCCGACCGTACGGCCGACCGGGATCTCGCCGTGACCGAGCCCCTTGAGCAGCTCGCGCGCTTTGGTGTTGGTCTCGTGCCGCCGGGTCAGCCCGAACCGGGCCGGCTCGTGGCCGAGGAACACGTTCTCGGCGACGGTCAGGTCGGGCACCAGGTCGAGCTCCTGGTAGATCGCGGCGATGCCGAGATCGATCGCGGCGGTCGGGCTGTTCAGCGCGACCTCGTTGCCATTGACAACGATCGTGCCTTCGTCCGGCTGGTGCGCGCCGGTCAGCACGCGGATCAGCGTCGACTTGCCGGCGCCGTTCTGGCCGAGCAGGCAGTGCACCTCGCCCCGCCGTACGTCGAGATCGACGCCGTCCAGCGCCCGGACGCCGGGAAACTCCTTGACGATCCCGGTCATCCGCAACAGTTCTTCGTCAGCCACCCCTCCACCTTTCCTGCTGGTCCCGCTGTTCTGACTGCTCATTGCGCGACTCCGGTGGCGTCGCGGCCGATCAGGGTCGGGTCGAGGAACACCTGGTCGAGCGAGATCTGCGCCCCGCCGCGCACGGCCGCGGTGAAGCCGAGCTCGGACTGCACGACCCGGCAGCCGCCACCGTCGGGCGCGATCACGCGGTCGCGGATCGCGTTCTCCAGCGGTTCCTTCAGCCAGGGGCCGAGGACGGCGAAGTAGCCGCCGAGCACGAGCACGTCCGGGTTCAGGATGTTCACCAGGATCGCGCCGCCGATGCCCAGCCAGGTCCCGACGTCCGCGAGCGCGCGCAGCGTCCGCGCTCCCCCGGCCTCGGCCCTGCGGGTGATCTCGGCCAGGCGCTGCTCGACGTCCAGCGACGGGTCGCGGACCGGGTCGTCGGCGTCGGTCGCCTTGTTGAGCAACGCGGTCAGACCGACCACGGTCTCCCAGCACCCGGTGCGCCCGCAGCCGCAGATCCCCCCGGCCGGCGCGACCGGCATGTGCCCGACCTCGCCGCTGAAGCCGCGGCCGCCGCGCAGCAGGTGCCCGCCGGCGACCATGCCGCCACCGACACCGATTGCGCCGGTCAGCAGCACGATGTCCTCGACCTTGCTCCCGGCGTCCTTGCGCAGTTCCGAGTACGCCGCCAGGGCGGCCAGGTTCGCCTCGTTGTCCACGCGCACGGCGTACGCCGGACCGCCGAGCCGCTCACGCATCTCGTCGACGATCTCCAGCTCGCCCCAGCCGAGGTTCGGCGCGAGCTTGAGCGAACCGGTCGTGCTCTGCACCAGACCCGGCGCCGCCAGCGTCACCCCGGCGGTCTGACCGCCCCGCGTGTCGACCGCGGTCACGGCTTCCTGCACGAGCTCGGCCAGGTGGTCGAGCGTCGTACCGGGGTCGAGGTGGGCGACATCGAGGGGGACGCGGCGTTCGATGACGGTGTCGCCGCTGAGGTCGAGCGCGGTGACCGCGAGGTAGTCGACGTTGATCTCCGCGCCGACGCCGCAGACCGCGCTGCCGTCGAGCTCGACCAGTTGCCCAGGGCGACCGAGGGCGCCGCGCTCGGACTCGGCGCGGCCGTCCCGGAGCAGACCACGCTCGACGAGCTCGGCGACCAGGCTGGAGACGGTGGCCTTGTTCAGGCCGGTGTCGGCGGCGATCCGGGCCCGTGACTTCGGACCCGCGGAGCGGACGTGCCGGAGCACGACCGAGAGGTTGTTGCGGCGCAGCGAAACGTGGTCGGCGGCAACCACACCACCGCCCGGCCGACTGCCGTCGGTCAGCGTCACAGACCCCCACCCCTTCTCCCCCGACAGGAGAACGGCCGGCGTTGTGACGCCGGTCACAGACTTTGTCTGTTGAGCCAACAAACTAAGTACAGCGTCACGCGGCGTCAAGATGTCAGGTCCAAGAGATTTCGGTCTTGGTCTTTCATCTGATTGTTGATATTTTGCGGCCACTCTCTCCGCAGTCCTGTCCCGCCCCCACCAGGAGCCTGCACACATGGCACTCACACGACGTACCTTCCTGGCCGCTTCCGCGGCCGCAGCGGCCACCGCCACTTCGGCAGGAACCGCCCTGTCCGCCTCCGCCGGCCCGCTGGCCAGCCCGCCCGGCGACGTGGTCGGCAAGATCACCGTCGGCTACCAGGGCTGGTTCGCCTGCGCCGGCGACGGCGCCCCGATCAACGGCTGGTGGCACTGGAGCAGCAACTGGGGCCAGCCGCCCTCGCCGGGCAACAACGCCCTCGGCAGCTGGCCGGACGTCCGCGACTACACGGCGACGTACCAGACGGCGTACGCGAACCTCGGCAACGGCCAGCCCGCGAAGCTGTTCTCGTCGTACGACCAGCAGACGGTGAACACGCACTTCCAGTGGATGCAGCAGAACGGCTGCGACACCGCGGCGCTGCAGCGGTTCAACCCGTTCGGGGGCGAGGGCCCGACCCGCGACGCGATGGCGGCGAAGGTGCGCCAGGCCGCCGAGCAGTACGGGCGGAAGTTCTACATCATGTACGACGCGACCGCGTGGCAGAACATGCAGTCGGAGATGAAGCAGGACTGGATCGACAAGATGCGCGCGTACACGTCGTCACCGGCGTACGCGCGGCAGAACGGGAAGCCGGTCGTCTGCATCTGGGGCTTCGGCTTCAACGAGGCGAACAAGGCGTGGCCGGCGTCGGTCTGCCTGGACGTCGTGAACTGGTTCAAGGCGCAGGGCTGCTACGTGATCGGTGGCGTGCCGACGCACTGGCGCCGCGGCGTCGAGGACTCGCGGGCCGGGTACCTGGACGTCTACCACGCGTTCAACATGCTGTCGCCGTGGATGGTCGGCCGGATCAGCGACGTCGCGGGCGCGGATCACTACTACAACAACGTCAACCAGCAGGACCAGGCCGACTGCAACGCGTTTGGGATCGATTATCAGCCGTGCGTGATCCCGGGCGATCTGCAGTCCGGGCACCGGCGGCACGGCGACCTGATGTGGCGCCAGTTCTACAACCTGACCCGGGTCGGCGTGCAGGGCATGTACATCTCGATGTTCGACGAGTACAACGAGGGCAACCAGATCGGCAAGACCGCGGAGAGCTCGGCCTTCGTCCCCAGCGGGTCGGGGATCCGGGCGCTCGACGAGGACGGTACGGCGTGCTCCTCGGACTACTACCTGCGGCTGACCAACGACGGCGGGCGGATGTTCAAGGGGCAGATCGCCCTGACCCCGAACCGGCCGACGCAGCCGATGCCCGCGCAGGGGACGGGCGGGGTGGTGTTCTTCGAGCACGTCGACTACCTGGGCGCCGCTGGAGCTGTGCTTGCCAAGGGCAATTACACGCGCGCGCAGCTGCAGGCGGCCGGCGTCCAGGACAACTGGGCGTCGTCGGTGCGGGTCCCGTCCGGGTGGACGGTCACGGCGTACTCCGGGGACAACTTTACCGGGCAGTCGTGGACCTGGTCGGCGAACACGGCGAACTTCACGACGCTCTCGCCGAACGCGAACGACCAGCTGACGTCCTGCCGGATCACCTGAGGCCCTCTGCGGGCCTCTGAGGGCCGGGGCTCTCAGTAGCGGGTGTCGCTTGCCTCGAGCAACTGGTTCGTCGCGGTGGTGCGGCCGTCGACCGTGGCGCCGGCGAACTGGATGGTCGGGGCGAGCAGCCTGTTGTTCTCGGCGGGGAAGTTCAGCGTCGGGGCCGAGACCTCGTCCAGCGTCGCCCGCTGCTGGTCGGTGAGCGTGATCTCCAGCGCGCCGAGGTTGGTCTCGAACTGGTCCATCCGGCGGGCGCCGATCACCGTCGAGGTGACGCCGGGTCGCCCGGCCAGCCAGGAGAGCGCGATCTTGGCGGCCGTCGTACCGGCTTCGGCTGCGACGGCGTTGAGGGCGTCGATCACGACGTAGTCCGCCGCGCTCGGCGTGTTGCCGCGGGTGGTGTCGACGTCGGCGGCGCCGGTGCTGGAGTACTTGCCGGACAGGAAGCCGCCCTTGAGCGGCGACCACGGCATCACGCCCATGCCGAGCGCCGCCGCCATCGGGATCAGCTCGCCCTCGGCGGTCCGCTCGAGCAGCGAGTACTCCAGCTGGAGCGCGATGATCGGGGACCAGCCGCGCAGCCGGGCGATCGTGGCCGCCTCGGCGGTCGCCCAGGCCGGGACGTCGGAGAAGCCGACGTACCGGATCTTGCCTGCGGCAACCAGGTCGTCGAGGGCCCGCAGGGTCTCCTCGACCGGCGTGGCCGGGTCGAAGTTGTGCAGCCAGTAGAGGTCGACGTAGTCGGTCCGCAGACGGCGGAGCGAGTTCTCCAGCTGTTGCACGATCGCCTTACGGCCGGGGCCGCCGCCGTTCGGGTCCTTGGGGTACAGGTTGCCGAAGAACTTGGTCCCGAGGACGACGCGGTCCCGCAGCGACGACCGGCCGTGCAGGTGGTCGCCGATGATCTGCTCGGAGTGGCCGTTGGTGTAGAGGTTCGCGGTGTCGACCGAGTTCCCGCCGCGGTCCAGGTACGTCGCGAGGATCTTCGTGGACTCCTCGGGGCTGCTGCCCCAGCCCCAGTCGTCGCCGAAGGTCATCGTGCCCAGCGTCAGCGGGCTGACCCGCAGGCCGGAGCGGCCGAGGGTGCGGTAGGAATCGAGGGACATGGTGCGGGCCTCCAGGGGTTTTCGGGGATGCCTCCAGTGGATCGCTCCTTGGCGGCGTCTCCTAGACCGATGGGGGCGATCGGTTGCACGATCGGCTCAACTTCGGGTTGGGCCGGCGTGCTTGACTGGGAGCATGGACCAGTTGCGCGAGCTCGGCCGCCGGGTCGAGGCGCTTGCCGGAAGCAACCAGAAGCCGCGGTGGATCGGCAGTGTGCTGGTGTTCGCCTCGGGCCGGGTGACCGACCCGATGATCACGGTCTCCGAGCCGATGCTCACGCTCGTCGTCCAGGGCGTCAAACGAACGGTGCTCGGCGAGCACACCTTCGAGCACGGGCCCGGTCAGGTCGCGGTGGTGACCGTCGACCTGCCACTGACCGGGCACATCATCAAGGCACCCTTCCTCGCGCTCGGGCTGCGACTCGAACCGACGACGATCGCGCAGCTCCTCGTCGACGGCGGACCGACCACCATTCGGCCGCACGACGGGCCGGGGATGGCGGTCAGCGCCGCGGACGACCGGTTGCTCGACGCCCTGGTCCGCTTGACGCGGCTGCTGGACTCACCGCGGGACCGGCAGGTGCTGGCGGCCGGCGTACGGCGGGAGATCCACTGGTGGCTGCTGAACGGTCCGCAGGCCGCCCTGATCCGCCAGGCCGGTACGGCGGACAGCCGGCTGGCGCTGGTCGCGCGGGCGATCGCGTGGATCAGGGAGCGATCCGACCGGGTGATCCGGATCGCGGACCTGGCCTCGGACGTGGGGACCAGCGTGTCCTCGCTGAACCGGCACTTCCGGGCGGTGACGGCGATGAGCCCGCTGCAGTACCAGAAGCAGATCCGGTTGCAGAAGGCCCGGCTGGCGCTGCTGGCGGCGCCGCACGACGTGGCTTCGGTGGGGTACGCGGTCGGCTACGACAATCCGTCGCAGTTCAGCCGTGAGTACCGGCGGATGTACGGCGCCCCGCCGGGGCAGGACGCCGTACGGCTGCAGACGATGACAATCGTGCAGGAGTAGCTGTGCGTTGGTAGTGCCGGCTCAGAGGAGCTCGAGGCTGTCCGTCGCCAGCGTGATGACGGCGCCGTCGAGGTGCAGACGGCAGGCGATGGCGTGGCCGGCGCAGGTGAACAGCGCCGGGCCGGCGACGTCGACGACCTTGTAGGCAACGGGTTGCGCGCACTGCTCGGCCGGGCCCTGCTGCTCGTGGTGGCAGCCGAGCACGTGACAGGTCGCGACCTCGCCGACGTTCATCAGCGTGAGGCCGTGGTCGGGACACACGCCCCACGTCACGCCGCAGACCTGGCCTTCGCTCGCTGCCAGGCGGACCAGGCTGCCGGCTGTTGACTGCAGCTCGCTGGCCACCGCGCGGAACGTCTCGACGGCGTTGTCGAGATCCCGCCGGAGCTGACGGGACGCGACTGATTCGGGCATGCCCTGGGTCGCGGCGAGGAGATCTTCGGAGAGCGCTTTCGCCGCGAGAGCGATCTCGTCCACGCGGACCGGCGTACCGAATCCTGCCTGGCGAGGGGCCACCGTCATCGGGCGGGCGTTCGCGGCTTGCTGCTGCCAGCCGCCCGCGCCTGGCTCACCCGGGCCCACGGGGGCCTTCTCAACCGTGCTCACTGCGGTGGTCTCACCTGTTCTCGCTGGGGCGGGCTTTGCTTTGGTGGGCTCGTCCGTCGTTGACGGCTCAGCCGGGGTGCGTTCGGCGGTCGGCTGGCCGGTGGTGGTCGTGGCGGCGCCTGGTGCTGGTCCGTTGGGGCCGCCTGGGCCGTTGGGTCCGCTTGGTCCGCCTGGGCCGTTGGGGCCGCCTGGGCCGTTGGGTCCGCTTGCTCCGTTGGGTCCGCCGAAGCCGTACGCCGGGGCACCGGCGCCGTTCGGACGGGCTTGCACGACCTGCGCGCCCCAGCCGGGTTCTTCCCGGTGGCCGGCGTCCGCCGTACCGTTCGACCAGCGCGACCGCTCGGTGTCGCCGCGGTTCGCTCGCTTGGCTCTCGCCATTCCGCCGCCCCCTGATGACGTGACTCCCCGGTGGCCGATGGTGCCATGCCCGCAGGGGGTGCGACCAGAGCAAATCACCGAGCGTCACACAGGGCTGAACAAGCCTTGCGCAGAGCAACGACCCCAGTCGGTGCGACCCGCCGGCACCGCGTTGGCGCGACAGACACCTCGTCCAGGTGAAGAGATGCCCGCGGCGCTCAGGAGGCAATCGCGACAGGGGAATTCCCAACGTGGGCTTAACACTTGCCGTCAGCACGTGTCGGTAACTACACGCAGCGAAACCGTTGGTTGATTTAACCCCTTGGAGTTACATCGAAAATTGATATGGTTCTGCCGTGCCGGAACCGACGCCCGATCTCGACGACCTGACCACCGCGATCGAGGACTTCACCACGATCTTCATCCGGCTGCCCTCGGTCCGCCGGTTCAACTTCTCCACGCTGTCCGTCCTGCACACGCTCGCGCGCCAGGGGCCGCTGCGGCTGACCGACCTGACCGCCACCGAGCAGCTCAAGCAGCCGGCCCTCACCAGCCTGGTCGCGAAGCTCGAACGCGACGGCCTGATCGCCCGTGCCCGGGACCCGCGGGACGGACGGGCGGTGCTGCTCTCGCTCACCGACGCCGGGCAGGCAATCGTCGCCTCCCGCCGCGTCAGCCGTGTCGAACGCCTGGCCGAGCTGGTGGACCAGCTGAACGACGAAGACCGCGCTCTCCTGAGCGACTCCGCGCGGGTGCTGAAACGCCTGACCGAGATCGCCGCCGATCCTGTGAGGAATCCATGACCCTGGAACCGACCCCGATCCATGTCACCGACGAGGTGCTCGACGATCTCCGCGCCCGGCTGCGGGCCACGAAATGGCCGCTCGACGAGGGCAACGAGGACGGCCGGTACGGCGTACGGCGTACTGACCTGCAAGAGCTGGTCGCGTACTGGGCCGATTCGTTCGACTGGAGAGCGGCAGAGAGCGCGATCAACAGCTACGAGAACTACCGGGTCGACGTCGGCGGCGTACCGGTGCACTTCCTGCGCAAGGCGGGCGTCGGGCCGCGGCCGGTGCCGCTGATCCTGAGCCACGGCTGGCCGTGGACGTTCTGGCACTGGTCGAAGGTGATCGACCGGCTGGCCGACCCGGCGGCGTACGGAGGTGATCCGGCGGACGCCTTCGACGTGATCGTGCCGTCGCTGCCCGGCTTCGGGTTCTCGACGCCGCTGCAGCAGCCGGACATGAACTTCTGGAAGATCGCCGACGTGTGGCACACGCTGATGACCGACGTACTGGGCTACGAGCGGTACGCGGCCGCGGGGAACGACGTGGGCGCGTTGGTCACCGGGCAGCTCGGGCACAAGTACGCCGACGAGCTGTACGGGATCCACATCGGGTCGGCGTTGAAGCTGACGTTCTTCGAGGGCGAGCGCGCGTGGGACATCACCGGCGGGCGGGCGATCCCCGACGGCGTATCGCTGGAGATCCGGGAGCGGATTCTCTCGGTGGAACGACAGTTCGCGGTGCACCTGTCCGCGCACATGCTCGCGCCGTCGACGCTCGCCTTCGGACTGGCCGACTCCCCCGCCGGCCTGCTCGCGTGGCTGTTGGAGCGCTGGGACAAGTGGTCCGACGACAACGGCGACGTGGAGAACGTGTTCACGAAGGACGAACTGCTCACCCACGCGACGATCTTCTGGGCCGGCAACGCGATCGAGACGTCGATCCGGACGTACGCCAACAACAACCGCTACCCGTGGAAGCCCTCCCACGACCGCTGGCCGGTCGTCGAGGCGCCGACTGGGATCACGTTCGTGAACTACGAGAACCCACCCGGCGTTCATTCCGCTGCAGAGCGCGTCGCGAATTTCCTGAATGGTGATCGGGCAGCTTGGTACAACCACACCAACGTCACGTGCCATCCACGGGGCGGGCACTTCATCCCGTGGGAGATCCCGGTCGAGTGGACCGACGACGTACGCCGGACGTTCCGGGATCTTCGCTGAATGAAGTTGCCTGAGGCACCGACCGACGCCGGATGACGGCGTCGGTCGGTGCCTGGCGTACACCGTCAGGCTGTTGGGGTGAGGTGCTCGCGGAGGAACTCGACCGTGCGGGTGCGGGCTGCGAGCGCCGGGTGGCCTGGGGTCTCGCGGACCTCGGCGGTGAGGACCTGGTGGGCGGAGGACTTGAAGCCGCCCGCGTTGCCGGGGCCCGAGTCGAGCTCGATGACCTCGAAGGCGTCGCCGAGGTGTTCGCGCAGGGTGGCGAAGCGTTCGGCCGGTACGGCGCGGTCCTTGGTGAAGCGCAGGCCGAGTACGCACAGGCCGTCCGTGCGGGTGCGTTCGGCGACGCGTTCCAGCTCCTGGCGCGAGACCCCAGGATCGCGCCGGCGAGCGGGGCTGATCGGTCCCGGGGTCGCCGGCTGGCTCATCACGGGCGCCCGGACGACGTCGTCCACCGCCGTCGCCAGCGCGAACCCGCCGGTGAAGCACATCCCGATCACGCCGACGCCACGTCCCGGCGTACGGGCTGCCAGATCCGCGGCGAGCGCCCGCAGGTACCGCGTGATCGGCCGCTCGGCGTCGACCGCGAACGCCCGGAACTCCTTCGTCACACACAACCGCGCGAACACCCGCATCGTGTACCCGGACGAGGCCTCCCGCCCCGGCGTACCGAACGGCGACGGTACGACGACAGTGAACCCCTCCGCGACCAGATGCTGCGCCAGCCCGAGCACTTCCGGACTGATCCCGGGAACCTCCGGAACCAGTACGACGCCCGGCCCGGCACCCTTCTCGTAGCAGTCATAGGTCAGCCCACCCCCGGTGAACGGCGCCTTCCGCCACCCGGACAGATCAGACCTCGGTGCAGAACCATCAGCCATCGTGCGCACTCCTCAGCAGGTGGACTCCCACCCTAGAACCGCACGCCCACTTCAACCTGTACGCCGCCCCGAGACTGCCGCACACGCTCCAGCTCGGCGATCATGTGTGGCCCGCGCGGTGGCCCGCCCGCCGGTCGCGTCCGCTCCCCCGCCCGGCCACTCCGGCCCTCGCACCCGACCGGCCGTGCGTTCGTCGTACTGGCTCGGCCTAGTCCGTCATCGCCTTGACCGCGCGGATCTCGACCGTGCCGATCTCCGCGACCGGGTGCTTGGAGGCGATCTCGATCGCCTCGTCGAGGTCGCGGCAGTCGATCAGGTCGTAGCCGCCCATCTGCTCCTTGGCCTCCGCGTACGGCCCGTCGGTGGTCACCACCCGGCCCTGCCGCCGACTCACCCCGGTCCCCTCGCGCGCCGGCCGCAGAGCATCCCCGTGCAGCCGTACGCCGCGCGCAGTCATCTCCGCCACCCACGCCTCGGTCGCGGCAACCATCTCCGCCGGCACCGGCCCGTCGAACTCGATGTCCGGCCGGATCAACAACATGTACTTCATCGCCAACCTCTTCCCAGGACCAGCCCCCGCTGGGCGTCCCACGGTAACGTCGGGACAACATTGCATCTATTGACATCCCGGCGCCCCCGAAACTGTCTCCCTGCTCTGACATACTCCGCCCAGAATGTCACTCTGAGACCCTTGGGGGGGTCCTGTGTTACCCATCCGCCCGTCCCACCTCCTGAAACTGGGCCTACCGGCCGCGCTGATCGCGTCCGGGCTGGTCGTGCTCAGTTCGTCGAGCGTCACCGCGGCCCAGCCGGCCACGTTCAAGCGCCTGCCCGCACCCACGCTGCCCGCGAAGGGCACCGCACCGGAGACCTTCGACCCGCACACCGTGATGGTGAAGTTCTCCGCCAAGGCGAGCGCGTCCGCCCGGAGCAAGGTGCTTGCCAAGCACAACAGTCGCCAGGCCGCCTCGCTGTCGACCGGTGACTTCGTCACCGTGTCCAGCACCGCCCCGGCCGCCGACCTGCTGAAGAAGCTGAAGGCCGAGCCGAGCGTGGAGGCCGCGTCGCTGGACTACACCCGGCACGCCGACGCTACGCCGAACGACGAGTACTACCGGTCGGACCAGGGCTACCTGTCGACGGTCCGGATGCCGCAAGCATGGGACCTGAGCAAGTCCGCAGGCGCGCAGACGGTCGCCGTACTGGACTCCGGCGTCGACGCGGGGCACCCCGAGCTCTCGGGACGGGTTCTGAGCGGCTACAACGCCTACACCAAGAACGCCGCCACCGACGACGACAACGGGCACGGCACCTTCGTCTCCGGCATCATCGCCGGCAACACCAACAACGCCCGCGGTATGGCCGGAGTCGCCTGGAACGCGCGGATCCTACCGGTGAAGGTCCTCCAGGCCAACGGCTCCGGGAGCGACTCGGCGATCGTTGCCGGAATCAACTGGGCTGCCTCGCACGGCGCCCGGGTGATCAACATGTCCCTCGGCGGTCCGAGCTACAACGCCGTGATGCACAACGCGATCAAGGCGGCCATTGCCAAGGGCATCGTCGTGGTTGTCTCCGCGGGCAACGAGTACACCAACGTGGCGCACTACCCGGGCTCGCTTCCGGAGGTGCTCTCGGTCAGCGCCACCGACTCGAACGGTGTCCTGACCACCTTCAGCTCCTGGGGCGACAACGTGGACATCGCCGCTCCGGGCTGGTCGATCCTGTCCACCCTGCCGCGTCGTCTCGCGAAGCCCAACGAGCTTCCCTACGGCGTTGGCGACGGTACGTCGTTCTCCGCGCCGATCGTCGCGGGTGTCGCGGCGATGCTGCGGAACAAGTACCCCAGCTGGACGCCGGCCCAGATCGAGGCGCAGCTCAAGAACACTGCCCGCGATGCAGGCCCACGCGGCCGGGACCCGTACTACGGCGCCGGCATCCTCGACGCCGCGAACGCGCTCGGCGCGACCTGGGCGCCTGAGTTCTGGGCCGCCGGTCCTGATGGCAACGACGTCCCGGTTCGTGCAACCGCGATGGCCCACGCATCCATCGCCGGTGCCATCGGCACGGAGGGCGAAGAGGACTGGTACTCCGCGGAGTCGCCGGCCGCTCGTAACGTCGTCATCACCTTGGATGCCCCGGAGTACGAGAAGGAGGTCAACCGCGCGCAGAGGGTCGACCCGGTGCTCAGCGTCTACGACGCGCAACTTCGGCTGATCGGGTTCGCGGACGCCGGCACGGGAGACGAGAAGGCGAACGTCACCCTCCCCGCCGGCCGCTCCTACTTCAAGGTGAACAACTACAACGGTGTCCGTGACAGCCGTCAGTACACCCTGTCCGTTGCCAACACGGGGCCGGGCAGCTCGGGGATCGGCGACCGTTACTGGGTCCGCGACACCAGCCCGGCCGACCTGGCCGGTGGTATCGCGCAGACTGCCTCCCCCACGTTCACCTTCGAGCGTGAGCTCGACCCCGCGAGCGTGAACACGACGACGGTCCGCTTGCTGCACGGCAAGACCGGCGCCGTCGTGCCGAGCACACCGACCTACGACCCGGCGACCAAGCGGATCACGATCGACCCGACCGCGACGCTGCAGGACAACACGCCGTACCGGGCGGTCATCGGCGCGGTGAAGGACACCGGCGGCGCGACCATGCCGGGCTCGTACTTCGTCTTCTTCCGGACCGTCGACGTCGCGCCGGCGCCGATCACCAACTTCACCGTGACCGGGCAGTACGCCGCGGCGGGGATGAAGTGGACGCTGCCGGGGATCACCGACCTCGACCAGGTCGTCGTACGGCGTAACGTCGGGACTGTCGCTCCGGGGGCTCCGAACACTGGCACCCCGGCGTACATGGGTCCGGCCGCGAGCGCCACGGCGACCGGGCTCGCGAACGCGACGAGCTACGCGTTCCGCGCCTGGGTCAAGGACCGCAGTGGTAAGTGGAGCTCGTCGGTCGCGGCCAACCTGACCGGGACGTACACGACGATGACCGCGAACGCGACCGCACTCGACTTCGGCGGCAAGGTCACGCTGAGCGGCAGCGTCGTCCGGGTCGACACCAAGGCGCCGCTGGCCGGCGTACTGGTCTCGCTGTACGGCCGGAACAAGAACAGCTCGACCTGGCGCGAGATCACCCGCGTCACGACGAGCGCCACCGGCACGTACTCGGTCACCTACCAGCCGACGTACTCGACGATCTTTGCCTGGGGCTACAACGGCTCGCCGGAGCTCCTGGGCTCCCGCACCGGCAACTGGACAACGGACATCCGCCCGACCCTCACCGCGAGCCTGTCGGCAACGTCCATCAAGCTGGGCGCCGCCACCACGTTCTACGGCTACGTCCGCCCCCAGCACGCCGGTTCCACGGTCTACCTCCAGCGCTCGACGGGCGCCACGTGGACGACCATCACCAGCACCAAGCTCAACGCCACGGGCAACTACGGCTTCTCCATCAAGCCCACCGCCCGAGCCAGCTACACCTACCGAGTCGTCTTCCAGTCCGACGGCGACCACGCCACGGGCGTCAGCCCCGCCAAGAGCTTCACGGTCAGCTGACCTCGACCGAACTCCACAACGCGCCCCGCCCGACCTCTTCGGGCAGGGCGCGTTGTCCGTGCGTGGCCGGAGTGCGCGCGTGAACCAGCCGGGTGCTTGAGGACTCCCTCGATGGTGCAGTCGCCTCGAACAGGCGACGACACGGAGCTTGGGTTGGTTGCGTGACCAGCGAGCTGGTCGGGCGGTTGCTGGTCGACTCGCAGCTCTTGCTAGGAGGCCATCACCTGGTGACGTCGGGATCTGCTTCGATCGCGTCTTCCAGTTGCTGATGGAAGTCTTCGAACCCAGTGCTGCCTGTTCGCTTGGCTTCCGCGGTCATCACCAGACCTTTCGCGTCACCCAAAGACACGTCGAATGCTCTATGGATCAGGTAGATCGTCTCGATCATCGAACACCCCTGCTGACGCAGGCTCCCGGAAACGATCGGGAGGTCCTGCGCGGCACCTTCCGCGAGCTTCACCGCGAGGCGGTCCATCTTCACCCGGTCCATTACGCGTCCCGCCAGGCTGGAGCCAAGTGTTTGGCTATCAAGAGCCCGTCCCACTCTGCAGCGCGATCTCTGGTGGATGTCGGTTCGCCGTACTCATAGGACCGCTGCCGCACCCGGCGGTCGAGCGTGAGCGGGAGG
This sequence comes from Kribbella sp. DT2, assembly GCF_049844575.1. NCBI lineage: Bacteria > Bacillati > Actinomycetota > Actinomycetes > Propionibacteriales > Kribbellaceae > Kribbella > Kribbella sp. DT2. The sequence goes on along the minus strand of NZ_JBNCLH010000002.1, from coordinate 390,146 downwards.
TCGAGAACGGGCATGGCACCTTCAACGAGATTCGGTCCGAGGCTGATGTTGTGAGGTAAGCGCAAGTTAGGTTGCTGCTTGTGTCACCAGGTTCGCAGGAATTTGAAGCCCTGGGGGTCGTTGGCTTTTACGTAGGCCGTCGCCTGGATGGATCTGTCGTTCGGTGAGCGCTGCGGGAACTTGATCAGCTCAGGGACTTGGCCGCCGAGGAGGTCGTTGGCTGCGGAGAACTGGTGGGATGGATCTTGGTCGATCAGTTCTGCCGCTCGGTACAGGACGGCGAGGGCGGGGAGCGCGTCGCGGGGGTCTGTGGTGAGGTCCAGGGCGATCGCGGTGGCTACATGGCCGGCTTGGATTTCGCGGGGGTCTTGGTGGCGAACCGCGATGGAGGCGGCTCGTACTGCGAAGGCGGCCAGCACGCCAGCGGCACCTGCTGGCATCGACCTTTTGAGGAGGTCGAAGGAGACGTCCACGGCGGTGCTCAGGAGGAGTCATGGGGCGTAGCGCTGGACTGCGCCAGGCTTCGTCAGATCTACGAGGGTGTGGGCTACTCCGTTGGCTTGGGTGAGGATTTCGGTGAGGTCTGCGGTGGTCAACGTGCGGTCGTGGACGACTACCTCGCCGTCTACTACTACGTGGACTACGTCGGTGGGGCGGATTGAGTAGACGAGGGCTGCTAAAGGGTTGTGGAGGGGTTGGTTGTGGGGGGACGAGAGATCTACGAGGGTGATGTCGGCCTGGCGGCCTGGGGTGAGGGTGCCGGTGTTTTGGTGGGAGGCTTGGGCGCCGTTTCGGGTGGCTAGGCGGAGGGTTTGGGAAAGGGACATCCACTCGGCGTCTTGTTCTTGGTGCTTTTGGGTCAGGGCTGTTAGGCGGAGGGACTCCCAGAGGTCGAGGGTGTTGTGGACTGCGGCGCCGTCAGTGCCTATGGCTACGGGGACGTTGGCTGACTGGAGTTGTTTGATGGGGGTGGTGGGGCCCATGGCCAGTTTCAGGTAGACCTTGGGGCAGGTGGCGATGGTGGTGCGGTCGGCGTACTCGGCGAGGAGGGGTAGGTCCTCGTTGACGAGGCCGCAGGCGTGGGCTATCAGGGCGCCGGACTCGAGGATGCCGGTGCGGTGGAGGATTTGGATGGGGGTTGCGCCGTGCTGGGACTGGGACGAGGTGGTTTGGTCTTGGGTCTCGGCGGCGTGGAGGTGGATTCGGAAGTTCTCGGACTGGGCTACTTCCGCGGTGCGGCGGAGGTCTTCTTCGGAGACTGTGTAGGGGGCGTGCGGGCCTAGGCTCGCGGTGACGCGGTTGTTGCCTAGGGCACGGATTTGGCGGGCTGCTTCGAAGGCGGCTTCGCGGGACTCGGGGCCGGTGGAGGTGAAGAAGGTGGGGGCCAGGTTGGCTCGGATGCCTAGTTCGATTGCTACCTGGGCGATCTGCTCGGCGTGGAAGTAGTGGTCTACGAAGGTGGTGACCCCGGCTAGGAGCATTTCGGCGCAGGCGAGGCGGGCGCCGACTCTGACTCGCTCGGGGGTGAGGTTCATTTCCATGGGCCAGATCTTCTGGTTGAACCAGTTGTCGATGGAGAGGTCCTCGGCGGCGCCTCGCATCATGACCATGGGGCTGTGGGTGTGCGCGTTGATGAGACCGGGGACCGCTAGCAGGCCGGTGGCGTCGAGGGTTTCGAGGTCATCGGCTGGGGCCTGCGGGACGGTGGGGGTAATCGACGCGATCTTGCCGTCGGTGATCAGGATGTCCTGGGACTCGTCGACGCGGCACTCCCCCGTCTCGGGGACTACCAGGACCGAGCAGTTCTGGATCAGCAAGGTGGGCATGGGGGCTCCGGTGCGGTCCTTGGTCTTGGTCGTGGTCGTCGTGGTGGTGCCGGCAGTCTTTCGCAGGTGAGGGCCAGGGTGGGAAGTGCACCATTCGCCTCATCAGCACCACTGGTTTCAGGTGGGCGTTGGCGTCGGTGAGAGGGCCGGCGGTCAGGGGAACGTATGTTCGAATCTCGGGTACAGTGGCGGTATGGGTGCTGACCTTCAAGCGTCCTTGCTGGATGCGTTCGCTGATCCGGAGCTCGGGTCGCTGGACGCGGTGCAGCGGACGGAGCTGAGCCACGGGGCATGGATCGATGTGCTGCCGGGGTGGTTGTCGGGTGCCGACCAGGTGTATGAGCGGCTGGCGGTGGACGTGCCGTGGCGGGACGAGCGGCGACAGATGTACGACCGGGTGGTCGAGGTGCCGCGGTTGCTCTGCTTCTACGGGGAGAGCGACACGCTGCCGCTGCCGATTCTGGACGAGGCCCGGGATCTGCTGAGCGAGCACTACGCCGAGGAACTGGGTGAGCCGTTCCGGACGGCGGGGTTGTGCTACTACCGGGACGGGCGGGACAGCGTGGCCTGGCACGGGGACAAGCTGGGGCGTGGGGAACGCGAGGACACGATGGTCGCGATCCTGTCGGTGGGTGAGCCACGGGTGTTGGCGTTGCGGCCGCGGCCTGGGTCGGTGAGTGGGCCTGTCGGGTCGACGATCCGGTATCCGTTGGGGCACGGGGATTTGATCGTGATGGGTGGGTCCTGTCAGCGGACTTGGGAGCATGCGATTCCGAAGGCTTCCGGGCGAATCGGGCCGCGGATCAGCGTGCAGTTCCGGCCGCGTGGGGTGCGGTGAGGACGACGGGCGTGCGGGGTTAAATTCGGGTGGCATGGGGTGCTCCTGGGGTCGAGGCTGGCTGAGGTGGTGGGGATGCGGCCGCTGGGGTTGGTGGGGGCTTAGGTCGCTTCGGCCGGAAAGAGAGAGGGAGGCGTGCGGGGGTGCCGGGGGTGCGGAGGGCTTGGGGTGGTGGGAGCGGGCGGTTTGTGGGGGTCGGGGTCAGGCTGCGGTGGGGAGGTCTGTGGTGGCGGTGGTGAGGTCGGCGGGGAAGACGGTGTCGCGGGACGCCAGGTAGAAGCCGAGGAGGCGGACGCCTAAGGAGCGGCAGACGCGGACTGCTGCGTCGGCCCATTCGCGGTCGGACTTGGTGGTGGTCCCTGGGCCTCTGCGGCCCAAGGCGAGGATGAGGGCGCCGCCGGGGTAGACCTGGAGTGGGCGGATTACGGGGCGGAGTGCGGCTGAGCGGCTGATCGTGCGGGTGGGAGGGCCGGTACGAGAGGCTCCGGTTGGAGTGGGCTGGCGGGTGCTGGTCAGGGTGGTCTGGTGGGGGGCGGGCGGAGGGGTTTCGGTTGGAGGGGTGGTCAGGGTGGTGCGGCGGGGGCGGCCGGTGGGGGTGGTTGTTGGGTCGGGGGCCAGGTCGCAGAGGTCTACTACGAGGGCGCCTTTGAAGTGGTTCTTTTCATCGCAGATGACGAGGGTCAGGGCGCCGCGGCTGCGGTCGCCGGCGGTGCAGTAGAGGTCGATGACGTTGCGGGTGAGGGCGGGGTCGGTGAGGGCGTGGTGGCGCCAGTCCGGGGGGAGGTCTTTGAAGGTCATGCCTAGAAGATGCCGTGGGAACGGGGGGCTTCCGGGGTTTTCCACAGGGGAATATTGGCCCATTGATTGGTGATGAGAATGGACCAAAGTATTGGGCCGCTGGAGATCTAGGGTCGGAGTATGACGACCTCGAAGCGGCTTGCTACGGCGCAGCTGGCGAACTCGGTGGGCGATGGCGCGTTCATCGTCACCTCGGCGTTGTTCTTCACCCGGGTGGTGGGGTTGTCGACCGCTCAGGTCGGGCTGGGGCTGACGATCGCCTGGCTGGTGGGGTTCCTGACCGGTGTTCCGCTGGGGCATCTTGCCGACCGGCGAGGGCCGCGCGGCGTCGCGATTCTGCTGGCGTTGTCGACGGCGCTCTCGGTGGGGTCGTTCCTCTTCGTCCGCAGCTTTCCGCTCTTCCTGGTCGCCGCGATCGCTTACGCGAGCAGTCAGACGGGACTGACAGCTGCGCGACAGGCGTTGCTGGCAGGCCTGGTCTCGCCTGCGGAGCGAACGAGGATCCGCGCCACGCTGCAGGCCACGGCGAACGGTGGGCTCGCGGTCGGGGCCACGCTCGGCGGTGTGGCGCTGAAGTTCGACACCGCCGAGGCGTACCTGACGGTGTTCGCGATCGATGCGGTGAGCTTCCTGGTGGCGGCAGCGTTGATTCGGAAGGTGCCGGCTGTTGAGGCAGTGACCGAGCGAGAGGTTGGGGCGCCGCGGCTTGCCGTGCTGCGCGACCGTCCGTACGCCGTACTGGCGCTGCTGAACGCGGTGATGCTGATGTTCATGCCGCTGCTCAGTCTGGTGGCACCGTTGTGGATCGTCGAGCGCACCAACGCTCCCGGCTGGGTCGTCGCTTCGTTGCTGGTGATCAACACGCTCGGCGTCACCGCGTTCCAGGTCCGGATCGCGCGCAGCGTGACGAACCTGAAGACGGCAACGCGGTCGGTACGGATCGCCGGGGTCGCGATGCTTGCTGCGTGCGCGGTGTTCGCGCTCTCCGCCGTCGGCGCTCCCCCGGCCGCGACGGCCGTCGTACTGGCCGCGGCGGCCGCGCTCCTGACCTTCGGCGAGATGAAGCTCGCCTCCGGCGCGTGGGAGATCAGCTTCGGTCTTGCGCCCGCTGAGCAGCAGGGGCAGTACCAGGGCTTCTTCGGAACCGGCCCCGCGATCGCTCGGATGCTGGGGCCGGTACTGCTGACGACGCTGGTACTCGGGTGGGGTCCGATCGGGTGGATGGTCGTCGGTGCGCTGTTCCTGGGGACCAGTTGTGCAACTGGTCCCGCCGTACGATGGGCCGTACGGACTCGGCCCGCCGGCAAGGCGGTCCAGCCTTCTTCGGTAGAGGAGTACGCCGCCTGATGGACATCCCCGGACTGGTCGAGATTACTACTTACGAAGAGCTGCGCGAGGTGGTCCCGGAGCCGCTGTCCCACGCCGCGGACAAGGTGCGCAAGCAGCTGCACGACCTCGACAAGGAGTGGCTCGCCGCGTCGCCGTTCTGCCTGATCGCGACCTCCGCGGCCGACGGCAGCTGCGACGTCTCGCCCAAGGGCGACCCGGCCGGCTTCACCGTGGTCCTCGACGACAGCACGATCGCCATCCCCGAGCGGGCCGGCAACCGCCGGATCGACGGCTTCCTCAACATCGTCAGCAACCCGAACGTCGGCCTGATCTTCCTGATCCCGGGCCGCGGCGAGACGCTGCGGATCAACGGCCGGGCCCGGATCGTGCGGGAGGCGCCGTTCTTCGACCAGATGGTGGTCAAGGGCAACCGGCCGCAGCTGGCCCTGCTGGTGGAGATCGAGGAGATCTTCCACCACTGCTCGAAGGCGTTCCTGCGCTCCAAGGTCTGGAAGCCGGAGTCCTGGGAGCCGGGCGCCGTGCCGAGCCGGGCGCAGATCGCCAAGGTGCTGGACCGGCCGGACGACGACCTGGCCGAGCTCGAGCAGTACTACGGGCCGAAGTACGAGGCGGGTATCTACACCGTCAAGTACTGACGTACTCCGGGTGAAGCAGCTGGGAGTACTCCGTGGCGACGACGACAGCGGGTCGTCACGGCCTCTACTGTTCTGAGGGTGAGCACCACGACGTTCTGGCCCCAGGTGAGACGGATCGCGCTGCCGGCGGTCGTCTCGGTCGTGGCCGTGGTCGGGTCCATGGGCTCGAGCAACAACCAGCCGGACCGGCGTCACGCCGACTGGCTGCTGGTCGTGCTCGTCCTGATCGGGTCGGTCTCGCTCTACTGGCTGAAGACCCACCCCGTACCGGTTCTGTGGGCCACTGCCGCCTCGACGTTGGTCTACATGCTGCGCGAGTACGGGTACGGCCCGGTGATCTTCGCCTTCGTGATCGCTGTGTTCGCGGCGATCCGGGCCGGGCATCGAAGTGCCGGCTGGACAGCGATCGCCGCGCTCTACACCGGACACGTCCTCGGCCGGTTCGTGCTCGGGATCAATGATCAGAACGTCTACCAGATCCTCCTGGTCGGCACGTGCTTCCTGGTGCTCGGCTTCGCTGCCGAGCTGTTCCGTGCGCATCGAGATCGCGTCGCGGCGGCCAACAAGACCAGGCAGGAGGCTGAGCTCCGGCGGGCCGGTGAGGAGAGGCTGCGGATCGCGCAGGAGCTGCACGATGTTGTCGCTCACCACATCTCGCTGATCAACGTGCAGGCCTCGACGGCCTTGCACCTGGTCGATCGGAAGCCCGAGCAGGCCGGGCCTGCGTTGTCGGCGATCAAGGACGCGAGCAAGGAGGCGCTGGTCGAGCTGCGGTCGATCGTCGGCATTCTGCGGCAGACCGACGAGTCGGCGCCGCGGCAGCCGGTGGCGGGGCTGGAGCGGCTCGAGCACCTGATCACCGGTACGTCGCGCGCTGGGCTGGAGGTGCACACGATCGTGCACGGGGACCCGCGGCCGTTGCCGACCGGGCTGGACCGCGCGGCGTTCCGGATCATCCAGGAGTCGCTGACGAACATCGTGCGGCACGCGAAGGCGACCGCGGCGACCGTGCGGATCCAGTACGGCGAGGAGTCGCTGGTGCTGCAGGTGGACGACGACGGCGAGTCGCTCGCCGCGGCGCCGCGGGAGGGCAACGGGATCATCGGGATGCGGGAGCGGGCGACGGCGCTGGGTGGGACGTTGACTGCCAGTCGTACGCCGACCGGTGGGCTGCGGGTTGTCGCGCAGCTGCCGATGGAGCCGCACTCGGCCTGACACGGCAGCGCCCGCCGCCGACCAAGGGGGTCAACAGCGGGCGCGCGTCGTACAGGGTCAGGGCAGGCGGACGTGTGATGGGTTCAGTTCCTCAACGCTCCGCGCGCCGAGCAGGGCCATCGTCCGCTTGACCTCTGTGGTCAGGATCTGCGCTGCGCGCTCCACACCCCGCTGACCGCCGGCCATCAGGCCGTACAGGTAGGCGCGGCCGACCAGGCAGGCGTCGGCGCCCAGGGCGAGTGCGGCGACGATGTCGGCGCCGCTCATGATGCCGGTGTCGAGGTAGACCTCGGCGTCCGTACCCACGGCCTTGCGGACGTCCGGCAGGATACGCAGCGGCGTGGGAGCCCGGTCCAGCTGGCGGCCACCGTGGTTCGACAGTACGACGGCGTCGGCGCCCGCATCGACCACCCGGCGTGCGTCATCGACGGTCTGGATGCCCTTGATGATCAGCGGGCCGTCCCAGATCGAGCGAATCCAGGCGAGGTCGTCCAGCGTCATGGTCGGGTCGAACAGCTGGTCCAGCAGCTCGGCGACCGTGCCGTCCCAGCTGGACAGGGAGGCGAACGTCAGCGGCCGGGTGGTGAGCAGGTTGACCCACCAGGCCGGGTGCATGGACGCGTCGAGCACCGTCTTGGCCGTGAGCGACGGCGGGATGGTGAAGCCGTTGCGGACGTCCCGCAGGCGAGCACCGGCGACCGGTACGTCGACGGTCAGCATCAGCGCCTCGTACCCGGCGGCGGCCGAGCGCTTGACCAGGTCCTCCCCCGCTTCGCGGTCGCGCCACACGTACAGCTGGAACCACTTGCGCGCGTCCGGACCGGCGGCGGCGACGTCCTCGATCGAGGTGGTGCCCATGGTGGACAGCGCGTACGGGATGCCGAGGTCCTCGGCGACCTTGACGACCGCGCTCTCGCCCTCGTGGTTCATCATCCGGGTGAAGCCGGTCGGCGCGAACGCGAACGGCAGCTCGGAGCGCCGGCCGAGGATGTCGGTGCTCAGGTCGATGTCGGAGACGTTGCGCAGGATCGACGGCTGCAGCTCCATCTCGGCGAACAACTGCCGGGCCCGCTGCAGGCTGATCTCCGACTCGGCCGCGCCGTCGGTGTAGTCGAACACCGAGCGCGGCGTCCGGCGCTTGGCGATCCGGCGCAGGTCGGCGATCGTCAGGGCCTTCTCGAGCCTGCGCTCGGTCGGGTTCGCGGTGATCGGCTTGGCACGCAGCAGGGGCTTCAGCTCGGACCAGCGGGGGATCTGGCGGTCGGTCATCGGAACCTTCCTCAGGTGGTACGTCGCTGTGGTCGGACCACAGCATACCTGTGGTCCGACCACACAGCTACACTCGCCGCTGTGAAGAACTACGAGCTGGTGCTGCAGCAGGTCGAGGCCGACCTCGCGGCGGGGCGGTTGCGGCTGGGCGGACGGCTGCCCGGAGAGCGCGCGCTGGCCGAGCAACTGGGGATCAGCCGGCCGTCGGTGCGGGAGGCGGTGCGGGTGCTGGAGGCGCTCGGCGTCGTACGGACAGCGACGGGGTCCGGGCCGGAGGCGGGCGCGGTGATCGTCGCGGAGCCGTCGGCGCCGTTGACGGCGTTGCTGCGGTTGCACCTGGCGACCAGTCATCTGCCGATGGGCGACATCGTGCAGACCCGGGTGCTGCTGGAGTCCTGGTCGGCGCGGGAGGCTGCTGATCAGCTGGCCGGTGGGGAGCGCCTCGAGAAGTTGGAGATCGCCGAAGAGTTGCTACGGCGGATGGATGCCGGCGGCTTGTCGCCGGAGGAGTTTCACTTGCTGGATGCGGAGTTCCACGTGGCCTTGGCGGGGCTGGCGGGGAACGTGTTGATCGCTGCGGTGATGGGGTCGTTGCGGTCGGCGATTCACGGGTACGTGCTGGCCGCCGTACCGAACCTGCCGGACTGGGATGCGACCGTGGTCGGGTTGCGGGCCGAGCATCACGGGATCGTGGGGGCGATTCGGGACGGGCGGGGTGAGGACGCGGCGCGGTTGGTGACCGAGCACATCGAGGGGTTCTACCGGTCCGCCCGGTTGTCCTCCCCTACCTGGTAGCGGCGCCGGCGATGAACGGGATCGGGATCAGGCCGGGCATCGTGTAGTGGTCCAGCTCGGTCGTCGTGAAGCCGGCCTCTGTGATGGCCGTGGCGATGTCACGGGCGGGGTTGCAGCCGCGGTCGAAGCGTCGGGTGAACGGCGCCGCGATCCGTTGCAGGCGGTACGTCCAGCTGCCGCGCGGTGCGGCGACGTGCTCGACGAAGACGAAGCGGCCGCCGGGGCGGAGCACGCGACGCAGCTCGGCGAGCGCGGCCGAGAGGTCGCCGACGGAGCACAGTACGACGGTCGACAGCACGCCGTCGACGCTTGCCTCAGGCAACGGGATCTGCTCGGCGCCGGCGGCCAGGACGCGACGTCCGGCCGCCGTACGGGTGAGCTGAGCACGGGCGCGGCGGTTCGGCTCGAGGCCGATCCACTCGACATCGTCGGGCAGGGCGGCGAAGTTGGCGCCGCTGCCCGCGCCGATCTCGAGGACGGTTCCGGACAGCGAACGGATCAGCTCCCGCTTCGCCGTCTGGTAGCCGCTCCAGTTCCTCATCTCGGTCGTCATGCTAGTTGCAGCGCTCGTAGACGGACAGGGCCGTGCGGTGCAGACCGACGATGGCCACGGCGCCGACGATCAGGTGCAGGGACGCCAGGCCCAGCTTGGCGCCGATGCCGATCCCGCCGACGAGCGGGCTGCTGAGCGACAGGACGCAGGCCGACGCCGCCACGATCGTCCAGACCTTCCGGGCGTTGATCGTCCGGCGTTCGAGCACCGCGAGCAGGAGCCAACCGGCGAAGGCCATCACGGTCGCCGCGACGAAGACCGAGACGCCGTTGACGTGGTAGACGGTCGTGCCCTGCTCGGCCTTCAGGTCGACGCCGGCGAGCGGGCCGAACACCGCCCAGGTGACGAGGGCGGCGGCCGAGGTCGCGCCGACGACCGCCAGGCGGCTCTTGCCGGGAACCCGGGTGACCGGCTTGTTCGTGGTGACGGGCTTGTTCGTGGTGACGGTCATGGTGGTGCCTTCCGGTTCAGCGGGTCGATGTGGGAACAGCCTCGCCGGAGGACGCCTTCTCCGGCATCGGCCGGGCGGCTGCGCCCGCACGCCCGGAAGTCGGTCCGGCATCGACTTTGGTCGGTGGTCGTGGGAACCGGGCCGGACCTAGGGTCAGCTCATGACTGAGACGTGCTCCACCGATCCCGCCGGTGGTCGGCGAGGTGCGACCCGCTCGCGACGGCTGCTCGGTGACGTTCTCGGAGTCGGTTCCGTCGCGCTGCTGACCACGACCACCCTCATCGGGCGCCAGACCGGCCGGGAGGGGACCGAGTGGCTGCTCTTCGACGTCGTCGTCGGCATCGTTGCCGTCGGCCTCATTCTTCCGCTCGGTCCGCGACCCGTGCAGTCGGCGCTGGTGCTGGCCGCGCTCGCCGTGCTCTCCCCCGCCGCGACGCCGGCGTCGACGGTCGGGACCCTGACCGTGGCGCAGCGCCGGCCGATCAAGGTCGCCGCGCTGGTCGCCCTCGCCGGGACGACCGCGCACCTGCTCCAGTGGCTCTGGCGGCCGATCGACGGACTGAACCTGTTCTGGTACGTCGTCGTCGACGTCGCCGTGCACGCCGCTCTGCTTGCGTGGGGTCAGTGGGGGCAGGCGCGGAGCGCGTTGCTCAGCTCCCTGCGAGAACGCGCTCTCCGGGCGGAGAACGAGCAGGGGCGCCGCGTGGCCGAGGCGCGCACGCTGGAGCGGACGAAGATGGCGCGCGAGATGCACGACGTACTGGCTCATCGGCTGTCGCTGCTGGCGACGTACGCGGGGGCGCTGGAGTACCGGCCGGACTCGTCGCCGGAGAAGCTCGCGCAGGCTGCGGGGGTGATCCGGACCGGGGTGCACCAGGCGCTGGAGGAGCTGCGCGAGGTGATCAGCGTGCTGCGGGACGACGTCGACGAGCTGCCGGGCGGACGGCCGCAGCCGACGTTCGGGGATCTGGACGCGCTGGTCCAGGAGTCGAGGGACGCGGGGAGCGCGATCTCGTACGACGCCGAGGTGAGCGCCGCGGAGAAGTTGCCGCCGGCCACCGGGCGGACGGCGTACCGGGTGGTGCAGGAGGGGCTGACCAACGCGCGCAAGCACGCGGCCGGGCGGCCCGTGACGGTGGTCGTGCGGGGGCGGCCGGGTGACGGGCTGGTGATCGAGCTGACGAATCCCGGCGGGAACGGCGTACCGGCTGCGCCTGGGAGTGGGACCGGGCTGGTGGGGTTGACCGAGCGGGTGCATCTTGCGGGCGGGACGCTGGATCACGGGAAGGCGGCGGGTGAGTTCCGGCTGCATGCTGCGCTGCCTTGGCCGGAGTAGTGACTACGGTGACGTCTATGGGTGAGAGTGCTGCGATTCGGGTGCTGGTGGTGGACGACGACGCGCTCGTCCGGGCCAGCTTGGAGATGATGCTCGACGGGGCGAACGGGATCGCCGTGGTCGCGCAGGCGGCGGACGGGGACGAGGTGCCGGCGGCGATCGACGCGCACTTCCCCGATCTGGTGCTGATGGACCTACGGATGCCGCGGGTCGACGGGATCGTCGCGACGCGGCGGCTGCGGGCACGGAAAAACCCGCCGGAGGTGATCGTGCTGACGACCTTCGACACCGACGAGAACGTGCTGCACGCGCTGCGGGCGGGGGCGAGCGGGTTCCTGCTGAAGGACACACCGCCGGCGCAGATCGTCGACGCCGTACGGCGGGTTGCCGCCGGGGACCCGATTCTGTCGCCGGCGATCACACGGCGGTTGATGGACCGGGCGGCGACGCAGGCGGACGCCCACACGGAGGCACAGGGAGCGCTCTCGCGGCTGAGTCCGCGGGAGTACGACGTGATGCTGGCGGTCGCGCAGGGCAAGGCGAACGCGGAGATCGCGTCGGAGCTGTACATGAGCCTGGCGACGGTGAAGGCGCACATCTCGCACATCCTGACGAAGCTGGAGCTGGGGAACCGGACACAGATTGCTTTGTTGGCTCATGACGCGGGCCTCGCCTGACCGGTGGATGGCTTAGCGTGGGCGCATGATTCGGGTGTTGCTGGCGGACGACCAGGCGTTGGTGCGGGCGGGGTTCCGGTCGTTGCTGGACGCCGAGGACGACATCGACGTGATCGGTGAGGTCGCGGACGGGGCCCAGGCGGTGGCGGTCGCGCGGGCGGAGAAGCCGGACGTCGTGCTGATGGACATCCGGATGCCGGGGACCGACGGGCTCGAGGCGACGCGGCAGATCGGGGCGGATGAAGCGCTCTCCGGTGTGCACGTGGTGATCCTGACGACGTTCGACCTGGACGAGTACGTGTTCGAGGCGTTGCGGGTCGGGGCCAGTGGGTTCCTGGTGAAGGACACCGAGCCGGTCGAGCTGCTGCAGGCCGTACGAGTCGTCGCGCGCGGGGACGCGTTGCTGTCGCCGGGGGTGACGCGGCGGCTGGTAGCCGAGTTCGCGACGCGGAGCCGGCAGCCGCATGCGAGCAAGGAGCTCGACGTGCTGACCGAGCGGGAGAAGGAGATCGTCGCGCTGGTCGGCGAGGGGTTGTCGAACGACGAGATCGCGGCCCGGTTGGTGCTGAGCCCGGCGACGGCCAAGACGCACGTCAGCCGGGCGATGGTGAAGCTGGGTGTGCGGGACCGGGCGCAACTGGTGGTGCTCGCCTACCAGACCGGGCTCGTACGACCGGGCTGGCTGGGCTGAGCACGGTAGGCAGAGCACTACTACTCCCCCGGCGGTAGTCAGGATGCCTCCTCGGGGGCGACGCGGGGACCAGTGGTCCGGCGGCACTCTCGGGGTATGGAAACGACAGCTGCCCCGATGGTTCAGGTGCACGGCCTGACCAAGCGCTACGGCGACACCCTCGCGGTCGACGGTGTCGATCTGGAGGTCCGGCCCGGTGAGGTCTACGGGTTCCTCGGACCCAACGGTGCCGGCAAGACGACGACCCTGCGGATCCTGACGGGGCTGATCGCTCCGACCAGTGGAAGCGTCGAGGTGCTCGGCGGTGCGCCCGGGCAGGCGAAGGTGCTGGCGCGGACTGGTTCGATGATCGAGTCGCCCGCGTTCTACCCGTACCTGTCGGGGCTCGACAATCTGCGACTGCTTGCCGAGTACGCCGAGGTGCCGCGCGCCCGGGTGCGCGAAGTGCTCGAGCTGGTCGATCTCGCCGGCCGGGCGAAGGACCGCTTCTCGACGTACTCGCTGGGCATGAAGCAGCGGCTCGGCGTCGCGGCGGCGTTGCTCAAGGACCCGGAGCTGGTGATCCTCGACGAGCCGACCAACGGGCTCGACCCGGCCGGGATGCGGGACATGCGCCGGCTGATCCGCGAACTCGGGTCGGACGGGCGGACCGTGGTGCTGTCGAGCCATCTGCTCGGCGAGGTCCAGCAGGTCTGCGACCGGGTCGGCATCATCAACGCCGGCCGGATGGTCGCCGAGCACGACGTCGACGAGCTGCGCGGGCAGCAGGAGCTGGTGATCCGCGCGATCCCGCTGGAGAGCGCTCACTCGGTGCTCCGGGACGTTCTCGGCGCCGACGCGGTGCACCTGTACGACGACACGCTGCGCGCCAAGGTCTCACCGGATCGCGCGGCCGAGCTCAACCGCCTGCTGGTGCACGCGGACGTCGCGGTGTCCGAGCTGCGTAGTACGGAGAGAGCGCTCGAGGACGTGTTCTTCGAGCTGACCACGGAGGAGAAGACCAATGCTGGGTAGTTATCGCGCCGAGCTGATCAAGCTGCGAAAGCGGTCGGCCGTCTGGGTGCTACTCGGGGCCGGTCTCGTGCTGAGCCTCATCTTCGGGTACGTGCTGCCGTATGTCGGCTACCTCACCGGCGACGACAATCCGCAGACCAACGGCGTCCCGCGGGTCGAGGTGCTGCGCGGCGTACTGCCGGAACGCGTGCTGGACAACACGATCGGCGGGTTCCCGGTCTTCGCGGGGGCGCTCGCGCTCGTGCTCGGGGCGATCGTGGTCGGTGGGGAGTACACGTGGGGCACGTTGAAGACCGTGCTCACCCAGCGGCCGGGGCGGCTGGCTGTGCTCGGCGGGCAGTTCCTCGGGTTGTTCACGCTGGTCGCGGTCTGGGTGCTCGGGATCTTCGTGGCCTGTGCGCTCTGCAGTGTCGGGATCGCGGCGGCCGAGGGTGGGTCGATGGCCTGGCCGGGTGTGCTGGAGATCGTCGAGGCGCTGGCCGGTGGGTGGTTGGTGCTGACGATGTGGTGTCTCGCGGGCGCGGTGCTGGCTGTTGCCTTCCGCAACGTTGCGCTGCCGATCGGGCTCGGGGTGGTGTGGATCCTCGGGATCGAGACGCTGTTGGCGGGGGTGGCGAGCAGCCTGCTGCCGGACCTGGAGGTGCTCACGGATGCGTTGCCGGGGGCAAATGCCGGGGCGCTGGTGTTCAGCGTGACGGGGATGGTCGCGGCGGACGCGCCGCCTGGGGTGCGGGATGCCGTGGGCGGAGGGCGGGCGCTGGCGACGTTGGCGGCGTACGGTCTGGTGTTCGCGGGGCTGGCGATGTTCACGACCCGACGGCGTGATGTCGTGTAGGTGTGAGGACAGCGCTGGTGGTGCACGCCCATCCGGACGACGAGGTGTTCGCGACGGGAGCGGCGACGATCGCGCTCTCCGACGCGGGCTGGCGGGTCGTGCTGCGGGTCGCCACGGGTGGAGAGGCTTCGGAGGATCCGGCGCTGGGCGAGATCGCGGCTCGGCGCCTCAGGAGCGAGAAGCTGAGCCGGTCGTGCGAGTTGCTGGGGATCGCCGAGTGGGGCTGGCTCGGCGAGTGGGTGGACCGCGGCGGGGCCGGGCCGGGGACCGTTGCCGACGAGGAGAGCGCGGTCTTGGCCGACGCCGTACGGCGGGCGCTGGGTGAGGTGCGGCCGGAGCTGGTGCTGACCGTCGGGAGCGATGGGCTGACCGGGCATCCGGATCATGTGGCGATCGGGGCGGCTGTGCGGGAGGCCGCGGACGGTGTGTTGGGAGCTCGGGTGAGGGCGGCGGACGTCGCCGCGGCTCAGGATCGATTGAAGAAGTACGCAGGTGAGCGGCAAGTGGGTTCGGGGCGGGTGGTGGGGGTTGGGGACGAGGTCGTGCTGGAGGAGATCCCCGCCAGTGGGTGGGGAGAGGTGGAGGAGCGTCGGCGACAGGCGCTGGATGTCTACCGGGCAGGCCTCGGAACGCTGCCGCTCGAGGACGTCATCGAACAAGGAGGACGGCTCGGGGACTCGGTGCTGCTGCGAGCCGTCCTCGATGTCGCTGGGTGGGACCAGGACCTGTTCGAGCGCGGCTAGAGCCGGCGCCCGGCGTGGGCGAGGGCCAGCTCGCAGAACATCGCGTTGGCCCAGGAGAACCACTCGCGGGTGTACTGGTTGGGGTCGTCGACGTGGAAGCCCTCGTGCATCTGGCCGGTGCCGCCGGTGGTGTCGCGCAGGGTCTCGAGGATCTGCGCGCGCTCCTCGGTCGAGGTCGCGGTGAGGCCCTGGACGGCCAGCGCGATGTGCCAGATGTAGTTCGGCGGGGTGTGCGGGCTGCCGATGCCGGACGCGTGCGTACCGCTGTAGTAGTACGGGTTGTCGGGGCTCAACAGCAGCTTGCGGGTCGCCAGGTACGTCGGGTCGTCGATCACGGCGTACCCGCTCAGTGGCGCGGACAGCAGGCTCGGCATGTTCGCGTCGTCCATCAGCAACCGCTCCCCCGCGCCGTCCACCTCGTACGCGAACACCCGCCCGTACGTCGGGTGGTCGACCGTGCCGTGCTGCGAGATGCCCTCGTCGATGCCGACCCGCAGCTCCTTGGCGCGGGCGCCGAGCGCCGGGTCGCCGAGCACCTCGGTCGCGATCACCTCGACGTACCCGAGCACGACCGAGGCGAACATGTTGCCGGGCACGTTGAACCCGTGCTCGGTCGCGTCGTCGCTCGGCCGGAAAGCGCTCCACGACATGCCCGTCGGCTGCGTCCACCGGCCGCGGCCCTCGCGGACCAGCGTGTCGGTGACCGGTTCGCCGTGCCGCTCGAACCGGTACGGCGACCGCGCCTCGTGGTCGAGCTCGACGGTCCACAGATCGAGCGTCGCGATCGCAGCGGCGCGGAAGCGCTCGTCGATCACGTCGTCGCGGCCAGTGATCTTCCACAGCTTGTACGCCAGGTCGAGCGGGAAGCACAGCGAGTCGATCTCGTACTTGCGCTCCCACACCCACGGCGACATCTCGGTCAGGTCGCTGGTGTGACCGGCGCCGTTGGCCTCGCGGTTGAAGGCGTTCGCGTACGGGTCGAGCGCGACGTACTCCAGCTGCCGGTGCAGTACGCCGATCAGCACGTCCTGCAAGCCGGGGTCGTCGGCGCAGAGCACCAGGTACGGGCGGAGCTGGGCGGCGGAGTCGCGCAGCCACATCGCCGGGATGTCGCCGGTCAGCACGAACGTCGTACCGTCGTCGAGCCGTTCGGCCACGGCGGTGAGGTTCTGCGCCATCGACTGCTGGAACATCGTCGCGATCACCGGGTCGCCGGTGGCCTGGCGGATCTCCTCGGTCGCGCGGGCCAGCACGTCGGGGTCGATCATCAACACTTCACCTTTCAGCGGGACCGGATTCTCATCGGGCAGTATTCACGGCGGGCGCCGGACGGGATCCGGAGGGAGCGCTCTCCGGGGGTCCGAGCAGCAGGACGGACGGGTTCGGGGAGAAGGTGTGGTCGAGTACCAGGCTGGCGGCACCGACCGCGCCGACGTCGGCGCCGAGCGCCGTACCGGCGACGTCGAAGGGGTGCACGGAACGGACCAGGAAGCGCTCTCTGAGCGTTTCCCGGACGGCGTCGCCGAAGAACGGGGCGAGCCGGTCCCAGTGCGGTCCGCCGAAGACGACGCGTTCCAGGTCGAGCAGGTTCGCGATGTCCTCGACGACCTTCGCGATCCGGGCGGCCAGCGCGGTGACGATCTCGCGGGCCGCGCCCGGTGCCTGCTGGGCTCGGGTGCAGAGATCGGCGAAGGCGACGTCGACGGCGTGGCGGTCGTCAAGATCGATGCCTTGGGCAATCACTCCGGCGTGGACGGCCTGCTGGACGAGGTACCGGGGCTGACTGGTCTCGCCGACGCAGCCCCGGCGGCCGCAGAAGCAGAGCGGGCCGTCGGGGTCGACGATCACGTGGCCGATCTCGCCGACGTTGCCCGACGTACCGCGGACGACCTCGTCGCCGATCACCAGGCCGGCGCCGACGCCGGTGCCGAGGTAGAAGAACACGAAGCTGCCGCGGCCGTTCGGGCCGCCGGCCCACTTCTCGGCGGAGGCCGCGGCGGTGACGTCCTTGTCGAGCAGGACGGGAAGGCCGGTGCGGTCGCGGAGGGCGTCGCGCAAGGGGACTCGGTGCCAGGCGGTGAGATTGGGTGGGTCGACGACTGCGCCACGGGCGACGTCGACCGGACCTGGGGTCGCAATGCCGAGGCCGACCACGCGGTCGCGGGGTGCGCCGGCTTCGGCGATGACCTGCTCGACCATCGCGGCGATACCGCCGATGAGCGCGTTGGGCTCGTCGGGGGAACTGTGAGCGGCAGGAAGGTCCGGGGAAGCGGCAGGCGTGGAAGACTCGGCGGAGGCGGCGACGACCTCGGTCGCCGCTCGGCGGCGGGCGACGACCTCGCCGGTGAGATCCAGTACGACGACGGTGACGACCGCCGGGTCGAGGTGCACGCCGACGGCGTACTGGCCGGTGGGCTCGAGCTCGAGTTGGGTGCGGGGCTTGCCGAGGCCCGCGTTCTTCTGGCGGCCGGCCTCGCGGACCAGGCCGGCGTCGAGCAGGCGGCGGGTGATGTTGGAGATGGCCTGGCCGGACAGTCCGGTCGCGGCGGCGAGCTCGACCCGGCTCAGGAGCTGCTCGGCGCGACGGATCGCGTCCAGCACGACGCTGTCGTTGAATCCTCCGACACGATCGAGATTCGTACCCCGGCGGACCACGGCCGACGGCTGCTCGGTGCTCACCACTCCCCCTGTCCTCACGCCGCGCTCACCTCACCCGGACACCGGGTCCGCGCCCCACGGCAGCGACCAGTCGTAGTGGACGGTGCCCCCGCTGGTCCCCCACGTGTTCGGCGTCGTGTTCACGAGCCAGTCCAGCGGTTCGATCCGGTCACCACCACTGAGCGCCAACCGTATACCGTCGCCGAGGTCCCGATCGGCCCGCGCGGTCCGTGCGGACGGATCGACGGAGACGAAGAGAGCGCTCCCTGAGCGAGCCACGAGATCGAGGAACCGCGCGTTCAGCTCCCACGGCGTCTGCGGCGTGCACGGCACGCAGTCCGCGTCGAGCGTGAAGAACCGCCGGTGCTGCGGCAACCGGAAGGCGAGCGAGTTGATGCCCATCTTGCGGGTCCGCTCCCAGTCGCGGCCGGACGTGTCGTCACCACTGCGCTGTACGTCGACCAGCCCGGCCGCCAGGTGCCCGACGGTGTTGCAGCCGATCAGCACCAGGTCCCCGGCGGCGTCCCGGATCACGCGGTAGAAGTCGAGCACGATCTCGGCGGTCGTCCGGGTCGGATCGTGGAACTGCCAGCCCGCGTTGGTCAGCCGCGCGCCCATCGCCGGACCGAAGCGGCCGAACACGTCGTACGTGCTGAAGTCGTGCTTCACCAGCTCGAACCCCCACGACCGGAACCGTTGCAGGTCACCGCGGACCAGGTCGAGGACCTCCGGGTACGTCGGGTCGAGTGCGCGTCCCGGAGCTTCACCACCGAGAGGGTGTCCCCACGGACCGGTCTCACGGGACAGCAACGGGCGGAACCACAGTCCCGGCCGCGCGCCGAGCTGCTTGACCGCGGCGGCGGTCGCGGCCAGGTCGTCGAACAGCCCCGGGATCCCGCTCTCCCAGGGACCGCCGGAACCGTTGCCGCCCGGGTTCCAGCCGTCGTCGACGACGCTGAACGGCTTGACCGGGTGGCCGTCGGCCAGCTCGACGATCGTGGCGGCGTCCTGAAGGACCGCCTTCTCGTCGAAGCTTTCGCCGTACGCGTAGTACCAGTTGTTCGCGCCGACGACCGGGCCGATGTCGGGTCGCTCCGGCAGGTGCGCGCTCATCGCTTCGGTCGCCGCTTCGAGCGTCTTCCACGGCGTACCGGCGTCGGCGAACTCCCGTACGACGGCCGCCGTCAGGCGACGCCCGTCGAGCTGGGTCGGGCCGCCGCCGTTGCGGAGGTCGAGCCAGAGGGTGACGCCGGTGCGGTCGACGGTCCACGAGCAGAAGGCGCCGGGGTGGACGTCGACGCCCATGCCGGTGGTCACGGCGGTCTGCTGGTCGTGGGCCAGCCAGTACCACGGGAGCAGGCGCTCGGGCTGCAGATGGCGCCACTGCAGATCGCCGTACGAGCGCTCCCAGGCGTCGCCGAGAACCAGCGCGTTCTCCGGGAGAGCGCGCTCCCAGCGGAGCGCGACGCGGGAGATCGCGGCCGCCGTGACGGTGACCTGGCCGTCGTCCGACCAGGTCACCTCAGCCGCCTGAGCAGTCCAGCGGTGGCCGTCGCGGGTTGCCTCGACCAGCCCGTCGGCCGAGGCGAGCTGGACAAAGACGTGAGTGGGTTCGTTCACCTGCGCGAATTTACCCCACAGACTTTAGTAAGTCTTGTAGTAGACGAGTTCTCCCGATTCTCCCGAGGCGGCACCTTCGCTCGGGATGAAGAGCGTGAAGACCAGGGCGGGAGCGCCGTTCGGAGCGCGGAGAGCGCTCACCGTGGGGTTCGCGAACGCCGTACTGCCGCCGTCGGTGCGGATCGTCGTCTGGTCGGCGTTGCCCGTTTGGTAGTCGTGGACGAAAGTGCGCCACGAGCCGAAGTCGCCCTTGGTGAACTGGCCCTCGATCAGGCCGAAGCTGAGGTCGCGGAAGGTGACCTGGTCGCGGTCGCCGATGTTGCCGCCGACGTTCCAGTGCAGCAGGGCGTTGTCGAAGTTCGGCTGCGCCGAGGTCGTCCAGGAGTTGAAGTTGGTCAGCGTGCCGCGCTGCTGGCGGTCGCGGTCGCAGTTCCACCAGAAGTGGCCGCCGAGATCGATCGTGGAGTGGTCGATGTCCGGGGAGAGCGTGACCTTGTAGATGTTCGGCGTGCCCTCGGCGCAGGACGAGAGGCGTCGCGGCGCGTCGAACGAACGGGCGACCTGGCCGGCCAGCAGGTCGGCGCGGTTCGCGTAGTAGCGGAAGGCGAGATGGTTGTCGCCTCCCCCTGCTTTCTCCTGTTCCCAGGCGAGAACGAAGCCGCCGTTCGAGGCCTGCGCGATGGTGGGCTGGGAGGCGGGGCCGCTGTTGCTGCCGGCAAGCTCTCGCTCCCAGTGCCAGTTGAGGAGATCGGTCGACGTGGCCAGGTTGACGCGGAAGTGGCCGTCGGGTGCGAGGTGGTGGGAGACGGCCAGGTAGCCGCCGGTGGTGTCCTGGATGATCTTGACGGTGTCCATCACGTGGCCGGCGTCGTCGCGGGTGTTGTAGCGCTTGCCGGTGGCACCGGCAACGTTCTCGAGCATTCCGCGGAGCTCGGCACGGGCCGGGTCCGAGGGTGCTGCCGCGGGAGCTGCGTCGGCTGGAGAGGTCAGAGCAGTGGCGAGTACGGCGGCCGCGAGGGCGGCGAAAAGCATCGGTTTGGTCGGCATGGGGCGGTGCCTCCTTTGGTCGTCAGGAGGCTTCCCCGCCCCGCGCCGTCAGGAAACCAGGCGCTCGACCGCTTCGACCAGGCGGTCGACGTCCGACTGGTTCGTGTACGGCGCGAGCCCGGCGCGGGTGGCGCCGGTGTCACCAAGGCCGAGGTGCCGTGAGGTCTCGATCGCGTAGAACGAACCCGACGGCGCGTTCACGCCGTACTCGGCGAGCTTGGCCGAGACCGCGACCGGCTCGTGCCCGGCGACGCTGAACAGGATCGTCGGCGTACGGCGCTGGGCCCTGCCGTGCAGGGTGATCGCGTCGATCGCTCCCAGGCGGTACTCGAGCTCGGCGCGGAGCGAGTCCTCGTGGATCTCCAGCAGCACGAGAGAACTCAGCAACCGCTCTCTCCGGGTTTCTCCCACTCCCCCGAGACCGGCGATGAAGTCGATCGCGGCGGTGGTTCCGGCGAGCAGCTCGTACGGCAGGGTGCCGAGCTCGAAACGCTCCGGGACGGCGTTGCTGGACGGGAGAAGCTTGTCCGGCTGGAGGGTTTCGAGCAGCGTCGGCTTGGCCGAGACGACGCCGCAGTGCGGGCCGAAGAACTTGTACGGCGAACACGCGTAGAAGTCGGCGATCGAGGTGTCGATCGGCGAGTGGGCGGTGAGGTGCACGCCGTCGACGTACAGGTAGGCGTTGGTCGTCCGGACCGCGGCGGCGATCGCGTCGAGGTCGGGACGGGTGCCGAGCAGGTTCGAGGCCGCGGTGACGGCGACGAGCTTGGTGCGGGACGAGAGCAGCGGGGTGAGGTCGTCGAGCTCGGAGGTCGCGGGATCGAAGTCGAGCCAGCGGACGATCGCGCCGACCGCCTCTGCGGCCTGCACCCACGGGCGGACGTTCGCGTCGTGGTCGAGGCGGGTGACGATCACCTCGTCACCCGGCGACCAGGTCTTGGCGAGGGTGCGGGCGAAGTCGTAGGTCAGCTGGGTCATGCTGCGGCCGAAGACGATTCCACCTGGGTCCGAGCCGAGAAGGTCGGCCATTGCTTGGCGCGCCTCGACGACGATCTTGTCGGCGCGGCGTTCGGCCGGGGTGAGCTGGCCGCGGTTGGCGAGGGCGGAGGTCATGGTGCCGGCGACGGCGTCGGCCACCGGTTGTGGAGTCTGGGAGCCGCCGGGGCCGTCGAAGTGCGCGGCGCCTTCGTTCAGCGCCGGGAACTGCTTGCGGACCGCATCCACGTCGAAGTCGGGCATGGGGACATCCTTGCTTGCCGGAGGGAAGAGAGCGAGAGGTGCTGCCGGCGGTGATGCGGCCGGGAAGGTCGCGGGGGCTGAGGTCGCTGCGGCCGGAAAGAAGAAAGAGGAAGTTGCAGGTGCGGCGGGGCGGGAGCGGGAGCAGAGCGAGAGGTGCTGCCGGCGGTGATGCGGCCGGAAAGGCCGCGAGGGCTGAGGTCGCTGCGGCCGGAAAGAAGAAAGAGGAAGTTGCAGGTGCGGCGGGGCGGGAGCGGGAGCAGAGCGGGAGCGGGAGCGGGAGCGGGACCGGGAGCGGGAGCGGGAGCGGGAGCGGGAGCGGGAGCGGGACCGGGAGCGGGAGCGGGAGCGGAGTGGGGGCAGGAGCAGGAGTGGGAGCGCGCGGGTCAGGGGCGGGGGCGGTCGCTGTCGTCGTAGGTCGCGCGGTGGGTGTCGACGGCGGGGAGGTTGGTCTTGGCCCAGTCGGCGAGGTTGGCGAAGAGGGGGGCCAGGGTCAGGCCGAGGGGGCTGATCTCGTACTCGACTCGCGGCGGGACCTCGCGGTGGTAGGTGCGGACGACCAGGCCGTCGCGCTCCAGCTGGCGCAGGCGCTGGGTGAGGACCTTCGGCGTGATCGAGTCGATGCGGCGTTCCAGCTCGACGAAGCGCTGGCGGCCGTACTCGTTCAGCGACCACAGGATCGGCGTGGTCCAGCGGCTGAACACGATGTCGACCACGGGAGCGATCGGGCACGCGAGCTCGGGCGTGACGTCGGTCACCAGACCCCCTTTCGGCCAGTACTTTCTCCTAGGTACCTACTATCACGAGGACAGTAGCGTCTCTACCAGTTCCCCCGCAGAGACTGGAGTACGACGTGATCGTGGTGACCGGAGCAACTGGAAACATCGGACGGCCGC
This sequence comes from Kribbella sp. DT2, assembly GCF_049844575.1. NCBI lineage: Bacteria > Bacillati > Actinomycetota > Actinomycetes > Propionibacteriales > Kribbellaceae > Kribbella > Kribbella sp. DT2. The sequence continues at coordinate 367,663 of NZ_JBNCLH010000002.1, read as the reverse complement.
TGGTGCGAGCCCTCGCCGCCGCCGGCGAAGAAGTGACCGCGGTGTCGCGGAAGGCGGCGGACCTGCCGGCCGGCGTACGGCATCAGGCGGTCGACCTGGCCGACCTGGATCTGACCGGCGCGAACGCGCTCTTCCTGCTGCTGCCGGGCGGCCGGTCCGACGCGGACGGGTTCGTGGCCAAAGCACAGGCTGCCGGCGTACGGCGGATCGTGCTGGTCTCGTCGCAAGGTGTCGGCACCGGCCGCCACCCCGCCGGGACCGAGGACGCGGTCAAGGCGTCGGGCCTGGAGTGGAGCATCCTGCGGCCGGGCGGGTTCCAGAGCAACACGCTCGGCTGGAGCCAGTCGGTGCGGGAGCACCGCACGGTCGAGGCGCCGTACGGCGAGATCGCGCTCCCTCAGATCCACCCGGCGGACATCGCGGAGGTCGGCGCGGTCGCGCTGCTCGATCCCGGGCACGGGACGACCTGGGAGTTGACCGGGCCGGAGGCGGTGTCCCCGCGGCAGCAGACCGAGCTAATCGCGGCGGCGCTCGGTGAGCCGGTGCAGTTCGTGGAGCTGACCCGGGAGAGCGCGAGAGAGCGCTTCCTGCGGTTCTTGCCGGAGCAGGTCGCGGACAGCACGCTCGACATTCTCGGCTACCCGACGGAGGTCGAGCAGGCGGTCAGCGGCGACGTGGAGCGCGTTCTCGGCCGGCCCGCCCGCGGGTACGCCGACTGGCTGAGCGAGCACCTCGACGCGTTCCGCTGAGTTCAGCGGCCAGATCCTGCCCAATTTCGGGCCAAAAGCGGAAAATGTCGTCGGCGTACTGCAGGATGTCAGGAGTGAGCACCTTGACGACTCCTGACAAGCCGCCGGTCCGGGCCTGGCTTCCCACCATGTTGACGCTGGCCGCGATCTGGGGCTGCAGCTTCCTGTTCATCTCGGTCGGCGTGCGCGAGCTGCACCCGATGTACCTCGCCCTCGGGCGGGTGCTCGCCGGGTCCGCCGTCCTGCTGGTGATCCTGGCGGTCAAGCGGGAAGCGCTCCCCCGCGATCCCCGCCTGTGGGCTCACACCTTCGTGATCGGCGCGATCGGCTCGGCGGTCCCGTGGACGCTCTTCGGGTACGGCGAGCAGCGCGTCCCCTCGCTGCTGGCCGGCATCTGGAACGGCATCACCCCACTGGTCGTGCTGCCGGTCGCCGTCCTGGTGTTCCGGACGGAGAAGTTCACCGCGCAGCGCGTGGCCGGGCTGCTGATCGGGTTCCTCGGGATGCTCGTCGTGCTCGGCGCCTGGAACATCGAGGGCGGCGCGGACCTGACCGGCCAGCTGCTCTGCATGGCGGCCGCCGTCTGTTACGGCCTCGCCGTCCCGTACCAGAAGCGGTTTGTTGCCGGGAGCACCGTTTCCGGCACCGCACTGTCCGCGAGCTTGTTGCTCTGCGCAACGTTCCAGCTGGCGATCGTCGCGCCGATCGTCACCCGGGCGGCGCCGCCGATGCCGTGGACGCTGTCGCCGGAGGTCGTCGGCAGCGTGCTCGCGCTCGGCGGGCTGGGCAGCGGGATCGCGTTCGTGCTCAGCATGCGCAACATCCGGCTGATCGGCGCCAGCATGTCGTCGATGGTGACCTACCTGATGCCGATCTTCGCGATCGCGGTCGGCGTACTGGTCCTGGACGAGCACCTGACCTGGTACCAGCCGGTCGGCGCGCTCGTGGTGCTCACCGGAGTCGCGGTGTCGCAGGGCGTCGTACGGCGTCCGGCGCGTTCGGGGCGTCCAGGCCGTTCGGGCCGCAAGCCGAAGAAGCCGCTGCAGCCCGAGGTCGCGCCGGTCCCCTGAAAATTGCCGCGCGCACCGGAGCAACCTCTGCCAGGATCGGGCTGCCGCCGAACCCTCGGCGCGCGCCTGGAGAGGGGCACCATGCACGAAGCAGAGACCCAGCGTGCGGTGACCGCAGCCCGGGCGATCGCCTCGTCGCTCGGACTGTCGGTCGAGGACGCGATCGTTCTCAACAACTCGAACAAGCTCGCCCTGCGACTGGTGCCGTGCGAGGTCATGGCCCGGGTGGCGCCCATCGACGAGCAGAACGCACAGTTCGAGATCGACCTCGCGCAGCACCTCGCCGACGTCGGCAGCCCTGTCGCCGCGCTCGAGCCTCGCGTCGAGCCGCTGGTCTACGAACGAGACGGCTTCGCGGTCACGCTGTGGACGTACTACGCGACCGAGACGCCCGTCTCGCCGGCCGTCTTCGCCGAGGCGCTCGAGCAGCTGCACGCCGGCATGCGCAAACTCGACGACCCGGCACCGCGCTACCTGGATCGGGTCGAGGAAGCGCAGCAGCTCCTCGCGGACCGCGACAGCACGCCGGAGCTCCCCGACGCGGAGCGTGAACTGCTCAGCACCACGTTGCGAAACCTGAAGCAGGCCATCGCCGAGCGTCATCCCGCGGAGCAGCTCCTGCACGGCGAACCCCACCCGGGCAACATCCTCAACACCGAGGCCGGACCGCTGTTCATCGACCTCGAGACCTGCTGCCGCGGGCCTGTCGAGTTCGACCTCGCTCATGCTCCGGAAGAGGTCAGCGAGCACTACCCGGACCTCGACCAGGACCTGCTCCGCGACTGCCGCATCCTGATGCTGGCCATCATCATCACGTGGCGCTGGGACAAGGCCGACCAGCTCCCCGACGGCCGCCGGCTGGCCGCCGAATGGCTGGCCCAGCTGCGGACGGCGCTCGCCCAGCCGCACGGCTGAGACACCGCAGATCTCGGGTCCGGTGGGGATGATCGGCTGTGTCCTACTTCGCCATCCAAGGCTACGAGCCGCGCTGGCTCGACACCCGGCAGGCGATCGCGGCCGCCCACGGTCGACGGCTGTGCGCGCTGATCGGGCGGCGCCTCGACCGCGCTTGGCTGGCCTGGGACCGCGAGGCTGACGAGTGGTTCGCCGATGCCCCGGTCCTGCTGGACTTCGGGGGCGAGCAGGTGGAGGTCAACCACCAGAAGTTCAGCGACCTGTCCGTCACCTGGAACACCGTCGACCCTGTCGGGCAGGCGACCTGGTCGACCGGCGGTGATGACGACCCGGAGGCCTACACCTTTCAGCTCGGTTGGCGACACGACGCCGTACCCAAGTTGTCGGCAGTCGAAGGTCGGCGACTGACAGCCGTGGAGCTCCTCGAGTGGGCCGGCGGGGACGTTGCCGACGGCATGGTCGCGATCAGCTTCGTCTTCGACGAGGCACGGGTGACGATCAGCAACGCGCTCGACGAGAACGCCCTGGAGCTCGGTGCACCGCACCGCGGCTACCAAAGGCATCCACTCCAGCAGGTCTAGCTGCGGCGGAGGTTGGGGATTGCGGCTACTACTACGGCGACCAGGGCCAAGAGGGTGCCGGCTACTACGGGGAAGGTGACTTCGGTGCCTGCCGCGGGGGCGAAGAGGTCGAGGAAGAGGCTGGCGATCAGCTGGCCGGCGATGGTGCCGAGGCCCAGGACGAAGACGCCGACGATGCGGACGACGGCCGCGGCGGAGCTGATGAAGATGACGCCGCAGGCGCCGCCGACGTACAGCCAGGGGTCGGTCGGGAGGGACTTCGGGGCGCCGCGGAGGGCGATGTCCACGACGAAGACGATCAGCAGGGCGCTGGTGCCGACGAGGAAGTTGATGACGCCGGCGGCGACCGCGCCGTAGGAGTCTCCGGAGGCGGTGCGGGCCACCCGGCCGTTGATGCCCTGCTGGACCGCGGTGAAGATTCCGCCGAGGGCGGGCAGGATCGCGAGGAGCAGGCCGGAGGGGTGGCTGAGCCGGTCGGAGACAGCCAGTACGACGGCGATCACGGCGACCAGCGCGCCGACGACCCGGAGCGTCGTGAACGGCTGCGGGCCGGCCGGGCCGAAGCCGAGGCGGTCGACGACCAGGCTGCTGATCGCCTGCCCGCCGACGACCGCGACGGTGAAGACCGCGACGCCGATCGTCGCGACCGTGATCGACTGGGTCGCGACCAGGAACGCGCCGGCGAGGCCGCCGATGCACTGCCACCACCGCAGCGGGCCGCCGGCGCCTTCGGACGGCGTACGGACCGTGCGCCAGACGTTCGCGAGCGAGTGCCGGATCCGCGGCACCAGCGCGGTCGCGAGCAGCAGGATGATCAGCCCGGTCCCGAATGAGATCAGCGCGGCGGTCACGCCGTCGCCGAGCCGGTGGCCGAGCTCGCCGTTCACCCGGGACTGCAGCGCGACCAGGATGCCGATCACGAACGACGCGACCAGCCCCGCGATCTGGTACTGCTGGGCACTGCGAGCGGGGCGGGTGGCGGTCGTTGTCACCCCTCCATCATGACCGTTCGACTCAACGCGCCTGACACCGGTCCACGGTTCAGGACCGGCGGATCAGCGCCAGGTACATCGCGTCGGTTCCGTGCAGGTGCGGCCAGAGCTGCACGTCCGGGCCTTCCCCGAGCGACGGTACGCCGGGGAACAGCGCGCGGGCGTCCTCCAGTACGGCGTCCGGTCGGCTCGCCAGCACGGCGTCGACGACCTCGCGCGTCTCCCCCGGGTGCGGCGAGCACGTCACGTACGCGACGACGCCGCCCGGTCGCACCGAGGTGATCGCCGACGCGAGCAGTGCCTCCTGCAGCGGGCGGAGCTCCGCGACGTCGTCCGGCGTACGGCGCCAGCGCGCCTCAGGGCGACGCCGGAGTGCGCCGAGACCTGTGCACGGCACGTCGGCGAGGACGCGGTCGTACCAGCCGGCGGGCCAGGTCGGCTTGGTGCCGTCGCCGATGAGGACCTGATGCTCGCCGGGGATTGCGCGCAGGTTCGACCGGACAAGCTCGGCGCGGTGCTTCAGCGGCTCGATCGCGGTCAGAACAGCCTCGCCCTGGTTCGCGATCGCGGCGAGGAGCGCGGACTTGCCGCCCGGTCCCGCGCAGAGGTCGAGCCAGCGCGCGTCCTTGCCGTCGATCGGCGCGGTCGCCAGCGCGGTCGCAACCAACTGCGAGCCCTCGTCCTGGACTCCTGCACGCCCGGTCGCCACGGCCTGGATCCGGCCAGGGTCCCCACCGCCCTGCAGCACTGCGGCGTACGGCGACCAGCGGGCGCGGCTCGCGCCGGCCTCGATCAGCTCGTCGATGTCCGACAGGCCGGGGCGTGCGACGAGCGTGACCTTCGGGGGCTCGTTGTCGGCGTCGAGCAGGTCCTCGACGGCCCGATCGAGCGCCTCCGCCGAGGCGCTGCGCTCCGCCGAGTCGGCGGGCGCTGCCGAGTCGGCGGGTGGGGCGGAGGGCGGCGCGGCGAGGGCATCGGCGAACGCTTCGATGACCCAGCGGGGGTGGGCCTTGGCGATCGACAGGTAGCCGAGGGGGTCCTCCTCGGGCTTCGGGGCGACGTTCGCGATCCACTGGTCGAGCGTGCGCTGGCTGATCTTGCGGAGCACCGCGTTGACCAGGCCGCTGCGGCTCTGGCCGGCCTCGGAGCGGGTCAGCGTGACCATCTCGTTCACCGCAGCGTACGAGTCGACGCGCATCCGTAGCAGCTGGTGGGCGCCGAGGCGCAGCAGGTCGAGCAGCTCCGGGTCGAGGTCGGCCAGCGGACGCGAAACGCTGCGCGCCAGGAACGCGTCGTACGTGCCCTGCCAGCGGAGCGTGCCGTGCACGAGCTCGGTGCAGAACGCGGCGTCGCGGCCGCCGAGGCGCTGGTCGCGGAGCGCCTTGTTGAGGGTGAGGTTGGCGTAGCCGTCCTCGCCGTTCACCTGCCGGATCACCCGGTAGGCGACCTGACGGACCTTGTCGGGGCGCCTTTGCGGGGCGCGGTTACGGGGACTGCGGTCGCTCACTCGGAACCCAACTGATCGTCTGCGGTGATCCGTACGCCGCGGGCCCAGTCGGCCCCGGCCATCGGTTTCTTGCCCTGCGGCTGGACGGTGACCAGCTCGATCGCCTTGCTGCCCGTACCGACCTTCACCGACGACTTCGCCGCGTCCAGTACGCCGGGCGCCAGTTCCTCGTCGGTCAGCGCGACGGCGAGGACCTTGAGCCGCTCACCGCGGAACGTCGTCCACGCACCGGGCGCCGGGTTGCACCCACGGACCAGCCGATCGATCTGCTGGGCCGGGTGCTTCAGGTTGATCTCGGCGTCCTCGACGGTCAGCTTCGGCGCGATCGTGATGCCGTCGGCCGGCTGCTCGACCGCTTGCAGCACGCCGGCCTCGATGCCGTCGAGCGTGTCGACGAGCAGCTTCGCGCCGGACACGGACAGCCGGGTGAGCAGGTCACCCGACGTGTCCTGAGCGCCGATCGGCTCGGTCAGTACGCCGTACACGGGACCCGCGTCGAGCGCCTTGACGATCCGGAACGTGCTCGCGCCGGTGACGTCGTCGCCGGAGATGATCGAGTGCTGCACGGGCGCGGCGCCCCGCCACGCGGGCAGGACCGAGAAGTGCAGGTTGATCCAGCCGTGCCGCGGGATGTCGAGTGCTGCCTGCGGCAACAGTCCGCCGTACGCGACGACCGGGCAACAATCGGGCGCGATCTCCTGGAGCCGGGCCAGGAAGTCGGGGTCGCTCGGCTTGACCGGCTTGAGGATCTCGATGCCACCGAGCTGTTCGGCGTACTGGGCGACGGGCGAGGCAACGAGTTTGCGGCCGCGGCCGGCCGGGGCGTCCGGACGGGTGACGACGGCAACCAGTTCATGGCCGCTGGCAACGATGGCCTCGAGCGCGGTGACGGACACCTCGGGGGTGCCGGCGAAGACGAGTCTCACAGGCCGAATCCGTTCATCGAGTGCGGTGAGACCTTGATCTGCGGCGGGCCCGACAGGCCCGACCACTCGGCCTCGCGGATCGCCTTCATCGCGGCCTTGCGGGTCTCGCGGTCCAGCCGGTCGACGAACAGGACGCCGTCGAGGTGGTCGGTCTCGTGCTGGATGCAGCGCGAGAGCAGGTCGTCGCCCTCGATCAGCACCGGGTCGCCGTACATGTTGAACCCGCGGGCGATCACGTGCTCGGCGCGACGGCAGTCGAAGGTCAGGCCGGGGATCGACAGGCAGCCCTCCGGGCCGAACTGCTCCTCCTCGCCGAGCGTGAGCTCCGGGTTGACCAGGTGCCCGATCTCGCCGTCGATGTGGTACGTGAAGACCCGCAGACCGACGCCGATCTGCGGCGCGGCCAGACCGCTGCCGGGCGCGGCCTGCATCGTGTCGGTGAGGTCCGCGACCAGGCGGCGCAGCTCGGCGTCGAAGTCGACGACCGGGTCGGCCTTGGTCAGCAGCACGGGGTCGCCGAACAGGCGGATGGGTTGGACCGACACACAGACTCTCCTTCACAGCGCAGGACCACCCAAGTCTAGTGGTGGCCGTACGGCGGGCTGCGGCGGTCCGGTACGAGGGGGCGCCGAGCGATCACACCGTTGTAATTCGTGGGGGCCACTCCCAGTTGTTGCCTTCAGCACGTAGTGTGTTCTCAGGCGTACCTACAGTCACACAAGCCACACGCCCAACGGGAGTTAACAATGCGCACAGCGACACGGGGGGCTGCCGCACTGATCACCCTGGGGGTCCTGCTTTCGCAGGCACCGATTGCCCGGGCCTACGAGTTCGTGCCGAGGGAAGGTGCCGTGGGGGCGGCGCCGACGAGCGGGCCTTCCGAGGCCGACCCGACGGCCGCACCTTCGAGCGAGATCTCCGACCGCGCCGAGCCGACCACCGCTCCGACCGAGGCTCCTTCGACTCCGCCGCCGGCCGGCGACCCGGACTCGGCGGCCGAGCCGCCGGTTGCACAGAGCTGGAGCGAGTTGGCAGGTCAGGTCGCGGCGACGTCGCCGAGCAACCTGAACCTTCGGGTCACCGCCGCGGAGCAGTCCAAGCAGGTGATGCGGTGCTTCAAGCTGGAGACCGAGAACTACTGCCTCGGGCTCGGGTTCGTCGACAAGCTCCCGACCGGCGCCGAGATCAGCTCGACGGTCGCCGAGCCGGACACCGCGCGGGACGATCTGCGGGCCGGAGTGTCGGCTGAGCAGGACATCGCCACGGGCGCGTTGAGCCCGGCGGCGTTCGTCGCCGAGCGGGCCGAGATGAACCAGGGTCAGCGGACCAACGCCGAGCTCGAGGAGATGCAGGCGGCGTGGGACGGGCGCGACAAGGCGCGGGCGCTGCGGGAGCTCGACGGCAATCCGCCGGCGGATGCGCCGGGATCTGGTGAGCCGAGCGGCGGGCAGACCGTCGTACCGAAGCCTGGTGATCCGTCGACCAAGCCGGCGCCGCCGCCGCTGAAGCCGCCGGCCGCCACCAAGCCGAAGCCGGCCTCGAACTACATCATGAAGGGCTACCAGACCTCGCAGGACAAGGGGTACTGGTGCGGTCCGGCGACGTTCCAGTCGATCGACTGGGCCGACGACAAGCAGAAGGACACACAGGCGTCCTGGGCCAAGGACCTCGGCGCGACCACGTCCGGTACGGCGATCTCCGCGATGGTCAAGCAGACCAACCTGAAGACCAACTGGGACCTTGCCGCCGGCACCTACATCGTGCAGAACGTGAGCCACTGGACGCCGGCGAAGTTCCTGCAGGTGCACCAGAACCACCTCGGCGACGCTGCCCCGGCGCCGGTCATCGAGCACGTGCAGCTGCTGAAGCGGTACTTCCCGTACCTCGCGTTCAACCACAGCGGGCACTACCAGGTCGGCCGTGGTTACGACATGAAGGCCAAGACCGTCGGCATCTACGAGGTGTTCAACGAGCGCCGCTTCAACAGCCGCGGCAACGTCACCAACGGCCCGCGCAACATCCCCGCCACGGCGATGTTCAACGCGACGCTGGCGAACGCGTTCAAGAACATCGGTCTGTAGGCCAATGCGACGTCGTCACCTGCTGGTCCCGATCACCGCGGTCGCCCTGCTGGCGGCCGGGTGCTCGGGATCCCCGGAGAGCGCTCCCTCTCCGTCTCCCTCCTCCGGTACGCCGAGCAGCACCCCGCCGCGCCCCGGCGGTACGCCGAGCCAACCGCCCGGCGGCACACCGACCGTCAGCCCCGGAACACCGTCGGGCAAGCCGACCTGGACGAAGATCCTGCGCCAGCCCGTCGACGGGCAGCACGTCGTCACGCAGCAACGCAAGTACCTGGTCACCCGCGGCAGCGACGAGGCCGGTACGACGACGGTGACCGACCGGGCCAGCAAGAAGGTCGTCGTACGGCATGCTCCGCCGGCCGGGTTCGTCGCGCAGTCGCCGGTGGTGATCGACGACCGCTGGGCGCTGATCGAGGAGATCCGCGACAGTGGATCGAGCCCGCAGATCCGCGTGTACCGGTACGACCTCACCACCGGCGCGAAGACCGATCTGGCGACGCAGAAGGCGCTCCCGCGAATCTCCGAGCCCGAGATCGGCGCGTACGACGGGACGTTCGCCTACAGCAGCACGGATGCTCGCAAGCGGTCGTGCCTGGTGATCGCGTCGCTGGACACGTTGGTCGCGCGGACGGTCACGTGCGTGGCGGATCCCGGCTACATCGCCGACCCGACCGTGTCGGCGGACTCGGTCACGTACAGCGCGATCACCGCGCCGCAGAGCCCGCAGCGCTGCAAGCGGTTGTTCACGGCACCGCTCTCCGGTGGTGCCGCCACGCCTGTCGTTGCCAGTCGCAACTGCATCCAGTGGAGCGGCGCAACGTTGCGCGGGGCAACCGTCTGGTCGGAGATCGGTGCGGACGATCCGGACCAGTACCAGAGCCGCGCTTACGTGCGTGACTCCGCCGGCACCGCCGCGCGTTCACTCGGCTCGATCGTCACCGACACGATCGTCGCCTGCGGCAACTGGATCCACTGGGAGGTCCGGACGATGACGAAGGGCGTCGAGACCTACCAGCTCCACCGCTGGCAACCGGGCCTCGCGCGTCCGCAGGTCATCTACACCACTCCCCCGGACACGGCCATCACCGCACCAACCTGCCAGGACAACACGCTGATCGTCGAGGCCGCCCACTTGGGCGGAAGCACAAAGTTCACCGAAGCCCTGGCGACCGGCACCACCTGAGGTCAGGGCTTGAGTGGGAGACGCCGGTCGCGGAGTTGGGTGCGGAGGGGTGCTGCTCCGGTGAAGAGTTCCGCGTCCAGGCCTGCGGCGCGGGCGGCGGTGATGTTGCGTTGGACGTCGTCGGTGAAGAAGGTGCGGGACGGGTTGAGGGTGAAGCGGTCGACGAGGATGCGGTAGATCTTTTCGTCGGGCTTCACGACCTGTTCGTGGCCGGAGACGATCTGGCCGGTGAAGGTGTCGAGGATCGGGAACGCCTGCTGGGCGACGGCCCACTTCTCGCCGGAGAAGTTCGTCAGGGCGTACGTCGGGACGCCGAGTGCCTGGAGCTCGGTGAGGATGTCGACCGTGTCGGTCAGCAGGCCCTTGACCATCTTCAGCCAGCCGGTGTCGTACGCGGCGATCCACTCGGCGTGCTCCGGGTGCAGCGCGGTGAGCTCCTCGACGGCCTCGGCCCACGGGCGGCCGGCGTCCTGCCGCATGTTCCAGTCGAGCGTGGTGACGGCCGTCAGGAAGTGCCGGCGCTGCTCCTCGTCGAGGATCAGCTCGGCGTACAGGTAGTCGGGGTTCCAGTCGAGCAGGACCCCACCGATGTCGAAGACCACCACGTCGATCGTCGGTTCCGTCATGGCGGCAACCCTATGCGACGCCAGCCGGCGACCTACTCGGGCGTGTCCGGGCCGTCCTTCTTGCGTGCCTTGGCCGACGTACCGGCGCCGATGGCGACGCCCAGGGCGATGCCGACGCCCACGCCGAGGGCGAGGTTGTCGAGCAGGAGACCGAACCCGGCGCCCAGTGCCACCCCGAGCGCGATCCCGGTCGCCAGCGCCGTGTTCGCCTGCTTGGCCTTGTCCTGGTCAGCGGAGCCGTTGGGCTCCTGGTTGCTGCTCATCGTTTCCTCTCCTGGACGAGATGTATCCGTACAGCTTCCCCGACGAGGAGCTCATCAAGGCGTCGGTACGGCGTCCTGCGTGGCGGCGTTGGCGGCGGCCCGGGCGTGCAGCGCCGGAGCCAGGGCCAGCTGACCGAGGAACAGCACGACCCCCAGTACGGCGCACGCAAGCCAAACCGTCGTCGCGCCGGCGTGCTCGAGAGTGTTCGTACCCAGCAGCGGCCCGATCACACTGCCGAGGCCGAACGACATGCTGCCGGCCAGCCCCAGGTACCCGCCGCGCAGATCAACCGGCGCAAGATCGGCGAACACCGCGCCGATCACAGCGGCGAACCCGATCTCCCCAACAGTCCAGACGACAACCGACAGCCCGTACCCCCACCAACTGTCGACCGCGGCACCGACCCCGAACCCGACACCGACCACCAGCATCGAACCCGCCAGCAGCTTCGGCCGGTCCAGCGCGGCGAGACGGCGGTTGACGAACGGTTGGACGACCACGATCACCACCCCGTTCAGGGCGATGACCAGCCCGTACGTCGAGCTCGGCAGCCCGTCGGCCGCCATCGCGAGCGGCAGGGTCGAGTAGCCCTGGAAGTAGATCGTCGCGTAGCCGATCTGGAGCAGCACCATCAGCAGGAACGTGGTGTCGCGCAGGACGACCGGCAGCAGCGCTCGTCGGGTCGTGCCCTCGTCGAGCGCAGGCCGGGTCTCCGGAACCATCCGCCAGATCACCAGCGCCGCCACGACCGACGTTCCGGCGTTGATCCAGAACAGCAGGTTGTAACCGACGCTCGCCAGTACGCCGGCGCTGACAGTCGAGACCGAGAAGCCGAGGTTGATCGCCCAGAACAGCAGCCCGTACGCGCGAACGCGCTCTCTCGGCTGGAGCAGATCGGCAACCGTGGCCTGGACCGCCGGGCGGAACAGGTCGCCCATCAGGCCGACGACGAACGCGGCGCCCGCGATCGTCTCGAGCGACCGGGTCGAACCGAGCAGGATCAGCGCGGCCGCCGTCCCGAGGAAGCCGATCAGCATGGTGCGGCGGCGGCCGATCCGGTCGGACAGCCAGCCGCCGACGAGCTGCGAGACGACCGATCCGGCGCCGACGGCCGCGGCGACGGCGCCCGCCGTACCGGCGGACAGGTGCCGGTCCTGGGTCAGGTAGAGCACGAGGAAGGGCTGGACGAAACTGCCGAGACGGTTGACCAACTGGCAGACCCAGAGCGCCCAGAACGCGCGGGGCAGCGGAGAGCGCTCCCTCGGGGAGCCGATCACAGTCATGGATCCAGCGTCGCGGCGGACGGCGGCGGTGTCGAACATTAGTTTCTGCACTAACCCTCGCGCGCCCGGCCGAGCGTCACTAGAGTCGTGGGAGTGATCAGCATCAGGCTCAACACCGACGACGTCAGCCGGATCCGGTTCGCGTTCTCACCGGTCTGGGAGACGGTCACCAGTGTGCGGGCCCTGAGCAACAGTTCGCCGGGGAGCGTGCACGGACCGTGGCTGCGCAGGGTGCGTCCGCTGGCGGAGGGCGACGACCTGATGCTGCTGCGGGCGCTGATCCCGCGGATCGGGTACATCGCGGACTTCATGACGCCGGCGCCGCCGCGGCGGTCGACCAGCTTCGAGGCGGGGCTGGCGGCGATCGAGGCCACGCCGTACGAGCTGGTGGTGGACGAGCTCAGCCGGGTGCACCGGGGAAACCCGAATCCGCTGCTGCCCGGGCTGATCGCTGATCCCGGGGAAGCGCTCTCGCGGATCACCGGGGCGCTGCGGACCTACTGGCACCGAGCGGTCGAGCCGGACTGGCGGCGGATGCGGGCGTTGCTGCAGGAGGATCTCGCGTTCCGGCTCGACGAGTTGGCGGCGGGTGGGCTCGATCGACTGTTCCGGAACCTGCATCCGTCGGTACGGCTCAGTGACGACCGGATCGAGATCGATCGGCCGTTCGTCTGCCCGGACGGAGTACCGAGTGCTGGGCAGGGGGTGCTTCTGGTGCCGTGCGTGTTCACGTGGCCCGCGGCGTTGCCCGTGACCGGCGCGCCGCACGTGCCGACGATCACCTACCCCCCGCGCGGGCTCGGGCGGTTGTGGGAGAGCCAGCAGGAGACCGCCGGTTCGCCGCTGGCCGAGCTGGTCGGGCGGACGCGCGCGGCGATCGTGAGCCACCTGGACCTGCCGATGTCGACGACGCATCTGGCGCACGCGTTGGACGTTTCGGCGCCGACGCTGAGCGTGCACCTCGGGATCCTGCGCAACGCCGGCGTCGTCGACTCTCGCCGTGACGGCCGGACGGTGCTGTACTTCCGGACCGCGCTGGGCAACCAGCTACTGACGACCTCGGGCACGAGTCAGCTGTCCGAGACGGCCTGACTCAGTCTGTGCACCGGCGGCGGTAGTACGCCCACGTGACGGCGCCCAGCAGCGGACGCCAGAGGATCAACGGCAGGTACGCGGTCGCCATCAGGAGCTGCCAGCCGCCCTGCGGCTCCAGCGGGTCGTGGAACAGGTCGGTGAACATCAGCGGGTTGAGACTCCACAGGAGCGTCAGCGCGATCGCTCCCACGGTGGCCGGTACGACGGCCGCCAGCGGGCGCACCCGGCGCCCGCCGATGATCGGCAGCCACGCGGGAACGATCTCGCCCCACGGCCGGACGAGTCCAAGGGTCAGCAGGGCGAGACCTTCGGTGATCAGGCTCAGCGCGATCAGGTAGGCCCGGTCCGTCCCGTCGGCGGCGTTGGCCGCGATCCACTCGGGCTGGTAACCCATCGAGAACCCCGCCGCGAGCGCGAGCCGCCACAGGCACGATGGGAGAGCGGTCAGCGCCGTCACATGAGCAGCGCCAATGGGCCAGCCGGCTGAGCGCCGCCCATCCCGGTGGCGAACGCTGGGCTGGGGGCGCGGCGGCGGCCCGGCCGCGAACAGCCTGCTGAAGTACGGCGTGGTGCTCGTCATACCGACGAGCTTTCCAGCGCGGGCCCGCCTTCGGATCCCCCACCAAAGGGAACTGCCTCCCCCGTCCGGTGGAACGCGCTCGGGCCATCGAGTTCGACGGCCTGCGGCGACGCCTGGGGCCGAGCGGGCGGTCGGGTGTGCGGCGGGAGCGACGAGCAGGGCGACGACCGGGAGCGACGAGCAGGGCGAGGTCAGCCGAACGTGGCCGGATCGACCTGGACGCGTAGCGGGCCCGGGAGCTTCTTGGTGCCGCGAGCGGCGACTGCTTCCTTGAGGACCCGGGCGAGACCGTACGCGCGCGGCGTGCGAACGACAGCTCGCACGGTCTCCTCGTCCACGTCGACCGGGCCGAGGACCTCCAGCCCCGCGGTCGGATCGATCAGTTCACGCACCCGAGCGACCATGTCCGCGACCGCGTCCGACGAACCGACCAGCTCGGCAAGCTTGGCGGCGGGAGCCAACCGCGCGGCCCGGCGTTCCTCGAGCTCGCGCGTCGCGTAGCCCTCGGGGCTCCAGCGAACGACGGCCTGCAACGGCATCGCCGAGGGTTCGCCGACCATGATCACCTTCCCGCCCTCGCGCGCCGGCCGCACCATCGCGGCCGCGTTGAACCACCGGCGGACGGCCTCCTCGGGCGCCCGCAGATCAGGCCGAGCGAGCAGTAACCACGTGTCCAGCAACAACGCCGCCGAGTACCCGTTCTCCGCGACCGGTTCGGCACCGGGCGTCGTGACGATCAGCGCCGGATCCCCCGGGATCTCGTCGAGCATGCTCTCCCCGCCCGACGTCCGGACCAGCACTCCCGGGAACGCCCGACCGAGCTCCTCCGCCGTACGCCGGGCGCCGACGACGGCCGCGCGCATCCTCGTGTCGCCGCACTCCGGGCACCGGTGATCGGCCGCCGGGCGGCCGCAGACCGTGCAGCTCGCCGGCCCGGACGAGCCCGTACGACGAAGCGAACCGCCGCACGTCGTACACCGCGACGGCGTCCTGCACGTCTGGCACACCAAGCTCGGCAGATACCCCGCGCGCGGAACCTGCACGAGGACCGGCCCGGTCTTGAGCCCCTCGCGCGCGACCTCGAACGCCTGGTGCGGCAACCGCGCGGCCCGAGCGCCGGGGTCGCGGGCGAGATCGCGGTCCGACTCCCCCGCGATGTGGACGGCGGGCGCGGCGGCGCGGGTGACGGCGCGGTCGGCGATCAGCTCGTTGGCCCAGCCGGTTTCGAGCAGCGCGGCGGTCTCGGCGGAGCGGGCGAATCCACCGAGCAGCGCCGCGCACTTCTGGCGGAAGGCACGGAGCAGCAGGACCTCGCGGGCGTGCGGGTACGGCGCGCGCGGCTCGGCGTACGAGTCGTCGCCGTCGTCCCAGAGCGCGACCAGGCCGAGGTTGGTGACCGGCGCGAACGCGGCCGCGCGGGTGCCGATCACGACGCGGGTGCAGCCGCGGAGCGCGGAGATGAACGCGCGGTACCGGGCGGTCGGGCCGAGGTCGGCCGAGAGCGTGACGAAGCCGTCGGGGCCGAGCACCGCCGTACAGGCTTTGGCGAGTCGCTCGAGGTCGCGGGCGTCGGGGGCGAGCAGGAGCGCGCCGCGGCCGGTCGACGCGCAGACCGCGGCGGCCTGGGCGAAGGCGAGCGCCCAGTCGGCGCCCGGCACGGCGGTCCAGATCGCGCGGGGGGCTTCGGTACGGCGTACTGCGTCGAGGAAGCCTTCGGCGTGCGGGTACGGCGACCACTCGTCGGTCGCGGTGGACTCGACCGGGCGGATCGGTTGGTCGCACCGGAGGGCTTCGGCCTCGACCTTCGCAAGCCTTGGCGGGACTGCTAGGCGGGTGACGTCCGCGAGGACTCCGGCGTACCGGTCGGCGACGGCGCGGCAGAGGTCGGCGACCTCGGGCGTGAGAACCTGCTCGGGCGAGACGACCTTGCGGATCCGCGCCAGCTTGCCGCCGTGCTCGGAGGTCTCGAGCCGCTCGAGCACGAACCCGTCGAGGTCCTTGCCGGCGAACCGCACCTTCACCCGAACCCCCGGCTGCGCAGTCGCGGCGAGGTCGTCGGGGACGAGGTAGTCGAACGGGCGATCCAGGTGCGGCAGGGAGACGTCGACCGCGACCCGTGCGACGGGCAGCGTGCCGGTGATGTCGGCGGGCGCTTTCGTGCGCGAACGCCGAACGGTCTCGCGCAGCAACGTCAGCTGCTCAGGAGACTCGTTCGGTGCCACTCGGGAACTCTAGTCCGATCACCCGACAACCCGCTGGAGGCCTGTGGACAACACGACGACGCGGTGGTGCGGGAGGCCTGGCAGCGCCGGATACGTCGCCTGAGGCCGCGGCGGCGCCAGTTGGTTTCAAGGCAAGTGCCGCCAGTTGGCCACGGGCCCGGAGCGCGGCCCCGGTGTGCGGGGATGCGGTACGACGAACGCCCGCGCCCCCGGGTCGGGGGTACGGGCGTTCGTCGTACGCGGGACTACTTCGCGGCGGCGGCCTTGAGGGCGTCGACGCGGTCGAGCTTTTCCCAGGTGAAGTCGTCGCCGGTGCGGCCGAAGTGGCCGTTGGCGGCGGTCTGGGTGTAGATCGGGCGGAGCAGGTCGAGGTCGCGGATGATCGCGGCCGGGCGCAGGTCGAAGACCTCGAGGACGGCTTCGGTGATCTTGTCGACCGGGACGGTCTCGGTGCCGAAGGTGTCGACGTAGAAGCCGACCGGGGCGGCCTTGCCGATCGCGTAGGCGACCTGGCACTCGGCGCGCGCGGCCAGGCCGGCGGCGACGATGTGCTTGGCGACCCAGCGCATCGCGTACGCCGCGGAGCGGTCGACCTTCGACGGGTCCTTGCCGGAGAACGCGCCGCCACCGTGACGGGCCATGCCGCCGTAGGTGTCGATGATGATCTTGCGGCCGGTCAGGCCGGCGTCGCCCATCGGGCCACCGATCTCGAAGCGGCCGGTCGGGTTGACCAGGAGCTTGTAGTCCGACGAGTCGATCTCGAACTGCTCGAGGATCGGGTCGACGACGTGCTTCTTCACGTCCGGCGTCAGCATCTCCTCGAGGCTGATGTCGGCCGCGTGCTGGCTGGAGACCACGACGGTGTCGATCCGGACGGCCTTGTCGCCGTCGTACTCGACGGTGACCTGGGTCTTGCCGTCAGGCCGCAGGTAAGCCATCGTGCCGTCCTTGCGCACCTCGGACAGCCGCTCGGACAGCCGGTGCGCGATCGTGATCGGCAGCGGCATCAGCGACGGCGTCTCGTTCGACGCGTAGCCGAACATCAGGCCCTGGTCGCCGGCACCCTGCAGGTCCAGCGCGTCGACCGACGCGTCGGCGCGGGTCTCGTACGCCGTGTTGACGCCCTGCGCGATGTCGGGCGACTGGCTGCCGATGGCGACCTGCACGCCGCAGGACGCGCCGTCGAAGCCCTTCAGCGACGAGTCGTAACCGATCTCGAGGATCCGGTTCCGGACGATGCCCGGGATGTCCACGTACGCCGACGTGGTGACCTCGCCGGCCACGACGACGAGGCCGGTCGTGATCAGGGTCTCCACCGCGACGCGGCTCTTCGGGTCCTCGGCCAGAAGGGCGTCGAGGATGGAGTCGCTGATCTGGTCAGCGATCTTGTCCGGGTGACCTTCCGTCACCGACTCGGACGTGAAAAGGCGCCGTGCCACGGTTCTCCCTCAGGGTTGCTTGGTGTCCACACGACGGGGCCTGAGCCCCGCCCCACATGCACCGCCTCCGGCGATGCTTCTCGGCAGTATGCCAGCAGTTCGGGCCGGGGGAAGAGCCGAACACCCGAATCGTCCACTGCGTGGGACTTGCGTCTTGCATCGTGATCAGCCCCGCGTGAACGAGCCTGCTGGGGCGAACGTTTCACCTCCGCGTCTCGGCCGCCCAGCGCTCAGACCAGGCGAGCAAGGGCTTGAGTGAACGGGACAGATCACGGCCGGTCGCGGTGAGCTGATGGGCCTTGGACTCGTCCTGCCAGAGCAGCCCGGCCTCGCGCAGTTCCGTCAGGCGTGCGCTCAGCACGGTCGGCGACACGTCGTCGCACCGCTCCTGCAGCGCACGGAACCCGACCGGGCCGTCCCGCAGTTCCCAGAGCACCCGCAAGGCCCACCGCCGCCCGAGCAGGTCGAACGCGGCCATGATCGGGCGCCCGGTCTGCGACCCGCGAACCGGGCGCCCCGGGACCGGCGTACCAGCCGCCATCGTCGACCTCCTTGACCTGCAGGGATCTTGCGCTACCGAATCAGTAGCAGCATACTGCTACGCATTCCGTAGCAACAGATCGGGAGGTCGCATGTCCGCACGTGTCCAGCCGGTGGAACCGCCTTACCCAGAACGGATCCAGGCTCTGCTCGGCAAGCTGATGCCACCTGGTACGCCGTACGACCCACTGCTCCTGTTCCGTGTGCTCGCGGTGCACCCGGAGCTGGCCGACCGCACTCGGCCGATGGCGTCAGGCCTGCTCAACAAGGGATTGCTGCCCGCTCGCGACCGGGAGCTGGTGATCTCGCGCACCACGGCGCGTGCCGGCGCGGAGTACGAGTGGGGCGTGCACGTGGTGGTCTTCGGGCCTGCGGTGGGGCTGGATCGCGAGGGCTTCGACGCCGTTGCCGCTGGTGCCGTCTGGCCTGATCCGGTACTCATGACGGCGG
Organism: Kribbella sp. DT2; assembly: GCF_049844575.1. Taxonomy (NCBI): domain Bacteria; kingdom Bacillati; phylum Actinomycetota; class Actinomycetes; order Propionibacteriales; family Kribbellaceae; genus Kribbella; species Kribbella sp. DT2. Next base: position 349,160 of record NZ_JBNCLH010000002.1, on the reverse strand, counting down.
TCGACGAGTTGCACGACGAGGCGACGTGGAGCACGACGACCTGGTCGACGGTGCGGGAGCGGTACGACGACGCGCAGGTGGTCGAGCTGCTGCTCCTCGCCGGCTGGTACCGGACGTTGTCGACCATGATCAACGCACTGGAGATCCCGCTGGAGAGCTGGGGAGCGCGCTCTCCCGCGTTCAGGCGTGCGCGCCGACCGTGACCTTGTCCAGGCTGAGAGTCGGGCGGGCGTTGACGATCTCGGCCAGGCGCTCGACTTCGTTGTCGAGGGCACGGAGTTGGGCGGGCTTCAGCGGACGAAGAGACTCGACGGTGATGTCGAGCTTGCGGCCCGACAGGCGTTGGTGCCAGACGCCCGCGACGACACCGTCGACCAGCAGGACCGGGTAGTTGCCGGCCTGGCCGCCGGCGAGTGCGCGAGTCGAGGCCTCGCCGGGGAAGACGAGCTCGCGCGGATGGCTGCCGACGGCGTACGCGTCGAAGTACGGGAGCAGCCGGACGCCGCGGGCGGGCTTGTCAGGGAAGTCCGTGTCACCCTCGACCAGCCACGCGGGTTGGCCGTCGAGCTGGACCTCTTGAAGGCCGTCCTGCTGGAAGAGCTTGGCGATGAAGGCCGGTGACGTGCTCAGCCATTTCGCGAACTGCTGCGGGGTCGCCGGGCCGTACGCGTGGAGGTAGCGCCGGAGAAGTTCGGGGAGCGCTCTCTCACCGTCCTCGGGCTGGAACGGCGGGGTGAAGCGATGAGGGTTGGTGTACGTCGTCTTGCGGCCGCGGTTCGGGCCGTAGCAGAGCACGCCGGCGGTCGCGGCGGCCGGAATCACCTGGCGCCAGCGCGGCCAGTAGACCTGGAAGGCCGGCATCACGAGGTCACCCGCCCACGAGCCGACCCGCGCGACGACCTCGTCGGTCAGTTCGTCGACGGTGAGATCGTCCTCGGAGAGCGCTCCGCCGACGGCCTCGATCACCGCGGCCGTCTGCTCCGGCGTCATCCGCATCTCCGGCGTCGCGACACCGCCCGACCGTGGGAGCGCGGAGAGCGCTCCCGTCCAGAGCGGGAGATCGTCGGTCGGCAGCAGGTGCACGGTTCCGCGCGGGCCGAAGGTCTTCACCAGGGAGCGCTCTTCCCAGAGCGCCCGCTGGACGTCGGCGCGGGTCGCCTTCTCGAGCCGAAGGGCGACGGAGATCTCAGCGGCCGACAGCATCTGCGCGTGCGCACCGGACATCGCCCGTACGACGTCCGCAGGGCCTGGGGAGCCCGCGCCGGGGCCGGGGCCCGGCGAGCCCGCGCGACCGCCGGAATTCGGCGAGCGCGCGCCACCGCCGGCACCCGGCGAGCCCGCGTCGGCGCCGGCGCCCGGCGAGCCGGCACCGCCGCCGGCGCCCGCCGTACCGGCGTGCAGGTGGTGCCGCTGCATCCGTCGCGCGACGACGGCGGGCCACGAAATCTTCATGCGGTCAGGCTATGAGCAGAAGCGGCCAGCACCTGACCTATTGGAAGAGCCCGCTGTACGCATTGAGCGCCGGCTGCCCGCCGAGGTGGGCGTACAGCACGTGCGAGTCCTTCGGGATCTCGCCGGAGCGCACCAGCTCGATCAGCCCGGCCATCGACTTCCCCTCGTACACCGGATCGATGATCATCGCCTCGAGCCGCCCGCTGAGCCGGATCGCGTCCATCGTCGACTCGACCGGGATCCCGTACTTCTCCCCCGCCCAGCCCTCGAGCACCGTGATCTCGTCGTCGCGCAGCGCACGCCCGAGGCCGATCAGTTCGGCCGTCGCGTGCGCGATCTTCGCCACCTGCGCCCGCGTCTCGTCGAGCTTGGCCGACGCGTCGATCCCGAGCACCCGCCGCGGCCGGTCCTGACCGGCGAACCCGGCGATCATCCCCGCGTGCGTGCTACCGGTGACGCTGCACACGACGATCGTGTCAAAGAAGACGCCGAGCTCCCGCTCCTGCTGCTCCACCTCGTCCGCCCAGTTCGCGAAGCCGAGCCCGCCGAGCCGGTGGTCCGAGGCGCCGGCAGGGATCGCGTACGGCGTACCGCCGGCAGCCCGTACGTCGTCCAGCGCCTGCTGCCAGCTCTCCTTGAACCCGATCCCGAACCCGGCGCGGACCAGCCGGACGTCGGCGCCCATGATCCGCGAGAGCAGGATGTTGCCGACCTTGTCGTTGACCGGGTCCGGCCAGTCGACCCAGCTCTCCTGCACGAGCACGGCCTTCAGCCCCGCCTTCGCGGCCGCGGCGGCGACCTGGCGGGTGTGGTTGGACTGGATGCCGCCGATGCTCACCAGCGTGTCAGCCCCCTGAGAGAGCGCTTCCGGGAGCAGGTACTCGAGCTTGCGGGTCTTGTTGCCGCCGTACGCCAGACCGCTGTTGACGTCCTCGCGCTTGGCCCAGATCCGCGCGCCGCCGAGGTGCGCGGTCAACCGGTCGAGCGGGTGCACCGGGCTCGGCCCGAAGAGCAACGGGTACCGCTCGAAATCACTGATCGGCATCGACGGCTCCTTCGAGCAACGGGACAAGGGTCTGCCAGTTCGCCCGGGTCGCGGCGGTCGCGCCCTCGACGTCACCGGCTTCGCACAGCGCGATGATCCGTTCGTGCTGGGCCACCGACCCGCGGCCGCTCAGCGACGAGAACCGCAGCCGCTCGACGCGCCGCAGTACGGGCGTGAACTGTTCGAGCACGGTCTCGAGCGCGCGGTTGGCACACGCGGAAACCGGTACGGCGTGGAAGTCGTCGTCGGCCGCGATCGCGGCGTCGACATCGTCCCGGCGCAAGGCGTCGGCCAGTCGCGCGTTCGCGGCCCGCATCGCGTCGAGCTCCACGGCCGACAGGTTCGGCAGCGCCTCCCGGACAGCCAGCTCGTGCATCGCCGCGGTCACCGCCTGCGCCGAGCGGATCTCCCGTACGTCGAGCGGGCTGACGATCGTCGACTTGCCCGGTTTCGTCTGCACCAGGCCGGCCTGCTCCAGCCGGCCGAGCGCTTCGCGCACCGGCGTCCGGGAGACGCCGAGCCACTCGACCAGGTCGGCGTCGTTCAGCCGCTCCCCCGGCGCCAGCGTGCCGTTGACGATCGCGTCGCGGATCGCGCGGTAGGCGTTCTCGCGCAACAACGTCCGCGAGACGAGTCCGCGATGCTCTGGTACCGGCATGCAATATATTGCACACTGCCGATCGGGATCTGTCCAGTCCCGCGCTCAGGAGTGGGCGCCGAGGACCTTGCTCGCGGCCAGCCGCACCATCACCGCCAGCTCCTCGGGCGCGACCACCACGGCGTCCCCGCCCTGGGCGAGGACGGCAGCGCACGCCTCGTTCGCGTTCTCCAGATCCGCCTCGACCACCGACCACCCGTCCTCCGCCGGCGCCGTCGCCCGGAACCGCCGGACCGCGTTGCCGCGCACCCGCAGCACCATCGGGTACGACGACCGGCTCTCCCCGAACCGCACCTGCGCCTCGGCCCAGTACGCCGCCAGCTCGAACCCGCTCGGGCGGGTGAAGGAGATCCCGGTCAGCACCGCCGAACCAATCCGGCTGAGCCGGTAGGTCCGGAAGCGATCGAGGTCGGCCTGCGGTCCGCCGCTCGACCGCGAGCCTCCCCCCGCACTCACGACTGGCGCAACGCGCAACTCCCGGCGCCGTCCGGTCTCACTCGCACTCGCGCTCGAATCCACGCCCGCACCAGCAGGCCCCCGGACCGCCACCAAGTACCAGGTCCGGTTCTTCGCCACCAGCCCGAGCGGCGCCACTGCGAACGGCTCGCCCGGATGCCGGTAGGTGATCGCGATCAGCTGCTCCTCCCAGATCGCCTCACGGCAGACGTCGAGCCATCGCGGAGTCTCGTGGTCGTCGTACCAGCCGGCGTGATCGATCAGGAGCCGCTGCCGGGCGAACTCCGCGTCCCGCCGCGCCGGCGCCGGCAGCGCCGCGATGAGCTTGTCGATCGCCTGGTCGCTCGACGCGCCGACCCCCAGGTCCGCGAGCACGTGCGCCGTCGCGCCGACGAACACCGACATCACCTCGGACGGCGTGAGCCCGGTCAGCCGGGTCCGGTAGTCGGGCAGCAGCGCCCACCCACCGCCCCGCCCACGCACTGAGTACACCGGCACCCCCGCCAGGCTCAGTGCGTCGAGGTCGCGCTGAACGGTCCGCGGCGACACCTCCAACTGCTGCGCGAGCTGCGCCACGGTCGACTGACCGCGCGTCTGCAGGTGCAGCAAGAGCCGCAGCAACCGTTCCGCACGCATGCAAAGCACTATTCCAGGAAAACAAGCCAACAGGTGGCGTCTTTTCTTCCTACGGTCCCTGTCATGACAGCCGTCGAGGTGGAAGACCTCTGCATGACCTACCGAGCACCGATCCGTGGATCGGGCTGGAGAGCGACCCTGGGCTCGGTGCTCAACCGCCGGTACAAGGACGTGCCCGCCGTCCAGGACATCTCGTTCGCCCTGAACCCCGGCGAGGTCGTCGGCTTCATCGGCCCCAACGGCGCCGGCAAGACGACGACGATGAAGATCCTGTCCGGCCTGCTGCACGCGACCTCGGGTGAGATCCGCGTGCTCGGCCACACGCCCTGGCAACGCCGTACCGACTTCCTGCGCCGGATCGCGTTCATCCGCGGCAGCCAGCCGGTCGGCGGCCCGCAGGAACTCACCGTGCTCGACAGCCTCCAGTACCAACGGCTGCTCTACGAGGTGCCTTCGGCGCAGTACGAGCAGAACCTCCACGAGCTGACTACGATGCTCGACCTCGGCGACCTGCTCGAGCGCCAACTCCGGGCCCTGAGCCTCGGCGAGAAGATGCGCGCCGGCCTCGCGCTCTCCCTGGTCTACCGGCCACAGGTGATGTTCCTCGACGAGCCGACCCTCGGGCTCGACGTCACCGGCGCGGCCACGATGCGCCGCTTCGTCGCCCAGTACGCCGAACAGACCGGCGCCACCGTCCTCCTGACCAGCCACTACATGGCCGACGTCTCCACGCTCTGCCCGCGACTCGTGCTGATCGACAAAGGCACGATCCGGTACGACGGGAAGCTCGACGCGCTCGCCGCCAAGCTTTCGCCGTACAAGCTGCTCCGGATCACCGCGCCCACCGCCGACGAGCAACGCCTGCGCGCGGCCGGCGAACTGGTCGAGCACGCCGACGGGACCTGGGTGATCCGCGTCCCGCGCGCGGACGTCGCCCGGACCACCGCCCAGCTGCTCACCGACCTGGACGTCGCGGACCTTTCGGTCGAAGAGGCTCCACTCGAGGTCGTCATCGACCAGGCCTACCGGGAAGGCGTCGAGTGAACCGCCTGCTGTTCCTGATCGTGCTGCGGATCCGGCGCGAGGTGCTCGAGTGGTCCGGCGCCTGGTGGTTCCTGCTCACGCTGACCATCCAGGCCGCGCTCGGGCCGCTGATCGGCATGTTCGTCTGGTCGGCGGTCTACCCGGCCGACCCGTACGTCGCGACGTACTACGTGGCGCTGCTGCTGGTCACGGTGATGACGGAGTCGTTCGAGCAGCACACGTTCTCGGAGAAGATCTACGACGGGACGATCAGCCACGACCTGCTCCGGCCGCAGCCGGTGGTCGTCGACGTGATCGGCGCCAACCTCGCCATCCGGATCTGGCTGACGGTGATGGGCATCCCGCTGGCGCTGCTGGCCGGGATCGCCTTCGGCGCCTCGCTGAGCTGGGTCGCCGTACTGGCGGCGGCGCCGGTTCTGGTGCTCGGCGCCGTGCTCCGGTTCTGCTTCGTGTTCGTGCTGGCGATGGCCGCGTTCTGGACCGAGCGGGTGCACGCGATCACGGGGTTCGGCTGGACGCTGACCTCGTTGCTCGGCGGGACCATCGCACCGCTGGCGTTCCTGCCCGGGCCGTTGCGCGAGCTCGGTCAGGTGCTGCCGTTCTACGGGATGCTCGGGCTCCCGGCGGACATCGTTGCCGGGCGCACCGAAGGGGTGCTCTCCGGGATCGCTTACCAGGCGGCGTGGATCGCAGGGTTCGCGGCGGTCGCCGTACTGCTGTGGCGGGCCGGGATCCGTCGCTACACGGTGGTGGGCGCATGAAGCTGCTGAGACTCTCCGCCGCCGGCTTCGCCCGGTCCGTGCAGGCGACGCTCACCTTCCGGGTCAACCTGGTCTTCGACGTCGGCCTGTCCGTGCTCGGGATGGTCGCGAGCCTGGCCACGGTCTTCATCGTGTACGCGCGCACGGACTCGCTGGCCGGCTGGACCGAGGCCGAGACCTACGTGCTGATCGGGACCTTCCAGGTGCTGAGCAGCCTCAAGAGCACGTTCATCGACCCGAACCTGGCGTGGTTCCCGGACAACGGCATCCGCCGCGGCATGCTCGACACGTACCTGCTGCAGCCCGCGCCGACGCTCTACCTCGCCAGCCTGAGCCGGTCGACTCCGCTGTCCTTGGTCCATTTCGTTCTCGGGCTTGGGGTCATCGGGGTCGGAATGGCTGAGTTCCCGGCGCCTGCGGCGATCGCGGCCTGGGTCGTCACTATCGCCGCGGCTGTGATGGTGACGTGGGCGATGGGTGTTTTGCTGGCCTGCCTCGCCTTCTGGGCGCCTCGTCTGCAGCTCGACGTGTTCTACAGCTCGGCCTGGCAGCTCGGTGGGTATCCGACCGACATCTACCGGCGGCCGTTGCGGCTGGTCCTCACGTATCTGTTGCCGCTCACGCTGATCGCTACGGTGCCCACCAGTACGTTGCTCGACGGGCCGCGGCTCGTCGTACTGGTGTCGACGGTTGCTGGGGCTGTCGTTGTCTGCCTGCTCGCTGTGACGTGCTGGCGGCTAGGTCTCCGTCGCTACACGGGAGCGACGTCATGAACGGCCGGCGTCAGGTGTTCGAGGTCAGCAGGCGGACGGCAAGCCCGCCAAAGATCAGCCCGGAGACCTGCTTGAGCCGGCGCTCGAAAGCCGGCCGTCGGAGCAGCAATTCCGAGCACGCACCCGAGGTCAGCCCGATGGCGCTGTCCATCAACAGCCCGACGACGATCAGGACACCGCCCAGGACCAGGATCTGCGCGGGTACCGCCCAACCGTGCGGGGTCAGGAACTGCGGCAGGAACGCCAGGTAGAACAGCACGACCTTGGGATTGGCCAGGTTGGTCAGCACCGCCGACAGGTAGGTCCGGCGAGCCGAGGGCCGGCGAGCCAGGAGCGCGGACTTCGCCGGCGCCCGCGACGACCGGATGGCGGCGACCGCGAGGTACAGCAGGAACACGCCGCCCAAGATCCGGACGGCGTCCAGCGCGAACGGCGCGGCGCTCAGCAGCGCGCTGAGTCCCGCGGCAGCCAGGATGGTGTGCACCACGGTCCCGGATGCCATTCCGGTCGCGGCGACCACGCCGGACCGCCGTCCACCGGCGATTCCGTGCGCGACGATGAACATCATCCCGGGACCGGGTACGACGTTCAGCACCACACAGGCCAACGCGAAACCCAGCACCGTTGTGACATCCATGCCGTCAGCCAAGCACGCCGGGCCCGCCTACGGAACCCCAGCTCCTGGTGGTGGACCGGTGCGGCTGGTTCAGGCGTCGGCCCAGGCGGCGAGGCGCTGTGCCAGATCGGCCACGCGCTTCCGCAGCTCGGGCGGCTCCTCGATGACGAACGGCAGATCGAACCCGGCGAGCAACGCGGGAACCCAGTCGAGCCGCTCGGCGCGGAACTCGACGCGGACTTCGTGGGGTTGGCTCGGGGTGACGATCGCGAGGCCCAGCGGGAGGCGGCGCTGGATGTCGTCTGCTGAGCCTTGGACGCGGACGGAGACGTGGTGGGTCCAGGGGGCTGTGGCTAGGGACTCCAGTACGGCGCGCGCTGGGTCGAGCTCGGGAGTGCGTACGGCGTGCGCCGGGTCGACGCCGGGAGTGCGTACGGCGTGCATCGGGTCGATGCCGGGAGCGGGCTCGGTCGTTGCCGTTAGCAACTTTGCGGAGGTGATCCGATCGAGTCGGAAGGTGCGGTGCTCGGCCCGGCGGTCGCTTGCGCCTGACCGCTCGGCATCGGGGGTCCGGGCGGGCAGACCGGTCGCGTCGGCGGTGGGTCCGGGACGCGGACTGTTCGCGGCGGCGGTGGGCCCGGGACGCGGACCGGTGGCGGTGGCGGTGGCGGCGGCGGCGGCGGCGGCGGCGGTGGCGGTGGCGGTGGCGGTGACGTACCAGTGGCCGGCGTGACCGACCACGCCGTACGGGGAGATCGTCCGGGTGCTGGTCCGGCCGTGGCGGTCGGTGTAGGTGAGCTCGACCGTCAGCCGGTCGCGGGCGGCCTCGGCGATGGTGAGCAGGATGCCGGTGTCGGTGGGGGTCGCGGACCGTGGTGGTGCGGTGAACGAGGACGTGGCGAGCAGGGCGCCCAGTCGGTCGGCCAGGCGGACGGGGAGGACGCGACGGAGCTTCGCGAGCGCGCTCTCCGACGCGGTGGACTCCGGCACCAGCCCGGCGCGCCGACCGACGACCAGGCCGATCGCCAGTGCGACTGCTTCGTCGTCGGTGAGCATCAGCGGCGGCATCCGGTAGCCCGGGGCGAGCCGGTAGCCGCCGTACCGGCCTCGGATCGAGCGGACCGGGATGTCGAGGTCGAGCAGGTGCTCGGCGTACCGGCGTACGGTCCGCTCGTCGACGCCGAGCCGCTCGGCGAGATCCGCAACGCGACGCGTCCCGCCGCCCTGCAGCAGTTCCAGCAGGGCGAGCACCCGCGAGGTCGGCCTCGTCACACTCTCAGAATACCGGGCGGATCCTGTCCGGTATCAACCCTAGCCTCGGCAGAGACCTCTCCCCGAGCACTGGAGACCCACCATGACCACCTTCGCCTCGGTCCGCATCGTCACCGACGACGTCGACCGCCTGACCGCCTTCTACGAGCACGTCACCGGCCTCACCGCGACCCGCCCGGCCCCGGTCTTCGCCGAGCTGCGCACCAGCGCCGGCACCCTCGCGATCTCCAGCGGCCAGTTGACGGACAGCTTGTACGGCGAGGGCGTGGTCCGCGCGGTCGCCAACCACGGGCTGTTCCTGGAGTTCCATGTACCGGACGTCGACGCCGAGTTCGCGCGCCTGGCTGACCTGGAGTTCGTCCAGCACCCGACCACGATGCCCTGGGGCAACCGCTCGGTTCTCCTCCGCGACCCCGACGGCAACCTCGTCAACCTCTTCGCCCCCGCCACTCACGCCGATCCTCACGACTGATGCCGATCCTCACGACTGATGCCGTTCCTCACGACTGATGCCGTTCCTCACGACTGATGCCGTTCCTCACGACTGATGCCGTTCTTGACGACTGATGCGATACATCGCAGCAGTCATCTCCATCGGCATCAGTCACCGCCGCCCGCAGCCGCCAATTCGGTCCCGACCGATCGAGCGACGTACGGCGTCCGCCCGCGCCCGGCTTCGATCCCGCCCCGCGGGCGATCTCGTACGCGCTCACCGCACCTCCCACTTCGTGGACCGCATCCCAGGCGACCTGCATCAACCGCTCGGACGCATGCCGCGGGGCAGCCACCGGTGAAGCCCCCAGACGTCAGAGCGATGGGCAGAGCCGGCAGACACGACGGGGCCGCTGGCGTCGGCGTGCCAGGCGGGCGGCCTGGCCGGGCACGCCAGGCAGGCAAGCGGGCGCAGACAGGCCGGCGGTGCAGCCGGGCGGGCAGCCCAGCCGGAGCCGCCGCGTCTGCCTGCCGCAGGAGCTGTTCTACCGGGCTAAGCTCGACTGGGATCAGGATCGCCCGCCGCTGACTGCCGGGCCTGGCCCCGGGCCTGCTTGCTGAGCGCCCCCGGGCCTCACTCTGATGGACGTGTGCGAAGCGGCGCGGCGGCTGCGCAACGACTGCTCCTTCAGGCTGCGCCGGGGGTGAGCGGCGCAGGTCCGATCAACCGCGTGGACGGCGATGCCGCGTCAGGTCAGGTGGATGTAGTGCGGAGCGGAGTGGCAGTTGCGTGGCGGTTGTTCGCTGGACTGCGCGGGGTGAGGGGTGCAGGTCCTGGGCGAGGGCGATGCGGGGTCAGGCCAGGTCGATGCCTGGTGCCGGTCCTGAGCATCGGAGCACAGGCGGCAAGCTCGCCGGAGCACCAGCGGCAGGCACTGGCCTGGGGCGAACGCGCTCGATCAACCGGCGTTGGCTCAGGCATCAGTGCCAGTGGGCGGCGACCAGGTTCCAGATGACGCCGGCCAGGGCGTCCTTGCTGCCGGAGGGGACGGGGAGGGCGGTGCCTTCGCGGTCGAGGATGACGGCTTCGTTGATGTCGCTGCCAAAGACCTTGCCGCCGGAGACGTCGTTGACGACGAGCAGGTCGCAGCCCTTGCGTTCGAGCTTCGCGCGGCCGAGGTCGAGGACCGAGTGCTGGGCGTCGCCGGTTTCGGCGGCGAAGCCGACGATGACCTGGTCGTCGCGTTGGCGGTCGTGGGCGACCGTGGCGAGGATGTCCGGGTTCTGCACCAGGCTGACCGACGGTACGGCGCCGTCGTCGGTCTTCTTGATCTTGTGCTCGGCGAACTCGGCGGGGCGGAAGTCGGCGGGCGCCGCGGCCATCACGATCGCGTCGGCGTCGGCGGCGCGGCCGGTGATCTCGTCGTACAGGTCACGCGTCGACGTCACCGGTACGACGTGCACGCCGGCCGGATCGGGAAGCTCCGAGTTCGCGGCGACGAGGGTGACCTTCGCGCCGCGGGCGGCGGCGATCCGGGCGAGCGCGTAGCCCTGCTTGCCGGACGAGGAGTTGCCCAGGTAGCGGACGGGGTCGAGGTGCTCGCGGGTGCCGCCGGCGCTGACGAGGACGTGCCTGCCGGTCAGGTCGGCGACGCGTTCGCCGGCCGCGCGGGCGGCGGAGTCGGCGAGCATCAGCTGGCTGATCGCGAAGATCTCCGACGGCTCGGGGAGGCGGCCGCGCCCGGTGTCGGCGCCGGTGAGGCGGCCGACCGCGGGGTCGAGCACGGTGATGCCGCGCGAGCGCAGGGTCTCGACGTTCGCCTGGGTGGCCGGGTGCTCCCACATCTCGGTGTGCATCGCGGCCGCGAACAGGATCGGGCAGCGTGCGGTGAGCAGCGTGTTGGTGAGCAGGTCGTCGGCGAGGCCGTGTGCGGCCTTGGCGATCAGGTTGGCCGTCGCGGGGGCGACGACGACGAGGTCGGCGCCCTTCCCGATCCGCACGTGCGGCACTTCCTGCACGTTGTCGAACGGGTCGGCGGTCACCGGCTGTCCGGACAGCGCCGCCCAGGTCGCCGCACCGACGAACTCGAGCGCGGCCGCGGTCGGTACGACGCGCACGCTGTGCCCCGACTCGGTCAGCCGCCGGAGCAGATCACAGACCTTGTACGCCGCGATGCCGCCGCCCACACCGAGGACCACGGAGGGCCGCTTCGGCGCATCCCCCGATCCAGCCGTGACCGGCGGGTGGGGGAAAGAGCTGGGGCCGCCCGCAGGGGTCGCCTGGGAGCTGGCGGCGCGCCCCACGTCGCCACCAGCGGCAAAGCCCGCCTGGGCGTTGCCGACGGAACCTGGCTGGGCACCAGCTCCGGAGCCCGCCTGGGCGTTGCCGACGGGACCAGGCTGGGCACCAGCAGCAAAGCCCGCCTGACCGTCCGCGATCGGCGTACCGGGTACGCCAGAAGCCCCGGTGACGTCGGTCGCCCGGTTGGGCGTGTCACCAGGGCCGTGGGGAGTGTCCCCGGGCGCGCTCATCGACGCGGGACTACTCGGTGGTGGACTTCTCCGCGGCGGCGGCCGCGGCCTCCGCCTCGGCTTCGGGGTCGATGTCGGTGCAGGTCAGCACGCCGTCGTTGATCTCGCGCATCGCGATCGACAGCGGCTTCTCCTGGACGTGGGTCTCGACCAGCGGACCGACGTACTCCAGCAGGCCTTCGCCGAGCTGGGAGTAGTAGGCGTTGATCTGCCGCGCACGCTTGGCCGAGTACAGGACGAGCTTGTACTTGGAGTCGGTGTGGGTGAGCAGGTCGTCGATCGGCGGGGAGGTGATGCCGATGGCGACAGGCTGGTTGCCAGACAAGGTCAGCTCTTTCCAGAGATGTTGGGTGATCGAATCAACTTTACCAACTGATCGGCCGCCTCCCGAACCGAGGCGTTCACGATCGTCACGTCGAACTCCTTCTCGGCGGCCAGTTCGAGCACCGCTGTCTCCAGCCTACGCTCGCGCTCCTCAGCCGTTTCCGTGCCGCGACCGACGAGCCGGCGGACCAGTTCGTCCCAGCTCGGCGGGGCCAGGAAGACGAAGTGCGCCTCCGGCATCGTCTCGCGGACCTGGCGGGCGCCCTGCAGGTCGATCTCCAGCAGCGCCGGGCGGCCGTCGGCCAGCTTGTCCAGCACCGGCTGCTTCGGCGTCCCGTACCGGGCGGCCTTGTGGACGACCGCCCACTCGAGCAGCTCGCCGTCGGCGATCATCCGGTCGAACTCCTCGTCGGAGACGAACAGGTAGTGCACTCCGTGCTGCTCACCGGGCCGCGCCTTGCGCGTCGTCGCCGACACCGAGATCCACACGTCGGGGAACCGCTCGCGGATCTCCGCGGCCACGGTCCCCTTGCCGACCGCCGTCGGCCCGGCCAGCACAGTCAGCCGAGCCTCCCCCGGCGCCTCACCACTACCCGTCGGAGCAGCACCACTGCCCGCCCGGGCAGAGGAGGACGGCGCGCTTGCGGCGACTCCCTCGCCCTCTCCCACTCCGCCGGTGGCGAGGTGAGGCTCCGCGTGGAGCTCGGCACCAGGCGCCGGCTCGCCCGAGGAAGGCGTGCTCGCCGCAGCGCCCGGCCGGCGATCGGCGACGGGCGAGTGCTCTGACGCCGGTACGCCGGGCCGGGTGAGTTCCGCATCCGGGCCGGAATCCGCGGCGCCGCCCGGCGCGGGCCTGCCGACGGCAGGCGCCGCCGCCTCGGCGGCGCGCGACTCGGCGCCGGACGTGCCTTCACCCGGGCCGACCGGCGCGGCGCGCTTCGGCTGCTCCGCGGCCGGCCGGAGATCGGCGACCGGCATGACCGCACCAGCGCCGGCCTCGCGCTCGCGCGAGCCAGCGGGCTTCGGCTGCTCGTCGGCAGCCGGCGTGTCGTTGGGCCTGTCCATGGTCATCTTCACACCAGTGTCCAACGAAGCAGCGAGGATTTCGGTCCGGCTCACTCGGCGAATTCGCGCATCAGCGCGGCGATCTGGTTCGAACCGAGGCCGCGGACCCGGCGGGTCTCGGAGATCCCGGCCCGCTCCATGATCTGCTGCGCCCGCACCTTGCCGACGCCGGGAACGCACTGCAGCAGCGCGCTCACCCGCATCTTGCCGATCACCTCGTTGGTCTGCCCCTCGTGCAGCACCTCGGTGGGAGACGCTCCGGAGTGCCGGATCCGGTTCTTGATCTCCGCACGCTCACGCCGTGCGGCCGCGGCCTTGTCCAGGGCAGCCGCGCGCTGCTCCGGGGTCAAAGAAGGAAGTGGCACCGTTTCACCTGTCCCGTTGGATTGCTTCGCAGGTGAACCTAACACGGCACCAGGCAGGCTCAACCCAGTGCCGGGACGTCGACTTTGCACGAGTCCTTGGCGTGCGTCGCGATCGCGGAGTACGCCGTGGTGACCGAGCCGGTCTCCTTGCTCAGCCGAGCCAGCTCGACACGATCCGTACCGGCCTTCTGCGCCTTCTCGGCGAACGCGATCACCGCTGCCCAGTCGTCCTTGACGTCGGCGGGCGCGCTCTCGCGCAGCTTCCGGGCGTCGTCCAGGATCTTCGGGTAGTCGGCCACGTTGGTCGGGTCGACCGAGGCCGCGGAGGCGGCGTACCCGGCCAGGTCGACGCAGTAGGCCTGTTCCTCGGTGCAGGCGGTCAGGCCGGCGGCCACGGCGACCATCGTCGCGGTCATCACTGCGGTGCGCATCGTTCGAGTCCTCAGGGGGTCGGGAGCGGTGTTGGCGACGACGTTACCGGCCGTGACCAAACCATCGGGAACAGATACTTTTCACCCGCCGGTACGCCGTACCAGCGGGTGCGAAGTGATAGCTGACAGCGATCAACCGTCGATGGTCACCTTGCACGTGTCCATGGCCTGCTTGGCGATCGCTTCCGAGGCGGCGGCGATCTTCGTGCCGCCGGCCTTGGCCAGTTCCTCGAGCTTGGCCTGGTCGCCGGCGGCGTCCTTGGCCTGGTCCGCGTAGTCGAGCACGACCTTCCAGTCGTCCTTCAGGTCGTCCGGCGACGACTTCGACAGCTTCTTCGCCTCGCTCTGCAGCTTGTCCACCGCCGCGGAGTCCTTGATGTCGAGATGCTTGATCGCCTCGGCGTAGTTCTGCAGCTCGCTGCAGTAGTTGCCGCCCGAGCACGCCGTCAGTACGCCGACGCTCATCGTCACCACCGCCGCGAGGGCCGTCATCCTGCGCATGTCAGGCGTCCTCCGCCGAACCCGAGCCCGAGCCCGAGGCCGCGCAGTTCTGCTGCCCGTCGGCCGCGATCGTCTGGAGCGCCTGCCCGGTCGCCGGGTCGATGGTCGCGTTGAGCTCCTGCAGCTTGGCCTGGTCGCCGCCCGTCGAGCGGATCTGCTCCAGGTACTTGACCAGCAGGCCCCACTCGTCGGTCAGCCCGTCCGGGGCCGACTTGGACAGGTTGGTGCCGTCGGAGATCAGCTTGTCGAGCTGCGCGGTGTCGGTCGGGTCCTGGAACGTGTTGAGCTGGCCGACGTACGCCTGCAGACCGTTGCAGTACGTGTCCTTGCTGCTCGGCGAGCCCGCGACCGGCCCGATCAGTGCCGTCACGCCCATCGCGACGGCGACCACCAGCGCCACACCGGCCGCGACCTTCCGGGTCCGGCCCGAGGCGGCCATCAGTAGCCCAGGACGGTGCGGTAGGCGTCGTTGGCGCGTGCGGCGGCGTCCTGCAGCGACACAGCGTCCGGACCGGCTCCCAGGATCTCCCGGGAGCTCGACGGTACGACGTTGCGCACTGCCGGCCCGAAGACCTCCGCCAGGCTCTCAGCGGTCGCCCCCTGAGCCCCGAGACCAGGCGCCAGCAGCGGCCCGCGGATGTCGAGGTTCTCCGAGGTCTTGGCGATCGTCGCCCCGACCACGGCACCGAACGACCCGAGGTCCTCGGCATCGGCGTTCAACGACCGCAGACCGTCCAGTACGGCGCCCGCCACGCTCGACCCGTCAGCGGTCCGCGCGGACTGGAACTGCGGGCCCTCCGGGTTCGACGTGAGCGCCAGCACGAACAGCCCCGCACCGGCCTCCCGCGCCTCGTCGATGGCCGGCTGCAGCGAGCCGAAGCCGAGGTACGGGCTGACGGTCAGCGCGTCGCACGCCAGCGGCGCCTTCTCCGCCAGGTACGCCGCGGCGTACCCGGCCATCGTCGTCCCGATGTCGCCGCGCTTGGCGTCGATGATCACCAGCGCGCCGGCCTCGCGCAGCCGCAGGGTGGCCTGCTCGAGCACGGAGATGCCGGCCGAGCCGAAGCGCTCGAAGAACGCCGACTGCGGCTTGAACACGCCGACCCGGTCGGCCAGCGCGTCGACCACGCCGTACGTGAACGACGCCAGGCCCTCCGCGGTGTCCGGCAGGTCCCACGCGTCCAGGAGGTGGGCGTGCGGGTCGATGCCCACACAGAGCGGCCCGCGCTCGTCCATCACCGCGCGCAGGCGCGTCCCGAAGGGCTGGTTGCTCATCGCAAGATCACGCTCTCTCATGAAGGGTCACCCGCCGTCGCGGGGTGGGAGTCGGAGGCCGCGGCCAGGCGCCGGTTGGTCGCTCGGACCAGCCCGGGGCCGCGGTAGATCAGACCGGTGTAGAGCTGCACCAGGCTAGCCCCGGCGTCGAGGAGCCGGGTCGCGTCGTCCGGGTCGAGCACGCCGCCGACTCCGATGATCGGCAGCGCTCCCTGAGTCTCGGCATGGATGTGGGCGACGGTCTTGGCCGAGATCTCGGTCAACGGCCGGCCCGAGAGCCCGCCCGCTTCGGCGGCCAGCGCCTGGTCGGCCGGAGCGAGCCCCGGCCGGCCGATCGTCGTGTTGGTGGCGATGATCCCGGCGACGCCGACGTCGGTGCAGACGCCGAGCAGCTCGTCGATCGCCGCCTCGGTCAGATCAGGAGCGATCTTCACCAGGATGGGTTTGGGGTGAGGGCCCACCGCGCCCGGCACGGCTTCGCCGGCCGACGAGGACCGGGCAGCTTCGCCGGCCTCGCGTACCGCGGAGCCGGAAGCGCCCGCGGAACCGGAGCCGCCCGCAGCGAGCGATCCCGCCTCGACGTGCAGCGCCGTGAGCAGCTCGCGCAGGTGCCCGGCGTCCTGCAGCTCGCGCAGACCGGGCGTGTTCGGCGAGCTGACGTTCACCGCGAAGTAGTCGCCGTACCGGTACAGCCGCCGCAGCGAGGTCACGTAGTCCTCGACCGCGTCCGCCAGCGGCGTCACCTTCGACTTCCCGATCGAGATGCCGAGCGGATACCCGAGATCGCCGTACGCCGCCAGCCGCTCGGCCAGCGCCGCCGAGCCGAGGTTGTTGAACCCCATCCGGTTGATCACGGCCTCGCTGTCGACCAGCCGGAACAGCCGCGGCTTCTCGTTGCCCGGCTGCGGCTGCGCCGTCACCGTGCCGACCTCGACGAACCCGAACCCGAGCGCGCGCCACGCGGGCAGCGCGATCCCGTTCTTGTCCATCCCGGCCGCGAGCCCGACCGCGCTCGGGAACCGCACCCCGAACACGGTCCGGTCCACACCGGCCGGCAGCGCGCCGTACGTCGACGCCAGCACCGGCACCGCACCGGGCACCCGAGCCAGCCGTCGCAACCCGTGCAGCGTCTGCTCGTGCGCCACCTCGGCGTCGCCACGGCCCAGCCGGTACAGCACCGGGCGGATCAGTTTGCGGTACACGCGCTCAGCTCCCGGCAGGAGCAGCGGCCGCACCCCGGATCCGCGGTACCCAGTCCTGCAGCGACCGTACGCCGATGTCGCCGGACCGCTGCGCCTCGATGCCCTGTACGGCGGCCGCCAGCCCCTGCACGGTGGTGATGCACGGGATGTTCCGCGCGACCGCCGCGCTGCGGATCTCGTACCCGTCGATCCGCGGCGACCCGCCCTGGGTGATTCCGATCGGCGTGTTGACGATCAGGTTCAGCTCGCCGTCCTGGACCATCTGCACGATCGTCGGCTCACCGTTCGGCCCGGGCCCCTGCGAGCTCTTGCGGACCGTGACCGCCTCGACGCCGTTGCGCCGCAGGACGTCGGCCGTCCCCTCGGTCGCGTAGATCTGGAAGCCCAGGTCGGCCAGCCGCTTGACCGGGAAGATCATGTGCCGCTTGTCGCGGTTGGCGACCGACACGAAGACCTTGCCCTCGCCCGGCAGCGGCTGCGAGGCCCCGGCCTGGGACTTGGCGAACGCCGTACCGAAGGTGTCGTCGATGCCCATCACCTCGCCGGTCGACCGCATCTCCGGCCCGAGCAGCGTGTCGACCGACCCGCCGTCGATGGTCCGGAACCGGTTGAACGGCATCACCGCTTCCTTGACCGCGATCGGCGTCGACGGCGGCAGCGTGCCCCCGTCACCGGTCGCCGGCAGCATGCCCTCGGCCCGCAGGTCCGCGATCGTCGCGCCGAGCATCACCCGCGCGGCCGCCTTGGCCAGCGGGGTCGCGGTCGCCTTCGACACGAACGGCACGGTCCGTGAGGCGCGCGGGTTGGCCTCCAGGACGTAGAGCACGTCCCCGGCCAGGGCGTACTGGACGTTGAGCAGACCTCGTACGCCGACGCCCCGCGCGATCGCCTCGGTGGACTCCCGGATCTTCTCGATGTCGGCGTTGCCGAGCGTGATCGGCGGCAGCGCGCAGGACGAGTCGCCGGAGTGCACGCCGGCCTCCTCGATGTGCTCCATCACGCCGCCGAGGAACAGCTCCTCGCCGTCGAACAACCCGTCGACGTCGATCTCGACCGCGTCGTCGAGGAACCGGTCGATCAGCACCGGGTGCTCCCAGGAGCCCAGTCCCCCGCTCAGCCGCCCGAGCGCCGCGGTGAGCTCCGCCTCGCTGTAGACGATCTCCATCCCGCGACCACCCAGCACGTACGACGGCCGCACGAGCACCGGGAAGCCGATCTCCTCGGCGATGGTCTGCGCCTCGGCGGCCGACATCGCCGTACCGTGCTTCGGGGCCGGCAGGCCGGCGGCCGCGAGCACCTTGCCGAACGCGCCGCGCTCCTCGGCCAGGTGGATCGCGGCGGGCGACGTACCGACGATCGGTACGCCGGCGTCCGCGAGCCGCTGGGCCAGGCCGAGCGGCGTCTGGCCACCGAGCTGCACGATCACCCCGGCGACCGGGCCGGCCTGCATCTCGGCGTACACGATCTCCAGCACGTCCTCGGCGGTGAGCGGCTCGAAGTAGAGCCGGTCCGAGGTGTCGTAGTCGGTGGAGACCGTCTCGGGGTTGCAGTTCACCATCACGGTGCAGTAGCCGGCCTCGCGCAGCGCCATCGACGCGTGCACGCAGGAGTAGTCGAACTCGATGCCCTGGCCGATCCGGTTCGGGCCGGAGCCCAGGATCAGGACGGCGGGCTCGGTGCGCGGCGCGACCTCGGTCTCCTCGTCGTACGACGAGTAGTGGTACGGCGTCGTCGCGGCGAACTCGGCCGCGCAGGTGTCGACGGTCTTGTAGACCGGCCGGATCCCCAGCGCCTGCCGGACCCCGCGGACGACGTCCTCGGAGAGGTCGCGGATCTCGCCGAGCTGCAGGTCCGAGAAGCCGTGCCGCTTGGCCAGCTTCAGCACGTCCGGGGTGAGCCGGGGCGCGGCCGCGACCTGCAGGGCGGTCTCGTGGATCAGGTACAGCTGGTCGACGAACCACGGGTCGATCTTGGTGGCGTCGAAGATCTGTTCCGGCGTGGCGCCGGCCCGGATCGCGTCCATGATCGTGCGCAGCCGGCCGTCGTGCGGCGTCCGGATCGCCTCGATCAGCGGCTCCAGCTCGGTCGCCGGCGATCCCGCCCAGGAGAACCGGGCCTCCGGCTTCTCCAGCGAACGCAGCGCCTTCTGCAGCGCCTCGGTGTAGTTGCGGCCGATCGCCATCGCCTCGCCGACGCTCTTCATGTGCGTGGTCAGCGTCGCGTCGGCGGCCGGGAACTTCTCGAACGCGAACCGCGGCACCTTCACCACGACGTAGTCCAGCGTCGGCTCGAAGCTGGCCGGCGTCTGCTGGGTGATGTCGTTCGGGATCTCGTCGAGGGTGTAACCGATCGCGACCTTGGCGGCGATCTTGGCGATCGGGAAGCCGGTCGCCTTCGAGGCCAGCGCCGACGAGCGCGACACCCGCGGATTCATCTCGATCACGATCAGCCGGCCGTCGGCCGGGTTCACCGCGAACTGGATGTTGCAGCCGCCGGTGTCGACGCCGACCTCGCGGATGATGCCGATCGCGAGGTCCCGCATGGTCTGGTACTCGCGATCCGTCAGCGTCATCGCCGGGGCGACGGTGACCGAGTCGCCGGTGTGCACGCCCATCGGGTCGACGTTCTCGATCGAGCAGATGATCACGACGTTGTCGGCCTTGTCGCGCATCACCTCCAGCTCGTACTCCTTCCAGCCCACGATCGACTCCTCGATCAGGACCTCGGTCGTCGGGCTGGCGGTCAGGCCGGCACCGGCGATGCGGCGCAGGCCGGACTCGTCGTACGCCATGCCGGAGCCGACGCCGCCCATCGTGAACGACGGCCGGACGACCAGCGGGTAGCCGAGCTGGCCGGCCGCGCCGAGCACGTCGTCCATCGTGTGGCAGATCACCGAGCGGGCCGTCTCGGCCCCGAGCTTCTCGACGATGCCCTTGAACGACTGCCGGTTCTCACCGCGCTGGATGGCGTCGACGGAGGCGCCGATCAGCTCGACGCCGTACTTCTCGAGCACGCCGTTCTCGTGCAGGGCGATCGCCGCGTTCAGCGCGGTCTGGCCGCCAAGGGTGGCGAGCAGGACGTTCGGGCGCTCCTTCTCGATCACCTTCTCGACGAACTCCGGGGTGATCGGCTCGACGTACGTCGCGTCGGCGAACTCCGGGTCCGTCATGATCGTGGCCGGGTTGGAGTTGACCAGGACGACCCGGAAGCCCTCCTCCTTGAGCACCCGGCAGGCCTGGGTGCCGGAGTAGTCGAACTCGCAGGCCTGGCCGATCACGATCGGGCCGGAGCCGATCACCAGCACCGAGTCGATATCTGTACGGCGGGGCATCAGCGGCTCTCCATCAATTCTACGAAGCGGTCGAACAGGTAGGCGGAGTCATGAGGCCCCGCGGCTGCTTCCGGGTGGTACTGGACCGAGAAGGCCAGCGGCTTCCCGTCCTTCCCCGTCAGCTTGAGTCCCTCGACGACGTTGTCGTTGAGCGACACGTGACTCACTTCAGCGGTGCCGTACGGCGTCTCGACCTTTTCGTCGACCGGCGCATCAACGGCGAAGCCGTGGTTCTGTGAGGTGATCTCGACCTTGCCGGTCGCCTTGTCGAGCACCGGCTGGTTGATGCCGCGGTGCCCGTACTTGAGCTTGAACGTGCCCAGCCCGAGCGCCCGGCCGAAGACCTGGTTGCCGAAGCAGATCCCGAAGTACGGCTTGCCCCGCTGCAGCAGCTCCTTGAGCAGCGTGGTCGGGTGCTCGGTGGTCTCCGGGTCGCCCGGCCCGTTGCTCATGAAGATGCCGTCCGGGTTCACCGCCAGCACCTCCTCCAGCGACGTGGTGGCCGGCATCACGTGCACCTCGATGCCGCGCTCGGCCATCCGCTTCGGCGTCATCGACTTGATGCCCAGGTCGAGCGCGACCACGGTGAAGCGCTTGTCGCCCTCAGCGGGTATGACGTACGGCTCGAAGGTGGTGACCTCCGAGGCCAGGTCCGAGCCGGCCATCGCCGGCTGCTCGAGCACCTTGGCCAGCAGCTGCTGCGGATCGAGGATCTCGGTCGAGATCCCGGCGCGCATCGCGCCGCGCTCGCGCAGGTGGCGGGTCAGCGCCCGGGTGTCGATGCCGGAGATGCCGACGATGCCCTGCGCCTTCAGCTGCTCGTCGAGCGAGCGGGTGGCGCGCCAGTTGGACGAGACGCGGGCGGGGTCGCGCACGACGTACCCGGCGACCCAGATCCGCTGCGACTCGTCGTCCTCGTCGTTGACGCCGGTGTTGCCGATGTGCGGCGCGGTCTGGGTGACGATCTGGCGGTGGTACGACGGGTCGGTCAGCGTCTCCTGGTAGCCGGTCATCCCGGTGGTGAAGACGGCCTCGCCGAAGGTCTCACCGGTCGCTCCGTACGACGTCCCCGCGAACGCGCGGCCGTCCTCGAGGACCAGCAGTGCGTTCTGGCTCATTTCTCGGCTCCGATCAGGGTGGTGATGGATGCGGTCAGGGCGGCGGTGTCGGCCTTGTGCCGGGGGCGGAACCCGGTGTCCAGGTCCCGGCCGTCGTGCTGCCACGTGACGACGAGCAGCCCGGAGCGGTCGGCGGTGACCTTCCCGGCGATGCCCTTGTCGGTCCGTACGCCGGTCAGGTGGCCGACCGGGATGAACACGTCCGCCGCGCCCTGGCGGTGGAAGATCAGGCCGGCCGGTGACACGGCCAGGTCCGAGTTGCTGCGGACCCCGAGCTCGTGCACGGCGATCCGGTCCATCCAGTCGCCCGCGGTCGTCGTGGCGACGTACACGCCTTCGATGCCCTCGGTCCTGTCGTCGGCCGGTACGCCCGGCAGCGGCGCGAGGTCGGCCTGGCGGGCCTTGCGGTTCCGCCAGCCGCGCAGCATGCCGTAGTACGCGACGGCGATCACCAGCACGGTGCCGGCGATGCCCAGGACGGTCTTCACTTGGCCGCCTTTCCTTCCAGTGCGGTCAGTCCGTCCAGCACGGTCGGCGTCCCGCGCAGGAAGGTCGCGACCACCCGCCCCGGCAGGGTCATCCCCTCGAACGGCGTGTTCCGCGACAGCGACGCGGTCTCACTCGGTACGACGGTCCGCTGCGCGGCCGGGTCGTACAGCGTGACGTTCGCCGCGGCGCCCGCCTCCAGCCGCTGACCGTGGTCGCTGATCTGACCGATCGCGGCCGGGCGGTAGCTCATCCGGTCGGCGAGGTCGGCCCAGGACAGCAGGTTGGTGTCGACCATCGAGTGCTGCACGACGGAGAGCGCGGTCTCCAGCCCGATCATACCGGGCGACGCCGCGCTCCACTCGCAGTCCTTGTCCTCGACCGGGTGCGGCGCGTGGTCGGTGGCGACGATGTCGATCGTGCCGTCGGCCAGGCCCTCACGGACCGCCTCGACGTCGGCCTTGGTGCGCAGCGGCGGGTTCACCTTGTAGACCGGGTTGTACGACGCGGCCAGGTCCTCGGTGAGCAGCAGGTGGTGCGGCGTGACCTCCGCCGTCACCTCCAGCCCACGCTTCTTCGCGGCCCGGACGATCTCGACCGAGCCCTTGGTGGACAGGTGGCAGATGTGCAGCTTCGACCCGACGTGCGCGTTCAGCAGGATGTCGCGGGCGATGATCGACTCCTCGGCCACGCTCGGCCAGCCGGTCAGCCCCAGGACGCCGGACAGGGCGCCCTCGTTCATCTGCGCGCCCTGGGTCAGCCGCGGCTCCTGCGCGTGCTGCGCGATCGTGCCGCCGAAGGCCTTCACGTACTCCAGCGCGCGGCGCATCAGCGCGGCGTCCCACACGCAGTCTCCGTCGTCGGAGAACACCCGGACGCGCGCGGCCGAGTCGGCCATCGCGCCCAGCTCGGCGAGCTGCGTGCCCGCGCGACCGACCGTGACGGCGCCGATCGGGAAGACGTCGGCGTACCCGGCCTCGCGACCCAGGCGCCAGACCTGCTCGACCACACCGGCGGTGTCGGCGACCGGGTCGGTGTTGGCCATCGCGAACACCGCGGTGTACCCGCCGAGGGCGGCGGCGCGGGTGCCGGTGAGCACGGTCTCGGCGTCCTCGCGGCCGGGCTCGCGCAGGTGGGTGTGCAGGTCGACCAGACCGGGGAGCGCGATCAGGCCTGTCGCGTCGATGCGCTCGGCGCCCTCGGGCGTCGGCAGGTCGTTGCCAATGGCCACGATCTCGCCGTTGTCGAGGAGGATGTCCGCCACCTCACCGCCGACGACCTTGGCTCCGGTGATCAGGTACGGGGTCATGCGGTGGGCTCCTCGGTGGTCGTTGTTTCGTTCGTTCCTGACAGCAGCAGATAGAGCACGGCCATGCGGATCGCCACGCCGTTGGTGACCTGCTCGACGATCACCGAGCGGGTCGAGTCGGCGACCTCGGCGCTGATCTCCATGCCACGGTTCATCGGGCCGGGGTGCAGCACGATCGCCTCGTCGGGCAGCTGCGCCATCCGGTGCACGTCGAGCCCGTAGCGCCGGGTGTACTCGCGGGCGCTCGGGAAGAACGCGTCGCCCATCCGCTCCCGCTGGACCCGCAGCATCATCACCGCGTCGCTCTTCGGCAGCGTCGCGTCCAGGTCGTACGACGTCGTGCAGGGCCACCTGGTCATGTCGACCGGCAGCAGCGTCGGCGGCGCGACCACGGTGACGTCGGCGCCGAGGGTGGACAGCAGCAGCACGTTCGAGCGGGCGACCCGGGAGTGCAGGACGTCGCCGACGATCGTGATCCGGCGCCCTTCCAGCGAGCCGAGGTGGCGGCGCATCGTGAACGCGTCGAGCAGGGCCTGCGTCGGGTGCTCGTGGGTGCCGTCGCCGGCGTTCACGACCGAGCCGTTCAGCCAGCCGGAGGTCGCCAGCAGGTGCGGCGCGCCGGACGACCCGTGCCGGCAGACGACACCGTCGGCGCCCATCGCCTGCAGGGTCAGCGCGGTGTCCTTCAGGCTCTCGCCCTTGCTCACGCTCGAACCCTTGGCGGAGAAGTTGATCACGTCGGCCGACAGCCGCTTGGCGGCCGCCTCGAACGAGATCCGGGTCCGGGTGGAGTCCTCGAAGAACAGGTTCACCACCGTGCGCCCGCGCAGCGCGGGCAGCTTCTTGATCGGCCGGTCCGCCAGAGAACGCATCTCCTCAGCGGTGTCCAGAATCAGGTGCGCTTCGTCCCGCGACAGATCGCCCGCACTCAGCAAATGCCTCACCGCGCCTGCACCTCCTGGTCAGTCGTGCTCTGCTCGCCGGAGGCGGTCGGACCCGAACCGGCGGAGGCGGGGGCGGTGCCCTGCCCCTCTCCCCCTGCAGACCGGCCGCCGGAGGCGGTCGGACCTGTACCGGCGGGGCGGCGGTCGGGCGCCGGCTTGTCGGCGATGACCACGGCGTCTGCCTCGTCGTACTCCGACAGGTGGACTGTGACGCGTTCCACAAGGGAGGTCGGCAGGTTCTTGCCTACGTAGTCGGCGCGGATCGGGAGCTCGCGGTGGCCCCGGTCGACCAGGACCGCGAGCTGGACCGCCTTGGGCCGGCCGATGTCGCCGATCGCGTCCAGCGCGGCGCGGATCGTCCGGCCGGAGAACAGCACGTCGTCGACCAGGACGACGACCTTGCCGTCGATCCCGCCCGGCGGGATGTCGGTGTGCTCCAGCGCGCGGGCCGGCTTCAGACCGATGTCGTCGCGGTACATCGTCACGTCGAGTGACCCCGTGGGCACGCTGCGCCCTTCGACCGCGGCGATGCGGTCGCGGATCCGGGCCGCCAGGCCCACACCACGGGTGGGGATGCCGAGCAGAACGACCGGGTCGGCACCCCGGTTGCGCTCGAGGATCTCGTGCGCGATCCGGGTCAGTGCCCGGGAAATGTCGGATGCATCAAGAACTGTGCGCGGCGCTGCGTGCGAGTCGGACGACTCGTGCGTAGTCGGGGCAGGGTTCATCGCAACCGTTCCTCCTTTCCCGCCTCACCGGACGGGTCTTTAAAGGACGTTCGGACCACTTGACATGCTATCGGAAGTGACACGCCGTCTTGACGCTGGCCTCCGGCCCGGAATATTGTTACTCTGTGTAACCGTGGGGGGTTTGGCCAACGGTCCATACCTAGGGGCCGTTGGTTTTCACCACGAAATGACCACAAGTCGGAGGGAAGAACCAGCGTGCCTAGCGAATACGCGAAGACACTGGGTGGCAAGCTACGCGCCATCCGCCAGCAGCAAGGACTGTCGCTGCACGGCGTGGAAGAGAAGTCCAAGGGTCGCTGGAAGGCGGTCGTCGTCGGCTCGTACGAGCGTGGCGATCGGGCCGTCACGGTCCAGAAGCTCGCGGAGCTCGCCGATTTCTACGGCGTGCCGATCCGTGAGCTGCTTCCTGGATCAGCCAGCGCGGCCGCCGCGGCAGCCGCTCCGCCCAGGTTGAAGCTCGACCTGGAGGCTCTGCAGCACCTCGACGCGAGCGAGGCCGGTCCGCTCACGCGGTACGCGGCCACGATCCAGGCTCAGCGTGGGGACTACAACGGAAAGGTCCTGTCGATCCGGCAGGACGACATGCGAACGCTCGCCGTGATCTACGACGAGTCGCCGACCACACTCACCGAGCGCTTCATCTCGTGGGGCGTGCTGAACCCGGAGGCGAAGGGCGACGTCGACGACGCGTCCGAGGCCGCCGGAGCCTGAGCAGTACGGCGTGACCATGACGGTCGGGGCTCGTAGCAGCTTGCCCACGGCCGCCTGCCCGCCCCACTTCACTGTGGTGGGCCACCTGAACGATCTGCTGTCAGCAGCTGGACGCGCCCGTCGCTCGCCCAGCTGACCCGCAAGTCCTCGGCGCTCCACGGCCGGGGAACCACCTTTGTCGCACGCCAAGCGCAGACCCTGAATCCGCGCGCGACGTACGGGTCGATGTTGAACGCAGGAATCAGTGAGGAAGAGCTGCACACAGGCAGCACGAGCCGGCACCGTTCGCGGCTCGATCAGGCCGGGGCCGTTCCCCCCGCGCCGCACACGGGGACGCCGAGTCGGCCCGGCACCGCACCGAGGCGGTACCGGGCTCAGCTCACCAGTACGTGCCACCTGAGACGTCTCAGGCGGCGACGGCGTTCAGGCGCTCAGACGCCCAACGTCGGCTTCAGCTGCAGCAGTCGCGCCAGCAGCCCGTTCACGAACGCGGGCGACTCGTCGGTCGACAGGTCCCGCGCGAGCGACACCGCCTCGCTGACCGCCACCACGTCCGGCACCTGCTCGTCGAAGAGCAACTCGTACACGCCGATCCGCAGGATGTTGCGGTCGACGGCCGGCATCCGGTCCAGCGTCCAGCCGACCGAGTGCGTCCCGAGCAGGTCGTCGATCGCACCGATGTGCTCCGCGACCCCCTCGACCAGCGCCACGGTGAACTCGTTCACCGGCGGGTCGTTGTCGGCCACGCGGTCGGACAGCGTGCCGCCGACCGGCAGGCCGCGCACCTCCGACTCGTACAGCACGTCGAGCGCGCGCTTGCGGGCCTTGCTACGGGCAGACATGTTCGGTTGTCAGCTCCAGCCGATGACGGGCGGTCAGGACGTGACGCGGCCGAGGTAGTCCCCGGTCCGGGTGTCCACCTTGACCTTCTCGCCGGTGGTCAGGAACAGCGGGACGTTGATCGTGTACCCGGTCTCGAGCTTCGCCGGCTTGGTGCCACCGGTGGAGCGGTCGCCCTGCAGGCCGGGCTCGGTGTACTCCACGGTGAGCTCGACCGAGGCCGGCAGCTCGACGTACAGCGGGAGCTCGTTGTGCACCGCGACGATGGCGTCCTGGTTCTCCAGCAGGAAGTGCGAGGCGTCGCCGACCGTCTCCGGCTGGATCGACAGCTGCTCGTAGGTCTGCTTGTCCATGAAGACGTACGCCGCGCCGTCGTTGTACAGGTACGTCATGTCGCGCTTGTCGACGTTGGCCACCTCGACCTTGACGTCGGCGTTGAAGGTCTTGTCGACCACCTTGCCGGACAGCACGTTCTTCAGCTTGGTCCGCATCACGGCACCGCCCTTACCGGGCTTGTGGTGCTGGAACCAGACGACGGACCACAGCTGCCCATCCAGGTTGAGCACCATGCCGTTCTTGAGGTCGTTCGTCGATGCCACGCGTGGGAACCCTTCGAAATCGATCAGCGGTACACCGGATTGTAGCGGTCGGGATGCCGATCGGCCGATTCGTCCTGACCCGGTGGGGCCTACGCTGGAGACGGCAGGTACGTCAGCACCGCCGAGAGAGGGTCGCCCGATGGTCGAGTTCTTCATTCCGGTGATCGTGGTCATCGTGATCATGGTCGTCAGCCGGCGGCTCAAGGCACAGGGCAACGAGAGTGCGAGGGCCGGCACCCTCACTCCCCGCATGCAGCGAATGATCGAGAAGATGCAGGCCCAGCAGGGCTTCCAGCAGCCGCCGCCCCAGGGCCAGTTCACGCAGCCCGCCGACGGCCACGGCAGCCCGGGCTACGCCGGCTCGACCGTCCAGAGCTCGGCGCAGATGGCCGGCCTGCACAACAGCCAGTACCACGGACCGACGCCGTACGCCGGGGCTCCGACACAGGCCCAGCCGTTCTCCCAGCCGCTCGCCCTGCCGGGGCAGTTCCAGCCGCCGGCGCCGTGGTACCCGCCGCAGGGTCAGGCCCAGCGCGCCGTTCACGCCAAGCCGTCGCAGCGCGACCTGGACCACCGGGTCCGCGAGATGATGCAGGCCGGGAACGAGGTCGGCGCCGTCCGGCTGCTCTGCGACGAGCAGGACCTCGGCATCATCGACGCCCAGAAGCGGGCGCGGGCGCTGGTCGCGCCGGCCGGTGGCAACGGCGGCGGCAACGGTGGGGACGGTCGCGACCGTGAGGCCGCTGGTTCGTCGACCTCCGACGGCGCTCCGGACCAGGAGACCCGGTACGTCGGCTCAGCGGCGTTCGCCGACTCGCTGTTCGACGCCAACCACGACGACGCGGAGCGCTGGGCCAGCGGGTGGGTCGACAAGCCGGAGGCCGACGACCGCTCCGACATCGACGAGCTGTGGAAGACCGTCCGCGAGCGCGGGCTGTCGGGCCCCGAGCAGGGACGCGACCGCTCGTAGGCACTCAGAGCCCGGAGCGCCCGAACCTCGTAGCGTCCGAAGAACCCGCTAACGTCCGAAGAACCCGAGGCTATAGAGCACGGTTCTTCGGACGCTCGCCGGTTCTTCGGACGTTGCGAGGCCGCTGCTCTCAGTCGAGGCAGAACTCGTTGCCCTCGATGTCCTGCATCACGATGCAGGACTCGTTGATGCCGTCCGCCTTCATCACGCGCTCGACCACCGCGCCGAGCGCGCCGAGCCGCTCGCTCTCCGCCTGGAGCGTGGCGAGGCGCTCGTCCCCCACGAGCCCGGTGCCGACCCGGACGCAGAGGTGCACGCGGTTCTTGACGACCTTGCCCTCGGGGACCCGCTGGAAGAACAGCCGCGGGCCCTCGCCGGTCGGATCGACGCAGGCGAAGGCCGAGCCCTGCGCGTCCGGCGGCAGCGAGCTGTTGAACTCGTCCCAGCTGGCGAACCCTTCCGGGGGCGGCGGTACGACGTACCCGAGGATCTCGCACCAGAAGCGCGCCACGCGCTCGGGATCCGCGCAGTCGAAGGTGACCTGGAACTCCTTGACCGATGCCATCGGCCCAGCCTAAGGCGTCCAGATCGGTGTGACGACGCAGTTTTTGGTCCGGAAGTGCTGGCCGGGCGGGAGATCCGTCGTACCAGCTGGGTGGACAAGGAAGACCGGGTCGGGGTTGCCTCGCCGTACGGCGTCCCAGACCCTGATCTGCTCGGCGACCGCCTCCGCGAGCGGGACGGCGGCCGGGCCGTGCGCGCGGACACCGATCTCGAGCAGGTTGCGGGCCGGGCCGGGCTGGGAGGTGAGGTAGGCGAGCGTCCCGTCGCGCACGACGGCCGCGCCGCCCCAGCGCAGCGTCGGCCGTACGAGCCGCTTCTTCACCGCGGTGGAGCTGGCCGACATCACGCAGTACTCCTCGAAGACCGACGCGAGCCACAGGTCGAGCTGGCAGAACGGCTCCTCGCGATCGAGCAGGACCCGCGTCCAGCGGACGAACGCGCGACCGTCCAGCGTCGGTGGATCGATGGTCTGGTCCGCGTCCATCCGCAGGACGACGTCCTCCCCCGCGACCGGCACCACGTGCTCGTGCCCGGCGCCCACGCCCTGCATCGAGACGAACCCGCAGATCACGCTGCTTCGGCTCCGCAAAGAGCCGTCGGTCTGGAGGTCGAGCGCCAGCGACCGCGTCTGGCCGCGGACCCGCAGCGGTACGACGATCCGCCCGCCCGGCGCCAGCTGCTCCAGCCAGGCCGGGGCGATGTCGCCCGCCGTCACCGTCACGACGATCCGGTCGTACGGCGCGTTGGGCGGCCAGGCTGCGATCCCGTCGGTCCGGACGACCTCCACCGCGTCGTACCCGGCGGTCGTCAACGTCGCGCTCGCCCGCTCGGTCACGTCCGGGTCGATGTCGATCGTGGTGACCTCGCCGCCGGGCTTGGCCAGTTCCCACAGCAGCGCCGCGTTGTAGCCGCCGGAGCCGATCTCCAGGACGCGGTGGCCGGGTTCCACGCCCGCCTGCTCCAGCATCAGCGCGACGATCGACGGCTGCGAGACCGAACTGATCGCGACGCCGGCCGCGTTCTGCTTCATCAGCACGACGTCGTCGGCGTACGCGGTCTCGACGGACACGTCCGGTACGAAGACGTGCCGCGGAACCTGCCCGAACGCGGCGGCGACGGGATCGGTGGAGAGCGCTCCCTGCTCCGTCAGGATCGCGACCAGGCCGGCGCGCAACGCTCCCGCGTACTCAGAGTCGTTGCCTACAGCATCCATCATGCCCACCGCACCGGTCCGGGGAGTGCCCTCGAACAGTCCACCCTAGTAGCACCGGCCCGCTGATCGCGCTCCCTCACGGGTGGCAACCGGCGCGCCGCGGCCCGTGACGAAGATGACGCGAGCAGCCCTGACCGCGCCGCGCCCGGCGTGGGAGGATCTCCAGATGGCGGTTCGGCAAGGTGGTGAGCACAGTGCACCGAGGTAATCACCGACTCGAGGTCCGGGTGCTCGGCACGGTCGAGATCATCCCGAAGCCGACCTCCGTTCCGCCGTTCGCCGCCGCCGATCTCGCCGACCACCAAGCCGGCACGACCGCCGAGGACTCGACGCCTCCCTCCGGCTCGGTCGTTTCCCCGCTTGCCGCCGCCGATCCCGCCAATAACCAAGCCGGCCCCACCGCCCAAGGCTCGGCGCCCGCCTCCGACTCGGTCGTTCCCCCGTCTGCGGCCCCCGATCCCGCCGACCACCAAGCCGGCCCCACCGCCCAGGACACCGCTCCTGCCGCGAGCACTCCTGACTCCGCCGGCATCGCCGTACGACAGCCTCTGGTGCGAGCCCTCGCCGTCCGCCTGGCCTTGGCCCGCGGTGAAGCTGTCTCCGACGAGATCCTCGTCCGCGATCTCTGGGGCGACGAAGAACTCTCCCGCCCGTCCGCTCGTTTGCGCGTCCTCGCCTCCCGCCTGCGCGGCGCGCTCGGCGAAGAGAGCGCGACCCTCGAAAGAACAGCCGCCGGATTCCGCCTCGACGCGATCGCCGCCGACCTGGCCGAGGTCGAACGCCGAGTCGCCGAGCTCGAGACCGCCCGACGTACAAGCCGCTGGCCCGACGTACACACCGCGGCCGCCGCGGCCCTCGACTGCTGGCGCGGCGACCCGCTCGAAGGCCTCCCCGACCTTCCGTTCGTCGTCGCCGAACGCCAGCGCCTGGAGTCCCTCTGGGTCGAGCTCCGCCTCGACCGCGTCGAGAGCGGGCTGGAAGTCGGTGCCACCGGCATCGACGAAGAGCTCGAGCAGCTGATCGGCAAGCACCCGCTGCACGAACGGCCGGTCCGCCTGGCCGCGACTGCCGCCGTACGGGCGGGAGATCTGCAGGGAGCGCTCTCCCGGCTCTCCGACCTGCACGAACGCCTCGCCGACGAGCTCGGCATCGACCCCTCCCCCGAAACCGTCGCCCTCGAGAACCAGCTCCGCAGCGGCAGCGCCCTGACGCCCCGTTTCGCGCAGCAGCCGCCGATCACCGTTTCGTTGCCCCAGGCCCATAAGGCGTTCGTCGGGCGCGACCTCGAGTACGCCGATCTGCTGGCGCAGGTCAGCGGCGAGAGCCCGTACGCCGGGGTGGTGACGCTGACCGGCGGCGCCGGCGTCGGCAAGACCCGCCTCGCCCGGGAGGTCGCCTGGCGCGAGAGCGCCCGAGGTCGCCGCGTCGGATGGGTCGACCTGGGCCCGCTGGGAACAAGCGACAGCCTGGTCGCCGTACTGGCAGCGATCCTGGGAGTCGACGGCAGCTCCGAGGATCCGCTGGCGCGATGTGCCGACGAGCTGGCCGGCGGGCTTCTCGTGCTGGACAACGCCGAGCACCTGGTGGAGAACACGGCCGCGCTGGTCGAAGCCTTGCTGAAGTTCGGTGAGGCGACGTCGATCATCGTCACGTCCCAGCGGCTGCTGCGCATCTCCGCCGAGGAAGAACGCCGCGTCGGCCCGCTCGACGCCGCCGCGGCCGCCGAACTCTTCTGCGACCGAAGCGCCACCGACCCCGGCCCCGAGGTCGACGCGATCTGCGCCGCCGTCGACCGCCTCCCCCTGGCGATCGAGCTCGCCGCCGGTCTCACCCGCACCCTGTCGGTCGCCCAGCTCGCCGAGCGCATCGACAACCGCCTCCGCCTCCTCGTCCGCGGCCCAAGAGACGCCGGCATCCGCCACACCAGCCTCCGAGCCGCCCTCGACTGGAGCCACGAACTCCTGGAGACACCCGAACGGGTAGCCCTCAGACGACTGGCAGTCTTCGCGGGCGGCTTCACCGCCGAGGCCGCGCACGCGGTGATCGCCGACCAGCCGGGGCTGACACCTCCGTCCGCCTTCACGGGAAGCCGACCGGCGACCCCGTCGCCCTTCTCCCCGGGGACATCCGCAATCCCATCCGCCCTCGCCGAGCGCGCCGTCTCCGAGCCCGCCGCCCCCGCCGAGCGCGCCACCTCCGCCTCGACCTCCGCCCCCGCCGAGCGCGCCACCTCCGCCTCGACCTCCGCCCCCGCCAAGCCCGCGGAGCAGCCCGCGCAGCAGCCCGCGCAGCAGCCCGCGAGCATCTCACCGGCGAGCGCCACCGCCCCCGCCGCCCCATTCGGCAACATCACCGCCGGTGCCCAGGCCGACCCCCGGGCCGATTCTCCGGCGGCCGCTTCCGCGTCCCCGGATGCGGGCAGCGCCGATGCTCGCACGCCGTCGGCGACCGGGCTCCCCGACGTACTGGCACCGACGGACATCGCCGAGATCCTGGCCGAGCTCGTCGAGCGGTGTGTGCTGACGGTGGAAGGTGGAGCCGAGGGAATTCGGTTCCGGTTGCTGGAGACCGTCCGCGACTACGCGTTCGAGCGCCTGCGGGAAGCCGGTGAGGAGGAAGCGCTGCGCGGCCGGCACGTCGAGTGGTACGGCTTCTTCGTCCGGCAGTTCGAGGGCATGGGCGCCCGGAACAACACCGGCGTCGGCGCCGAGGAAGCCAACCTGCTCGCCGCCGTCGACTGGTGCCTCGGCGAAGGCACCCAAGCCGAGAAGGTCAGCGCCCTCGTCTCCCCTCTCTGGTGGTACTGGCCAGGACGCGGCCTCATGCTCGAAGCCTCGCAATGGCTCGAACGTTCCCTGGCCGAGCTCCCGCCGGACTCCGAGGAGTACGCCGCCGGGCTGAGCACGCTCGCGAGCCTGACCCGCAACCGAGGCCTGATCCCCGAGGCGAGATCCATCGGAGAGCGCTCCCTGGCAGCGTTCCGAGCCCTCGGCGACGAGGAACGCGTCACCATCGGCCTGATGTCCCTCACCCGAACCTGCCTCGCTCAAGGCGACATGGTCGCGACGCTCGCCCACGCGGAGGAGGTCGAGCAACGCTGCCGAGCCGACGACCGCGTCACCCGCCGAGCCCGCGCCTCAGCCCTCAACTACATGGGCCTGGCCCACCGCAACCTCCGCCACGCCCCGCAGGCAACCGCCCTGTTCGAAGCCGCCCGCGACCACTGGCAGGAGATCGAGGACTTCGGCGGCGTCGCCATCGCGATGGAGAACCTCGCCATCGTCGCCCGCCAAACCGGCCAGCACGAACTCGCCCGCACCTGGGCGATCGAAAGCCTCCGCCGAGCCCGACAAAGCGCCTTCTCGATGGGCATGTGCGGCGCCCTGGAGTCCATCGCCTGCCTGGCCGTAGCCCAAGGCCGCCCCGAGGAGGCCCTCCAGCTCCTCACCGCCACCGACACCCACCGAGACAAACTAGGCCTCCCCGTCCAGGTCCCCGATGAACTAGACGACCTGGCCTCCGCCCGCGCCACCGCGTACGCCGCCCTGGGCCGCAAGGCACCCCACATCGCCGACACCGCCCGAGACCTCCCCCTCAACACCCTCGCCGACCGCTACCTCACCTGACCCCGTACGACGGCAACCAGCCCACATCGCACAGCACGACCGATCCTTCACGCCCACCGGACTCGGGGCCCCTCAGTCACAGCCGGGTGATCACCCACAACGGCCGGCCAGCCCACCTGCCCCCGCACGCCCGCACCTCGCACGACACCGCCGGCCCCGTGCCGCCGCCGCTCACACCAGCCAGACACCGATGCCTCGGCAACACCCCCGACTACCCAACCCGCCAGTCACCGTCCGCGCGAGCATCCAGCGCCCCGCCCGGCCCGGGCCGTCACCGCCGGCCCGTTCCAGCGGCCGGCCGGCACACCAGCAGTCCGGCCTTGCCCAGGCGCCGGCCAGCCACCTACCCCCGCACGCCCCGCACCCCGCACGGCACCGCCGCCGCCCGCGCGCCGCCGCTCACACCCGCCAGACACCGGCCTCTCGGCAATACCCCCCAACCGCCCGCCCGTGCACGCCAGCACCTCGCCCCGCCTCGCCCCGCCCCGCCTCGCCCCGCCTCGCCTCGCCTCGCCCGGCCCGGCCCGGACCAAGCATCACCCGGCGGCCCGGCTCCAGCGAAGGCCGGCCGACACACCAGCAGTCCGGCCTCCCCGGCGCCAGCTGGCCGCGACAACCCGGCCTGGTGATCGGTGGGCAGCGCGTACAGGCGGTGCCATCCGACTTTTGCCAGAGCCCAGACGGGTCTCCGGCTCGGTGACGCGGGCTTTCAGTCGATCGCCAGCCGCTGGGTGATCCAGGTGTTCATCCCCACCCGGCGTCGCCTGCGCCTAACCGGCGGCGACCCACGCCGGCCAACGGGCGGCGGAGTTCCCCCGCTCGGCGTCCCCGGCGCCTGGCCAGCGGCCCGCCAATTCCCGCCCGACGCCCGACGGGCGACCCCACGTCGGTCAACGGTCGGCGGAGTGCCCTCGCCCGGCATCCCCAGCGCCCGGTCGGCGAACTGCCCATCCCCCGACCGCCCGGTGGCCACGTCCGCCCGACCGCCCGGTGGCCCTGCCCGCCGGGCGGTCGGCGTACTGAGGACGGCGCAGTCCGCGTCGTCCGGAGTTGCTCCTCCCGGCGTCACCCTCCAGCGCCGGGTGGAGATGGTGGCGCGGCCGCCGGTAGTGGCCGGCGGCCGCGGGTCAGATCAGGCCTTCGCGCAGGGCGTACGCGACGGCGTGGGAACGGTTGCGGAGCTGCAGGCGGCTGGTGACGTCGTGGAGGACGTTCTTCACCGTGCGTTCCGAGTACGACAGCTCGCGCGCGATCTCCTGCGTGTCCTTGCCGTCGGCAACGAGTCGCAGGACCTGCGTCTCGCGCTCGGACAGCCCCGTACGGGACAGACCGCGCGGCGCCAGGACGTGCCGCTGCATGCGGGAGACCTGGCCGAGGAGCCGGCCGAGCAGGTCCGGCGGCAGGCTGCCGTCACCCGCGGCGGCGGTCTGCAGCAGGTGGACGATCCGGTCGGCGGTGGCCTCGGCGCGCCGCAGTACGCCGGAGACGCCCAGCTCGACCGCGGTCATCAACGCGTCGTCGTCGATCGTGCTGCTGATCAGCACCGTACGACGGCAACCGCGCTGCGTCGCCGACCGGAGCACCTGAACCGCGACCGGGTCGAGCGAGTCGACGGCGATCAGCGCGACCACTGGCGGGGCGGGGCGCTGATCGTTCGGCTGCTGGATCCCCGGCAGGTCGGCGTCGCTCAGGAGAGCGATCTCCGGGCGAGGCCTGAGCGCGTGCACCAGGCCGAACTGGGAGAGCGGATCTGCTGCCTTCACCCAGACGGGTATCCGGCGCTGTTTCACAGGCATCACTCCCCCAGAGTGTTGAACGGAACGGATCGCATCCGCAGTCACGGGAACCCCCAAGCTCGTCGATTCCGTCGTGATCCCGAACGCGCTGCCCTTTCAGGCAACTCCGACGCTCACCGCCGGCCGCCGCGGTCGTGCCTTGTGGTCCCCCGAAGGACCTCCGCAAGGTTCGACTGCCACGGCCGGCGGCTTGCGCCGTTCCCCCGGAACCCCGACCCAAAACCCACCCTGCCCGCTCCCCGTTTCACCGGCGTCTCACACCGGTTTCATGCCCTCCCGACCCCCAGGTCTGCCCCACCACCCTGCCCCCGAGGTCAACCCATCGGGCAATCCGCCAGGCGGTGCAACCCCCGCGGAACGCCGCTGGGTCTGCCGGACGCCCCGGTGGGGCCCGCCGGCACGCCCGGTCGAGCCCGCCGGTGCGACGGCCGCAGGTCAATCCGCCGCGGAAGGCGTGCAGGACGCGGCCACGGCCGGCGGCACGACCAGGAGGCTGTCGACGCGCAGCAGATCCCTTGCACTCCGATCGCCAACGCGCTCCCGGCACCGGCCGGTGGACCCGCTTGGTGTCGCGACCCGGTACGCCGCGTCGTGCGCGATCCGCTCGACGACACTCCGTGCCGACTGGCTCGTTGTTGGACGACTGACACGATGTACCGCGTCAGTCGTGACAATAGGAAGCAGTCGTCCAAAACGGCATCAGTCAACGATGCCCAGGGCCAGTCCGATGCCGAAACGACAGTCGGGGCTGGGGCCCCGCATGGGCAGGGCCGATGCCGAGACGATGTCGGGGCCGGGACGGGTGGCCCAGATTCGGGTCGGGCTGGAGGGCGGCGCCGGAGGCGGGGCGCGGAAGGCCGGAGTGCCTTGTCGGATGGCCGACGCCCACCACCGTCCAAGGCCGCCGCCGCGGCTGCGCCCGCACATGCCTTGAGTCGATCTGTGGGACTGTTAAACGGTGGTGGGCGTCGGCCGACCGCCACTACTGATCAAGGCCACAGTCGTCGCCGTCGCCATGCTTACGCGCGCCTTGGCCGTGCTTGTCTGCGGCGGTTAGTCAGTGGTGGGCGTCGGCAAACCATCGGCTGTACCGGGTGCGTGGGGCAAAGCGCGCGGTGGGCGGCCGTCGGTCGGCGGGAGCCGACTGGATGCGTGGGGCAAGCACCCGGGTGGGCGTCGGCGGACCATCGGGCTGTGCTGGGTGCACGGGAGCGAGGCACCTCATGGGCGGCCGATGCTCGGCGGGGCCGATTGAGTGCGTGGGGCAAGGCATCCAGTCGGTCGGCGGGGCGGGCGGTTGTGGCTAGTCGGTGAGGGTAGTGAGGGCGCGGAGGGCCAGGCGGTAGGAGTTGAGGCCGAAGCCGGCGATGGTGCCGGTGGCTACCGCGGCTACGACGCTGGTGTGGCGGAACTCCTCGCGGGCCGCCGGGTTGCTGATGTGGATCTCGATCAGCGGGGCGGTGCGCTGGGCGCAGGCGTCGCGGAGGGCGTACGAGTAGTGGGTGAAGGCCGCTGGGTTGAGCACCACCGGGTACTTGTGGTCGGCGGCCTCGTGGAGCCAGCCGACGAGCTCGGACTCGTCGTCGGTCTGGCGGACCTCGACGGTCAGGCCCAGGTCGGCGCCGGTCTTCTCGCAGTCGGCGACGAGGTCGGCGTACGTCGTCGCGCCGTAGACGTCGGGCTCCCGGGAACCGAGGCGGCCGAGGTTGGGTCCGTTGAGTACTAGCACCTTGCGCGCGGTCACGGGGCAACCCTAGTGCCCGGTACGGCGAACGCCCGGACGGCCTGGCGGTTCGACGCGGTAGAAGCCCGGGCTTCGGCGTCCGCCAACGCCTGGGCGGCGTAGCGGTGAAACGCGGTGAAAGCCTGGGTGCCTTTGGCGACGGCGAACGCCTGGGCGAGCTAGCGGTTCAACGCAGTGAAGGCCTGGGTGGCCTCGGCGACCGCGAGAGGGTGGCGCGCGTCGGCGGGCTGGCCGTTGGCGAGGGAGTGCCAGTTGCGGTGGGCGAGGATCTGCTGGGTGGAGACGAGGTACGCCGCCTGCAGCTCCGCGTCGAGGTCAGCGCCGAGCGCCTCGGTCAGGGCTGCCTGGTCGGCGACGACGAACTGGTGCAGGTGGGTCGCCAGCGACGGCGTACCAAAGACCAGGCGGTAGTAGGCGATGACGCCGGGGTGGTCGTTGAGGCCGGTGACCGGGTCGCGGCGGTCGAGGCCGTCGAGGAAGTGCGCGAGCAGCGCCTCGGGGGCTGACAGCGCGGAGGCGGTGACGACGCGGGCGGCCTCGTGGGCGTGGTCGGCGAAGCGGTGGAGGACCAGGTCCTGCTTGGTGGCGAAGTACTTGAACAGGGTCGGCTTGGAGACGTTCGCGGCGGCGGCGATGTCGGCGACCGACACCTGGTCGAAGCCTCGGGCCAGGAACAGGTCGATCGCCACCTGGGACAAGGCGTCGTGGGTCTGCTGCTTCTTGCGCTCACGCAGTCCGGTCACGGCTCGACTCTAGCGTGGGTGTTAACCTGGGCAAAACATTAACCGGGTTAATCTTTTGGGGTGACGAGTGCGAGGGCTGGAGGAGGAACGCCGGTACGCCGAGCGCTGCCGCGACGCTCTCCTGGC
This sequence comes from Kribbella sp. DT2, assembly GCF_049844575.1. Taxonomy (NCBI): domain Bacteria; kingdom Bacillati; phylum Actinomycetota; class Actinomycetes; order Propionibacteriales; family Kribbellaceae; genus Kribbella; species Kribbella sp. DT2. Next base: position 311,451 of record NZ_JBNCLH010000002.1, on the reverse strand, counting down.
GATGATCTCGGGCGCGCGGGACAACGTCGTGGTCGGCGAGGACACCTGGGGAGACCGCTACACGGCCGAGCGGCTCGGGTACTACCTGAAGAGCCTCGCGCGTCAGTTGGCGGACGAGGCGGGTGGGCCGCCGTTCTTCGGGCTGATCGGGTATCGCGACGACGACGAGGCGCAGGAGCATCGCGGGCAGCGGTACTACCTCGGCCGACGGCACGTCTCGGACGCGATCGGCCGGCCGCCGCTCGTGATCGACTGGCGCGCGCCGGTCGCGACGAGCTTCTACCAGGCGACGGCCGAGGATCCGCGCGGTGTCGCCGTACGGCGTCGCTTCGGCTGGGCCGGCGAAAAGCTGACGAGCATCGAGGACGAGCCGCTCGCCAGAAGCCGGTACGCCGGAGAGCGCGATCCCGGCGAGAACGCGGCGCGCGGGCCCCGGAGCGGGAGCGGGGCCCGGAGCGCGGCCGACGCCGGAGCGGGGCCCGGGCGCGACGCCGAGGCGGGGACCGACGCTGCGAGGAACGACAGGGTCGGAGGCATCCTTCGGGCTGAGATCGAGCGCCCCCGCGTCGGCCCGATGCGGGACATCGTGGCGACGATTCAGCCGGAGCAGGATCGGTTGGTGCGGGCCGGGTTGGAGGAGTCGGTCTGTGTGCAGGGGGCGCCGGGGACCGGGAAGACGGCCGTCGGGCTGCATCGGGCGGCGTACCTCCTCTACGCGCACCGGGCCAGGTTGAAGCGTGGCGGAGTGCTGGTGCTCGGCCCGAACGCGACGTTCCTGGAGTACATCTCGGCGGTGCTGCCGACGCTGGGTGAAGGCGATGTCGAGCAGACCACGATCGGGGAATTGCTTGCCGTGGGCATCGATTCCACGGACGGCCCGGAGGCCGCCGCGGTGAAGCACGACGCACGGATGGCGGGAGCACTGAAGAGAGCGCTCTACGGGCGAATCTCAACGCCGGGAGAGGCGGTCGTCGTTGCCGACAGCTCCTACCGCTGGCGGGTCGATCAGCACGAGTTCGCCCAGATGGTCGAGGAGGCCCGGAGCGAGGCGACGTCGTACGGCCTGGGTCGGGAGCGGGTGTTCTCACGCGTGATCGCCGCGCTCCAGCGGCAGGCCGAAGCGCGGGGCCAGAACTGCAACCGGGTCTGGCAGCGGCGGATGGCTCGCGCGGTGACGCCGGCGGTGGATGCGGTGTGGCCGACCGCAAAAGCCGACGAGGTGCTGGCGCAGTTTCTGAGTGAGCCGGCGGACGACGCGTTCACAGCAGAAGAGCTGACCGCGATCCGCTGGCCGCGGCGGCGGAAGGCGAAGTCCGCGCGCTGGACGGCCGCGGATGCGGTGCTGCTCGACGAGTTGAGCGCACTGGTGAACCGGGTGCCGGGCTACGGACAGGTGATCGTCGACGAGGCACAGGATCTGTCGCCGATGCAGTGCCGGGCGATCGCCCGGCGCAGCGAGCACGGCTCGCTGACCGTGCTGGGCGATCTCGAGCAAGGGACAACACCGTGGGCGGCCCTGAGCTGGCCGGAGCAGCTCGGGCACCTGGGAAAGCCGGAGGCGGAGATCGTCACGCTGACGACCGGATACCGAGTCCCGGCCGCGGTCGTCGCGCTGGCGAACAAGTTGCTGGAGGCACTGGATGTCGGCGTGCCACCGACGAGGTCGTTCCGCAGCGACGGGTGGTTGAGCGTCGAGAAGGTGACGGACCTGGGGAGGAGTTGCTCGGACGCCGTACGGATGGCGTTGAAGGAGGAGGGCTCGATCGGGGTGATCGTCGCCGACGAGAGCGCGGCGGGCATCGAGGCGTCGCTGCAGGTGCAGGACGAGCGAGTGACCGTCGTACCGGCGGGGCTGGCGAAGGGACTGGAGTTCGATCACGTGGTCGTCGTCGAGCCGGCGGACATCGTCGACGGTGAGGAACGCGGGTTGAACCGACTCTATGTTGTGCTGACCAGGGCGGTCTCCCGGCTCGAGGTACTGCACCGCCGGCCGCTGCCGGAGGCGCTGCGGTAGGCGAACCGCCCGCCGGGTGCCGGACTCTTCCCCGGTATGAGCACACAAACGGCGGCGTTGGAGGTGCGGTGGATGCGGCGAAGAGCCGGGGCGGTTTCGGCCGAGCTGGGGACCGACCAGGAGATCTGGGCCGAGCTGCGCGAGGGCGACGAGGGTGCGCTGACCGCCTTGTTCCAGCGGCACGCGGATGCCGTGTACAACTTCGCGTCCGGCGTACGACGTCCTGGTCGGCGGCTGAAGAACTGGTTCCACTACAGGTCCGTGTATCCAGTGGCTCAGGCTGAGGACTGGAGCGCCTCGTATGCGTCCCGTAGGTCTCTGGCCTCAGGCACACCGCCTGCGTCCACAGCCTTGATGACTTCCTTGGCCCGCCAGAAGTTGGACGGCACCAGGCGACCCGAGTTGATCGCCTCCAGGGTCTCGCCAGTGGCTTCGTCAGGCTTGCCAGCGGCTAGGAGAGCTAGGGACAGGTCGAGCCGTGCAGACGCCGCCCGGCGGAGTCGTGGGACCCCGTATGAAGGTGACTCAAGTTCCCTCAGAAGCTGCCGTAGCAGCGGCTCAGCCTCTGGATCTCCGAGCCATGACAGCGTCGTCGCGATGTACGCGCTGCTCTTGCTCGGGTCGTAGCGGTAGTGATGCTCAGGGCGGTCAGGGACCTTCAGCGGAGACACCAATTGCTCGACCCTGGACACGACCTTCAGTGTCTCCCTGCTGTGCCCCAGGCGGGCCTGTGCGCGCCCTTCCTGAGCGGTGGCTTGGATGAACGCCGACGACCCTTGAGGAGCGACGGCCTGAGCTGCCTGGCTGAGCTTCACGGCCTTGCGGTAGTCGCCGTCAGTGACTGCCTGCCAGGCCTCAGTTTCGAGGCACCACCCCGACAGTTCCGGATGTTCGCCGTGCTCGGCCAGAGACGCGGCGGTCTTCAGCCGGGCGGCTGAAGCCTTCCGCTGGTCCAGGTCGAACGAGCACGTAGCAGCGAGCAGGGACAGCCATGCGCCCGTCGTGAGCAGGCGCCGGTGTTCGTCGAGGGTCATGCGTGCGTCGAGAAGCTTTCCGATGTAGCTCAAGTGCCGTTTGACGCGCGGCAGGAGGAGATCCGGGGCCGTGGTCGGGTAGGCCGTCGCCAGATCGTCTACAGCGCCCTCCAGCCGCAGCAGCGTGATCGCGCCGACGTCGGACGCTGCGACCCGGGCCCGCAGTTCCAGGGCCTCTGCCTCGTCCTCGTCAGAGACAGGTGAGGCGAGCTTGACCAGGTCGTCGAGGTCGGCGAGGGACATCCCGAAAGCCAGAGCGATCCACTGGAGCCAGTACCTACGCGGCCGGCGCTTGCCCTGCTCCCAACGGGAGATCTCGTTACGGGTCACGGCAGGGTTGCCGGACACTCTGGCGAGCGTCTCAGCTAGTTGGGCCTGGCTGAGTCCTCGCTCCGCGCGTAGCTGAGCGATCAACTGCCCGATCAAGTTCTGCCTCCAGATCCGACCTTTGGCCCCCAGTTTGGCACCTCCCTGCGATTGGGGCACGGCTGAGGATGAGGACATGCAGACAGACACGGGGCGAGGAGCCACAGGCGGTCTGGAGTGGGCAGGGCAACCGGACGAATCCGGTTGCGCCTGCGACGGCAAGAATCCGATGACAGGCCGCGGCTGTGTTCTCGGTCATCACAACGGCTACCACCGCGACTCTGCCGCGGCTGAATGGCTGGACGAGTAGACCGGCGGGGCGTGCGTGCTGAGTATGCGCATCCGCGCCCGTCCCGTCTTCCAACTCCGGGAGCCATTCCCTTGCACGCGCTGGCCCCGGACACAGGACAGCCCCTGACCTTGGACGGGTCAGGGGCTGTCGCTTTGCCTCTCATTCGCGCATCAGATCGGAAGCGGCGGCCCCACCACCGCCGGCGGGCGGCGGGCGGCGGGCGGCGGGCGGCGTACGGCTAGCTGACCTCGGCGTACGCGGCGACGAGCAGGCTCGGGTCGGGGGCTTCCAGGATCGTCGGCTTGGCGAGCGCGTCGAGGATGACGAAGCGGAGCCGGTCCGCTCTCGTCTTCTTGTCGAGCTTCATCGCGTCCTGCAGGTGCGGCCACGCGTCCGGCCGGTACGTGACCGGCAGGCCGAGGGCCTGCAAGACGTCGCGGTGGCGGTCGGCGGTCGCTTCATCGAGGCGGCCGGCGGCGCGCGCCAGCTCGGCGACGAAGACCATGCCGATGCTGATCGCGGCGCCGTGGCGCCACTTGTACCGTTCGGTGCGCTCGATCGCGTGGCCGAGTGTGTGACCGTAGTTGAGCGCCTCGCGCCCGATCGCTCCCCCGGCGGTCGTCGTCCGCTCGCGCAGGTCGGCGCCGACGGTGTCGGCCTTGACCTGGATCGCGCGGGCGATCAGTTCCTCGGTGTGCTCGTACGCCGGGCCGACGGCGCCCGCGGGATCCTTCTCGACCAGGTCGAGGATCACCGGGTCGGCGATGAAGCCGCACTTCACGACCTCGGCCAGCCCGCTCACGTAATCATGACGCGGCAGCGTCTCGAGCGCGGCCAGGTCGCACAGCACACCGGCCGGCTCCCAGAACGCGCCGACCAGGTTCTTGCCCTCGGCCGTGTTGATCCCGGTCTTGCCGCCGACGGCCGCGTCGACCATGCCGAGCAGCGTGGTCGGGATGTGCACGACCTTCACCCCGCGCAACCAGGTCGCCGCGACGAACCCGGCGAGGTCGGTCGTCGTTCCGCCGCCGATCGACACCACCGCGTCCGAGCGGGTGAACCCGGCCTGCCCGAGCACCGTCCAGCAGTACGACAGCACCTCGGCGGACTTGGCCTCCTCGGCGTCCGGGATCTCGATCGCGTGCGCGGTGTACCCGGCCGCGACCAAGTCGTCGCGGATCGCGTCCCCGCTGGTCCGCAGCGCGCGCGGGTGGATCACCGCGACCCGCCGCACGCCGTCGCCGAGCAGCCCGGGCAGCTCGCCGAGCAGGTTGTTGCCGATGACAACGTCGTACGGCGTTGCCGCTGCCACCGTGATCGTCTGGGTGGTCATCCGAGGTGCTCCACGATCTCGTTCGCGATGTCTTCCGGGGACCGGCTGTCGGTGGTCACCGTGTGCTTGGCGACCTCGGCGTACAGCGGGCGGCGGGCGTCCATCAGGTTCTTCAGCTGGGTCCGGACGTTGCCGAGCAGCAATGGCCGAGCGACGCCCAGGCCAACGCGTTTGGCGGCCTCGCCGACCGAGACGTCGAGGAAGACGACGGTGTGGCCGGCCAGGTCCGCGCGGGTGTCGGCGTCGAGGATCGCGCCGCCGCCGAGCGACAGGACGACGCCGTCAGCCTCCAGAGCGGCGACGATCGCCGCACGCTCCAGCTCCCGGAACACCGGCTCCCCGGAGTCCACGAAGATGTCCGAGATCGGCTTCCCGGTGCCGGTTTCCACGTCGGTGTCGGTGTCGCGGTGCACAGCGCCGAGCTTGGCGGCGAGCAACTCCGCCACCGTCGATTTGCCCGAGCCGGGCGGGCCGACCAGCACGACAATCGGCCCGGCCGCGGCGTCGACCGGCGCAGCCGATCCAGCGGCCGAGTCGCTCACTCCGCACCCCAAGCCCGCGGCTGGATCGTTCCGGGCAGTCCGTCCAAGTACGACCGGTGATTACGCGCGGTCTCCACCACCGAGTCCCCGCCGAACTTCTCCACCGACACGTCCGCCAGCACCAGCGCGACCATCGCCTCCGCGACGATCCCCGCCGCCGGCACCGCACACACGTCCGAGCGTTGGTGATGAGCCGCCGTGGCCTCGCCGGTCGCGGTGTCGATGGTCCGCAGCGCGCGCGGCACGGTCGCGATCGGCTTCATCGCGGCGCGCACGCGCAGCGTCTCCCCGGTGCTCATGCCGCCCTCGGTCCCGCCCGAGCGACCGCTCGTCCGCCGGATCGTGCCGTCCTCGGCGACGATCTCGTCGTGCGCCTGCGATCCCGGCGTCCGGGCCAGCTCGAACCCGTCGCCGAGCTCGACCCCCTTGATCGCCTGGATCCCCATCAGCGCGCCGGCCAGCTTCGAGTCGAGCCGCCGGTCCCAGTGCACGTAGCTGCCGAGCCCCGGTGGCAGGCCGTCGACGACGACCTCGACCACGCCGCCGAGCGTGTCGCCGGCCTTCTGCGCGGCGTCGATCTCGGCGACCATCGCCTTGCTCGCGTCCGCGTCGAGGCAGCGCACGGGGTCGGCGTCCAGCTTCGCGACATCCTCGTACGACGGCAGCACTCCGTACGGCGCCTTGACGGTCCCGAGCTCGACCACGTGGCTGACGATCGTCACGCCGTACGCCTGCTGCAGGAACCGCGCGGCGACCTCGCCGAGCGCGACCCGCGCCGCGGTCTCCCGCGCGCTCGCCCGCTCCAGCACCGGCCGTGCCTCGTCGAACCCGTACTTCTGCATCCCGGCCAGGTCCGCGTGCCCGGGCCGCGGCCGGGTCAGCGGCGCGTTGCGGGCCAGGTCGGCCAGCGTCTCCGGGTCGACCGGGTCGGCAGCCATCACCTGCTCCCACTTCGGCCACTCGGTGTTGCCGACCTGGATGGCGATCGGGCTGCCGAGGGACAACCCGTGCCGGAATCCGCCGAGGAAGGTCACCTCGTCCCGCTCGAACTTCATCCGGGCGCCTCGGCCGTAGCCGAGCCGACGACGAGCCAGGGCGTCGGCCACGTGATCCGTGGTGACCTGAACGCCTGCGGGAAGACCTTCGAGTACGGCGACGAGCGCTTGTCCGTGCGACTCGCCGGCGGTGAGCCAGCGCAGCATGCGGCGATTCTCCCACGCGCCCGGTGACGGCCCGTCGCCAGTCTCACCCGAAGGCCCGGACCGGGATGCGGGATCCCGGTCCGGACGCTGGGATCAGATGCAGTAGATCCCGCCGCGGCAGGTGCCGGCCTTGGCCTCGGCGGCCGGCAGTTCGGTCTCCAGGTCGCCGAGCACCAGGTCGAGCTCGCGGGCCTCGTCGGTGTGAATGCTGTCCATGTCTGACTCCTTCGGGATCGCCGGATAGGGATGACAGGATTTCGAAGGGTAGTCAGAACTCCGCGCCCGAATCCAGACAATGACCGCTTGCTGCCAACCGGAAACTTTCGGTGCTTGCCGAACGTCGGTGCGGTGTCAGAGGATTTCTGGAAAGAATGACCGAGGAGGATTCATGGACAACGCCCACGAGCTCGACCTGGTGATCGGCGACCTGGAGTCGGAGCTGCCCGCCACCGGCGCGGAGGGTGCCGCCGGCACCTGCGTCCGGGTCTACTGCGACTTCTGATCCGGTGACCGATCCGGCCGCCGTGCGAGCGGCCCGGGACGCACTGATGTCCGCGGTGCGCGCCCGTACGGCGGCCGGACTGCTCCCACCGGTGGTGACGACCGGGCCGGACGGCCTGGTCCGGGTCGAGCGGCACCTCGGTGGCCCGGCGGATGCCGGCCTGGTCGCGGGCCTGCTCGATCGGGCAGGCTTTTCGAGTCTCCTCGAAATGGTTGCCAACCTGACCACCGGTTGCGATAACCTGCGACGAGAATTCCCGCACCAGCTCGGCCCCGGAATTCTGCACCCGATGAACGGTGCATTGTTCGGACCGGTGATCGGTCCGGCATTTCTCGCCTGCCTGTCAAGCACGGCATCAAGATTTCACGCCGGGCGCGCGACGGACGACTTCCTGGTATTCCTGCGGGAATTCTTGCACCGCCTGGAGCGCGACGCCGAGCTGCTCTGGTTCGACGCCCGGCTGCCGGTGACCGGCCTGACCGCGCACGACGGCGAGACCCACAACGGCCGCCGCCGGGTGCTGCGCGTCGACTTCCCCGGGCACACGGTCGCCTACAAGCCGCGCCCGGCCGACGTCGACCGCCTGTTCCTCGCGCGCGAAGCGTCGGCGTTCGCCCTGCTCAACGGTCTGTCGGACAAGATCCGGCTCCCGGTGATGGACCTCCTCCCCCGCAACGGCTACTCGTGGCACGAGTGGATCGAGCGCCCCTCCCAGTGGGGTGAGATCCGCGAAGGGCTCGCCGGGACGGTGCTGACCGAGCCCGAGCCGTTCTGGCACCGGGCCGGCTCGCTGGCGGCCGCCTGCTTCGCCTTCGGCGTCACCGACCTCAGCGAAGGCAACCTGTACGCCGGCGGCGCCGACCCACTGATGTACCCGATCGACCTGGAGCTGGCCTTCGTCGACGTACGACGCCTGTCGGAAACCGGACTGGTCGCCGGGGACGGCGCCCAGCATCACCACGTCGGGCTGGAGACCGAGCCGCGCCTCTGCGCAGCCGATGGACCGACCATCTGCCTGGTCGAAGGGGTCGAGGGCCCGCAGGCCTGGCGGCGGACCAGCTCGTGGGCCAGGCAGGAGACCAGGACGGTCGTCGCCGACACGGCAGGCGGCGTCGGCTACGGCGCCCACCTCACGCGCTTCCTGCGCGGGATGTTCGACGCCTGGACGCTGATGTGCGGCAACGTGCCGAAGCTGCACGTCGTACTCGACCGCCCGGCGACTGCTCGGGTCCTGCTGCGCTCGACCGACCGCTACAGCGACATGCTCGACGATTGGCTGCTCGACGGCACACCGTTCCCCCAGGACGTCAGCGCGAGTGAGTGTGAGCAGCTAGCGAGGCAGGACGTCCCGTACTACTTCCGGGCTGACGGGCACCTCCACTACCTGAACGACCAAGGCGCGGTGCAGACGGACCAGCCGAGCCCACCACCGGCGGACTGGGTCAAGGGACTCACGCTGTCGCGCCTCGGCGTCGCCCTGCGCGACGCGGTCGCCCCGATCGCGACCGCGGGGCTCCTGCTGGAGGACGAGACCCGTGTCGCCGTGCGGGACGCCAACAACGGTGCAGTGGCCTTCGAGTGGGCCAACCGATGGATCTGCTACCGCTGGACCGGCCAGAAGGTGACGCTGCAGCTGGCAGCGCTCGACCAGGTGGCGGCGATCCGGGAGCGTCTGCTGAAGCTCGACCGCGTCGATGCGAGCTGGCGATCGCAGTGGGCCGATACCAGCTTCACCGACGACACGATCGCCGAGCGACTCACCAAGCTGACCTCCACCGCGTGCGCCTGGCTCCAGCAGGTCATCGACGAGCACGGCTGGCCCGGCCCGTTGCTGGTCGGTGAAGAAGCCGCCGAGGCCGCCTGCCGACTCATGCAGCACTTGGAGGGCCACGCCGAGTTCCAGCGCACCTGCCTGGACCTGCTGACCGCGGCGGTCGACGTACCGGGTCGCCACGTCGCCTACCTGACCGATGCGCTCTGCATCACCGAAGATCGGCCACAGGTCTACGGCACCAAGTTCCACGCCGTCGACGGGCAGCTCGTGCCGTGCCCGCTCGACGAGCCCGCCACTGTCGACCGACGCCGCGCGGCGCTCGGGCTGGAGCCGCTCGACGACTATGCCGCGCGACTGCGGCGCAGATTCGCCACCTCGGAGGTTTCGGCGTACCGCGGGACGAGCACAAGATCGAGTACGAGCTGGAGGACCTGCTCGGAGATCTGGATCCTCGGCTGCTGGTCAGCTCGGGGGCGCGGCTCGACCTGCTCGCCGGAGAGATCACGGCCCCGGCGCGGGTCACAGCACCGCAGCAGACCTTGGAGGCGCAGCTGCCGGAGGCCCTCGCACAAGCACTTCGCGGCTGCCAGGAGCAGTCGCTCGACGTGCGGGTGGAGGAGGTCTCGCGCCGTCGCTGGGCCGCGGGTGGGTTCGAGCCCGTCCCCCACTGAGCTACGGCGGCAACTACAGTCGCTCACATGGTCGAACGGCAGGTGGAAGAGGCGTACAGGGCCCGGGTTCGCGGGTGTCTGCTCGGTGGCGCGATCGGGGACGCGCTGGGTGGGCCGGTGGAGTTCCAGGACGGGCGGAGCATCGTCGCCGAGCATCCGGACGGCGTCCGGACATTTGTTGCTGGCGGCAACAACTGGCCGCCGGGAACAGTGACCGACGACACCCAGATGACGCTGTTCGCGGTCGAAGGGCTGATCCGGGCCGGCGTACGGACCGATCGTGGGCTCGGACTGACCGTGGCCGTCACGCAGCACGCGTTCGACCGGTGGCTGGACACGCAGCTCCTGCCGGGCCCGAGCGGGAAGCGCGACGGATGGTTGCAGGGTGAGCAGTGGTTGTACGTACGACGGGCGCCGGGCAACACCTGCTTGACCGCGCTCACCGAGGCGCGCAAGGGCGGCGACGAGATCAAGCCGTTCGGGGCGCAGGCGAGCAACGACTCCAAGGGGTGTGGCGGGGTGATGCGGTCGGCGCCGTTCGGGTTGCTGCCGTACGCGGGGAACGGGGAGTGGGTGTTCGATGCCGCTGCCGAGTCTGCCGGGTACACGCACGGGCATCCGACGGGCAAGCTGGCGAGTGGGGCGCTGGCGTTGCTGATCCACGAGATCGTTCAGGGGGCCGGTCTCGATGCGGCGTTGGACACGACGCTGGAACTCCTTGTGGGAAAGGAAGCGCACGAGGAGACCAGCCAGGCGTTGATCAAAGCGCGTGAGCTGGCGGCGGGCCCCGCGCCGGCGCCAGGGCCGGCGACAGTCGAACTGCTCGGTGGTGGGTGGATCGCCGAGGAGGCACTGGCAATCGGCGTGTACGCCGCGCTCGCGCGTCCCGAGCCGGAGCAGTTCCTCGACGCACTCGCGCTCTCGGTCACGCACTCCGGCGACAGCGACTCGACCGGCGCGATCTGCGGCAACATCCTCGGCGCGCTGCACGGCGAGACCGCGCTCCCGGCCGAGCTGGTGTTCGCCGTCGAGGGCCGGGGCGTGATCCTGCAACTGGCGGACGATCTCGTGCTCGAGTACACCCGCCGCGACCACCTGCACGGCGACTACGGCCCGGAGACCGCTTGGAGGAGTCGCTACCCCGGTTGGTGAAGCAGCAGCCGAGGCGCCCGGCCCGTCCCCCGAGGATCAGGCCCGGCGCCCCGGCCGGTCAATGGGCCGGCCCGTACGACGGCCGGCGGACCCGTCCGTGCGATGGGCCGGAACAGCTTCTCACTCGGCGGGTTCGATGGAAAGCCGGTGCCGGAACACGTTGCCCGGGTCCCAGGTCTTCTTGATCTGCTGCAGTCGCGGGTAGTTGCCGAGGTAGTACAGCGCGTGCCACGGCACCCCCGACGTGTTCTGCGCCGGGTCGGCCAGATCGCCGTCGGGGTAGTTGATGTACGATCCCGCGTTCACGGCGTTCGGCACCGGCACACCGCCGGTCTCGCGGTAGATGTCCCGGTACGTCGACCGCGTCCACTCCAGGTGCTGGGCGTCCTGCGCCGGGTCGTCCCACATCGCCGCCATCACCATCTTCATCATCACGTCGCGCTGGGCGGTCGCGGTCGCGTCCGACGGCACCGTGTTCACCTGACCGCCGTACGGAACGAACAGCATCGTGGATTCCGGCCCGTGGTACGACGGATCGGTCAGGTGCCGGTAGATCGTGTCCAGCTGCGCGTCGGTGTACCCCTTGCGCAGGTAGCCGGCCTTGTACTTGGTACGGCGCGGCGCGACGTCCTCCGGGATCGACCGCTGGATCGTCCGCTGCAGGAACGGCCCCTCCCCCTGGTCGGTCAGCTGCGGTGCCGGTGAGACGCCCTCGACGATCGCGGCGTTGAAGTCCTTCAGCAACTGAGCGGCGTTCGGCACTCCGGCGTCGATCTGCGACGACAGCAGGAAGCCGCCGGCCGACTTGTGGGCCAGGATCAGCGGGCTGTACAGCGTCGCGTACGGCGAGCCCGGCGCGTTGTGGCGCTCGTAGAAGTCGAGAAAGTTCCGCAGCGTGCGCAGGAAGCCGGCCTTCGTGAGCGTGTTCCAGTCGTAGAGCGTGACGGTCGACAGCAATGATTTGGGGGCCTTGGGCAACAGTTTCTCGGGGTCCGAGCCCTGGGCGCCGGCGGTCCGGAGCAGGTACCGGGTGACGACGCCGAAGTTGCCGCCACCGCCGCCGGTGTGCGCCCACCACAGGTCGCGGTGCTCGTTGTCCCTGGTCGCCAGCACGAGCCGGGCCCGGCGCCGGGCGTCCACGACGACCACCTCCACGCCGTACAGGTGGTCGACGACCGAGCCGTACCGGCGCGAGAGCGGGCCGTACCCGCCGCCGCTGAAGTGACCGCCGACGCCGACGCCGAGGCAGCCGCCGCCCGGCACGGTCACGCCCCAGCCGTAGAACAGCGCCTTGTAAAGGGTCTCGAGCGTCGCGCCCGCGCCGACCGAGAACGCGCGCCGGCGCTCGTCGAAGGTGACTTCGTCGTACTGCGAGAGGTCGATCAGCACCTCGACGTCGCTGTGGTCGACGAAGTCCTCGAAGCAGTGGCCGCCGCCGCGGATCGCGATCCGCTGGTTCGCGCGGACCGCCTCCTGAACGGCGTCGAGGGCGTCCTGCGGCGAACGCACGACCCGCGCGTAGTCGGGAGCGGCGACGAAGCGGCGGTTGGTGCCGCGCTGGGTGAGGTCGGCGAAGCGGACGTCGCCGGGAAGGATCTTCTCGCCGCTCGGGCCGCGGATCCCCGCGGCGGCAGCGGTCGAGGTGGTGGCGGGAACGGCAATCAGGGCGGCGCTGCCTGCGAGCAGCCCACGACGACTGAGGTTCGGCACAACGGACTCCTTGGTCGGTGGAGTCTTCGACCGTAGCCGTCGCCGCCAGGAGCCGGCATCAACCGGACGGTGGATCCTGGAGGTCAACCATCAGGCGTTCTTCACCCCAGGTACAGGCGTTCCAGCGGTCCACCCGCCAGGACGCCGGCCACCGCGCCGGCCAGCATGAACGGCCCGAAAGGGAACATTTCCTTGCGCTTGAAGACCTTCGCGACCGTCAGCACGATCCCGAGCACCGCGCCGAGGAAGAACCCGCCGTACAGACCGCTGACGAATTCGCCCCACCCGAGCCAGCCCAGCGCGACCGCGAGCAGCCCCGACAACCGCACGTCACCGAACCCGACGCCGCGCGGAAACACGAACCACAGCAGGTAGAACACGCCGAAGCCGATCAGCCCCGCGATCGCGGCCCGCCGCAGCGACCCCCACTCCCCCGTCGCCGCCGCCGCGACGACCAGCACCACCGACACCACGCCGTACGTCGGCCAGATGATCGCGGACGGCAGGTATCTCGTCCGCGCGTCCACGTACCCCAGCACCGCCCCCGGGACCGCCAGCGCGATCCACGCGACCAGACCGGCCGAGAACCCGATCCGCCAGCCGACCAACCCGCCCGCGACTCCGGCGAGCGCGGCACACCACACGGCCGCCCGCGGCGTCGCGAGCTCGGCGTACGGGAGCTTGGTCTGGCCCTCGTCGAGGATCGGCTCGGGGATCCGGCGCAGCAGCCAAGGACCGAGCACGTACGCCGCCACGGCACAGATCACCGCGGCGAGGACTCCGGCGATCACGTCAGGCACGATGCCGCAGCCTAGACGATCAGGACCGCCCGCCGGGTGACCCTGTGGACGAAGTCAGCGGGTGCGGCGGGCAACGACCGCCGCACCGCCGCCCAGCAGGAGCAGGCCGAGCACGATCACGCCGAGCGTGCTCCACAAACTCTCGTTGTGCGTCACGTACGTCGTCCGCTGGAAGGCGTCGTCGGTCGCCGCCGTGGTGAACTCGTAGTCGCTCGTGATCCGGCCCGGCTGCGCGAAGTAGGACGAGTAGGCGGTGAGGTAGTTCGCCGGCGCCTCGAGCCGGCCATTGTCCACCCGCCCGGCGTACAGGAGCTCCGGTGTGAGCGACGCGTCCGGCACGGTCTTGGCGTCCACCCGGTACGGCGCCGCGACGTACACGGTGACCGCCTGGCTCGTCGTCGCGCCCTTGCTCAGCCGCATCGGGTACACGATGCGCTTCGACGCGAACGACAGCTTCAGCGGCGGTGTCTCCCCGTCCAGCGACCCGTCGGCCTGCCGCGGCGCCAGCTTGACCGCAACGATCTCCCACTTCTCCACCAGGTACGGCGTGAGGTTGTCGCCGAGCGTCTCCGGTACGGCGTACCCGTTGGTCCGCAGCCACTCCGTCACGTCGGCGGCGCTCGATCCGCCGAGCCGCACGACCTGGAACGGCCCGAGCACCATCTGCTCGCGCACGTCGACCCCGGCGCCGGGCGCCGCCCCCGCACTGTCACCGCTCCGGCCGTCGAAGATCCCGAGGTCCTTGAACGGCCAGTACGTCGTCCGCTCGACGACCTTCGGCCGGGTGATCCGGTCCAGGTCCTCGAACGTCGACGACTCCCCCAGCGTCACCTGCGCCGCGGCCGGCACCGGCATGATCCAGGCGGCCTTCTTCGACGAGCCCTGGATCGCCATCGACAGCACGATCTCCTCGGTCGTGCCGTCGAAGCTGACCAGCGCGTGCTCACCGTTGGCGCGCGCCCGCGACTCGGCGTCGGCCAGGTACCCGCCGCAGGCGCAGGCCCACGCCGGGGTGATCCCACCGAGCAGGAGACCGACCGCCAGGATCCCCGCCACCACACGCCATGTCTTCATGGCGGGGAACCTTACTCAGGCAAAGGTGTACGGCGCGTGGAAGAAGTTCGTCGGGTCGTACTTCTGCTTGATCGCGTGCAGCCGCGCCAGGCTGCCGCCGTAGTACGACGCGTTGGAGCGGCCGGCCTCGAGGTAGTTGATGTAGCCGCCGGCCGAGAACTTGGTCACCGCGTGGTGCCCGTTGGTGACGAACGCCTGGGCCGCGCGCAACTGAGCGGTCGTCGGAGGCGACGGCAGGCCGGAGTACCACTGGATGACGCCGAGCGCCGACCGCCACGGCCAGGCCGAACCACCCGGCGGTTCCTTGGCCGCCTGGCCACCGAGCGGATCGATGATCGCCGACGCCGCAACGCCCGCCTTGGCTGCGGTCTTCACCGCGCCGAGCACCCCACTGATCGTGGTCGCGTCCATCGGCCCGCGCAGGACGTCGGACCCGGCCAGCCAGCCCTCCCGCGGGCTCGTCGTCCCGCCGCCGAGGTACTTCACCGCCTCCAGGTGCGTCTTCACCGAGATCGAGCGGGTCGCGCCTTTGGCGCCGATCATCCACTCCAGTTGCGCCGCCGCGGCCGTCGCCGATCCGGTCGTGGACACGCCGACCACGTGGATCGACAGGCCACCGCTACTGGTTCCGGTGATGTGCAGGTTCGCCCAGGAGGTCGACGGTGCTTCCTTGGCAAACCGCTGCCAGCCCTTCAGGACGGCGGCGGCCTGCGACTCCGGCCAGGTCAGCCGGAAGAACCCGAGCTTGCCCGCCCCGATCGTCGCCAGCCGGAACGACGTGACGATGCCGAGGTTGCCGCCGCCTCCGCCGCGCAGCGCCCAGTACAGGTCCGCGTTCTGCGTCGGGCTCGCCGTACGGACCATGCCGTCGGCGGTGACCACCTGCATCGACAGCACCCGGTCACTGGTCGGCCCGTAGGTCCGGGTGTGGATGCCGAGTCCGCCGCCGAGGGTGAGCCCCGCGATCCCGACCGTCGGACAGGTCCCCGTCGGCAACGAGCGGGCGTACTTGTCGAGGTAGGCGTGAACGTCGTACAGGCGTGCCCCGGCGCCGATCTGGACCGCGTTGCTCGCATAGGTGAGCCCGCGGAGGGGGCCGAGGTCGATCATCATCCCGTTGGTGACCGCGGAGGCACCGACGTAGGAGTGGCCGCCACCCTTCGGGACGCAGACCAGGTTGTTCTTCTTCGCGAAAAGAATCGCCTGGCGGACGTCCTCAACGCTGCCGGCCCGCACGACAGCGGCCGGCTGCACCGAGTCGAAGCGCGGGTTGAACAGCTGGTGAGACGCGGTGTAACCGGTCACGCCGGGCCGGAAGACCGTACCGGCGACCGCACGATCCAGCGCCGCCCAATCCGGAGCGGCGGCACCGGCACTCGCAGGTGGAGCAGCGCCGACGCCGGCCGCCGTTGCCGCTGCGAGCAGGCCCCCGGCCTTCAGGACGGTTCGGCGGTCCAGCTGACGCTCACTGCGGCTCACGTTCGTCGAGCTCCTCACGTGCGGCGGCTCTCATGGCCGCCAGCGGCGCCGGCGACCTTCCGGTCATCATCTCCACCTGGAGGCTAGCTTGATGCACGAGCAAATCAAGGCCGTTCAACAGCTCTGTACCGATCCGGTGCGCCACCAGCGCCAGCTGCGTCGGCCACGGGTGGTACGCGACGTCGAAGACCACGGGCGCGACCTGGGCGAAGTGCTCGGCCCACGGGTCGACAGCACCGCCCGGCAGCGTCGAGACGCACAGGTCGAACCCGCCGATCTGCTCGACCTGCTGGAAGTCGGTGACCGAGGTCTTCAGCTCGAGCGCCGCCGCGAGATCGAGCAGCCGCTCGGCCCGCGCGACGTCGCGGACGACGAGCGTGACCTCGCTGACCCTCAACCCCCGCAGCGCCGCCAGGGTGGACGCCGCGGTCGCACCACCACCCAGTACGACGGCGCTGTCGGCCGCGGTGATCCCCCGCTCGGCGAACGCCTCGATGAGTCCGGGCACGTCGGTGTTGTGCGCCGAGCGCGACCCGTCCGGCTCGAACAGCATCGTGTTCGCCGCGCCGATCAGCTCGGCGACCGGGTCGACGGTGTCCACCAGATCCAGCGCGACCCGCTTCAACGGCATCGTCAGTGACAGCCCGCGCACGTCATCACCCAGCGTGGCCAGGAACCCGCGCAGCTCGTCCTCACCAACCTCGAACGCGTCGTACCGCCAGTCCAGCCCGAGCTCGGCATACGCCGCCCGATGCATCGCGGGTGACAAGGAGTGCGCGATAGGCGAACCCAACACAGCACAGCGAGTGCTCAACAGCGGCCCTTGTGCGCTTGGCACCATGCCTGCAGCTTGGCCACGTTCGCCTGGTGCTCCGTGTCGGTGGTCGCGAACGCGGTCTCGCCGGTGTCGAGGTTGACCAGCGTGAAGTACAGCCACGGTCCCGGTGTCGCGTTCAGCGCCGCCCGCAGGGTGTCCTTGCCGGGCGAGTTGATCGGCGTCGGCGGCAGTCCGCGGTTCTTGTAGGTGTTGTACGGCGAGTCGAAGTCGCGCTCCTCGTCGCTGGTGAACACCCCACCGTTGCGGCCCGTCACGTAGTGCACGGTCGAGTCCATCTGCAGCCGCATGTCGCGCGCCAGGCGGTTGTAGATCACCCGGGCGACCTTGCCGTAGTCCTCGGACCGGTTGGTCTCCGCGGCGACGATGCTGGCCACGATCACGGCCTGGTACGGGTCGAGCTTCTTGCGCTGCGCGACCTGCGGCAGCTTCAGCTCGGCCTGCGTCTTCGCGAACTGCGCGGTCATCAGCTTCAGGATCGTGTACGCCGTCGCGTTCTTCGGGACGTCGTACGTGCCCGGGTAGAGGAAGCCCTCCGGGTTGTTGCCCGCGTACGACGGCAGCCCGAGCGACCACGGCTTGCTCAGCGCGGCCGCGACCGAGCCCGGCGGGAGCTTGACCTGCTTGTTCTCCTGCAGCTTCTGCGCGACCTGCTCCTTGGTCCAGCCGGAGTTCACCCCGACCCGGGTGACCCGGATCGACTTGGCCGGGTCGAGCATCAGCGCCAGCGCGGACTTGGCGGACATCTTCTTGCGCAGCGTGAACGTCGCGGCCTGGATCTGCGTGCTGCGCGGGTCCTCGCGGGCGGCCCGCTCGAAGGCGCGGGCCGACTTCACCACGTCCTTCTTCTCGAGCGTGTCCGCGATCGCCTGCGCGCTCTGGCCCTTGGTCACCTCGACCTGGATCGAGCCGCTGCCCTCACCCTCGTAGTCGGGCGCGGCGAACAGGCCTTCCACGTAGTCGCGGCCCTTGCCGAAGCCGAACATGATGCCGCCGATCAGCCCGGCGACGACCAGCAGCGAGACGATGCCCGCGAAGCAGCCGAAGCCACGGCGGGCCCGCTGCTTCTTGCGGTTGGCGCGCCGCTCGGTGCGGCTCTCCGGGCGCAGGCCCAGATCGACGTCGAGGTCGTCGCCTTCATCCACTTCGCCGTACGTCCTGCTCATCCTTCGACCACCGCTGTTCCGTTCACAGGGGCCTCCCGGGTGGGTTGCCGGTCTCCCGCTCGAAGTCGAGCGCGTGTTGCAGAATCACGACCGCCGCGGCCTGGTCGACCACCGCGCGCCGCTTGGCGCCCTTCTTTCCCCGTTCCCGCAGCATCCGCTCGGCGGTGACCGTGGTGAACCGCTCGTCCACCATCCGTACCGTCGTCGTCCGCACCTGTTCCACTCCGTCCGTCCCACTCGGGTTGTCCTGACCGGCCACCAGTTTCTGGCGGAGCAGCTCGGTGGTCTGGCGAATCTTGACCGCCGCCGGCCCTTCACCCCCGTTCAACGAACGAGGCAGCCCGACGACGACCTCGAAGGCCTCCAGATCGTGCACGAGCGTAACGATCCGGTCAAGGTCACCCTTCCCACGCCGTACGGTCTCCACCGGGGTGGCCAGGATCCCGTGCGGGTCGGACGTGGCGACGCCGATCCTGGCGTCCCCGATGTCGAGCGCGATCCGCACCCCTCGGCGCATCAGTGTGCCTCAGCCAGGGGGCAGGCGGATCTGTTCACGCTGGTCAGCCCGTGACGAGCTGGCCGACGGCGTGCTCGACCGCGGACAGTGCCTTGTCGGCACCGGACGGGTCGGTCCCGCCGCCCTGGGCGACGTCGTCCTTGCCGCCACCGCGGCCACCGACCTGCTCGGCGGCGACCCGGACCAGGTCACCGGCCTTGAGCCGCCACTCGCGGGCGACGTCGTTCAGCGCGACCACGACGGCCGGCTTCCCGTCGTTCACGCCGACCAGCGCGATCACGGCCGGCTTGTCGACGGGCATCCGGCCGCGGACGTCCAGCGCCAGCTTGCGCAGGTCGCCACCGCCGACGCCGTCCGGCGTACGGGCTCCGACGAACGCGACACCGAAGACGTCCTTCGGGTTCTTCGCCAGGTCACCGGCCGCGGCCAGCACCTGTCCGGCGCGGACCTTCTCCAGCTCCTTCTCGGCCGCCCGCAGCCGCTCGGCCAGGTCGGCGACCTTGGCCGGGAGCTCCTCGGGACGGGTCTTCAGGTTCTCGCTGAGCAGCCGGACCAGCGACCGCTCGCGGCCGAGGTAATGCAGTGCTTCCATGCCGACGAACGCCTCGATCCGGCGCACACCCGCACCGACCGACGACTCGCTCGTCACGGTCAGCGCACCGACCTGCGACGAGTGCTTCACGTGCGTGCCACCGCAGAGCTCGCGCGACCACGGGCCGCCGATCTCGACGACGCGCACCTGCTCGTCGTACGTCTCGCCGAACAGTGCCAGCGCGCCCCACTCACGGGCCTCCGGCAGCGTCATGTACTGCGCGGACACCGCGAGGTCCTGCCGTACGGCGAGGTTCGCGACCTCCTCGATCTCCGACCGGGTGGCCTGGTCCAGCGCCGACGACCACGCGAAGTCGAGCCGCAGGTAGCCGGGCTTGTTGTACGAACCGCTCTGCAGCGCGTTCGGGCCGAGCACCTGCCGCAGCGCGGCGTGCACGACGTGCGTGCCCGAGTGCGCCTGGCAGGCCTGGATCCGCCAGTCGTGGTCGACCTGCGCGTGCACGTCCGTCCCCGGCTGAAGCGCACCCTCGAGCACCTCGACGCGGTGCACGATCAGGCCCTTCACCGGCCGCTGGACGTCGAGCACCTTCAGCTTCACGCCGTCGGCGACGATCACGCCCGCGTCGGCGATCTGGCCACCGGACTCGGCGTAGAACGGGGTCTTCTCGAGCACGACCTCGACGGTCTCGCCCTGCTCGGCGGAGTTCGCGACGACGCCGTCGCGCAGCAGCCCGCGGACCCGCGAGTCGGTCGCCAGCTCGGTGTACCCGGTGAACTCGGTCGCGCCGGACTCGCGCAGTTCCCGGTAGCCCGAGGTGTCGGCGTGGCCGGCCTTCTTCGCGCGCGCGTCGGCCTTGGCCCGCTCGCGCTGCTCCTTCATCAGCGAGCGGAAGCCCTCGGTGTCGACGTTCAGGCCCTGCTCGGAAGCCATCTCGACGGTCAGGTCGATCGGGAAGCCGTAGGTGTCGTGCAGCTGGAACGCCTTCGCGCCCTCGAGCTGGTGCGCGCCGCCGGCCTTGGTGTCGCGGACCGCGAGGTCGAAGATCGTCGTACCGGCCGTGAGGGTCCGGCGGAACGCCTCCTCCTCGGCGTACGCGACCTGGCTGATCCGGCCGAAGTCGGCCTCCAGCTCGGGGTAGGATTTCTTCATCTGCTGCAGGCTGACCGGGAGCAGCTCGACCAGGCTCGGGTCCTCGTAGCCCAGCAGGCGCATCGAACGGATCGCGCGGCGCAGCAGGCGGCGCAGCACGTAGCCGCCCTGCTCGTTGCCTGGGGTGACGCCGTCGCCGATCAGCATCAGCGCGCTGCGGACGTGGTCGGCGACCACGCGGAAGCGGACGTCGTCGACCTGCTCGGAGCCGTACTTGCGGCCGCTCAGCTCCGAGGCCTTCTCGATCACCGGGAAGATCTCGTCGATCTCGTACATGTTGTCGACGCCCTGCAGCAGGTACGCGACCCGCTCCAGGCCGAGGCCGGTGTCGATGTTCTTCTTCGGCAGCTCACCGAGGATCGGGTAGCCGTCCTTGCCGCCGCCCTCGCCGCGGATGTTCTGCATGAAGACCAGGTTCCAGAACTCCAGGTAGCGGTCGCCCGCCTCCCAGTCCCGGTCGGCGCCGAACTGCGGGCCGCGGTCGATCAGGATCTCCGAGCACGGGCCGCACGGACCCGGGATGCCCATCGACCAGAAGTTGTCCTTCATGCCGAGCCGGACGATCCGGTCGTCGGGCAGCCCGGCGACCCGCTTCCAGATGTCGATGGCCTCGTCGTCCTCGTAGTACACCGAGGCGTACAGGACCGACTCGTCGAAGCCGTAGCCACCCTCGCTCTGCGGCTTGGTGACCAGCTCCCAGGCGAACTGGACGGCTTCTTCCTTGAAGTAGTCGCCGAAGGAGAAGTTGCCGTTCATCTGGAAGAACGTGCCGTGCCGGGTGGTCTTGCCGACCTCCTCGATGTCGAGGGTCCGGACACACTTCTGGACGCTGGTCGCGCGCGCGTACGGCGGCGTCTGCTGACCGACGAAGTACGGCACGAACTGGGCCATCCCGGCCACGTTGAACAGCAGGTTCGGGTCCGGGGACGGCAACGGTGCGCTCGGCACGACGGTGTGACCGCGGTCCTCGAAGTACTGCAGGAACCGCCGCCTGATCTCACTGGTTTCCATGGGTGTTACCGGTCGCCCTCACGCTGTGTCTGGTTTTCTGCCGTGTCGATCCCGAGCGCGTCGCGCAGCTCGGTCTCCCGCTCGGCCATGCCGGCCCGGACCTCGTCGCCGAAGTGCCGGATCGCGCTGGCCATCTTGTCCGCCGAGGCCTGCAGGCTCTCCGGCGCGAGCACCTGGGCCCGCTTCTTCAACCGGGTGACGGCGTAGACGCCGACGGCGGTGCCGATCACGAACCACAGGATCCGCTTGATCACAGGTCACCCCGCTTACGGGCCTTGCGCTCGGACTTCATGTCGTCCTTCACCCGGCGGGCGACGTCGCGGCGCTGGGTGTCGCCCAGCGCCTTGCGCACGCCGTACGTGAACGCGGCCGCCTTCACCAGCGGACCACCCGCGGTCGCCGCGAACAACGACGCGAGCGCCGCGGCGTTGGTGGTCACGGTCGTCGCGTTGTCGGTGATGGTGTCGACCTTGGCCAGCTGCGCGTTGGTCGTCGCGACGGTCTCGGTGACCTCGCCGAGCAACGGGATGCTGGAGTCCGAGACACCCTTGACCATCAGCCGGGTCTCGTCCAGCACCTTGCCCAGCTTCAGGATCGGATAGGCCAGCAGGCCCACCAGGATGAGCAGTGCACAGGCCGCTATCAGGCCCGCGACTTCACCGACGCTCATTGGAAACGATCCACCTTCCCGTTGCGACCACGTGGACCGCCCGACCTTATCGCGCGGCTCTGGCGCACTCCGCCTCAGGACACCATCCCCCAGATCACAGTCCCCCACCAACTCGGCCGAACGCCGGCTGTGGACAACCGACGGCTGTCAATCGGTTGCTCCTGTGGTCACGTCCAGTTGTCGTTCAGTCGAACGTCACGGTGAGCTGCTGGACCTTTCCCCCGGAGTCCCAGGCGAACTCCATCGTGCCGGTCGCCCCGGAAGCCCAGGCGAAGCGGGCGGTGCCGCCGTCCGCGTTGTCCAGCAGGCGCATGGTCTCGGTCGGCGGGTTCGCGCGGTACCCCTCGGCGATCGCTTCGCGGCCGTTGAACGGACCGGCGGGGACGTTGGTGAAGGTCATCGTCGCGTCGCCGGCGAAGCGGTCGGAGAAGGTCGCCCAGTCGCCGGTGGTCACGGCCTGGTTGAAGGCCTCGACGTGCTGCTCACTAGCGGTCCCGGAGGATCTTGCGGATGGCGGCTACGCGGTCGGCGTACGCGATCTCTCCGCCGCGGCGGGTGGGTTGGTAGTAGTCGACCTGGTCGACGACGTCCGGGGCGTACTGCTGCGGCACGACGCCGCGCGGGTCGTTGTGCGAGTACTTGTACGACGAGCCGTGGCCGATCTTCTTCGCGCCGGCGTAGTGGGCGTCGCGCAGGTGCGGCGGAACCGGGCCGACCTTGCCCGCCTTCACGTCGGCGATCGCCGCGTCGATCGCCGTGATCACCGCGTTCGACTTCGGCGCGAGGGCGAGCGCGACGACGGCCTGCGCGAGGTTGATCCGGGCCTCGGGCATGCCGATCAGCTGCACCGCCTCGGCCGCCGCGATCGCGACACCGAGCGCGGTCGGGTCGCCCATCCCGATGTCCTCGCTCGCCGAGATCACCAGCCGGCGGGCGATGAACCGCGGGTCCTCGCCGGCCTCGACCATCCGCGCCAGGTAGTGCATCGCCGCGTCGACGTCGGAACCCCGGATCGACTTGATCATGGCCGAGGTGACGTCGTAGTGCTGATCCCCCGCCCGGTCGTACCGCACCGCCGCCCGGTCGACAGCGGTCTCCAGGGTCTTGAGATCGATCAGGATCCGCCGACGAGCCTCACCGGTCTCGCCGTCAGCGATCTCGCTCTCGGCGGTCTTGCCGTCGGCGGTCTTGCCATCAGCGATCTCGCTCTGGGCGGCCTCGTCGTCCGCGGTGTCGCCCTTGGCGGTCTCGCCGTCGGCGGTCTTGCCGTCGGCGGTGTCGCTTTCGGCGGTCTCGCTTTCGGCGGTCTTGCCCTCAGCCGTGTCGTCACCGGTGGTGGTGTCAGGGGTCTCGTCGGCGGAGGCGTCCTCGTCAGCGGCCGGCTGCTCAGCGGCAGCCTTGGCCATGGCTCCTCTGACGGCGGCCGGCTGCTCCGTGGCAGCCTTCGCCTTGGCCCCTCCCGCAGCAGCCTCCAGGTACGTCAGCGCGCGCCGGGCATCACCG
The DNA here is from genome assembly GCF_049844575.1 of Kribbella sp. DT2. Taxonomy (NCBI): domain Bacteria; kingdom Bacillati; phylum Actinomycetota; class Actinomycetes; order Propionibacteriales; family Kribbellaceae; genus Kribbella; species Kribbella sp. DT2. Next base: position 288,102 of record NZ_JBNCLH010000002.1, on the reverse strand, counting down.
CCGGCCATCCGCAGCAGGTGGTCCTTCGCGTCGGGCGCCAGTTCGAACTCGCCGTTCAGTCCCCGCTCGTCGATCAACGCGCGATCGAGCAGTACGGCGATGTCGTCGTCGGTCAGCGACTCGAGCGTCAGCAGCAACGAGCGCGACAGCAGCGGTGAGATCACCGAGAAGAACGGGTTCTCCGTCGTGGCCGCGACCAGCGTCACCCAGCGGTTCTCGACGCCGGGCAGCAACGCGTCCTGCTGAGCCTTCGTGAACCGGTGCACCTCGTCGATGAACAGTACGGTCTCGACCGACCCGCCCGGCCGGGACAACTCCCGCCGTGCGGCATCGATCACCTGCCGTACGTCCTTCACCCCCGCGGTCACCGCGGACAGCTCGACGAACTTTCGGTTCGTCTGGTGCGAGACGACGGCCGCGATCGTGGTCTTCCCCGTCCCCGGCGGTCCCCACAGCAGCAGCGACATCGGCTGGTCCCCTTCGACCAGCCGCCGCAACGGCGACCCAGGCGCCAGCAGATGCTGCTGCCCGACCAGCTCGTCCAGACTCCGAGGCCGCATCCGCACCGCCAACGGCGCCGACGTGTGATCGGCGTCCGCCAGACTCCCACCCCCACGCGCGGGAGCAGGAGCACCAGGAAGATCGAACAAGCCTTCGGTCACCCGCTGAGCCTACCCACGCCCACCGACACCCCGCCGTACCGGGCGCCGTGCACCCCGGCCGGGCTCCGGCACTCACCAACCGGCGCCCCCGCACCAACCGCAGATCACGCCCCGCACCAGCTGCAGATCCCAGACCCGAGACCCAGCGACGTCGGACCCTCCAACGGCGGATCCCGCGCACCAAACCCCGGCGACCTCGAACACCCGACGGCGGATCCTGGACACGAACCGGGACCGCGAACACCTCAACGGGACCTTGGACAAGCAATAGCCTGTCCGCGGTCCCGGGGTCTTGTTCACACCCCCACCTAGACGCCCACAACAACCAGCCGGCTCCGCCGCATCCGCCCAGCCGCCCACCTTGCTGCTCCTCCCCTGCCCACCTGCTGCTCCTCCCCTGCCCACCTGCTGCTCCTCCCCCGCCCACCTGCTCTGCTGCCCCTCCCCCGCGCACTTGCTCTGCGGCCTCTCCCCTGCCCACTTGCTCTGCTGCCCCTCCCCCTGACCCACCTCATCGGCCGACTGGCTCGTTGTTCGATGACTGACGCGTTGTACGGCGTCAGTCATCGAACAAGGAAGCAGTCGTCCGGAAATCGCCGGGGAGGTCCGCGGTGCGCGCCTTGCCGATGCGGCAGAACAGACCGCGAGCAACCGCGCGACGACGGCGTCGAACCCTCGACGGCCAGGGCCGCTCAGGCCGGCAGGCGAGGGGGTTGTCACCGCGCCGCGGCCTGCGGCGCGCGAACGGGGAACGGCGTCGGCATTCGCCGGCGGCTTCGGCATTCGGCGGGCGAGGTCTGTCGCGTGGTCCCGGCCTCCTGTTCACACCCCACCCCCCCAACATCCAACGAGCAGCCGTCGCCGCATCCCCGCCGGGCTGCCTCCCTGCGCCCCACGCTCCCTCTTGCCGCCTGCCCCTCCACCTCATCGGCCCGCTGTTTCCTTGTTGGATGACTGACTCGGTACAGCGCGTCAGTCATCCAACAAGGAAGCAGTCGTCCGGCAATCGCCGGAGGACGTCTGTGGCGCGGGCCCTGCAGATGCGGCCGACCAGACTCCGGTGGCGAGGCCGCTCCGGCCGGAAAGCGGGGGAGCCGCGCCGAGGTCTGGCGCGCGAGCTGGATGGCGGCCGGCCGGGTGGAGTCAGGCGTACGGCGGCGGCCGGGTGGTGCCCGGCGGGCAGCCGGGCGGTGCTCGGCCGACGGCGGGCGGAAGCGCAGTGCTCGGCGCATGGCCGAGTGGAGGTCAGGCGTACGGCTGCGGCCGGGTAGTGCCCGGCGGGGCGATGGTCGGCGGGCAGCCGGGCGGTGCTCGGCCGACGGCGGGCGGAAGCGCAGTGCTCGGCGCATGGCCGGGTGGAGGTCAGGCGTACGGCGGCGGCCGGGTAGTGCCCGGCGGATGGCGGGTGGTGGTGGTCGGCGGGCGGAAGCCCGGCGCTCGGCAGATGGCCGGGTGGAGGTCAGGCGGACGGCGGCGGCCGGGTAGTGCCCGGCGGATGGCGGGTGGTGGTCGGCCTGCGGCGGGCGGAAGCGCGCTGCTCGGCGGAAGGCCGGGTGGTGCTCGGTGCCCGGCGGGCGATGGTCGGCGGGCAGCCTGGCAGTGCTCGGCCGGCGGCGAGCGGAAGCGCGGCGCTCGGCGCATGGCCGGGTGGAGGTCAGGCCTACGGCGGCGGCCGGGTGGTGCCCGGCGGATGTCAGGTAGTGGTCGGCGGGCGGGAAGCGCGGCGCCCGGCAGATGGCCGGGTGGAGGTCAGGCCTACGGCGGCGGCCGGGTGGTGCCCGGCGGATGGCAGGTAGTGGTCGGCGGGCGGAAGCGCGACGCTCGGCAGATGGCCGGGTGGAGGTCAGGCCTACGGCGGCGGCCGGGTAGTGCCCGGCGGGCGATGGTCGGTGGTCGGCGGGCGGAAGCGCGACGCTCGGCAGATGGCCGAGTGGAGGTCAGGCCTACGGCGGCGGGCGGGTAGTGCCCGGCGGATGGCAGGTAGTGGTCGGCGGGCGAGTGGTGGGCGGCGGGCGGAAGCGCGCTGCTCGGCGGAAGGCCGGGTGGTGCTCGGCGCACGGCGGGCGATGGTCGGCGGGCAGCCGGGTGACGCTCGGCCTACGGCGAGCGGGGGCGCTGTGCTCGGTGTACGGCCCGGTGGAGGTCGGTACGGCGTGCTGCGGCGTGTGGAAGCGCGGTGCTCGGCGGAGCGCCGGGTGAAGGTCGGCCTGCGGCGGGCGGTGCTCGGCGGATGGCCGGGTGGAGGTCAGGCGTACGGCGTACCGCGCGCGGCCGGGTGGTGCTCGGCACGCGGTGGACGATGGTCTGCGGACAGCCGCTGGAGGTCGGCGTACTGCGGCAGGCGGCGAGCTGTGAGCGGTGAGCGGTGAGCAGCGGACGGCAAGCGGCGGGCTGTGAGCAGCGGACGGCGAGCGGCAGGCCGCAGGGCAGCGGGCAGCGGGCAGCGGGCAGCGGGCAGCGGGCAGCGGGCAGATGACGGTCCCCGCGTGCGGGTGGTGGTCGGGTTCTCAGCGGGCCGGCGCCACCGGTGCCGACCCCGACGCACCTGCTCCCCAACGCAACCTGCCCCCCGCGCGCAGCGCGGGGGGCAGGTTGCGAGCGAGCATGCCCAGCTACTTCTTCTTCTCGCCCTCGTCCTCGTCCTCGTCCTCGTCCTCGTCCGCTTCGCGGAGTTCCTCCGGGAGGTCGTCGGCGAGGTCGTCCTCGTCGAGGTCTCGGAGTTCCTCGGGGAGGTCTTCTTCGGCGAGCTCGACCGGGGTGTCGTCTTCGACGGTCACCAGTTCGTCGCCCTTGATGGCGTTGCGGAGGCGGCCGAGGATTCGGTCGGCTTCCGTTCCGAAGGGGTTGTCGTTGACGAGGTACGTCCAGGTCGCGGTCGGGCGTGGGACGCCGGAGGCTTCCTCGTCGAGACCAGTGGAGCCGATCTCGGCGGTCTCCAGGGTTTCGGCGGCGTCCTTCCAGGCGTCGTCGATCAGCGTGTCGAACGACGCGATCGCCGACTTGTTGAACTCGTCGATCGGCTTGAGGTGCACGATGCCGCCGGCCAGCGAGCGCAGGTGAATGCCTTCGCGCAGGTCCGCGAGGTACGCGACGTGGTCGGTCCAGCGACGGTCGAGGTGGTGGAGGGCGATCCGGCGGGCAGCATCCTTGACGACGGACTCGTCGTGCGCCTCGACCAGTTCGTCGTACCGCTCCTTCGACGACGCAGCGAGCTTCTCCGCCGCGAGATCGGAGACCAGGATCTTCTCCCGTGTGTCCAGCACGATCGCCCGCTGCTGCTCGGTCAGCCGGCTGTACGACCAGGTCGTCCGAAGGAGCTCCGCGTTCGCACCATCAGCAACGCGCTGCGCGTGATCGAGCGTGCCAACGGCCTTCCGGTCGGTCAGCCGCCCGTCCTTGTCCGGCGACGGCCGCAGCCCGGAGGTGATCGAGTACCGCGTGACCAGCTCGTCGGCCAGACTCGCGAAGAACAGCGACCCACCCGGGTCACCCTGCCGCCCGGCGCGACCGCGCAGCTGGTCGTCCAACCGCCGCGACGCGTGCAGACCCGTGCCGACGACGTACAGACCGCCCAGCTCGGCGGCCCGCTCACGCCCGTTCGACCCGTCCCGGCCACCCAGCCGGATATCAGTACCGCGCCCGGCCATCTGCGTCGACACGGTCACCGTCTCCGGCACCCCCGCCTCGGCCACGATCGACGCTTCCTCGGCGTCGTTCTTCGCGTTCAGTACGACGTGCGGAACCTCGGCCGCCTCGAGCTGGTCGCTGAGCTGCTCGGACTCCTCGACGCTGTGCGTCCCGATCAGGATCGGCCGCCCGGTCTCGTGGATCTCCTTGACGTGCGCGACCAGCGCCTTGTTCTTCTGCTCGACGGTCAGGTAGAGCCGGTCGGTGTCGTCGACCCGGATGTTCGGCTTGTTCGGCGGGACGACCGCGACCTCGACGGCGTAGAACTCCTGCAGCTGCTCGCCGACGACGACCGCCGTACCGGTCATGCCGCACAGCTTCGGGTACCGCTTGATCAGCGCCTGGACGGTGATGCTGTCGAGCACCTCACCGCTCTCGCTGACCGGGACGGCCTCCTTGGCCTCGACCGCGGCCTGCAGCCCGTCGGGCCAGCGCTGCAGCTTGGCGATCCGGCCGCGGCTGTTGTTGATCAGGTTGACCTTGCCGTCGCGGACCAGGTAGTCGACGTCCTTGCGCAGCAGCACCTCGGCGTGCAGCGCGACGTTGACCTGGGTCATCTTGTCGAGGTTCGCGTCGTCGTACAGGTCGATCCCGCCGAGGAACTCCTCGACGTTGTCGGTGCCCTTGTCGGTCAGCGCGACCGACCGACCGTCGCCGTCGACCTCGTAGTCGACGCCCGCGCGCAGCGTCCGGACCAGCTGGACGACGTCGTCGTCGAGCTCCTCGGACCGCGTCGCACCGGCCAGCACCAGCGGCACCCGGGCCTCGTCGATCAGCACGGAGTCGGCCTCGTCGACCAGCGCCACGTCCGGCTCCGCGGACACCCGGTCGGCGACGTCACCGGCCAGCCGGTCCCGCAGGACGTCGAACCCGACCTCGCTCACCGGCGCGTAGCAGACCTCCGCCTGGTACGCCGCCCGGCGCTCCTCCGGCGACGAGGCCTGCCCGACGTGGCTCACCGTGACGCCGAGCAGCTTGTACAGCGGCTCCATCCACTCCGCGTCGCGCTCGGCCAGGTAGTCGTTGACCGCGAGCACGTGGACTTTGCGGCCACCGATCGCGTACCCGGCGGCGGCGAACGCGCCGGCCAGGGTCTTGCCCTCACCGGTGGCCATCTCGACCACGCGGCCCTGCAGCAGCGCCAGCGCGCCGACGATCTGGCCGTCGAAGGCCCGCTCGCCGATCGCGCGCTCACCGGCCTCGCGGGCCAGCGCCAGGAACTCGATCAGGCCGTCCTCGTCGAGGCCGCCCTCGGTCCGCATCTCGGCGACGACCTCGGTCAGCTCCTCGTCGGTGAGCGCGGTGGACGACTCGCCCGCCTCGTTCACCGCGACGGTCAGCTTCTCGTACGGGCCGAGGTCGATCGAGCCGGGGCGCTGCAGGAGCCGGCGGAAGCGCGAGGTGAGTTTCAGAGCCATGATCTCCGCAACGTACAACGTGACCCGGTCGTTCCGTACGGCGACCCGCGTGTTACCGCGCGAGGACGGCCCAGCCGGTCACGGAGTCCATGTGTACGGCGTGGTCGTGGTGACCGCGTGCAGCCCGAGCTTCTGCAGGATCGGGCTCGAGTCCGGCGACGCGTCGACCCGCAGGTACTCGTACCCGCGCTCCCGCGCGATCCGGGCCCGGTGCACGAGCATCGCCGAGTACAGCCCGCGCCGCCGCCACTCGGGCAGCGTCCCGCCGCCCCACAGGCTCGCGAAGCCGGTCCCGGGGTGGAACCGGATCCACCCCGACGTCAGCACCGGGCCAGGGTCCAGCGCGTTCTCCACCACGCTCACCACCAGCCGGTCGGGGAACATCCGCGCCTCCCCCGCCAACTGCTCCTCGATCCGCTCCAGCCCGTTGTTCCACAGACTGTCGGTCAGTACGGCGATCCGATGGAAGTCGACCGCGTCGTCGACGTCACGGATCACGATCTTCGACGGCAGCGTCAGCGGCCGTTGCAGGATCGTCTCGACGTCCCCGAGGATCAGCGTCTCCGGCCCCTCGGCGACGAACCCGTGCCGGAGCAGGCGCTCGCCGAGGTCGGCCGGTTCGTCGTACGCGTAGGTCTTCCACTCGAACGCCAGGCCACGCTCGCGGAAGAACGCCAGCTCGCGGGCGATCACCGCGTCCGGGTCGTCGCCGAGGCCGCGCGGGGTCTCGACGAAGCCGCCGCCACCGGGCCCTTCGGCGTACGAGCGGTGCACGAGGCCGTCGTGCTCGACCTTCCAGCCCGGGATCGTGTCGGCGTCCGGGAGGCGGATGCGGCGGTGGAAGACGTCGAGGAGCTCAGCGGAATTCATCATCGAGGCCCATCTTCCTCGCCGCGGTGTCAACCGTCACCTCTATTAAAACGTCTACCAAGTGGGCACCAGAAAGAGCATCGGAAGGGAGAACGACCATGACCATGTTCAGCAGCGTTCGACACCCTGTCCGCACCACGATCGGGACCGGCCTCGCGGCGTTCGCCGTCGCCGCCCTCCCGGCGGGAGCCGCCACCGCGGCTGCCCCCGACACCAGCACCGCCCGGCCGTCCGCGGACTGCGCCAAGGGCTGGGGCTCATTGCCTGAGGCAACCAAGACGCTGCGGCCGGCGACCGTCGAGAACGTCCGGACCGGCCGGCACGCTTGCTTCGACCGCCTGGTGATCGACCTGGCCGGACCGGCCACGGCGTACCAGGTCCGGTACGTGAACGTCGTGCAGCAGGAGGGCTCCGGCGACCCGATCCCGGCCCGCGGCGGCGCGACGCTCCGGGTCGACGTCGAGGCCCCCGCGTACGACGACGCCGGCCGCCCGACGTACCCGTTGAAGAGCCTCCGCGAGGTGTCGAACGTCAGCGGTTACGACACCTTCCGCCAGGTGGCCTGGGGCGGCAGTTTCGAAGGCCGGACGACTCTGGCGCTCGGCGTCCGGGCCCGGCTGCCGTTCCAGACCCATCTGCTGACCGGCCCGGGCAGCACCCACCGTCTCGTCGTGGACGTCGCCCACCGCTGGTAATCGCTTGCCGTGATCGAATGGACCCATGCACATGGGTTCCCGTACGGCGGCCGGCGCCGTCTTCCTGCTGTTCGGCGTCAACGGCGCGCTGATCGGCGGGGTCGGCGGCACCCTGCCCGCCATGCGTGACCGGCTCGGCGTTAGCGCGTCCGGGTTGTCGCTGCTGCTGTTCTGCCTGGCCCTGTCCGCAGTCGCCTCGATGCAGATCGGCGGCCGCCTCGCGGACCGGATCGGCGCCCGGCCGGTCGTCCTGGTGACGCTGTGCCTGCTCACCGCCGGGGTCGGCACCCTGGCGCTCACCGACTCGTTGCCGTGGGCAATCGTCGGGATGGTGCTGGCCGGCCTCGGCAACGGCGCGATGGACGTCGCGATGAACTCGCTCGGCGTCGAGGTCGAGCAGTCCCGGCCGAAGCCGATCATGAGCCGCTTCCACGCGTTCTGGAGTCTGGGCAACCTGATCGCGGCCGGCACGGTCGTCCTGGTGGGCCGCCTGTTCGACCGGGACGGCGGCGGCAACGTCGGCCCCGCGCTCGGCACGCTGGCCGTGCTGGGGTTGATCGGCATCGCGGTCGCCTACCGGATCGCACCCAACGGTCGCCGGATCGAGCACAAGGCGAACGGCGTCCGGATCGCGATCCCTCGCCTGGCCTGGGCGCTCGGCCTGATGGCGTTCTGCTTCGGCCTGGCCGAGGGCACCGCGGTGGACTGGTCGTCCGTGCACGTCACCGACGTGGCAAGGATCGATCCGTCGACCGGCGCCCTCGGCCTGGTCGCGGTCAGCGGGTTCATGGTCGTCGTCCGGCTGCTCGGCGACCAGTTCGTGGCCCGGTTCGGCCGGCGCGCCGTCGTACGGGTCGGCGGCGTGACGGCCGTGGCCGGCTACCTCGTCACGGTGTTCACCGACCCGCTGCCGCTGCTGCTGGTCGGCTGGGCGCTGGTCGGTCTTGGAGTTGGACTCGTCGCCCCGCAGGTGTACGCCGTCGCCGGGCACGTCGGCGGCGGCCGGATGCTCGCGATCGTCGTCACCTTCGGGTACGCCGCCTTCCTGGTCGGCCCGGCGATCATCGGCCAGCTGGTCGAGCGGGTCGGCATCCAGCAGGCGATGTTCCTCCCGCTGGCGCTGTCCGCCGTACTGGTGGCGATCTCCGCGGTGCTGCCCCGGACCGAGCCCTAACCCCTCCCCGCCATCGCTCCGGCCCCAGCTCCGGCACCGGCACCGGCCCAACCGTTCGCGACTTTGAGCACGGGCCAGCCAACATTTCAGGCTTTGGATGGCTGAGCGGTGCTCAAGGTCGCGCCGCCGCGGCTGTGTACAGAGTCGAACTGCGATGGAGTGGGACCGGGTGTGGGGCGTGAGGGTGTGGAGCGGTACCGAGCGACAGGAGGTGTCGGTGCGAATGGGCGGGCCGGCAGCGTGCGGCGCACGTCGTGGAGGCTCTGCGAGGGGTGACGTCCTGTCGCTCGGTACCAAGTCCCGCGGCGTCTCGGGTCAGAGGACCTTGTTCAGCACGTCGAAGAACACGTTGCCCAGGACCAGCTCGTACGGCGCGGTGAGCAGCTCGGCGAGCTCCGCGACGTCCGACGGGGTCCACGACCAGGCGTTCACGCCACCGGCGATGAAGAGTGGAGCGTCGCCGGTCCAGGCCTTGGTGTGCTCGTCGAGGGCCGCCTTGTACTCGGCGGCCTTGCCGGGCGGGGAGAAGTTGCCGATCACCGGCAGGCCTCCCCGGCGGACGAGCAGGTCGCCCTTCTCCCAGGACTGGATGATGCCGCGGATCTGGGTGTGCTCGGCGTACGCGCGACCGATCTCCTCCGAGAACGGCACCCACTCGTCGTCGACACGGTGGTTGTAGGCGTAGACCAGGTCCATGCCGGTACGGCGTACGTAGGTCCCGGAAAGCTTGAGGTAGGCCTCCATCTGGTCGGCGGGCCAGGCACCGGGGTAGGTGTAGCCGGCGCCGGACGGGCCGCAGACCAGCAGGTCGTTCTTGGTCGCGGTGCGCTGGTAGTGGCTCAGGATGCCCGGACCGATGTCGGCCAGGAGCGGGCTGACGGTCCAGTTCGCCGGCGCGTCGCCGCGGCGCGGGTCGTCCCAGAGGTCGCGCATGTGCCGCTGGCAGTACTGCACGTTGTCGCCCTCGCCGAAGGTCAGCGTCACGTAGATCTTGTTCTTCGGCTTGACCGGCGTGAACTTCTTGACCTTGTCCGAGATCGGCGCCACGACGCCGGAGTGCACCGTGCCGTTCATGTAGAAGTCGGCGGGCAGCACCTCGGACCCGCCCTGCGCGGCCAGGTCGACCCCGCTCCACTCCCCCGCGACGTCGTTCGCGAACCAGCCGGCGTACGGCGTGGTCGGGCCGACCTTGGCGAAGTGCTCGCGCAGCAGGTCGCCGGTCGGACCGTTCGGCGGGAGCCAGCTGACCAGGGACTTCGTCGCGACGACGTAGTCGCGGAAGTACGGGAACGGCTCGATCCTGGTCGGCGCGGTGTCGGTCGCGGTGACCAGGTACTGGTTCCACATCTCGACCGTGACGGTCAGGCTCGTCGTACCGGCCGGTGGGGTGAACTGGTAGACGAAGTAGCCGCCGCCGTCGGCGAAACGGTTGCCTGAGGCACCGACCGAGGAGTTCAGGCCGTCGAACAGGTACGGCGCCTCCTCGGGCGTGCCGGGCTTGAAGGTGGTCAGCGTCGTCCCGTTCGCCTTCGCCGTGAGCGACAGCACCGAGGGACCCCAGCCGTCGTCGCCGAAGGAGTCCTGGAACCGCACGTACACGGTGTCCTGGCCGAGCGCGGGCGAGACGTCGAGCGTGAACGTGCCGCGGTTGGACTCGTCGCGGATCTGGCGGGTCTCGCGAGCGATCTCGTGCCAGGTCAGGCCTTCCGACTGCACGACCATGGTCGGCGGCAGACCGGCGAGCAGCTGGTGCGAGCAGCGCGGGAAGAGGTTCGTGAGCTGCCACTGATAGGTCTTCAGCCGGTCGTCGTCGAACATCCCGCGCAGGTCCTTCACGACGCGGAGCCCGTGCGCCTTGGCCTGGGCCGCGTCGGCGACGACGGCGTTCTCCAGACCGGCCAGCGTGGTCGCGACGTTGAGCGAGTCGGGCACCTCGGGGTCGTGCAGGATCGCGCCGCGGACCCGGCGCTTGTACTTCGCGACCAGGTCCAGCGGATCGGCGTACCGGGTCGTCGGTACGCCGAGGTCGCGCAGCCAGCGGGCGTCGACCCCGTCGTTGTCCATCGTGGAGAAGAAGAAGTAGAGCTCCGGGCGGTCCCGGTTGACCACGCCCTGGAGCGTGGTGAGCAGGGTCTGGTCGCCGCCGCTCAGCTTGGTGACATCGCCGTAGTGCAGGTGCTTGGGGCGCGCGAAGGCCGGCAGCAGGCGGCGGCCTCCGGAGTTGCCGGCAGCGCTCACCAGACCGCTGCCGACCTGCCCGGAAGCCTGGCCGGCCGCCGCGGCCGAACCGGTCTGGAACCAGCCCAGTCCACCGGCCGCCACGGCGCCGCTGCCCGCCAGGAACGTTCGTCTCGAGACCATCGTGACCACTCCCTGTCGATGACATCGCTGTCAAATGCCGGGGAGACTAACAACGGCGGTCAGCCCCTGTGAAGGGCTCGGACAACGTTGTCGCCGAGCAATCTGGAATCGTTTCCGTTCTCGAGCGGTACTACGGCCACGCCCGGTCGAGGATGCTGGTCGCCTCGGCCAGGCTGAGCCCCGCCCGCCGGGCGGCGCGGGCGAAGACCGTCGCCGCCGCGCGGGTTTCCTCGTCGTCCACCTGACTGCGCGAGGCGAGCACGAAGGTGCCGTTGCGCCCGCGGGTCTCGATCAGCCGCTCGGCCTCGAGCTCCTTGTACGCCCGGGCCACCGTGTTCACCGCCAGCCCCAGATCCCCCGCCAGCTGCCGCACGGTCGGCAACCGCGTCCCCTGCGCCAGCTCACCGCGGCGGATCAACTGCTCGACCTGCTGCTTCACCTGCTCGTACGGCGGCCTGGAAGCGGCCGGGTCCACCGTGATGATCATCCGAACGCACGCTGCGAACGCCGCAGCCCCCACTTGGTCGAACCGGACACCTGCGCGACTCCCATCACCACGACCCCGACCGCGAACAGGGCCAGCATGATCGGCTCGACGAAGGAGGGCACCGATCGGGGGTACTCGAACGAGATGGCCGCTCCCGCCCCCAGGAACCAGCACGACCACGTCATGACCTCACTCAGCTCTCGCAGCGTAGCCGCTCGCATCGCCTCCTCCCAGCGCAGCTCCGGCTCACCCGTAGCGGCCTGGCTGAGCCTGAGCACCCGCGCCTGCAGAGCCAGCGCGGTCACGTAGATCGCCAAGGCGACGGCCGCCGCGCCCAGCAGCGCCCATCCCCGGCTCGGACGGTCGTCGCCCGCCGCCACCATCACGCCCAGCCACACCGCGGCCAGCGGCAGCACCAGAGCGCCGTACTGGACGACGACCTCGGGCCAGACCAGGAAGTCCGTCAGCCGACGCGGCCGCAGCGACGCCGTCCGCGGACCGGCCTTGCGCGCGTCGCCGACGGTCTTGAAGTGCATCCAGCAGATCGCGAAACCGACCCCGAAGGTGCTGATCAAGGCGGACCAGATCAGGCCGGGCAGCGCGGCCCCGACGTACATGACGACACCCAGCCCGAGCGCGCCGCCGATCGCGCCGCCGATCGTCGAGACCAGTTGGCGCTGCTCGAACCGCGTCGCCGCGACCGCGACCAGGTCGCGATCGTTCGGCAGGCCGGCCTCGACCAACCGGTACGCCGCCTTGAGCCCGATCGCCTTGCGGTCACGCCACACCCACACCACCGCGACCAGCCCGGCCACCAACGCCACACCGAAGACACCAAGCGCGGTTCCCATCAGGCCACCCGCTGAACTCTTTGCAGGCCCCGACGGCTCGCCGCGATGGTCCAGATCACGCACAGCGCGGCGATCGCCACCAGGAACAGCCCGGTCGTGGCCGGCTCCACGAAGCCGGGGATGTCACTCGGCCACTGGAACGACATCGGGACCGACGCACCGAGCAGCCAGCTGACGGTGACCACTGCCGACCCGAGATCGCGCAGGGTCGCGGCGCGCAGCGCTTCCTGCCACCGCAGCTCGACCTCTCCCCCGGAGGCCTGGTTGACCCGCAACGCCAACTGCTGCAACCACAGGCCCACCACCCACAGCGGCACGGCGATCAGCCCGCTCGCGATCAGGATCCACCCGCTCGCGGGGTGATCACTTCCGGCGAGCACCACCACGCCGAGCCCGACCGCGGCCAGCGGCAGCAGCACCGCGCCCCGGTGGATCGCGATCTCGATGGGGCTCAGGTAGTCACTCAGCTGCCGCGGCCTCAGCGCGGCGGTCCGCGGTCCACCGGCGCGCGCCGCGAGGACGGAACGGTAGCTGTGCAGCAGCGTCGCCCCGCCGCCCACGGCCGCGGCGGCCGCGAGCATCCAGGTCAGCAGCCGGACGTCGAGCCCGTCACTGGCGACCAGATCGATGTCGACCACCTGGTCCGCGATCACGATGACCGCACCGCCGGCGAGAACGCCGGCCAGCGTGCCGCCGATCGTGATCAGCTGCCGGCGTTCGTGCCACCGCAGCGCCGAGCTGACGAGCTCCGGCACCGGCGGCAGCCCGCCACGGTTCACCAGCCGGTCGACCTCGGCCTTCGCCGCCTTCTTGTGGAAGATCAGCAGCAGCACCAGGCCGAAGGTCATGGTCGCCACTATCCAGAGCAGATCCATCGTCGCCACACTCCCTCCGAGTTGTTGTATCAAATGTATTGATACAAACTGGCGGAGTCAAGCGCGGCGGACATTCGGCGGTTGCCGAAAGTCTCTCGCCACTGAGCTGGATCGGGAATGCTGGCAGGTATGGAGATTCGAGGCAGTTCCGGGCAAGGCGGCAGCGGGCCGGGTGCGATCACGCCCGACGGCAGTCCGGTCGAGCTGTACGTCGACACGGGCGCGCACGGGGAAGACGAGGTCATCGCCTCCGTCCTCCCGCCGCGGGCCGACATCCTCGAGCTCGGCTGCGGCACCGGGCGCATCACGCGGCCACTGCTCGCCCGCGGCCACCACGTGGTCGCCGTCGACGAATCGCCCGAGATGCTCGCGCACCTGACCTCGGAGACCGTTCGCAGCTCGATCGAGGACCTCCGGCTCGACCGCCGCTTCGACGTCGTACTGATGATGTCGTTCCTGATCAACGCCCCCGACGAGCCCGTACGACGCCGCCTGCTCGAGACGTGCACGCATCACGTGCGGCCCGGCGGAGTCGTCATCCTCCAACGCCACGACCGGGCGTCCTTCGCCGAGCCGCTCGTGATGGACCGCGAGGACCACCGGCTGGAGATCCACGAGGTCGAGCACCTGCCGGGTGACATCGACGCGGCGACGATGACGCACACCGTCGCCGCCCGCACGTGGAGCCAACGCGTGGTCGTGCAGAACTTCACCGACGACGAGTTGGAGACCCTGCTCGCCGAGGCGGGTCTGGGGAAGGTCGGCTACCTCACCCCGGACCACACCTGGCTCACGACTCACCTTCTGTAGAAGGTCTACTGGTTCGCGATCGCCTCGAACTGCGACCGGGTCAGCCGCGTGGTGTCCTCGGCGAGCTTGCCGGTGCGGCTGCAGTTGACGGCGGGCGCCGGCTGGCCGGTGAGGTAGGCGATCGCCGCCTGGAAGGTGGCGCAGCGGCGGCCGTCCTCGGCGCCGGCCGGGTAGCCGATCGCCGCGTTGACCCGGCCCATCTGCAGCGCGTCGGCGTACGGGTTGATGTTGCGGGCGACGGTCCAGTACCAGCGGGCGATCTGCGCGCTGTACCGGAGGTCCCGCGCCAGCTCGGGGTTGCCGATCAGGTCGACACCGAGCCACGCGCCGGCGGGCCGGTAGTTGAAGTCGCCGGTCAGCTGGATGTAGCCGCGGCCGCCGTACGGGCGGGTGTCGCCGATCTCGCGGATGTTGTACTCCAGCCGCGACTCGTGCACGAGCGTCGCCAGGAAGGCGGCCTTCCGGTACGGCGTGTTGATCTGCGCGTCGCGCATCGCCTGGTTCAGCGACGGCAGCCCGGTCTGGACCAGCGACGGGTTGGCGATCCGGCTGCCGAACATCGCCTGGACATCGGCCAGCGTGACGTCACCGGCCGGCGGGTTCGGGTTGCCGCCGCACTCGGCGACACCGGGCAGCTTGTCCTCGGGGATCGAGACGTACGCGACCGTGACGTACCCGCCGAGCGCGGGCACGTGCGCCCACCAGCGGCTGGAGCCGCCGCTGACGGTGACGAGGTCGCCCTGCTTCTGGCAGTCGACGTCGATCGAGGTGGGGCCGGGCAGCGTGCGGACGACGGGCGACGAGGTGAAGGCGTCAGCCCGGACGTTGACGCCGGTGCCGTAGGTCTGGAAGACGGCGGCGTGGGCGGGGACGGCGGTGACGAGGCCGGCGACGGTCAGGCCGGTCAGCGCCAGGACGGCGGTGAGGAGTTGACGGAATCTGCGCATGACGTGCTCCCGGGGCGGGAAGGGCGGACGGAGCGTCGCGTCGTGAAAAGTTGTCTACCCCACGAGGCGACATAGTCACTTTCCACCGGCGCTGGCTGACACTCAAGCCTTTCCATGCCCGTGACACGGTGCCGTGACAGGTAACTGCCACGGCACCGCTCACGTCGTACGACGATCAGCCGACCGTGCCCGGCACCTGCCCGAGGGCGTCGAACTGCGCCCGCGTCAGCTTGCTGGTGTCGCCGGCGTACGCCTTCGACCGGGTGCAGATCACTCCGGACGGCACCGATCCGCTCAGGTAGCGCAACGCGTTCTTGAACGAGTCGCACCGGCGCTGGTCCTCCGCACCGGCCGGGTAGCCGATCGCGGCGTTGACCTTGCCCATGTTGAGCGCGTCGGCCATCGGGTTGATGTTGCGCGCGACGGTCCAGTACCAGCGCGCGATCGGCGCCGACCACTGCAGCGACCGGGCAAGCTCGGGGTTGCCGATCAGGTCGATGCCGAAGTACGTCCCGGCCGGGCGGTAGTTGAAGTCGCCGGTCAGCTGGATGTACCCGCGGCCGCCGTACGGGCGGGTGTCGCCGATCTCGCGGATGTTGTACTCCAGCCGCGACTCGTGCACCAGCGTCGCGAGGAACGCCGCCTTGCGCCGCGGGGTGTTGATGTTCGCGTCCCGCATCGCCTGGTTGAGCGACGGCAGCCCGGTGTTGACCAGCGTCGGGTTGGCGATCCGGGTACCGAACATCGCCTGCACGTCGGCCAGCGTCACGTCACCGGTCGGCGGGTTGGGATCGACGATGCACTCCGGTACGCCGGGCAGCTTGTCGCCGGGAGTGTCGAGGTACGCGACGGTCGCGTAGCCGTTGTGGGCGGGCAGGTGCGCCCACCACTTGGTGGTGGGCCGGCCGGCCACCGTGACGGTGTCGCCGGCCTTCTGGCAGTCGACGTCGACGTTCGCCGGGCCGGCCAGCACCTTCACGACCGCGGACGAGAGGAAGGCGTCGGACCGGATGTTGAGGTTGGTCGCGGTGGTCCGGAAGCCGACGGCGTGGGCCGGGGTGGCGACCAGTCCGGCCGTCAGGCCGGCCAGCGCGACAGCAGCGGACAGCGTTCGCTTGAGCATGACGTGCTCCTGGGGCGGGAGGAGGGACGGGAGCGCCGTGGGAATCTGTCAGGAGATTCCCACGGCGTTGTCACTTTCCCACTACGCAGAGCACGTTGCTCAAGTGGACAACTAGGCCTTCGCGTCCGCCTTGGCCTCGGACTTGTCCTCCGGCTTGGCGTCGACGCCGGCCTCCTTGCGCTGCTCCGGCGTGATCGGCGCCGGCGCCGCGGTCAGCGGGTCGTAGCCGCCGCCGGACTTCGGGAACGCGATCACGTCCCGGATCGAGTCCGCGCCGGCCAGCAGCGCGGTGATCCGGTCCCAGCCGAACGCGATGCCGCCGTGCGGCGGGGCGCCGAACTTGAACGCGTCGAGCAGGAAGCCGAACTTCTCGGTCGCCTCCTCGTCGGTCAGGCCCATCACCGTGAACACGCGCTTCTGCACGTCCTCGCGGTGGATACGGATCGACCCGCCGCCGATCTCGTTGCCGTTGCAGACGATGTCGTAGGCGTAGGCCAGCGCCGAGCCCGGGTCGGTGTCGAACGTCGCCAGCGCGTCCGGCTTCGGCGAGGTGAACGCGTGGTGCACGGCGGTCCAGGCGCCCGACCCGACCGCGACGTCACCGGCGGCGGTCGCGTCGTCGGCCGGCTCGAACAGCGGCGCGTCGACGACCCACACGAACGACCAGGCCGACTCGTCGATCAGCCCACCGCGGCGGCCGATCTCCAGCCGTGCCGCACCGAGCAGCGCCCGCGAGGTCTTGACCGGACCAGCCGCGAAGAAGATGCAGTCGCCCGGCTTCGCCCCGACGTGGTCGGCGATGCCCGCGCGCTCCTGGTCCGACAGGTTCTTGGCGACCGGGCCGCCCAGCTCGCCGTCCTGGCCCAGCAGCACGTACGCGAGACCGCGCGCGCCACGCTGCTTGGCCCAGTCCTGCCACGCGTCCAGCTGCTTGCGCGGCTGGTCGGCGCCGCCGGGCATCACGACGGCGCCGACGTACGGCGCCTGGAAGACCCGGAACGGGGTGTCCTTGAAGTAGTCGGTGCACTCGACCAGCTCGAGGCCCATTCGCAGGTCGGGCTTGTCGGACCCGAACCGGGCCATCGCCTCGGCGTACGTCATCCGCTGGATCGGAGTCTGTACCTCGTGCCCGGCGAGCTTCCACAGCTCGACCAGGATCTCCTCGGACAGCGCGATGATGTCGTCCTGGTCGACGAAGCTCATCTCGACGTCGAGCTGGGTGAACTCCGGCTGCCGGTCGGCGCGGAAGTCCTCGTCGCGGTAGCAGCGGGCGATCTGGTAGTACCGCTCCATCCCGGCCACCATCAGCAGCTGCTTGAACAGCTGCGGCGACTGGGGCAGCGCGTACCAGGAGCCCGGCTGCAGGCGCGCCGGGACCAGGAAGTCGCGGGCGCCTTCCGGCGTCGACTTGGTCAGCGTCGGGGTCTCGATCTCGACGAAGTCGTGCTTGGCGAGGACGTCGCGGGCGGCCTTGTTCACCTTGCTGCGCAGGCGAAGCGCGGCACCGGGGCCCTGCCGCCGCAGGTCGAGGTACCGGTACTTGAGCCGGACCTCCTCGTTCACCGGCGTCGCGTGGTGCTCCTCGACCGGGAACGGCAGCGGCGCGGCCTCGCTGAGGACCTCGATCTCCTCGGTGATGATCTCGATCTCACCGGTCGGCAGGTCGGCGTTCGCGTTGCCCTCGGGGCGCGCCGCGACGGTGCCGACGATCTTCAGGCAGTACTCCGAGCGCAGCCCGCTCGCGGCGGCCTCGTCGCGGATGACGACCTGGACGGTGCCGCTGGAGTCGCGCAGGTCGATGAACGCCACGCCGCCGTGATCGCGCCGCCGCGCCACCCAGCCCGCCAGGGTGACGGTCTGCCCGGTGTGCTCGGCTCGGAGCGAGCCGGCGGAATGGGTACGGATCACGAGTTCTCCTGTGGGGTTTCGATGCTTGGTCGTACGTCGCGCTGCGGCGGCGTCCAGGTGGCCGGGTCGGCCGGGACCTGGTCGCCGCTGCGGATGTCCTTCACCTCGGACCCGTTCTCGGTGCTGAACCAGACGAACGGGATGCCGCGACGGTCCGCGAACTTGATCTGCTTGCCGAACTTGGCCGCGGCGGGCGCGACCTCGACCGGGATGCCGCGGGCGCGGAGCTGGGCCGCGGTCCGCATCGCCTCGGCGCGGTCCTCCTCGGCGGTCAGCGCGATGAGCACGGCGGTCGGCGTACTGCGGCTGCCCTTGAGCAGGCCCTGGCTGACCAGCCGGTGCACCAGCCGGGAGACACCGATCGAGATGCCGACACCCGGGTACGTCGTCTTGCCGTCGGACGCGAGCGCGTCGTACCGGCCACCGCCGCCGACCGAGCCGAACGACTCCTGGCCGACCAGGTAGATCTCGTAGACCGCACCGGTGTAGTAGTCCAGGCCGCGGGCGATCCGCAGGTCGGCCATCAGCAGGCCGGGCGCGTGCTCGGCCGCGGCGGCCATCACCTGGCTGAGCTGCTCCAGGCCCTCGTCGAGGATCTCGTGCTCGACGCCGAGCGCCCGCACCTGCTCCACGAACGACGTGTCGGTGCTGGAGATGTCGGCCAGCTGGACGGCCAGCCTGGCCTGCTTGTCGCTCGCCCCGGCCTCGATCAGCCGTTCGACGACCTTGTCCGGGCCGATCTTGTCGATCTTGTCGACGATCCGCAGCACGGTGGTCACGTCGTCCAGGCCGAGCCCGCGGTAGAACCCCTCGGGGATCTTGCGGTTGTTGACCTTGACCACGAACTCCGGCACCGGCAGCCGGCGCAGCGCGTCGGCGATCACCAGCGGCAGCTCGACCTCGTAGTGGTTCGGCAGCTCACCGCTGTCGACCACGTCGATGTCGGCCTGCGTGAACTCGCGGTACCGGCCCTCCTGCGGGCGCTCACCGCGCCACACCTTCTGGATCTGGTACCGGCGGAACGGGAACGCGAGCTTGCCGGCGTGCTCCAGCACGTAGCGGGCGAACGGGACCGTCAGGTCGAAGTGCAGCCCGAGGCCCGCGCCGTCGTCGTCCGGGCCGGCCGCCAGCCGCCGTACGCCGTAGATCTCCTTGTCCGCGTCCTCGCCCTGGTTCGACAGCCGCTCGACCGGCTCGACCGCGCGGGTCTCGAGCGAGGCGAAACCGTGCAGCTCGAACGTCTCCCGGATCGAGTCGAGGAACTGCAGCTCGACGATCCGGTCCGACGGGAGGAATTCGGGGAACCCACTGATCGGACTGATCTTGCTCATTTGGCCTTTGCCATTGCTCTATGTCTCCAGGTCCTGCAGGTAGGGGTTGGTCGCCTTCTCCCGGCCGATGGTGGTCTGGCCACCATGACCCGGCAGGACGACGATCTCGTCGCGCATCGGCAGGATCTTGGTGGCCAACGTATGCAGCATCGTCGGATGGTCGCCGCCGGGCAGGTCCGTCCGTCCGATCGACCCGGCGAACAGCACGTCACCGGAGAACAGGACCGCGGGAACGTCCTCCGGGCCGTCGTACGGCGTGGTGAAGGTGACCGAGCCGCGGGTGTGCCCCGGCGTGTGGTCGACGGTGAACCGCATCCCGGCCAGCTCGAGCGCCTGGCCGTCCTTCAGCTCCGCGACGTCGTCCGGCTCGGCGAACTTGTGGTCGCCGCCGAGCAGCATCCGGGCGCTCTCCGCGCTGATGCCGGCCATCGGGTCCGCGAGCAGGTGCCGGTCGTCGGCGTGGATCCAGGCGGTGCTGTCGTACGCGCCGCAGACCGGGAGCACCGAGAACATGTGGTCGATGTGACCGTGCGTGAGCAGTACGGCGACCGGCTTGAGCTTGTTCTCCCGGACCACCTGGTCGACGCCTGGAGCGGCGTCCTGACCGGGGTCGATCACGATGCACTCAGCGCCCTGGCCGGTGGCGACCACGTAGCAGTTCGTACCCCACGAACCCGCGGGGAACCCGGCGATGAGCACGACTGACCTTCCTGAACGGGTGCGGGACCATCCAAGGTTACCGGTCGTCCGACCCCGATCTCGCACCGGATTGTGACGCAACACCGTTGCGCGGAGGCGGGGAGTTTGTGATTGTTCAGTGATAGCTGTCGGGACAAGGTCCCGACGCGCCCAGGGCAGCCCTGTTCACCTGGATGAACCAAGGGCCGACCAGAATGGGTACGAGCGCAGTGCATACCGCCGGAAGGGGCGAGTTGTGGCCGAGGAAAGCTGGGGCCGGGTAGCAGACGACGGAACGGTGTACGTCCGGACCAAGGACGGCGAGCGGACGGTCGGCCAGTGGCCCGACGCGAACCCGGAGGAGGCCCTGGCCTTCTACACCCGGCGGTACGACGCGCTGGCGTTCGAGGTGGACCTGCTGGAGAAGCGGGTGCAGGCCGGGACGGTGTCGCCCGACGACGCCCGCGCCGCGGTGAAGAAGGTGACCAGCTCGATCACCGACGCCCAGGCGGTCGGTGACCTGGACGGCCTGCTGACCCGGCTCGAGGCGCTCACCCCGCTGGTCGCCCAGCAGCGCGAGAAGAAGAAGGCCGAACGCGCGGCGAAGGTCGAACAGGCCCGCGAGGCCAAGACCAAGATCGCCACCGAGGCCGAGTCGATCGCCGCCGGCACCGACTGGCGCCACGGCGTCACCCGGCTGCGCGAGCTGCTCGACGAGTGGAAGGCGCTGCCGCGGCTGGACAAGTCCAGCGACGACGAGCTGTGGCACCGGTTCTCGTCGGCGCGTACGACGTACACACGGCACCGCAAGCAGCACTTCGCCGAGCTGTCCTCCAAGCGCGACGAGGCCGCCACGGTCAAGGAGCGGCTGGCCGCCGAGGCCGAGACGATCGCCTCGTCGACCGACTGGGGCCCGACGTCGGGCCGCTTCCGCGACCTGATGCGCCAGTGGAAGGCCGCCGGCCCCGCCCCGCGCGAGGTCGACGACAAGCTGTGGGCCCGCTTCCGCAGCGCCCAGGACACGTTCTTCGGTGCGCGTGACGCCGTACAGGCCGAGGAGAACGTCGAGCAGCAGGCGAACCTGCAGGCCAAGGAAGCGCTCCTGGTCGAGATCGAGGCGATCCTCCCGGTCACCGACGCCAAGACCGCCCGCGACCAGCTCCGCGGCCTGCTCGACCGCTGGGACGAGATCGGCAAGGTCCCCCGCGACTCGATGCGCCCGATCGACGGCCGCCTGCGCGCCGTCGAACAAGCCGTCAAGTCCGCCGAGGACGAGGTCTGGAACAACAGCAACCCCGAGGCCCGAGCCCGCGCCGAGGCCACGGTCAACCAGCTCCAGTCCCTCATCACCGACCTGGAGAAGCAGGCCGCCAAGCACGACGCCCAGGGCAACGCCCGCAAGGCCAAGGAAGCCCGAGAAGCCATCGCAGCCCGCCGCGAGTGGCTCACGCAGGCCGAAATCGCCCTCTCGGACTTCAGCTGACCCTGTGGATGACTGAAAGCACCCACGGGGTGCTTTCAGTCATCCTTCGGTGATGCTCCCGTACGACGCCCCGCTGTATTTCTGCGGCCTGCCCTTCACAGGCCGCCAGGTCGGCCGCAAGCTCAAGTGGCTGCAGAGCTCCGGCGACATCCGCCGTGTCCTCAAAGGCGCGTACGTCGACGCCTGCGTCCCCGACTCCCCCGAGCTCCGCGCCGCGGCCGTCGCCCTCTTCCTCCCACCCGACACCACCGCCTCCGGCCGAACCGCCGCCTGGATCCACGGCATCAACACCACCGCCCTCGGCGAATCCGAGGACCCCGGCCTCCACTGGACCAGCGAACCAACCGACACCGTCGAAATCGCCGGCCTCAAGGTCAGCTCCCCCGCCTCCACCGCGCTGGCCCTGGCCCTGAATCTCTCGCGCCCTTTCGCCCTCTCGGCCGTCGACGCCTTCCTCCGCTCTGGCACGACCACCCTCGACGCCCTCCGCGAGCTGGCATCTCACTCCGACCACCCCCGCGCCTGGCAGGCCCGCCTGATGCTCGGCTACGCCGACCCCAGGGCCGAGTCCCCCGGCGAGTCCTGGCTCCGCCTGAGACTCCTGGACGCGGGCTTCCCCCGACCCACCCTGCAGGTCCACGCCGGCAAGTACCGCCTCGACCTGGCTTTCCCCGCTGCCCTCGAAGACGGCCGCCGCCTCGGCCTCGAGTACGACAGCGACCGCTGGCACTCCCGCCCCCGCCAGCAAGCCCGCGACGAACGCCGCCAGAACGAGTTGGCCGCCCTGGGCTGGCACATCATCTCCGTCCGCCGCCCCGACCTCTGGGGCAGCTACCCAGCCCTGGAACTAGCCGTCGGCAGCTACCTGAGCCAACAACCCAGGCTTCCCCGCCGCTGGTAGCTTTCACTCGCCTGCCAGTACGACGTACGCAGGGCTGTGGCTCAGGGGCTTATACCGGACGGGACGGGTGGTGACGACTAGGGCCTGGGCGGAGGCCGGCGGTCCATTGAGCGCCCTATGGGCCCGTTGGCGGGCGGACTCTGCGGAGGCGGCGCACGGATGCAGGCGCAGGCGTTCGGACGCGGCACGCTGGTCGGCGCGGGCTGTGGCCGCTTCGCCCCGCGCCGGCTGTGACAGCGGAACGGGGCTTGCCGAAGCCCCGCTAGGACGGAGCCGGCCGAAGGTCGAGCGCGACAGTGTCGGCCGACGACCCGGGCCTCACGCCTTGCACCCCGGGGGAGCCAGATCGCCACAGCCCCGGCCACACCCAGCCGCACGCACGGCCGGCGCGTGGGAGCTGCAGCCGGAGCTACTGCGTGACGCGGTAGACGTCGAAGACGCCTTCTACCGAGCGGACTGCCTTCAGGACGTGGCCCAGGTGGGTCGGGTCGCCCATCTCGAACGTGAAGCGGGACTTGGCGATGCGGTCGCGGGTCGTCGTCAGGGCTGCCGAGAGGATGTTCACGTGGTAGTCCGAGAGGACTCGTGTGATGTCCGACAGCAGGCGGGCCCGGTCGAGGGCCTCGACCTGGATGGCTACCAGGAAGACCGACTGGGCGGTGGGGGCCCACTCGACCTCGACGATGCGTTCGGGCTGGGTCTGCAGGTCCGCGACGTTGGCGCAGTCGGCCCGGTGGACCGAGACGCCGGCTCCTCGGGTGACCCAGCCGATGATCTCGTCACCTGGTACCGGCGTGCAGCACCGGGCGAGCTTGGACAGTACGTCGGTCGCGCCCTTGACGATGACACCGGCGTCGCCGCGTGCGGCGCGCTTGCGGCGCTCGCGGGTCTGCGGGAGGCGCAGGCCCTCGGCCAGGTCCTCGGCGGCGCCCTCTTCCCCGCCGTACGTCTCGATCAATCGCCGGACGACGGCCTGGGCGCTGACGTGGCTCTCGCCGACCGCGGCGTACAGGCCGGTGACGTCCGGGTACCGCAGGGAGTTGGCGACGGCGGTGAGTGTCTCGTGCGACAGCAGGCGCTGCAGCGGCAGGCCCTCCTTGCGGAGCTGCTTGGCGATCGCGTCCTTGCCGTGCTCGATCGCCTCGTCGCGGCGTTCCTTGCTGAACCAGTGCTTGATCTTGTTCCGCGCGCGGGGGCTCTTGACGAAGCCGAGCCAGTCGCGCGACGGACCGGCGCCCTGCGCCTTGGAGGTGAAGACCTCGACGACGTCGCCGTTCTCGAGCGTGCTCTCCAGCGGGACGAGCCGGCCGTTCACCCGGGCGCCGATGCAGCGGTGCCCGACCTCGGTGTGGATCGCGTAGGCGAAGTCGACCGGCGACGAGCCCGTCGGCAGCGACATCACGTCGCCGCGCGGGGTGAAGACGTAGACCTCGGAGTTGTTGATCTCGAAGCGCAGCGAGTCGAGGAACTCCGACGGGTCGGAGGTCTCCCGCTGCCAGTCGACCAGCTGCCGGACCCAGGGCATGTCGTTCGGCGCGCCGATCTCGGTGGTCGGCGGGGCGCCCACCTCCGGAGCCGGTGCGTTCGGGTCCTCCTTGTACTTCCAGTGCGCGGCGATGCCGTACTCCGCGCGCCGGTGCATCGAGAAGGACCGGATCTGCAGCTCCACCGGCTTACCCTGCGGGCCGATCACGGTGGTGTGCAGCGACTGGTACATGTTGAACTTCGGCATCGCGATGTAGTCCTTGAACCGGCCGGGGACCGGATTCCATCGCGCATGCAGTACGCCGAGCGCGGCGTAGCAGTCCCGGACCGACTCGACCAGCACGCGGATGCCGACCAGGTCGTAGATGTCGCCGAACTCGCGGCCGCGGACGATCATCTTCTGGTAGATCGAGTAGTAGTGCTTGGGCCGGCCGGTGACGGTGGCCTTCACCTTCGCGGCGCGCAGGTCCTCGTGCACCTGGTCGATCACCGAGGCCAGGTACTCGTCGCGGGACGGCGCGCGCTCGGCGACCAGCCGGACGATCTCGTCGTACACCTTCGGGTGCAGGGTCGAGAACGACAGGTCCTCGAGCTCCCACTTGATCGTGTTCATACCGAGCCGGTGGGCCAGCGGGGCGTAGATCTCGAGGGTCTCGCGGGCGATCCGCTCCTGCTTCTCCTGGCGCAGGAAGCCGAGCGTGCGCATGTTGTGCAGCCGGTCGGCGAGCTTGATCACCAGCACCCGGATGTCCTTGGCCATCGCGACGACCATCTTGCGGATCGTCTCGGCCTGCGCGGACTCGCCGTACTTGACCTTGTCGAGCTTGGTCACGCCGTCGACCAGCATCGCGATCTCTTCGCTGAAGTCCTTGGTCAGCTCGGCGATCGTGTAGTCGGTGTCCTCGACGGTGTCGTGCAGCAGCGCGGCGCACAGCGTCGGCGCGGTCATACCCAGCTCGGCCAGGATCGTGGCGACCGCGAGCGGGTGCGTGATGTACGCGTCACCGCTCTTGCGCAGCTGGCCGGTGTGGTGCTTCTCGGCGGTCCGGTAGGCCCGCTCGATCATCGCCAGGTCGGCCTTGGGGTGCGTCGCACGGACGACCCGGAACAGCGGCTCCAGCATCGGCGCCCGGTTCGGGTGGCGGGTGCCGCCCAGGCGGGCGAGCCGGGCGCGCACCCGGGCGGGCGCGATCCTCGGCGGTTGGGCGGCAGGCGGCGGCGACGAGCTGACCGGGCGCACCGGTGTGGGCGCGCGCTGAGGCTCGTGCGGCACCACATCCGGTACCGCTGACGTCATCGCCGGGTCTTCGCCCACGTCGTGTCCCTCCGCCGACAGACCACCAGTCTAGGGGGTCACGGCCAGCGAGGTGGACACGGCCTGTGGACAACACGCCGATTTGACGATCCGGCCGGTTTCACACAGTGACGAGGGCGTCCACCCGCTCGTCCGCCAGCCGCTTGCGGCCGGGCAGGAACGACAGCTCGATCAGTACGGCGGTGCCGACCACCTCTGCGCCGCAGCGGCGGATCAGCCGCAGGCACGCCTCGACCGTCCCGCCCGTGGCCAGTACGTCGTCGATCACCAGCACCCGGTCGCCGGGCGCGAACGCGTCCTGGTGCACCTCGATCGTCGCCTCGCCGTACTCCAGCGCGTACGACTCCGCGAACGTCGCGGCCGGCAGCTTGCCCTGCTTACGGACCGGGACGAACCCGGCGCCCAGCGCGAGCGCGACCGGCGCGGCCAGGATGAAGCCGCGGGCCTCGATCCCGACCACCTTGTCGACCACCACGTCGCCGTCGTCGTCCTTGCCGAACGCCGCCAGCGCCTCCACCACCTGGGTGAACCCGGTGTGGTCGGCCAGCAGGGGGGTGATGTCCTTGAACACCACCCCCGGCTGCGGGTAGTCCTGGATGTCGCGGATGCCGTCCGTGAGGACCTCTTCCAGCGAACGCATCAGCAACCCTTCGTCGAGATGATCACTTGCCGCGCTTGGAGCGCGGCTTACGGCTCGGCTGCGGCCGCCCGGCCGAGCCGGTCGACTTCACCGGGCGGCTCGACGCCACCGGCGTACCGGCCTTGGGCCGGTCCTGAGGCCGTACGACGGTCGCCGTGCCGCCGCCACCGACCAGCGCGGCCGCCGGCTCACCGGTGACAGCGGCCGAGCCGCTCTGCTGGGCGCGCTTGGCGAGCACCCGGCGGCGCAGCGCCTGCATGCCCGGCTCGCGCTCCTTGAAGGTGGCCAGCAGCGCCGGGGCGATGAAGACCGAGGAGTACGCGCCGACCGCGATACCGACGAACAGGGCCAGCGACAGGTCCTTCAGCGGGCCGGTGCCGAGCACGACCGTGCCGACCACGAGGATCGACCCGACCGGCATCAGCGCGATCAGCGTGGTGTTGATCGACCGGACGACGGTCTGGTTGACGGCCAGGTTGGTCGCGTCGCTGTAGGTGAAGCGGTTCGACCCGGTGATACCGCGGGTGTTCTCCCGGATCTTGTCGAAGACCACGACGGTGTCGTACAGCGAGTACCCGAGGATCGTCAGGACGCCGATGACGGTGGCCGGCGTGACGTCGAACCCGATCAGCGCGTAGACGCCGACCGTGATCAGGACGTCGTGCAGCAGCGCGATGATCGCCGCCATCGAGGCTTTGGACTCGCGGAAGTAGATCCAGATCACCAGGAAGACCAGGACCAGGAACACGATCAGCGCGAGCACGGCCTTGTTCGCGATCTGGTCACCCCAGGAGGCGCCGATCTGCGACGTACTGACCTGGTTCGGCTGGACGCCGGCCTGCTGGGCGATCGCGGTGCGGACCTTGGTGATGTCGTCCTGGCTCAGCGGGCGGGTCTGGATCCGGACCTTGTCGCTGCCGACCGTGGTGACGACCGGGTCGCCGAGGTCCTGGGCGTTGGTCGCCTTCACCGCGTTGCCGAAGTCGTCGATCGTGCTGTCGGTGACCGCGACCGAGGTCTGGTACTCCGTACCGCCCTTGAACT
Organism: Kribbella sp. DT2; assembly: GCF_049844575.1. Classification (NCBI taxonomy): domain Bacteria; kingdom Bacillati; phylum Actinomycetota; class Actinomycetes; order Propionibacteriales; family Kribbellaceae; genus Kribbella; species Kribbella sp. DT2. The sequence goes on along the minus strand of NZ_JBNCLH010000002.1, from coordinate 261,357 downwards.
CGATGCCGAGCGCCAGACCGCGGACGGCCAGGCCGATCACGGAGACCGCGACCAGGATCAGCGAGACGGTGAACCACACCTTGCGCTTGCCGATGAAGTCGTAGGAGACCTCACCGCGGTGCAGCTTCGCACCGATGTTTCCGAGCTTCGACATCAGACCTCCCCTCCCACGGGCTTACGCGTCGACTTGGCCGGACGGGCGGCCGGTTTCATCTGGCCGGGCAGGCGCTCCACCCCGAGGTGCTCGGGGTCGAGGCCGGACAGCTTGTGGCCGTGGCCGAAGAAGTCGGTCCGGGCCAGCAGGGTGACCAGCGGCTTGGTGAAGATGAAGACCACCAGCAGGTCGATCAGCGTGGTCAGGCCGAGCGTGAACGCGAAGCCCTTCACGCCGCCGACGGCCAGGATGTACAGCACGACGGCAGCCAGCAGCGAGATCGAGTCGGCCGCGATGATCGTGTGCTTGGCCCGGGCCCAGCCGGTCTCCACCGAGGAGCGCAGGCTGCGGCCCTCACGGACCTCGTCGCGCAGTCGTTCGAAGTAGATGACGAACGAGTCCGCGGTGATACCGATCGCCACGATCAGACCCGCGATGCCGGCGAGCGTCAGCGTGAACCCGATCGCCTGGCCGAGCAGTACGACGGACGCGTACGTCAGCGCCGCCGCGGCGGCCAGCGAGGCGACCACAACCAGGCCGAGGCCGCGGTAGTACAGGAACGAGAAGATGATCACCAGCGCGAGACCGATCAGGCCCGCCGTGATCCCGGCCGACAGCTGGTCGCCACCGAGCTGCGGCGAGATGGTCTCGACCGAGGAGACGTCGAACGAGACCGGCAGCGCGCCGTACTTCAGGACGTTGGCCAGGTCACGCGCCTCGGTCTCGGTGAAGCTGCCGCTGATCTGCGCCTGACCGCCGGGGATCGGCTGGTCGACGCTCGGCGTCGAGATGGTCTCGCCGTCCAGCACGATCGCGAACAGGTTCTGGCCCTGGCCGCGCTGGGCGATCGCGGTGGTGGCCTTGAGGAACTTGTCGCCACCCTCGCTGTTGAAGTTCAGGTTGACCTGCCACTGGAAGCCGCCCTGCGGGATGCCCGCGCTGGCGTCGGACAGGTCGGTGCCCTTGAGGATCGCGGGGCCGAGCAGGTACTTGCTGGTGCCGGCCTTGTCGCAGGAGAACAGCGGCTTTTCCGGGTTGTCCTCGGGCTTCGCGTTCGCCTTGCCGTCGGGGCACTTGAAGGTCCCGAAGGCCGCCGTGGTGGCCGCGTCGGGCTGCCAGGCGAGCGGGTCACCGGCGGCGACCGGCGGCGTGGCCGGCGGGGTCGCGGGGGGCGTCGCCGGCGGAGTGCTCGCCGGCGCGGTCGGGGTCGGGGTGGCGGCCTGGCCGAGCACGCTGCTCCAGGCGCGGCCGTTCGGCGACGGGGTGGTGCTCGGCTTCAGCGTGGTCGACGGCTTCGGCGTGGTGCTCGGCTTCGGCGTCGTCGTCGGCTTGCCGGTCGGGGTGGTCGTCGGCGCGGGGGGCGGCGGGGCCGCCTGCTGCGCGTCGTACACGACCCTGAAGTACAGCAGGGCGGTCTGGCCGACCTGCTTGACCAGACTGTCCTGGTTGGCGCCGGGGACAGCCACGTTGATGTGGCTGCCACCGGCAGTGGTGATTTCGGCCTCGCCGACACCCGCTCCGTTGACCCGCTGCGAGATGATGTTCTTCGCCTCGGCCAGCTGCTCGGCGGTGATCGATCCGCCGCCTGCCAGGGACTTCGCGGTGAGCGTGATGGTGGTGCCACCGCGCAGGTCCAGGCCGAGCTTGGGCTCCCAGTGCTTGGTCAGCCCCATGATCCCGAACAGCAGGACCAGGATGACCCCCAGAACGATCAGGAGCCGCCCTGGGCGGGATGTCGTCGTTGATGCCACGTCAGATTCAACCTTTGCGCTTCTGGGCGCGCCGGGGTGTCAGGGTGACGCCGGGGCGCGCAACACGCCGATAGGACGGGGAAGTTCAGTTCTCGGTGTGCGTCGGCGGCAGCTTCTTGTCCTGCGCCTTGGTGTCGCCCGTCTCCGGTACGTCGACGGTGTCGCGCTCCGGCGTCTCGTCCGTGACCCGCTCCACCGGGGCCTCGGCCGGCTCGTCGGCGGCCGCGTCGGCGGTCAGCTCGTCGTCCGCGGTGTCGTCGGGGAGCACCCGGCCGACCGCGGCCTTGAGGAACTGCACGAGGATGCCGTCGGAGACCTCGAGGGTGACGTACTCGTCGTCGACCTCCTCGACGACACCGACCATGCCGCTGGTGGTGACGACCTTGGTCCCCGGGGTCAGGGCGGCGACAGTGTCAGCCTGCTTCTGCCGCTGCTTGCGCTGGGTGCGGCTCATGAACCAGATCATTCCCACGATCAGGATCAGCGGGAGCAGGAGCGTGAAGCCCGAGCCCCCGGAGGAGGCCATCGGTACGGCGAGCAGTTCCATCGGGACTCAGAATCCTTCGTCGATTGTGGGGGCCCGAGCACGCTCTGCGCGCGCAGGTCGTCACGGGACGGCCCGAGGTCAGGCCACCGGGGAGTCTAACCCTGGGCGGCAACAAGTGCCGCATGACACCGGGTCACGTTTGCGTTACTCGCCACCGTACGCCGCTCCGGTGGCGCGGCGTACCTGATCCACCGCACTGGCCGCACGGCTTGGTTCTTCAACGTGTACGACGTGCTCCGCAGTTCCCGAAGCGCTACTGCTCGTCCTCGGTCTCGAACAGCGTGTCGGCGAAGGTGGCGTTCTTGGGGACGCTGAGGCCCAGGTGACGCCAGGCGGCGGGAGTGGCGACGCGACCGCGGGGCGTGCGGGCCAGGTACCCGGAGCGGACCAGGAACGGTTCGGCGACCTCCTCGACCGTTTCGCGTTCCTCGCCGACCGCGACCGCGAGCGTGGACAGACCGACCGGTCCCCCGCCGAAGCGGCGGCAGAGCGCGTCGAGCACGCCGCGGTCGAGCCGGTCCAGGCCCATCTTGTCGACCTCGTACAGGTCGAGCGCGGCCTTCGACAGCGCGATCGTGACGATGCCGTCGGCCCGGACCTCGGCGTAGTCGCGCACCCGGCGGAGCAGCCGGTTCGCGATCCGGGGTGTGCCACGCGACCGCGACGCGATCTCGGTGGCGGCCTCCGGCGTGATGTCGACGTCGAGCAGCGCGGCGGACCGGTTGACGATCTTCTCCAGCTCGGCCGACTCGTAGAACTCCAGGTGACCGGTGAACCCGAACCGGTCCCGCAGCGGCCCCGGCAGCAGACCCGCCCGCGTGGTCGCGCCGACCAGCGTGAACGGCGGGATCTCCAGCGGAATAGCCGTTGCCCCAGGCCCCTTTCCGACGATCACGTCGACCCGGAAGTCCTCCATCGCCATGTACAGCAGCTCTTCGGCCGGCCGCGACATCCGGTGGATCTCGTCGAGGAACAGCACCTCGCCCTCGCTCAGGCCGGACAGGATCGCCGCCAAGTCGCCGGCGTGCTGGATCGCCGGACCGCTGGTGATCCGCAGCGGCGCCGACAGCTCGGCCGCGATGATCATCGCCAGCGTGGTCTTGCCCAGCCCGGGCGGACCGGACAGCAGCACGTGGTCGGGCGCGCGGTTGCGGCCGCGAGCCGCGTGCAGCACCAGCTCGAGCTGCTCGCTGACCCGGCGCTGCCCACCGAACTCGGCCAGCGTGCGCGGGCGCAGCGCGGACTCGATCTTGCGTTCCTCGAGGTCCACGACGTCCGCGGACACCAGCGGCCTGACGTTGTCCTCCATCTGCTACGCCTTCGACAGCACGCGCAGCGCGGCGCGCAGGAGGTTGGGGACGGACGGTTCACCCTCGTCGGCCAGCGGCGACACGGCGATCACCGCGTCCTCGGCATCGCGCGCCGACCAGCCCAGCCCGACCAGGCCGGCCTGCACCTGGTCCTTCCACGCCTCGCCGGTCTGCAGCGGACGCCCGGACACCGTCCTGGACGGCGCACCGATCTTGTCCTTCAGCTCCAGCACGATCCGCTGCGCACCTTTCTTCCCGATCCCCGGCACCTTCACCAGCACCGCCAGGTCCTCGGTGGCGACGGCCTGCCGCAGCTGATCAGGACTCAGTACGGCGAGCGCCGCCTGCGCCAGCTTCGGCCCGACCCCGGACGCGGTCTGCAGCAGCTCGAACAGGCTCTTCTCGTCGTCGTCCGCGAACCCGTACAGCGTCAGCGAGTCCTCGCGCACCACCATCGAGGTCGACACCCGGGCCTCCTGCCCGGGCCGCAGCCCGGCCAGCGTCCCCGGGTGGCAGTACACCTGCAGGCCGATCCCACCGACCTCGATCACCGCACTGTCCACGCCGATCGCAGCCACCGGTCCCCGTACGAACGCGATCATCGTCTACCTCCTCGAACCGCCCGGAGCTGTGCCTCCCGGGCCGCGGTCGCCTGTGCCAGCGCCGCTTGCACTTTTGCCAGTTGAACCTTCGACTGCGCCTGCGCGCGAGCCTCCAGCTGAGACTTCGCCGCGCCCTGCAGACGGTTTGTCACGCCACCGCGCCAGACGTGGCAGATCGCGAGAGCCAGGGCGTCGGCGGCGTCGGCGGGCGTCGGGCGCTCGGGGAGCTGCAGGATGCGGGTGACCATCGTGGTCACCTGATCCTTGTCGGCCCGGCCCGAGCCGGTCACCGCCGCCTTCACCTCGCTCGGCGTGTGCAGCGCGACCGGCAGCCCGCGCCGCGCGGCCACCACCATCGCGATCCCGGACGCCTGCGCGGTACCCATCACGGTCCGTACGTTGTGCTGCGCGAAGACCCGCTCCACGGCCACGGCGTCCGGCGAGTGCTCGTCGATCCACTGCTCTATGCCGGCCTCGATCTGGACCAGCCGGCGCGCGACGTCCAGGTCGGTCGGCGTCCGGATCACCCCGACGGCGACCAGCGTCGGCGGCCGTCCGGGCGCACCCTCGACCACGCCGAGACCGCACCGGGTCAACCCCGGGTCGACGCCGAGCACGCGCATGGACCACCTCCGAACGTTTGTTCGACAAACACTATGCGGGGAGTCTGGCCGCCAGGAAATCGACTCGCCGCGCGTCTGTGGACAACGGGGGTCAGAAGAAGTCGAGCATGTACGCCGGAGCACCGCCGAACGCCGTGTCGAGCAGGCCGTCAGCCGCGACCGACCCGCCGGAAGCCAGCCCCGAGCCGCGCAGCGTGGCCAGCGGCGTACCGGCGTACAGGGCGGACAGCCCACGCGAGCCGAGCCGCAGCACGTCGCCGGTCCCCGAGGACGGCGTGAGCTTGCCGGAGCCGTCAGCAACGGACAGGCGCCAGCGGCCCGAGTGGGCCGGCACCTCGGCGTCGTCGAGCTGCAGGTCAACCTCGGCCACCACACCCGGCGCGAACCCCCGGGCAGCGATCGCAGCCGGGGCGTCGAGCAGCCGCAGCATCCAGCGCTGGACGTGGGCCTCCTTGTCCGCCTCCAGCTGCGCCAGCAGGTGCACCGGGTCGTTCGGCGAGACGTAGGCGTGCACCAACCGAGCCGTCGAGGAGCCGGACCCCACTGTCGCCCACAGGGCCCGTGCGGTCGTCTCGGAGTGGGCGATGAGCTCGTCGACCCGCAGGTTGTTGCCGTCCCAGTTGTAGACGACGAAGCCGTCGTCGGCGAGGTAGGCGAAGATGTCCTCGTCGTCGACCAGCCACTCGGCCACCTTTGACTCCGGCCAGCCCAGCACGCCGCTGGCCCGGCCGCTCTCATGCGCCTGGCCGACCAGCTCCAGGAATCGCGCCGCGTCAGCAGGACCGGCCCGGCGCAGCTCGACGCCACGACCGCCCAGCGAGCGCAGATCCGCCGCCTGGAAGGAGAACCGGTACCGGCCGCCGCCGAACTCGTAGCCGAGCTTGCGGTAGATCACCGTGGTCGCCGGGTAGAGCGCGGTGAGCGGGAAGCCCCGGTCGGCGCTCCGCTGCAGCACCCCGCGCATCAGCAGGCTGCCGACGCCACGGCCCCGGTACTCCGGCGACACCACGACACCGGCGATCCCGGCCATCGGCACCTGCCGCCCGCCCCACCACTGGCGGAAGTCCCAGATCCGCGCCGCGGCGACCACCTCGTCGCCGTCGGTCACCCCGACGTACCGGCCGTCCTGGAGGAACTCGACGGCGTCCTTGCGCCACTCCTCCCGCGACCCCGCGGGCAACGGCCCGAACGAACGAGCCCGTACCCGCAGTACGGCGTCCAGCTGGTCCTCGGTGATGTCGACGAATCGCAGCGCATCAGTCACGCCCAGACCCTACGACGTGCCCCTCAGACGAGCGACAGCAATATCCCCATCGCGTTCACCGCACCGTGCACGGTGAACAGCGGCCACATGCGGCGATACCTGCTCCACAGGTAGCCCAGGAACAGCCCGAGCACGCCCTGGTTGACCACAGCCCCCGCCAGGTCCACCCCGAGCTCTCCGGTCCCCTGGATGCCGACGTGCCAGCACGCCCACAGCAGCGAGGCGATCACGATGGCCGGCCAGGGCCCGAGCTGCTGCTCCCACCGGGTCTGGAGCCAGCGCCGGTAGAAGACCTCCTCCAGCACACTGTTGATCAGGAAGACCGCCACCATCGCCATCACCAGATCCAGCACCGCCAGGTCCGGCCGGGCGCTCTCCTGCGCCAGCGGACCGACGTACGTGAGCAGGAGCCAAGCAGCGACCGGCAGGGCCGGGGCCCAGCGAGCCGTAGCAGGCCAGCGCTCCGTGGGCCTGCCCCCAAGCCACCGGAAGACGGCCAGCGGCGCCAGGAGCAGCAGCAGGACCTTCCACACCTCGAAGAGCCCGAACAGCTTCAACAGTACGGCGAACGCGAGCGCCAGACCGACCAGGATCCAGGCCTGACGCCGGTCCGATCGTCCCCCGGGCGCCCGATCGAGCTGCGGCGGCGTCAACCGGATCAGCAGGATGCCGACGGCGGCCGGGAGCCAGCGGAACCACATCGGCCGGGTCTCGCCGCCGTCGGCGCTGTAGTGGACCTCAGTGTTGCCTGTGGCAACCAAAATGGCCACGGCCGCCACGTAGACAAGGACTCCCCCGGCCAGCACCCATCGCCTCATCGAGCTGATTGTTCCAGCGCGGCGGCTCACCTACTTCTTGTCGGTGACCCAGAGGTTGATGGTGCCCTCGACCACGACCGTGCCGTCATCACGCGTCGCTGTGACCCGGACCGGTACGTCGGGCCCCGCGGTCCAGGCGGCCGGGTCGGTTTCCGCCGTACAGGTCAGGTCGGAGGTGGACTTGGCCAGGTAGGCGACATCCATGCCTTTCGGGAGCCAGCGCTTGCCGGCCGGGACGGTCGCCTCTGCGAGTGCGCCCATCGCGGCCTCGAGGCCGTTGCAGACGGCGATCGCGTGCACGGTGCCGATGTGGTTCTGGACGGCACGGCGCTTGGGCAGCGTCAGCGCCGCGAAGTTCGGGCTGACCTGCACGAAGCGCGGGCGGATCGACCCGAAGTACGGCGCCCGCCGGCTGAAGGCGAAGGAGAAGAGTCGCGGACCGCCCGGGACGGTCCGCAACCGCTCCCACATCGCCAGCACCTGAGTCGCCATGACCCGAGGTTACCCGTGAGTTAACTAAACCTCCAGAGAGGTCAGCCGACCTCGGCCATCACGTCGTCCGACACATCGAAGTTGGCGAACACGTTCTGGACGTCGTCGCTGTCCTCGAGCGCGTCGATCAGCCGGAAGATCTTGTTCGCGCCGTCGGCGTCCAGCTCGACCGTCATCGACGGGACGAACGACGCGTCGGCCGACTCGTAGTCGATCCCGGCGTCCTGCAGCGCGGTGCGGACCTTCACCAGGTCGGTCGCCTCGCTGATCACCTCGAACGCCTCACCGAGGTCGTTCACCTCGTCGGCGCCGGCCTCGAGCACGGCCTCCATCACGTCGTCCTCGGAGTAGGTCTTGCCGTCCTGCTCCTTGTTCACCACGATGACGCCCTTGCGGTTGAACAGGTAGGCGACCGAGTTCGGGTCGGCCAGCGAGCCGCCGTTGCGGGTCATCGCGGTCCGGACGTCGGCCGCGGCGCGGTTGCGGTTGTCGGTCAGGCACTCGATCAGCATCGCGACACCGTTCGGGCCGTACCCCTCGTACGTGATCGACTGCCAGTCCGCGCCACCGGCCTCGGCGCCGGAGCCGCGCTTGACCGCGCGGTCGATGTTGTCGTTCGGGACGGACGACTTCTTCGCCTTCTGCACCGCGTCGTACAGGGTCGGGTTCCCGGCCAGGTCACCGCCGCCGGTCCGGGCGGCCACCTCGATGTTCTTGATCAGCTTCGCGAAGAGCTTGGCGCGCCTCGAGTCGATGACCGCTTTCTTGTGCTTGGTGGTGGCCCATTTGGAGTGGCCTGACATCGCGAACCCAACCCTTCTACCGCCTGCCAATGACTAGAGGTCGCGCACCAGATCGGCGAAGTAGCCGTGCAGCCGGGCGTCACCCGTCATCTCGGGGTGGAACGAGGTGGCCAGCAGCCGATCGTGGCGAACCGCCACGATCCTACCCGCGGCCGGTCCGGAGCTCACGGTGGACAGCACTTCCACGTCGTGTCCGACGCGTTCGACCCAGGGTGCCCGGATGAACACCGCGTGGTACGGCGTACCGAAGGCGGCGAAGTCCAGATCGGCCTCGAACGAGTCCACCTGCCGCCCGAACGCGTTCCGCTGCACGGTCACGTCCAGCCCGCCGAGCGTCTCCTGCCCCTCGATCCCGCCGGTGATCCGGTCGGCCAGCATGATCATCCCGGCGCACGTCCCGAACACCGGCATGCCGTCCGCGATCCGCTTCTGCAGCGGCTCGAACAGCCCGAAGGAGCGGGCCAGCTTGTCCATCGTCGTCGACTCGCCGCCCGGCAGCACCAGCGCGTCGACCGCGTCGAGCTCGGACGGCCGCCGTACGGGCACGGCCTCCTCGCCGACCTGGGCCAGCATCGCCAGGTGCTCGCGCACGTTGCCCTGCAGCGCGAAGACGCCGATCACAGCTCGACCCGCCGCCGCCAGTCGACGGTGACCTCGATACGCCCCTCGTCGAAGGTCGCCGGGAGGTCCCGCTCGGCCAGCAGCGCCAGTACGTCGTCCAGCAACGGCTCGCCCGGCGCGACGTTCGCGGTGTCCGGGTGCCAGACCTTCAGCTCGAGCATCCCGAAGTCGACCGCGTGCCACACGTCGGTGTCGGTGAAGAACACCAGCCCCTTGGGAGCGTTCGCCGCCTTCAACGCCCTGCGCGCATCGTGGTGGTCCGCGCAGTAGCGCACCACGACGATCCCGAGCGCCTCCAGCTCACCCAGCACGGCGTCCAGCCGGTCGGGGCCGGTCTCCGCCGGCCAGCTCTCGGCCTCGGCCTTCAGGTCAGCCGCTGCCTCGGCGATCAGCTCCGGTACGACGACCGCCGCGTCCGCCGCGGGCGCGTCCTCCTGGACGGCCTCGGTCAGAGCAGCGGTCACCGCGGCGCGGTCCGCGTAGCCGGACCGGACCAGCACGCGGGCCAGCCCGCGCAGCTCGCGAGCGGTCCGCTCGCCCGCCGCAGAAAGTACGTCCATGGTGTTCAGGTTAGCTCCGTTCACTGGCGCGGTTTCACGCGCTTGGTCGGGATCGCGGTGAGTGGATCATCGGGCCACGGATGGCGGGGGTAGCGGGCTCGTAGGTCGGCTCGGACCTGGGGGTAGCCCTGCTTCCAGAACGAGGCGAGGTCGCTCGTGATCGCGACCGGACGGCGGGCGGGCGACAGCAGGTGCAGGACGACCGGGACGCGGCCGTCCGCGACGGCTGGAGTGGCTGTCCAGCCGAACACCTCCTGCAGCTTCACCGCGAGGACCGGCGGCTCGACGCCGTCGTACGCGAGTCGTACTTCGGAGCCCGAGGGGACCTTGAGCCGCTCAGGTGCGAGTTCGCCGAACCGGGTCGCCGCGGGCCAGGGCAGCAGTCGCCGGAGCGCAGAGGCGACGTCGATGCGGGTCAGATCGCCCGACCGTCGCACCGAGGCGAGCTCGGTGCCCAGCCAGTCGTCGAGGTTGGCCAGCAGTGCCTCGTCGTCGACCGCGGGCCAGGGGGCTCCGAGATGGGCGTGGCAGAACGCGAGCCGCTCCCGCAGGGCGAGTGCGGCCTCCGACCAACGCAGTACGGACAGACCGCTGCGCCGGATCCCGTCGCGAACAGCCGCTTGGACGAGCAGCCGGTCGGGCTTGGCCAGCGGGACGTCGTTGAGCACGATCGCACCGAGCGCCTCGACGCGACGAGTCACGATCCGTCCGTCGTCCCACCGGATCTGGTCGGTGGTCGCGACGAGGTCGCCGGCGATGTCGCGTGCCGTCTGCTCGTCGATCGGCGCCGCGGAGCGAATCCTGGCGTCAGCGCGACCGGGCGCCCGATCAGCCACCGCGATCGCCAGCCAGGTCGTGTTCCGCAAGGGTGACTGCGGATCGAGCGCAGCGCCGGTACCACCAGACATCTGGTACGTCGCCGAGTCCGCACCACGGACCCGCGCGATCCGATCCGGATACGCCAGCCCCACCACGATCCCGGCCGCAAGATCATCCGGTACGCCGCGCGTCCCGGACCCAGCCGACGCACCAACCGCCGGCCGCGCTCCCCCGCCTCGCGCCTGGGCGCCTGGCGGCGCGCCTCGACCCAAGCGCTTTGTCTCTTCTCTCCAGCGGGCCGTGGCTCCGCGGTCTTCACCGCGGCGGAGGGCTCGCCAGCGGGCCGGGAGGTCGTCGCCGAAGTCGCGGCCGGAGTCGTCGGAGAGCATCGCGACGATCTCGTGCGCCCGGTCGGCGCCGACCCGCGGCGTACCGTCCAGCAACGCACGAGCCAACCGCGGATGCGCGCCGATCGCCGCCATCCGCCGTCCCCGCTCGGTGATCCGGCCGTTGTCGTCGATGGCATCGAGGCGGCGCAACAGCTCGGTGGCCGCGTCCATCGCCACCGCCGGCGGCGCCTCGAGCAACGTCAGACCGTCGCCCGCAGGCGCACCCCACGCCGCAAGGTCGAGGGCGAATGCGGCCAGATCGGCGATCGCGATCTCCGGCGCCGGGTGGTCGTCGAGATGCGCGTGGTCGGTGGCCGACCAGCACCGATAGACCCGCCCAGGCCCCTCTCGCCCCGCGCGGCCCGCCCGCTGATCAGCCGACGACTTCGACACCCGACAGGTGACCAATGCCCCGAGCCCACGCGACTGATCGGTCCGCGGCTCCCGCGCAAGCCCCGAGTCGACCACCACCCTGACCCCGGGCACCGTCAACGAACTCTCCGCAACCGACGTCGTCACCACGATCCGGCGAGCAGCACCCGGCGCCAACGCACGATCCTGCTCAGCCCTGGACTGGCGCCCGAACAACGGCAGCACGTTCTCACCGGCCAGCCGCCGAGTCACCCCGTTGATCTCACCCTCCCCCGGAACGAAAACGAGAATGTCCCCTTCGTTCTCCACCAGAGCCCGCCGTACGACGCCCGCCACGTGATCCAGCAGCCGAGGATCGACCCGCCCACCCGGAAGCAGCGGCACATACACCGGCGGCGGCGCCCACTCGACCGCCACGTCGTACAGCGCGGCAGACGCCGTGATCACCGGCGCCGGAACCTCAGCACCCAAAGCGCGACTCAACCGGACCGTGTCCGCCGTGGCCGAGGTCGCGACGATCGCCAGGTCCTCCCGCAGATTCGCCCGGACATCGACGCAGAACGCCAGCAGCAGATCCGCATCGAGATGCCGCTCGTGACACTCGTCGATCACGATCGCGGCGACCCCCGGTAACTCCGGGTTCTGCTGCAAACGCCGTACAAGCAGCCCGGTCGTCACCACCTCGACCCGCAGCCCTCGACCTCCACTGCGTTCACCCCGCATCGCATAACCAACCCGCTGCCCCAGCGGCTCGCCCACCAACATCGCCAACCGAGCCGCCGCCGCCCGCGTAGCCATCCGCCGCGGCTCGGCAACGATGATCGTGCCCCCCAGCGCATCACCCAGCGCCAACGGCAACAACGAAGTCTTCCCCGACCCAGGCGGCGCGACCAGCACCGCCGTCCCACGCGAACGCACCGCATCAACCGCGGCAGGCAGCACCGCCCGAACAGGCAGATCCGCCCCCGGCACCGACAAGTCAGGCAGCAACACGCCCCGACGCTAGCCGACCACCACCACAGAACCCTTCACCCCCTCGTCAGGGCCGACCGAGGGGTGAGATCTGGCTAGGATCGGACGACCTCGAGCTGAGCAGCTATCTGATCAGCCCGTGGGGATCCGACCTCGGTGAGCAGGTTCAGTGCCCGCCGCAGGTGCTGTTGGGCTTCCGCGTCCGCGCCGAGCGCGATCAGCGCCTGCGCAAGGCCATCGTGAGCACGGCCCTCCTCGGGCCGATTTCTGCAGGACTCGACCAGAGACAGGACAGTCTGATGCTCAGCGCGCGCGGCGTCAGCCTGGCCAAGCGCCAGCAACGTCTCTCCCAGTGAGTTACGCGCCTCCAGAATCCCGACCACGAGGGAGACCTCTTCGGCCAGTGCCAGTGCCTGCCGGTGCATGTCAGCAGCCTCACTCAGCCTGCCGAGGGCGCGGAGGGTATCGCCGCGATTGTTGAGTCCGAACCCTTCGAGAGCCGGATTGCCCTCCTGGCGAGCCAGATCGAGCATCTGCGCGTGGTAGTCCAGAGCCTCGGCACAACGACGCGCTCCGGTGGCAGCTATCCCTAGATGGCCGAGCACCCTGGCCTCGGTGGGCCGGTCGGACATCTCGCGGGCAATGACCAGCGCCGTCCGGAGATGCCCGATCGCCTCGTCGATCCGGCCCCAGTTCAGACAGATGGCGCCGAGGTTGTTGTGCGCGATGCCGCACCGACTCCGCTGTCCGGATGCCTCACTGGCGCTGAGCGCCTGCCTGAAGTGCCCGGCGGCATCTTCGTACCTGCCCATCTGTCCACTCACGACGCCGAGCGCCAGGCGAACCCGGCTGAGCAGGGCCTGGTCGTTGTGCTGCTGAGCGATCTCGAGCGCGGTGAGGTACTCCCGTTGCGCCAGCTCCAGATGTCCGTGCCAACGATGCACGATGCCGAGCCCCCAGCGAGCATTCGCGGCAGCCCGGCCGTCGAGCAGAGCTACGGCCGTGCCGTGCAGCAACTCGGCATCGTCGCAGTACGCGCCGACGTCCAGGAAGCGAAGCAGGATCCAGGACAGATCCCCCGTGTACGACGCCTGGCCGTTGCCGGCGGCATGCAGCGCAAGCCCGATCAGGTTGGTTCGCTCGGTCTCCAGCCAGTACGCCGCCGCGTCCCGGTCCGGCAGCGGCGGGCTTGGCGTGCCGGGACCGATGAGCTGATCGTCGTAATCACCCCGATGGGGCGAAAGCAGGTCGGCAGCGCGAGCCGCGGTGTAACGGCAGTGGTCGAGCAGGCGTGTCATCGCCTCCTGGCGTTGGCGCGGGGGATCGTCGTTGCGGGACCGATCCCGAGCGAAGAGCCTGATCAGGTCGTGGAGCGTGATCCGCCCCGCGGAGCTGCGCTGGACCAGGTGGTGCGCCGCAAGATCGTCGAGGCCGCGCTCGGCCTCGGGCAGCTCGACCCCACCGAGCGCGGCAGCGGCGTACGCGTCGAGATCCTGCCCCGGATGCAGGGCGATCAGCCGCAGCAGCCGTTGCCGGCCGGAGCTGAGCCGGTCGTAGGAGGAGGCAAGTGCCAACTCGATGCCATCTTCGACGGCAAGCCCTTCCTGGCGCTCGACCAGACGCGTCAGCTGGTCGTCCAGGGTCCAGTCGGGCGTCGATCGGATCCGGCTCGCGATCAGAGCAACGGCCAGCGGCAGATGACCGAGCAACTCGACGATCTGCTCCGAGGCCCGGGAGTCGTCTCGCACCGTCGGACCGGCACCGGACCGATCGTCCGGCCGGCTGCCGGCGTCGCCGAGAAGAAGTTCGACGGACTCGGCCGCCGTGAGGACACCGAGCTCGATCCGGTGATCCGCGGGCAGGCCGGTGAGGTGGCGGCGGCTCGTGACCAGGGTGATGCTGCCGGGCGTTTCGGCCAGGAGCGGCCGGACCTGTTCCTCGGAGGCCGCGTTGTCCAGCACGATCAGCGCGGTCGTTGCGGTCAGTGCCTGCCGGAACCGCTCCCTGCGGGCCTCGAGACCGAGACGGCTGATCTCCTGCCCGGGTACGCCCAGCCGACGGAGAAGTCCGTCGAGAACAGCGGTGGGGTCGGCGGGCGGGAGCTGCGGGTCGTAGCCCCGAAGATCAACCCACAGACATGCCTCATGGCCGTGCTCACCGGTCAGCAGATGAGCAGCGTGGGTCACGAGGCAGGTCTTCCCGACACCAGCCATCCCCTCGACCGCGATGAGGGTCGCCGCGGCCGGATCGGGCCTGGTGAGCAGCAGCCTGAGCTCGTCGCCGCGTCCGATGAACACTGTGGTGCCGGCCGGCAGCGTGTCCTGGACCGACACGACGCCGGACTCGAGGATCTCGCCGGAAGCGACAGCGCACGCCTGGCGCCATTCGGCCTCGTGGTCGGCAGCGCCGAAGGCGCGGACGATGTCGGCGATCAGCTCGATGTCGATCCTGGTCCGGCCGGGCTGCAGACAGCGATAGACGGTGTTGTACACCGGTAGCTCCGGAACTCCACGTTCGCGCCGGGCCGCGACGACGCGCCGGTGCAGGTCCCGGAAGGACAGTCCCGACCAGACGCGCAGGGCCCGGAGTCCCGCCGCGAGCTCGTCGTACGTCCGCAGACCGGCAGCACTCACCGGCGCGCCCTGGCTCGGTGCTGACCTGTTCGGCATGGATCACCCCCGTGAGTGACGGTATCGCGACTCAGTGTCACCGGTCCTGTGATCGAAAACGATCGGAAGCGGCCGTTGCCGTCGGCACCCGGCCAACGATGGCCCTACGCCCGGTAAGAGCCGGGCCACCGAGCAAGTGGCCGAAAGGACCTGACCATGAAGTGGATGATGTTGTCCGTCGCTGCGACAGCCACCCTCGCAGTCTCCCTGCCCACGACCGCGTTCGCACAGACCACCGCGGCTCCCGGACCGAGCGCGGCGGATGTCCGCACCACCCAGGAACTGATCGACGCGGCGGACTCGGCTCCCCTGGTCGCCGGTCCGAACGCCGCTGCCGCCAGCGGAAAGGTGCCGAGTCTCTATCCCCGCAACAAGGGAGCCATCCTGGTGACTCCTGATCCCTACAAGGGACTGCCACTGGGCCACTCGGCGATCGTGCTCACCGACAACACCGTCGTGGAGTCCGTGGCCGAAGGCGTGAAGCTGGGCCCGAACAACTGGTACCAGTCCAAGAAGCAGGTCTACGGAACGATCGTGCAGGCGACCAGCAGCAAGCAGAACGCGAAAGCCGCCGACTGGGCGGCCAAGCAGCGTCACAAGCCGTACAACTACAACTATCTCGATATCAACACGCGCAAGAAGTTCTACTGCTCGCAGCTGATCTACGCGGCGTTCAAGGACAATTTCGGAATCAACCTGAACACCGACAGGTACAAGACCCCCGTCGGTAACCCGGTGCACCCGATGGAGCTCGCCGTGAAGAACCCCAAGGTGGGTCTGATCTACCGGCAGAAGTAGCAGCCCCGGGACCTGGACGGAGTTCTGACCATGAAGATCTCGAAGATCGCCGCCGTGATCGCCGTCGTGGCACTGGCGTCGTCATGTCACAGTCCGTCCAGGTCGGCCCCGGCCGGTCAGCACTGCCCGCGGGGCTGGCAGGCCGGGGTGCTGTGGTCCACCGAGAACGGAGACAGCAGCGAGCTCGCGTACGTCGCCGGCGACAGACCCGCCGATCGCCGTACGGTTCCGTACCTGGGATTCCTCCCGGTACCCGGCAGCCTCGAGGATCGGTCGGGCGATGATCTGATCATGGTTTCGAACGGTGACCAGCTGCGCGACCGGACTCACCTGGTCACCTTCTCCGCTGCCGACTGCACGATGACCGGCCGCCAGGTGCCCGAGCAGCTCGTGCTGGGAGTCGCCGCCGACGACGGCGTCACCTTCACCACCGATGCCTTCGCCGACGCGGGAGCGGTCCTGCGACGTCGTGCCGCGGACGGAAAGGTGACCGCCGAGTCGCACCTGAAGGGCCTGGTGCTCGGCAAGCTCCTTGCCCACGGCAACAGGTTGTACGCCTTCGGCGCCGGCTACGCGGATCCGAACCCGCCCACTCAGCTTCTGGTGCTCGACGCCACCACCCTCCGTGAGGAGGCCCGGGTCGTGCTCCGCGGTTCACAGGGAACCATCACTCAAGCAGTGGTCAAGGGCGAGAAGCTCTACTACCCCGAGACCATCAGCAAAGCGCGTGAAGGCACGCGGCTCGGCATCGTCGACCTGGCGAGCCTCGAGCAGTCGAGCGTCGATCTCGGCGCACCGGCACCCTTTCTGGTCGCGGACGCCGGCGGCTACATCTGGGTCGGGCACACCTACCCGGGCCCCGCGTTTCGCGAACTCACCGAGTACCGCTGGATATCGCGTTACGATCCGGCCACCGGAAAGGTCAAACGGTTCGATCTGGGGATCGGCATCAGCAGTATCGCGATCACGGACAGCTCGCTCTACGTGCTCGGCACCCAAGGCAGCAAGGACAGTGCCAGCTTCCGGATCGCCGCCCTGCCGGACCTGAAGCTCCGCGCCGAGCTCGACATCGCCAAACCCGACCGGCCCGGCCACTTCTACCCCAGCACGATCGTCACCCCCGGCTGAGCCGTCGCCGCCCCTCTGCCTTGAGCCCCACCGCCGCGGTCGAGCGAAGCGGTGGGGCTGGGCTGCTACCAGCCGCGCTCGGCCAGCCGGTGGGGCTGGGGGATCTCGTCCACGTTGATGCCGTGGTCCAAACGAGTGCGCTCGCGCATCGGCAAGCATCAAGAAGGCAACGGCGGGAAGATCTGCTCGACGCGGTCGCGCCGCGTGAGCAGGTCCCAGTACTGGTCGGCGAGGTCAGCCGGGTCGACCACAGGGTTGCCACCCAAGGTCGGGTCCCCTGCCGAGGCAGCCCGATGTCCGGCGCTGCCGTCGATCCAGGCGGCGACAGTCAGCGTGCCCGCGTAGACGCCCTGATCCGCGAGCTCGCCGTTCAGAGAGTGGATCCAGTTGCGAGCCGCTGCCATCACCGGGCCGGCACCACTCATGCCGGGGCTGGGGATTACCGCCGACAAGCCCTGCCCGAGAAGGAAGCCGCCCTCACCCCGCCGGATCATTTCCGGCAGTACCGCCCGCGCGATCTCGACCGGCGTACTGAGATAGAGGTCGACCAGGCCGCGCAGCCGGTCCGCGGTAAGTTCGGCGGCCGGCACGAACGGGACCTCGGCACCGATCGGCGCGTACTCGACGACGTCGAGCCGTCCGAAACGCTCGACGATCGAATCGATCAGCGCCGAAACTCCGGATGGATCGGCCAGATCAGCGGTGAAGACCGCCGCCTCGACCTGCTCCGCGGCCAGCGCTGCGGCCAGCACCTCGAGAGGCTCCCGTCGCCGCGCGACAAGGGCGACGGCGTACCCCTCACGGCCAAAGCGGCGGGCGGTGGCCGCGCCGAGGCCCGAACCGGCGCCGAAGATCGCGATGGTCTTGGTCATGCTCAACTCCTGGAAGCTAGTATCTTGACACATGCGTCACGTTTCCTTCGAGGGTAACAGATATATTGACGCATGTGTCAAGTTAATCTGGAGGCGAGACATGTCCACGGACGAACCGGCGAAGCCGAAGCTGCGCAAGGACGCCCAGCGCAACGTCGAGAAGCTCACCGCGGCAGCGATCGAACTCTTCTCCGAGCGCGGCCTGGACTGCCCGCTCGACGAGATCGCCCGCCGGGCCGGCGTCAGCCACGGCACCCTCTACAGCCGCTTCGGCACTCGCGAGGCCCTGATCGATGCCGTGGTCCCCCAGTTGGCCGCGGACCAACTCGAAGCCGCCATCCAGCACGCCGAGGCCGGCACCGACCCTTGGGATCGCTTCGCCCGCTACGTCGAGAAGATCAGCGCGCTGATGGCCGGCGACCCTGCACTCAGCGACGCAGTCACCCGCCGGTACGCCGATACGCCCCGGCTCAGCGCCGTCTGCGAAGAATCCTTCGACCGTGGCCGCGAGTACGTCCGGGCCGCTCACGACGTTGGCGTCCTTCGTCCCGACTTCGCTCCGGAGGACTTCCTCCTGCTCTTCTCGGCAAGCGCCGCCCTGGCCCGAACCACCGAGCACACCGCGCCAGAGGCTTGGCGCCGCGGCCTCGCCTTCACCCTTGACGGTCTGCGCGCCGCCGCCGCGCACCCTCTCCCGGTCGGTCCGCTCAGCCCGGAGCAGGCTCTCGCCGCGATGCACCGCGGTGCGAGCCCCTCGCGCGTCTGAAGGCGCTGGGCCCGGCTGTCAACTGGTCGTGAAGGTCTGGAACCAGCTGCAGACGGCCCTTCGACAGGGTCCGGTATTCGTCGCGAGTTCGACGTAGCACCCTGCGACTACCGGCTGGACGGAGCGGCGATTGCGGCCAGTGAGACCTGCCACAAGCGGGTCGCGTTGCCGGGGTCGACCGCATAGTCGGCGACACCGCGCCGCACGCCGGGTTGGTGGGGTTCGGCTTCGTTGCAATCCTCGAAATAGCGTCCCCCAATGCCTTCCAGTAGCGGTGAGGTCGCCAGCAGTACCGAGGTCGCGGCGCCTTGCGCGATCGTCTTCCAGGACACTGCCGTGCTGTTCGGCTCGAACGAAGCGGGCGCGTTCGAGACGTCGCCGATGTGCCGGCTGAGGTTGGTGTCGGGGATGCGACCGGGGTTCAGAGCATTGACTGTGATCCCCTCCGCGGCCCAGCGCTTGCTGCCTTCGACGGCGAACAGCACGTTGGCGGTCTTGGACTGCCCGTACGCCAACCACGGATCGTAGGGACGGTGGTCGAAGTTGATGTCGTCGAAGTCCACCGAGCCGTTGACATGGCCGACCGAACTCACCACGACCACCCGGCCGGTACCGGCCGCGGCCAGCACGTCATGGAGCCCGACGGCGAGCGCAAAGTGACCGAGGTGGTTGGTGGCGAACTGGAACTCCCACCCCTCGGGCGTGCGCTGCTCGGGGGTGGCCATGATGCCGGCGTTGTTGACCAGGATGTCCAAGGGGTCCTGCCAGGCAGCCACGAAGTCGCGGACGGAGGCCAGGTCGGCCAGATCGAGCGGCGCGACCAGGACCCGCTGGTTCCCGGTGGTGGCGATGATGTCGTCGGCCGCGCGGGCACCCGCCTCGATGTTGCGAACCGCCAACGTGACCTCGGCGTTCGCCCCCGCCAGGGTACGGGCGGTCTGCAGACCGATTCCTGAGCCTCCACCCGTGACCACGGCCCGCTTGCCGGTGAGATCGATCCCCTCGATGACCTCACCGGCAGTCGACTGAGCACCGAACGGTGTCACCACTCTGGTACTGCTCATTGCTGCTCCTCGGGATCGGTGTCGGGCAGGATCATCGGCTGCGGCCGGGAAGTCCGCTGATCGGAGCGGGTTCACGGTCGACCCAGGTCGCGGTAGCCGGGTGTTCCAGGGTCCATTGCGCGATCTCATCTTTCCGGGCCCACCAGACATCGTCGCGCTCCCGCAACCGGGTGAGGATCCGGTCGAGCACCCTGACCCGGGATGCGTGGCCGGACAATCGCTCGTGCAGACCGATCACCATCATCCGGCGGCGGGCGGCGCCCTCCTCGTAGAGCTGTTCGAACTCGTCCACCAGTTGCTGCTCGTAGTCCGCGGGCGAGAAGCCGGGAAAGTCGAAGCTGGCGATGTCGTTGAGATGGACCGAGTACGGAACCGTCGCGAACGGCACCCCGTTGATCTTCTGCAGGAACGGTTCGTCCGCGGACAGGTCGTCGATGTGATAGCTGAACCCGAGCTCCTGCAGGATCTCCAGGGTGTAGACCCCGGGCCGGATCCAGTAGTTGTTGTAGCCCGTGGGACGGGTGCCGGTGACCTCCTCGATCGCCCGCACGCTGTCGGCGATCCACTCGGTCTCCTGTGGGCGCGGCAACTGGTACTGCCGCTCCCAGCGACGTCCGTGCGCGCCCGCCTCGTGCCCACGCCGGACGATCTCGGCTGCCAGTTCCGGATGCCGGCGGACGGCGTCGCCGATCATGAACGAGGTCATCCTGACGCCGTGCTTGTCGAGCAGGTCGAGGATCCGCGGCACGCCCTCGCGGGCGCCGTACTCGTAGAACGAGTTCTGACCGAGGTCAGGGAAGCCGTCCAGGATCGGCTCGGTGATCGGGCCGCCCGCTCCACTCAAGGGCTGGCCGCCGGCCTCGAACTGCATCGACACCGTCACCGCCAGCCGTGCACCATTCGGCCAGAACTGCTCGTCCTCGATCATTCTCCCGCTCCCGTTCGCGTTCGGCACTCCCAGGTCGCCGGCCAGTTGGCCGGTCGGCCGACATCCAACCGGCAGCTCAATAGACCGGCAGGATCACTTTCGATCCCTCGAGGGTGATGCTGTGGACCGAGGGCATCAGTTCGGTCGAGGTGGTCTGCCTACCGGCCACGCCGAGGTTGCGCGCGTGCCGCGGATGCGCAGCGCCGGAGACCTGCAACCGCACCCGGTGACCCGCCTCGATCCGGTAGGCGCAGGGATCCAGACTCAGCTGGAGCCGTTGCGGGTTACCCGCGGGCACTGACGCGTCGAGCCTGCGGATCACATCGGTGACATTGACCGAGACGCCGGACCGGTCGACGTCACAGATTCGGACGAACACGTCGGAGTACGGATTGTCGACCGCCAGCACCAGTTCGACCGTCGGGGTGCCGATCACGTCGACCTGGGTGTCCAGCGGGGCGGAGGTGAAAGTGAGGACGTCCGGACGGGCCTCCAGTTCGGCGTTGTCGACGTGCCCGGTCGCTGTCATCGCCCGGCCACCGAAGGACGGCGTGGGGTCGTCCGGGTGGTAGCCGAAGGTGGTCCGCTCACCGATCAGATCGGTGCCGAGGGCAAACATGATCTCGGTGGTCCTCGGCGGCCACTCATCCAGGTCGACCCACTCTCCTGGCCCGACGAGCTGCACCCGTACCGGCTTGGTCCGTCTGCTCGGCTCGGCGCCGGCGACATGCTGGTCGAACCATGCCAAGGCCTGCTGGTGAATCTCGGGCGCACCGACCGACAAGGTATCGGTGTGTTTCCAGTCGCCGAGCGTCATCGCCACGTCGAGTCCGCGGCCGTGCAGAACGGCGTACTGCGTGGCCATCTGGTCGAGGAACATGTCCGACCAGCCGCCGATGAGCAGCACCGAGGCCTGCGTACGGTACAGCGCGGCCGTGAAGTCGTACCCCGACCAGAACTCGTCGCTCAGGTCGGGATGCAGCAGCCACTCCCGGTACCACGGCGCAAGACCGCCGATGAGGGACTCCGCCGCCTCCGTCATGGGCAGCCCGGTCATCACGCCGGTCAGCTTGTCCTGGATGCTCATCGCCAGTTCGACCATCTCGGCACCGGCCAGCCCAGAAGCGAGCAGGCCTGCTGAGTTGCTCCAGCCGAGGAAGGTCTCCAGCGCGAACATGCCGCGCGCGTAGATTGCCTCGCCGAAGTGATGTGGAGCCATCATCACCACGGATGCCTTGAGCTCGTCCGGTGCGTGCAGCATCAGCCCGTACTGCGTGAAGCCCAGGTACGACGCCCCGATCGTGCCCAGCCTGCCATCGAACCAGTCCTGTGCCCGCAGCCATTCGAGGGTGTCGAGGGCGTCGGCACTCTCGTTGACCATCGGTTCGAACGTGCCGGTCGAGCCGACGGTGCCGCGCACACTCTGCATCAGCACGTGATAGCCCCTGGCGGCGTACGGCTCGGCCAGCAGCGAGGAGTACGGCGCACTTCGGCCGTAGGACGAGCGAATCAGGATCGTGCCTCGCGGCTCACCGGTGTCGGGCACGTAGTGGTCGCTCAGCAGCGTTTCCCCGTCCCGGGTGGGTACCCGGACTCCGGCTTCGACGTGGTACGCGTTCCGTTCCGCAGGCAATCCCAGGTCGGTCTTCATGCCGGCACCGGAACTGCTTTGCCGGCGACGATCGTGACCGGCGCGAGGTCGGGAAAATGCGGGCAGAAGGTGATGGCGTGACCGGCTTCGATGCGCGCCGCCCACTGCTCGCGCTGCTTCGCCGCCGCGTTCGCATCGGTGTCCGCGCCTCCGGGCAGTGCCGGTTGCTCCACCTCGACGAGGCTGTGGAACACGTCCCCGACGAGCATCGCACTTTCTCGTTCGGACTCGATCAAACCGATCGCACTGCCCGGGGTGTGGCCAGGGGCGTGGATGAGCCGGAGCCACGGATAGAGCCGGATCTCGGGTGCGTCCCAGAGATCGACCAGCCCGACCAGTGGCGCGACGATTGCACGCACCGACGGGTCCGCGTCGCCGTCGACGAACAGTTTCCAGTCGCGGGCGTGGATGTGGTGCCTGGCGGCCGGAAAGGTGGGGCGCTCGTCGCGCGACGCCCAGCCGACGTGATCTGCGTGCAGGTGGGTGAAGACGACGTCGGTCACGTCAGCGGGGCTGACGCCGTACGCGTCCAGGTTCGCGAGCAACTGCCCGTCGAGCAGATTGGTCAGCGCGAACCCGGGAACCTTCGGCAGCGTGACGTCAGGGCCGTTGCCCAGGTCGAAGAGAACTACTTCGCCGGCGGGTCCTCGGACCAGGAACCCGCCGTTGGGCAGCTCGATGTTTCCGGCCGCGTTCAGAAATCCTGGACTGCCGGCCAGAATGCTGGGGCTGACCTCCGGATAGAGGAGCGCGGGCGGGAACTCGGTGATCCCGTCGAGCAGTGGAAAGACCTTGACGGTGCCGATCTGCACAGCTTCTCCTTGGTGAGGTATCGCCGGGGCGGTCGGCTCAGTGGGAAAAGATCGGGAGGGTGATGCGGGAGCCCTCGACAACGACGGCATGGTGCGACGGCCTCGTCTCCGTTGCCGAGTTCTGCACCCCGGGGACGCCGAGATTGCGGGCGAACCGTGGATGCGCTCCGCCGGAGATCTGCAGCCGCAGCTGATGTCCGGCGGCGAACCGGTACGCGCACGGAAGGAGGTCAACGGACAGCCGCTGCAACTGACCGACGGGTAGTGCAGCGTTCAGACGGATCAACGCGTCCGTCACGTTGAGGGAACGGCCGTCCGGGCCGACGTCGCAGATCCGCACGAAGACGTCGGCATACGGGTTGTCGACCTGTACACCCAGCTCGACCTTGATCACGCCGATCACATCGAGGTCAGCCTGGAGTTCGCCGGAGCTGAAGGTCACCACATCGCTGCGGCTCTCGAGCTCACGGTTGTCGAGCCGGCCGCCTCCCGCGAGCAACGGTCCACCGACCGTCGGCGTCGGGTTCTCCGGGTCGTACACGAAACTCACCCGGGGAACCGCAGCACTGTGCGGTACCTCGCGGAGCAAGCCGTCGGCTGTCAGGTGCCAGGCGCGATCCGTGGCCGGCGGCGGCCACTCCGGAAACTCCAGCCACCGGCCGGCCCCGACGAGTTCGACCCGGACGGGATCCTGCTGTCTGGCCGGAGAAACCCCCGCCAGGTGCTCGTCGAACCAGGCCAGGGCCTGCTGGTGCATCGTCGCCGCCGCGTCCGCGATCGGCGCCGAGTGCTCCCAGTCACCGATCGTCAGCGCGACGTCGATGCCGCGGCGGTGAAGCTCGGCATACTGCTCGGCCATCTGCCCGAGGAAGAGGTCACGCCACCCACCGGCCAGCAGCACCGCGCCCCGGGTACGACCGAGAGCCTTCGAAAAGTCGTAGCCGTCCCAGAACGCGTCGTTGGTATCGGGATGCAGCGCCCACTCCCGGTACCAGGAAACCCTTCCGGCCAAGGCCTCTTCGGCGGCCTCGGCCAGCGGTAGAGAGGTGAAGGCAGACTCCAGTCGCTCCCCGGCATCCTCCAGGTGCGCCTGCATTTCCGGCGCCGCGAGGCCGGCCAGTTGGGCGCTCATCACGTCACTCCAGCCGAGAGCCATCTGCAGCGCGAATGTCCCGTGGCCGTGCAGCATCTCGGCAAAGTTGTGCGGGGCCATCATCACGACGGAAGCCTTGAGCTCCGGCGGCGCGTCCATCATCAGGCCGTACTGGACGAAGCCGAGATAGGAGGCGCCGAGGGTCCCCAACCGCCCGTCGAACCAGCCCTGCTCACGGATCCAGGTCAGGGTGTCGTGCGCGTCGGCAGCCTCGTGGATCATCGGCTCGAAAGGCCCGGAGGAACCGTGCATGCCACGGACACTCTGCAGCAGCACGTGGTAACCACGCTCGGCGTACGGTTCGGCGAGCAGCGGCGCGAAAGGGGCGCCGCGTCCGTACGGCGAGCGCACCAGGATGGTCCCCCGTGGCGAGTCGGTCTCGGGCATGTAGTGATCGGTCAGCAAGGTCTCACCGTCGCGGGTCGGCACCCGCAGGGCGTGGTCGACCTTGAACTGGTTGCGCGCCGGCGGTAACCCCAGATCCGGGAGGGTCGGTGCCAAGCTCTCGGCAGTGGTCCGGCCGGCGGTATCGGTCCGATCAGTGCTTACCATGCATCTCTCCCGCTCGATCGACTGCATATTGACGCCACCGTCAAATTACAACTCGACGATAACACCGAACTTGGCAGCAGTGTCAACTTGACCGATCCGATAAAGTGACTGCTGCGTCACGTTCGCGGAATGAGGCTTCGCGAGCTGGAATCGAGCTCGATCGGAGAACCGCATGCCCGCCACGGAAGCCACCCGGCCCAAGCTCCGCAAGGACGCACAGAAAAGCGTCGAGAAGCTGACCGCCGCGGCCATCGAACTCTTCGCCGAACGAGGCCTCTCCTGCCCGCTGGACGAGATCGCCCACCGGGCCGGCGTCAGCCGCGGCACCCTCTACCACCGCTTCGGCAGCCGCGAGGCCCTCATCGACGCTGTCGTCCCCGACCTCGCCGCCGCCAAACTCGACCGAGTGCTCGCTCACGCCGAGTCCCAACCAGACCCCTGGGCCCGGTTCGTCGACTACGTCGAGAAGATCAGCGAAATGATCGCCGGTGACCTGGCACTCAGCGACGCGGTCACCCGGCGTATCGCCGACACCCCCAGACTCAGCGCCGTCTGCGAGGCGGCGATCGAACGAGGCAATGGCTACGCCCGCGCCGCGCAGGCCGTCGGGGAGTTGCGCGCCGACTTCACGCCCGAGGACTTCATCCTGCTGTTCACCGCCAGCACAGCGCATGCACGCGCTGCAGCCGATGGCGCCCCGGAGATCTGGCGTCGCGGCCTTGCCTTCATGCTGGACGGACTGCGCGCTACGGCCGCCTCCCCACTTCCCGTCGAACCCCTCAGCCCCGCCAACGCGCGTGCGGCCTTGCACTCTGGCTAATCCGCTCGTCAACTGGTTCGGCCACTCGCCGACCTCCTCGAACCGCGACAGTAAGCAGGCAGATTGAACGTGCCGCGGAGCTCCCCCCGCGCCGAGGCTACGCACCACGGCGGCACCGTCGACGAGGATGCCGCGACCACACATCCTTCAGCGGGCTCAGCACCCGGTCTGCTCCCTGCGATGACCATTCTCGACGGCCCCGGGTTCGACGCCTCCCGACTGGATCCACGGATCCGCGACTTCTATGAGCACACTGCCGCCTGGCACATAGAGATGTGGACCGGATGGTCACCGCTGCTCTGGCCGGCAGGTGAGCTGATCGCGCGCTTGTTCGGCCGCCGGGTGGAGCAGCTGTCTCTCCCGATGCGCCCGCTTGACGTCGCGTACGGGATGGACAGCCGCATCCGCGTGATCCGCGACCGGGACGGCGAGCAGGTGGGGGCCGCGTGGCTGCGGACTCTCCGGCCGTCGGGCCGCTACGTGTTCAGCGGCTGCTACTCGGCGCGGCGTCTCCCCGGCGCGGCGCAGCCGAGCGTCCATGTCGCGTTCCCGCTCGAGTCCGGGAACGTCCAGGTCTTCCTGCGCCCGGTCATCAGTGACGGGGGCGGACTCGTCCTGGAGTCGCCCCCAGGACGATTCGGGCAGGACGGCGCGTACGTCGTTGTGCACGACGACGGACGGGACTTCGCGGCGCGCGTCCCGCTCCACGAGACCTTCCGCCTGTACTGCGCCCCCTACGGGGTGCTCCGCACCGACCACGAGCTGCGGATCCGGCGCACCTGGATGATGCGTCTGCACTACAAGATGAAGCAGGCCCGATGATCCACACATTTCATCTCGCCGAGGTCATTTCGCCGGTCGGCCGCAGCTACGTGCGCAGTACGTATATACGGACAAGGGTGGTTCAGGCGCCCTGCTGGAATCTCGTTGCGGGCGCTGCATGAGCCTCAGGCGGGCGGCGTCTCCCAGAGTGCGCTGATGGGAACTGCGAGGTACTTGTCACCGAACGGCAGAGTGTGCGGGCCGGCATGGAGGACGTACCCCGCGACGAGGTCGTCGCCGACCCGTTCATGGAGGTGCCGGATGCCGCGGAAGTCTTCGGTCGACGGCGTCGCCGACGACTTCACCTCAATCGCGATCACCTCGCCACGGCGGTTCTCCAGGACGATGTCGACCTCGACCTGGTCCCGTGTCCGGTAGTGGAAGAGCTCGGCCCTGGTGCGGGACCACGTGAGCTGGCGCGCGATCTCCACCGCCACGAACCCTTCGAGGAGGCCGCCCAACGGGCTTCCAGGCTTACGTAGCCGAGAGACATCCTGGTCGAGCATGGCCGCCGCGACGCCGGAGTCAACGAAGGCAAGCTTCGACTTCGCAATGCTGCGCGTGTTGAGGTTCCGGGTCCAGGCTGGGATCTGCTTGATCAGGAAGACTTCTTCGAGCAGTGCGAGGTAGCGGCGCACGGTCTGCGCCGACACCTCCAGACCATTGGCCAAGGACGCGGGGACCACGATCTGGCCGGATCGTGCCGCCAGTAGCCGGACCAGCGAGTGCATCTCCCGACCACGCTCGATGTCCCACAACTGCATGACGTCCCGGTTGATCGTGTCGGCGACATACGAGTCGAAGTACCGCTCTCGCCGACCGGGCGCCCGGCCGACCGCATCCGGAAACCCGCCCCGGACGAGCCGCTCGATGTAGCCGTTGCGATCCACTGTCGATTCATGACGCAACGCAGGACCGAGCTCGAACGCGGCGTCCACGAACCCGTCCGGCGCACCGTCGATCTCACCCTGCGACAGCGGCCAGAGCTCAATCGTCTCCATCCGGCCAACGAGCGTGTCGGGCAGGTCCCGCATCGCCAGCAGGCGCGACGATCCGGTGAGCAAGAACCGCCCGGGATCCGGCTCCTCGTCAACCAGCGCCTTGATCGCGAGAAGAAGCCCCGGAACACGCTGTACCTCGTCGATGATCATCCGCTCGGCAAGCCGAACGAAGCTCCGCGAGTCCTGTGCGGCGAACTCTTGGGTGTCAGCGTCATCGAGCGTGTACCAGTCGGCGCCGTGTCCCTTCCCGATCCGACGCACGAGTGTGCTCTTGCCGCTCTGTCGCGCGCCGTTCACCAGGACAACACGCGTGTCAGCGAGCGCATCCGCCACGGGCCCAGCGGCCCGCCGCGGCACGAACGCACTACTCACGGACCTTCCTCGGGTACTCACGGGGAAAGCATCCCACATAGACCGTAGTTCTGCCGCGGTAGCGCTGGCTGTTTTGCCGCCTTGATCTTGGTCGTTCTGCCATCAGATCTCCGATGTCGCACGGTGCCCGGACGACATCCACCGCCGCACTGACTCCGGAGGTGCCGCTCGAATCATCTTAGGAATATTTCGTGGTACTGTTCGGAGGAATCGTTCGAGGAAGGGGTGCTCGTGACCGTCGACGATCCGGCTATTGCCAGGATGCTTGTCCTGGCGCGAGAGTCTCGTGGGCTCACGCAGGGCGAGCTGGCCCGAAAGATGGAACCGCCTACTTCTGGCGGTCCGGTGAGCCAGGGCTACATCAGCAAGGCCGAGGCCGGCCGGCTGGCCGTCACTGGCGAGCGCCTGGACGCCTACGCCGACGCGCTGGGGTATCCGGCGGCACTACTGCGCGTGCCCGACCATGAGATCGGCGCTGGCGTAGGGCTGGTGCACCACCGGAAGAAGCAGTCGGTCTCGGCAGCCGAACTCCGTCGAATTCTGGCGGTTCTGAACCTGACCCGCCTGCAGATACGAGGGCTAGCGGGCGATCACCACCTGGCACCTGACGCCATTCCGCAGATCCCGGTGACTGACCTGGAATCGCCTCAAGACGCGGCCAGAGCGATCCGGGCCCGTTGGGGTGTTGCACCAGGCCCACTGACCTCTGTTGTGGAGTTACTGGAGACTGCAGGCGCCTGGGTCACAAGCCACGACCTCGTGCCCGCGGTACCACTGGACTCCGGAGCCGAAACGGTGCCGGTTGACGCCGTCAGCGCGCGCCCCGACGGTGAGGCTGCCCTCGTGCTGCTGAACACAGGTACGCCGGCAGAGCGGCAGCGGTTCACAGTCGCCCACGAATTGGGACACATGGTGATGCACCCGGTCCCACATCCGCAGCAAGAGCAGCAGGCGGATCAATTCGCGGCGGAACTGCTCATGCCACGACGCGACATCCATCCTGAGCTTCAGCGGCCACTCGACATCCCAGCGCTTCTGGAATTAAAGCGGCGTTGGCAGGTCTCGATGTGGGCTCTGCTGCGGCGCGCCAAGACGCTCGGCGCAGTCACCGACTGGCAATACCGCACGTTGGCGGTCGAGCTCTCCAGCCTCGGTTACCGCATCCGGGAACCCGAGCCGTTGACATCCGAGACGCCGTCGACGGTGCCAAGAATGATCGCGGCACACCGCCTATCTGGCCGATCGATGGACGACCTGTCCACAATGGCACTACTCCGACCAGCCGAGTTCGAGGCCTTGTACCTCGCAGCCGGCCGATCGGCAGGTGCCGCCGCCACATCCGAACCGCACACCGATCCCGACTCGGGGGCGACTACAAGATGACCGACAACGCACCTCCTTTGCCCGGCCCCAACCCTGCGTCCAGTGTTGTCAGCCGCAGCCAGCAAGGGCCTTCCGCTCCTCTCGGCGCAGCCGCGGCTTTGACCGACCGGATCCTGGTGCACGCCGCCGGAGCGACCGGTATCAGCATCGCCGGTGCGCTTCCGCCTGGCAGCAGTGGCCTCGTGTTGACTGGGAAGAAAGCCACCGAGAGCAGCCGCACGCTGCACCGATACTTGTTCGGCCAACCGGTCCTGATCGACCCGGAGGGCTACCTGGACGCTGCGGCAACTCCTGAGGCCCCATTTGTACTCCCCGGTGAAGGCCTGTTTCCGGTGGGTTTCGACGAGGTCTTGCAGGGCCAGCTCGATGCTGGGGCGACAGCCGCACTCACTCCGACCGGTTATCTGTTCGCCGGTGATACGGATGCACTCAAAGCCGCGATCAACGGAGTCAGCGCGCTGGGCCGCTCCGACACCATCCTCAGCCTTCCGCTGGATGTTGCCTGGTTCAACGGCGACCACATCGAGTCGCTCCTCGCGATCCTGTCCCGCTTCGAGGGGGCCAAGGCCGTGTTCCTCGGCGGGCAGTTCGACCCGATGCAGCGTTACAAGGCCGCAGTGACGAACCTGCGCCGGCTTGTCTCCGAAGCAGGCCACATCGCGGTGCTGCGCACCGACCTGACCGCGTTCGACGTCATGAGCCACGGCGCGTTCGCCGCCTCGATCGGTACCGGTGGCAGCCTGCGCCACGTCATCCCGTTCGGTCAGAAACCACGGTCGAGCAAGAACGATCAATCCCCCAGCGTGCTGTACGGCGAGCTCAAGAGCTTCCACAAGGGCAGCACTCTGGCCGAACGATTCGCCAACCACTACCCGCCTTCCTGCGCCAGATGCGACAGTCGGGGCCTGGACACCTTCCTGAAGAAGGCAGACGCTCCCGCGGCCCACTTGCACGGAATCCACACGTGGAGCGATTGGGCAGCGGAGATGCGTCAACAGGCCAGCCTGGACGACCGCGCGATCTGGTGGCGCAACGAGTCCTTGCTGGCCGAAGCCGAGGCCGAGATTGTCAGTGCCCGGATCGAGCAGGACGGCGCATTCGCCGCATCAGCGACCCTTGGAGCATGGGCCAATCTGCCTACCTGGCCACAGCCCCTGAAGGTCCAGACGGTGTAGACCTCCGGCCATCCGGCCCGCTGACCTGCTGCCAGACCCTCTCAGCGAACTGCCATTGCGCCGCAGTATGACGATGACGCACGTACGGGCGCGGCTCGACCAACATCTCAAAACCCTCGGATGCAGCCAGAAACAACCCGACGCCGTAGAACGATGCCCTCACAGCAGCGTCGGGCAAATCCTGCGGAAGCTGCCGTAATAACACCGCACGCTCACAGTACGGCGCGAACCTGCCGGCGGCCTTCAGCCCAGATCGCCAGTCCTGGGCACCCACCACTGCGAGGTCGACCGCCAGCGGCGCGGTCAACACCCTGCGCACCAGATCGACAGAGATTTCGACTACCCCCGGCGGCAACTGCGCGAGCACGGCCAGCTCGTCCGCGTCCAGAGTCGCTAGCTGCACCGGGAATCCATCCGGCAGATTCATCAGGGTGTCGAGGACATCCAACTGCACGACGCCAGCAGTCCCGCCGATCAGGCGTCGCTGTACCTCAGACTGAATCTCACGGTAGACCACCCCGGCTACACCACCGAACAGCTCCACCACTGCCCACTGCTGATCGGGAGCGACCGGTCGCGCGGGCCGACCTGCGGCCGCTGCCCGGACTGCCTCCATGAGAGTCCCCCGGGTCATTCGGTCCGCCTCTCGATGTCATTCAGCTCCCGCGCCAGCACACGCACCGTTCGCCATACCCGGTGCTCGCTGGCCACATACCAACGCCGTCGTTCACCCGGTACCGGTGCAAGCCTGATGGCGAGTCCCGCCTCCAGCAAATCCTTCAATGGTGCGTAGTACACACTCGCCGGTACCTTATGCGCCGCTGCCAGAGTCGAGACACTCACTCCCCCTTTACCTGCCTCCGCCAGTGCCGCGAGCAGATCCAGCTTGTAACGGTTTCCGAACAGCAGAACCGACATCCGCCGCTCCGTCACCTCCGTCATCCTCGCCACAACACAAGATTAATGATTCATGAATCATTAATCAAGAAGCAAACGGGCTCACCTGCTGGGAGGGTTGGCAGCATTTGTTCACCCCGCTGGAGAAGTCCGTTCTGCGTGGACTCGCCGACGACTTGACCGTCGTCGAGATCGCTGCCCAGACAGAGCTGACGTCCGAGGAGATCGTCGAGATCCAGGCGCTGATCATCGAGAAGATCAACCTACCCAACGCCATCGAGAACCGCTGAGCATCCGGGACCGGTGCATGAGTCAGGCGACGCGCCGTAGACACAGCTGCGGGCCTGGTCGGACGATGTTGGTCGCGTCGTCAGCCATGCCGTTGAGGGGCGTGGTCGAGGTTTGGGCTGATGGGGTGGAGGTTGAAACAGCCTCGCCCACGAGGAACAACTCTTCACCGACCAGCTACCGGCAGCCGGCGTCGGCGTCACCCACCAGCGCTGCCCTGACAGCGACCACGGCTTCACCCACTGCCTCCCAGCCGACGTCGCCCAGCACGCCCTGACCGCAATACTCACCCAACTGCGAGCCATCTACGGCCATTGATGACCGCTGAGCCCCATTACCCGGGGAGCTGCCGGCAAGCAGACGGATTGAACGGGCCGCGGAGGTTCCTCCGCGGCCCGCGAACATCCGAATCTGACCTACGGACAGCCGATGCCAACCCCGATCTGCGAGGCGTCGGGCCTCAGCTCCGGGCTCACGCAACGTGAGATTTTTGCCAATCGCCCATGCCGTGGTCCAAAATTGCCGACGCCTTGGTCGACCAGCTCCCAACCTCAACGGGGCCGACAGCTCACAAGCGGTTTGCGCTGGAATCTGAGGCGAAATCAAAACAAAGCTGGCCGGCTACCAACCACGCTCGGCGAGGCGATGAGCGACGGGCAGCTGGTCGACGTTGATGCCGACCATGGCCTCGCCGAGGCCGCGGGAGACCTTGGCGATGACGTCGGGATCGTCGTGGAAGGTGGTGGCCTTGACGATCGCTTCGGCGCGCTGGGCCGGGTTGCCGGACTTGAAGATGCCGGAGCCGACGAAGACGCCCTCGGCGCCGAGCTGCATCATCATCGCGGCGTCGGCCGGGGTGGCGATGCCGCCGGCGGTGAACAGCACGACCGGGAGCTTCCCGAGCTGAGCGACCTCCTTCACCAGCTCGTACGGCGCCTGCAGCTCCTTGGCCGCGACGAACAGCTCGTCCTCGGGAAGGTTCTGCAGCCGGCGCAACTCCTGGCGGATCTGGCGCATGTGGGTGGTCGCGTTGGACACGTCACCGGTGCCGGCCTCGCCCTTGGAGCGGATCATCGCCGCGCCCTCGGTGATCCGGCGCAGCGCTTCGCCCAGGTTGGTCGCGCCGCAGACGAACGGGACGGTGAAGTTCCACTTGTCGATGTGGTTGGCGTAGTCGGCGGGGGTGAGCACCTCGGACTCGTCGATGTAGTCGACGCCGAGGCTCTGCAGCACCTGGGCCTCGACGAAGTGACCGATCCGGGCCTTGGCCATCACCGGGATCGAGACCGCGCTGACGATCGCGTCGATCATGTCCGGGTCGCTCATCCGGGACACGCCACCCTGGGCGCGGATGTCGGCCGGGACCCGCTCGAGCGCCATCACCGCGACGGCGCCGGCGTCCTCGGCGATCTTGGCCTGCTCGGCGGTGACGACGTCCATGATCACGCCGCCCTTGAGCATCTCCGCCATGCCACGCTTGACCTTCGCGGTGCCGGTCTGCGGTGCGGTGGTCTCAGTCACTTCGGGGTCCTCCTGGTCAGAACTGGGTACGTCGCCAGCCTAGGACGGCCACGACCCCAGTGATCAGTCCACCCTGGATCAACTGGACCGATCCATCGCGGCGGTCAGCCGGGCCACCACCAGCCGCAGCGTCGCGGGCGGCGCGGTGAACGGGATCCGCAGGTGCCTCCGGTCGGTGCCGTCCGGGGTGAACAGGTCACCGGCCCCCAGCAGCAGGCCCTGCTCCCGCGCTGCCTCCAGCACCCGACGAGCCCGTACGTCGGTCAGCTCCAGCCACAGCGTCATACCACCGGTAGGAGTCGCCCACGCCACACCGGGCACTGTCTTCAGTCCGGTCTCCAACGCGGCCAGGTTGGCCCGGAGCCGGGTCTTGCGCCGGGAGATCACCCGGTCGAGCCGGTCCAGCATCGCCAACGCCAGCAGGTCGTCCAGCGCACTGGGCGACGTCACACTCAGGTGCGCCGAGGTGTTGATCTTCCTGCGCAGCTGACGACCGGTGCGGACCCAGCCGACGCGCAGGCCTCCCCACACCGTCTTGCTGAGCGAGCCGACGCTGACTGTGCGCGGGTAGCGGCTCAGCGGGTCGGCCTGCTTGCCGCTGGCGAGCCAGAGCGGTCGCATGGTCTCGTCACTGATCAGGGCGGCGCCGTACCGCCGGGCGATCTCCACCACCGCCGTACGCCGGTCCGCCGGCAGGCTGAGCCCTGTCGGGTTGTGGTTGTCGGCCTGCAGGTAGATGACCTTCGGCTTGTGCCGCCGGCAGAGGTGGGCGAGCTGGTCGGTGTCCCAGACGCCCGCGGGCCAGCCGACGACGTCGAGCCGGTGGTTGCGCAGCAGGTCGAAGGCAGCCGGGTACGTCGGGGTCTCGGTG
Organism: Kribbella sp. DT2; assembly: GCF_049844575.1. Taxonomy (NCBI): domain Bacteria; kingdom Bacillati; phylum Actinomycetota; class Actinomycetes; order Propionibacteriales; family Kribbellaceae; genus Kribbella; species Kribbella sp. DT2. The sequence goes on along the minus strand of NZ_JBNCLH010000002.1, from coordinate 227,717 downwards.
ATCGCCACGCCCGGCCCGAGGTCCAGCCCGGCCAGCGCCGCGTTGAGCCCAGCCGCCGCGCCCACTGTCAGCGTCAGCTGCCCCGGCTCGGTCGGCACACCCTCAGAGGTCAGCCGCTCGGCGAGCGCCGTACGGAGCTCCATCGACCCGCCCGACGGCGGTCCGTCCCCGCCCATCGCCTGCGGAAGTCCCTCAGCCACGATCTGCGCGGCCACCTCGGCCACGTCGTGCGGAGCCGCCGTGGTGGCGAACCGCAGGTCCAGCACCGGCTGGTCCCCCGGCGTCACCGTCGACACCGGAGCAATCGGGTCCAGCAGTCGGTCCAGCGGCCGCACGTGCGTCCCGGACCCACGCCTGGTCTCCAGTACGCCGTCCGCCCGCAACTGGTCGAGCGCCCTGACCACCGTCACCCGGCTCACGCCGAGCCGCTCGGCCAGCACCCGCTCCGACGGCAGCCGCGACCCGATCGACAGGTCGCCCCGCTCGATCCGCCGCAGCACCAACGCCTCGACCTGCTCGGTCCGGTTCCCGTCCGCCGGGTCCAGATCACTCCCCCGCCACATGAGTCCAGTCTGACACCACTGGCCTGATGCGACTGCATGACCGGACTGTCGGTGGCGGGTGCGAGGATCTCCGTGTGGACGAGAGATGGGCGATTGCTCCGACCGAAGGTGGTGGCGCACTGCTCGTCGCCCTTCACCCGGACGGTCAGCCCGCTGGTGAGATCGTCCAGGAGAACGACCTGGCGACTGCTGTGGCGTCCCGCCCTCAGGTCAGCAGATGGGTCTGGCGCTCGACGGCTGAGATCTACCCCCGCCTGCTCGCGGCCGGCGTACGGGTTGAGCGCTGCTACGACATCGAGACCGCCGAAGGGCTCCTGCTCGGACACGCGGGCCGACTCGGCGAGCCACGCTCGGCTGCAGCTGCCTGGGCTCGCCTCACCAACCGGCCGGTCCCAGCCGACCCACCGATGCGCGCCACCGAACCAGGCGGCGAGCAGTCCTCGCTGTTCGACATCGAGACCGAGCCGCTCCCCTTCGAAGCGCTCCTGCGGGTGTACGCCGACCAGCTGCGCCGCCATCACGACACCGAGCACCCGGACCGCATGCGCCTGCTCACCGCGTCGGAGTCCTCCGGCTGGCTCATCGCCACCGAGATGGACCGGGCCGGACTCCCGTGGAGCGCCGAGGACCACCGCGCCCTGCTGACCGAGCTCCTCGGCGAGCGGTACGCCGGTGGCGGCGAGCCGCGCCGCCTGACCGAGCTGGCCGAGCAGGTGTCGGCCGCGTTCGGCCGACGGGTGCGGCCCGACCTGCCGGCCGACGTACTGAAGGCGTTCAAGCAGGCCGGTCACCAGCTCAGCTCGACCAGGCGGTGGGAGCTGCAGACCATCGACCACCCGGCCGTCGAGCCGCTGATCGAGTACAAGAAGCTCTACCGGATCTACACCGCCAACGGCTGGAGCTGGCTGCACGACTGGGTCCACGACGGCCGCTTCCGCCCCGGCTTCGTGCCCGGCGGCACGGTGTCGGGCCGCTGGATCACCAACGGCGGTGGCGGCCTGCAGATCCCGAAGGTGATCCGCCGTGCGGTGGTCGCCGACCCCGGCTGGCGGCTGGTCGTCGCCGACGCGTCCCAGCTCGAACCACGCATCCTGGCCGCGATCTCCCGCGACCGGGCCTTCATGCAGGTCGCCGGCGACGCCGCCGACCTCTACAAGGCCGTCTCGGACAAAGCGTTCGAAGGTAATCGTGACAAGGCCAAGATCGCCGTGCTCGGCGCCATCTACGGGCAGACCTCCGGCGACGGCCTGAAGAACCTCGCTGACCTCCGTAAGCGATTCCCCCAGGCCGTCCAGTACGTCGACGACGCGGCCCGCGCGGGCGAGGAAGGCCGCCTGGTCCGCACGTGGCTCGGCCGCACCTGTCCCCCGTCCGGCTCCCAGCTCGACGCCGCGCAGCTGGAGGGTCCGCCCGCCGACGAGCCGCAGGTCGACGGACGCCGGGCCCGCGCTCGCGGCCGGTTCACCCGCAACTTCGTCGTCCAGGGCAGTGCGGCCGACTGGGCGGTGCTGATGATGGCCGCGCTGCGGCAGTCGATCGTGACGCTCAAGGCCGAGCTGGTCTTCTTCCAGCACGACGAGGTGATCGTGCACTGTCCCGCCGACGAGGCCGAGCAGGTCGCCGCCGCGATCCAGACCGCCGGCGACCTGGCCGGCACGCTCTGCTTCGGGACGACGCCGACCCGCTTCCCGTTCGGTACGGCGATCGTCGAGTGCTACGCCGACGCCAAGTAGGCCGGCAACCCCAGCAGCGCGAAGTCCATGCCCTCGAACGCGGTCATCTCGGCGACCAACCCGGCCTCGACCCGGAACACGGTCACCGCGAACGGCCGGAACCGGTCGTCACCCGCCGCCCGCAGGTAGGCCGCGGCGGCCGGCTGCCGATTGAGGCCAACGGCAACGAACCGCCAGGAACCCCGGTTGATCGGCCCACCCGGCGCGAAGTTCGCGGCGAACACCTGCTCGGCCTTGTTCCGCCCGGAGTACCAGAACGGGTACGGCGGCATGGTGACCCGCACGTCCTCGTGCATCAACGCGGCCAGGCCAACAGCGTCACCGGCCTCGAAGGCCGCCACGTACCTGGCCACCAACGCCTGCTCGTCAGCGGACGGCGAAGCAGCCCACTCGGTACGCCGTACCGGCAGGTGCTCGCGCAGCACCGGTCGCGCCCGCTGCAGCGCCGAGTTCGCCGCCGCCACCGACAGGTCGAGCACCTCCGCGGTCTCCTTGGCCGACCAGCCGAGCACGTCCCGGAAGATCAGCACCGCCCGCTGCCGCGGCGGCAGCTGCTGGATCGCCGTCAGGAACGCCAGCTCGATCGTCTCCCGCCGGATCACCTGCGCGTCCGGCTCCTCGGCCCGGTCGAGCAGCACGTCCGGGAACGGCTGCAGCCAGGGCAGGTCGTCGCGGGCGGGCAGCGCCTCGGCGGGGAACGACTCCGGCTCCAGCTGGTACGGCAGGACCCGGGCAGCACGGCGTACGTCGTCGAGGCAGGCGTTGGTAGCGATCCGGTAGAGCCAGGCGCGCAGACTCGACCGGCCCTCGAAGTCGTCGCGGGCCCGCCAGGCGCGCAGGTAGGTCTCCTGGACGAGGTCCTCGGCGTCGTCGTACGAGCCGAGCATGCGGTAGCAGTGCACGCGTAGCTCGTGCCGGTACCGCTCGGTCTCCTCGGCGAAGCTCAACTGCCGTCCTCCAACTCGATCGTGCCCGGCATCGGCGCGTGCCCGGCCAGCCGGAACCACGTCACCAGTCGGCGGGTCCGCAGGACGCGTGTCGACACCACGATGTCGTTGTGGAACCGCCGGGCCAACTGCACGCGCCGTACGGCGGCCGCCAGCTCTCCTGCCCACGGCTGCTCGTCCGTGCCGGTCGCGGCGATCGCTCGGGTCAGTGCGGACTCCCGCTGCTCTCGCTCCTGATCCGGCGCGGTCCTGGCCCGGTGGGCGGCGTCCAGCAGGAGCAGGGACGAGGCCGCGTCCAGTACGCCGCTGCCGGCCAGCTCGGCGACCAGCGCGGACCGGCGCGCCAGCTCCGTCTCCAGGCGAGCGCGAGCGGTGGCAACCCGGTGGTGCAGCCGGTCGAGCCGGCCGACCGTCCAGCTGCCGTAGACGATCACCACCAGCAGCACGGCCGCGCCGGCCAGCAGCAGGATGCCAGTGAACTCCACGCCCCATTCTTACGGCCTGCTGACAATCCCCGGGAATCGGCCAAGGGCCCGGCGAGGACCCCCTAGGTTCGAAGACATGGCAGAGATCGGTGTGATCGGTGGTTCCGGCTTCTACTCGTTCCTGGCCGACGCACGGCCCGTCCCGGTCGAGACGCCGTTCGGCCCACCCAGCGAGCCGCCGGTGGTCGGCGAGGTGAACGGCCGCGAGGTCGCTTTCATCCCGCGCCACGGCGCCGATCACCGCCTGCCGCCGCACCGCGTCAACTACCGCGCGAACCTGTGGGCCCTGCACTCCCTCGGCGTCCGCACCGTGCTCGGCCCGTGCGCCGTCGGCTCCCTGCGCCCCGAGCTCACCCCGGGCACGATCGTCGTCCCCGACCAGTACGTCGACCGCACCTGGGGCCGCGAGCACACTGTGTACGACGGAGAGCCGCGCCCGGTCGTGCACACCTCCCCCGCCGACCCGTACTGCCCGGTCACCCGCCGAACGGTCCTTGCCTCCAGCAATGAAATTGTGGATGGAGGCACCATGGTCGTCATCAACGGCCCACGTTTCTCCACCCGCGCCGAGTCCCACTGGCACGCCGCCCAGGGCTGGTCCCTGGTCGGCATGACCGGCGCCCCCGAAGCATCCATCGCCCGCGAGCTGGCGATGTGCTACACCTCGGTCGCCGTCGTCACCGACCACGACGCCGGTATCGCGACCGGCGAAGGCGTCACGCAGGCCGAGGTCTTCGCGGTGTTCGGCCGCAGCATCGAGCGCCTCAAGGCCCTGCTCACCGACGTGATCGGCCGGCTCCCGACCGGCGACTGCACCTGTCACCACTCTCTCGACGGCACCGCCGCCGAGCACCTGTGGACAACCCAGGTGGCCCGATGAGAGTCCTGCTCACCGGCGGCGCCGGTTTCATCGGGCAGCACGTCCACACCCAGCTGCTTGCCGAGGGCCACCACCCGGTCGTCTTCGACTCGCTCCGCCCCGACGTCCACACCACGCCGCCCGCGATCGACCTGACCGTCGGCGACATCCGCGACCCCGACGCCGTCGCCGACGCGCTGCGAGGCGTCGACGTCGTGATCCACCTGGCCGCCAAGGTCGGCCTCGGCGTCGACCTCGACGACATCGACGACTACGTCTCCAGCAACAGCCTCGGCACCGCCGTACTGCTCAAGCAGCTCGCCCACAGCGACGTGCGGAGCCTCGTGTACGCCAGCTCCATGGTCGTGTACGGCGAAGGCCGCTACGAGTGCGACCGGCACGGCCTGGTCGCGCCCGGCCCCCGCCGTACCGAGGACCTGGACGCCGGACGCTTCGAGCCGCCCTGCCCGATCTGCGGCGAGCAGCTGCGCCCCGGACTGGTCGACGAGACCGCTCCGGCCGACCCGCGCAACACCTACGCCGCCACCAAGCTCAACGGCGAGCACCTGGCGTCCACGTGGGCCCGCGAGACCGGCGGCCGCGTCGCCGCCCTGCGCTTCCACAACGTCTACGGCCCCGGCATGCCCCGCAACACCCCGTACGCCGGGGTGGCGTCGCTCTTCCGCTCGGCACTCGCCCGTGGCGAGGCCCCGCGGGTGTACGAGGACGGCGGCCAGCGCCGCGACTTCATCCACGTCCACGACATCGCCACGGCGGTCACCACAGCGGCCACCACCGTGCAGGACGCGCCCGCCTTCACGGCGTACAACGTCGGCAGTGGAACGGTCCACACCATCGCCGACCTCGCCACCGAACTGGCCACGGCCCTCAACGGACCAAAGCCTGTCGTCACCGGTCAGTACCGGCTCGGCGACGTCCGGCACATCACGGCCAGCTCCCAGCGTCTGCGCGACACCCTCGGCTGGAAGCCGACCTACGACCTCGCGACAGGGATCGCCGACCTCGTCAGCCGTTGACGGGTGCGTTCACCTGCGGCAGATCGATGCTGAACGCGCACCCACCCGGGACGTTGCTGACCTCGATCGTGCCTTCGTGCGACTCGACCACACCGCGGGCGATCGCCAGTCCCAGGCCCCCGCCGCTGCTGTCGGCGGACGTCGAGGCCGGCGTCCGCTGCTCGTCGCCGCGCCAGCCGATGTCGAAGACCCGCTCCAGGTCGTCGGTGGGGATCCCGCCGCAGCCGTCGGTCACAGCGAGCCGCACTCGCCCGTCGGTCTCCCGGTCGACCGCGACCTTCACCGTGCCGCCAGGAGCCGTGTGGCGGATCGCGTTGCCCACCAGGTTCGTCACCGCGCGGGTGAGCTCGTCCGCGTCGCCGTGAACCGCCAGGCGGTCGTCGTCAGCCGGTGCGGTCACCGCGACCGTCACCCCGTTGGCACGTGCGTGCTCGCAGGTCTCCCCCGCCACGTCCTCGGCCAGCTCGCGCAGACTCACCGCGGACCGGCGCCGCGGTGGCGGAGCGGCTGACAGGCGAGACAGCTCGAACAGGTCGTCCACCAACCCGGTCATCCGGTCCACCGTGGTCCGCATCTGCCGCAGCGCGGCCGGCGCGTCCTCGATGACACCGTCCTCCAGCCCCTCCGACAGCGCGCGCAGCCCGGCCAGCGGCGTACGGAGGTCGTGCGACATGAAGGCGACCAGCTCGCGCCGGCTGGACTCCAGGGCGCGCTCCCGGTCCCGCGAGGCCGCCAGGCGTGCCCTGGTCGACTCCAACTCGTCGGTGAGGTCAGCCAGCTCGGCGGGCACGTTGCCGTTCTTCACCGCGCCCACTGCCTCGTACGACGTACCGAGGTCGCGCAGGCGACGCCCGACGTCCCGCGAGCCCGTGCTGATCCAGTGCGCGAGTACGACGGACATCGCCAGTCCGAGCAGTCCGGAGAACGCCAGCGTCCACAGCACCACCAGCGAGTCGTGCGTGGAGATGAACATCGCCCGCACGCTCTGCCCGATCGCCGCCAGCGCTGCCACCAGCGGCGCCAGGGCGACCACGATGATCGTGACCCGCAGCGAGCGGCGCCGGAACTGCCAGAGCACCAGCGCGCCGATCGCACCGACCACCAGCGTCCACAGGGCCGTCAGCGCGAGGATCGTGAACTGGTCGCGGTTCACTGGGCCTCACCCGCGAAGCGGTAGCCGGTCCGCGGCACCGTCAGCACCAGCTTCGGGTCGGACGGGTCGGCCTCGATCTTCTCCCGCAGCCGCCGGATGTGCACGGTGACCGTCGACGAGTCGCCGAAGTCCCAGCCCCAGACACGCCGTAGCAGCTCGGCCTTGGTGTACGCCTTGCCCGGGTGCGCGACCAGGAACGTCAGCAGGTCGAACTCGCGGTGCGTCAGCGCCAGCTCCGCGCCGTCCAACGTCGCCGTCCGCGCCGCTGTGTCGACGACGATCGGACCCGCGTGCAGCTTGGTCGGTGTCAGGTCGAGTCCGGCCAGCCGCTCCTCCCGCCGCAGCATGGCCTGCACCCGCAGCGTCAGCTCACGCGGGCTGAACGGCTTGACCACGTAGTCGTCCGCACCGAACTCCAGCCCGACCAGGCGGTCCTCCTCCTCGCCACGGGCCGACAGCATGATCACCGCCGCACCGTCGTCGGCGGCCCGCAGCCGGCGCAGCACCTCCAGGCCGGACAGCCCGGGCAGCATCACGTCCAGTACGACGACCGACGGCTTCCACTGCTGCCAGACCTCGACCGCCGTCACGCCGTCCGCGACCACGCGGGCGTCGTACCCGGCCTTGGTCAGGTACGCCGAGACGACGTTCGACACGGTCGGGTCGTCGTCCACCACGAGCACACGAGTAGCCACGGTAAGAGCCTAAGTCGTCGGCCACGCCGCTCCCGCCACGTGAACGGGCCGTAAGCGACCTGTAGTCGCTCTGTGCGCCGCAAGTCGCGGAATTCTCCCTACGGTCGAGAGGTGTCTGTTGCCGAGGTCGACCTGGTCCTGCCGTGTCTCAACGAGGCCGCCGCGCTCCCCTGGGTGCTGGGGCGGCTGCCGGACGGCGTACGAGCTGTTGTCGTGGACAACGGTTCCACCGACGGCTCCGCGGAGATCGCCGCGCAGTTCGGAGCCACCGTGGTCCCGTGCGCGATCCGCGGGTACGGCGCGGCCTGCCACACCGGGCTGGAGGCGGCTACTGCCGACGTGGTCGCGTTCCTGGACGCCGACGCGTCGCTGGACCCGCGGCAGCTGGTCCGGGTCACCGCACCCGTTCTGTCCGGTCGCATCGACCTGATGGTCGGGCGGCGCCGGCCGGTCGGTCGCAACGTCTGGCCGTGGCACCTGCGGCTGGCCAACGCCGAGCTGTCCCGCCGCATCCGCCGCCGGACCGCCGTACAGCTGCACGATCTCGGTCCGATGCGTGCTGCCCGGCGTGAGGCACTGCTGGGACTGGAGCTGGTCGACAGGCGGTCGGGCTACCCCCTGGAGACAGTGGTGAAGGCTGCGGACGCCGGCTGGCGGATCGCCGAGGTCGACGTCGACTACCTGCCCCGCTCCGGTCGCTCCAAGGTCACCGGTACCCCGCTGGGCGCGGCCCGCGCGGTGAAGGACATGTCGAAGGTGCTGGGCCGATGAACACGCTGATCGTCATCGCCAAGGAACCACGGCCCGGCCAGGTGAAGACACGGCTCCAGTCCGAGTTCACCCCGAAGGAGGCGGCCGCTCTCGCCCGCGCCTCCCTCTCCGACACCCTGGCCGCCGTCAGCGCGGCACCTGCGCACAGGTACGTCTTGGCCCTGGACGGCGATCCCGGCCCGTGGCTGCCCGACCACTTCGCCGTCGTCGCCCAGCGCGGCAACGGACTCGACGAGCGCCTCGCCGGTGCCTTCGAGGACGCGTACGACGGTACGCCGATGCTCCTGGTCGGCATGGACACGCCGCAGCTGACTCCGGCGCTGCTGGACGTCGACTGGGAGGGCCACGACGCCGTCCTCGGATTGACCGAGGACGGCGGCTACTGGTGCCTCGGGCTGCGTGCACCTGACCGGTGGGCGCTGGTCGGCGTACCGATGTCCACCGATCACACCGGACAGGACCAGCTGACCCGGCTGGAGGCACTGGGCTACAAGGTGAAGCTGCTGCCGAGCCTGCGCGACATGGACACCCCGGTGGACGCCGCGGTGATCGCCGCGGCGTACCCGGAACTGCGGGTGTCGCGGCTGCACCGGCGGCTGCAGACATCGGCTCACCCGGCTTTGCTGTTCGAGCGGGCGCTGGACGGCCTGGAGGTTGTTGCTACCGGCACCGACGGGCAGATGGTGCCGTCGCTGAGCGAGATGGACCGGTGGACAGCTCCGGCCGACGAAGCGGACCAGCTGGCGCTGAGCCGCTGCGAGGGGCCGGTACTGGACATCGGCTGCGGGCCGGGCCGGATCGTGACAGCCCTTGCGGAGCAGGGCATCGCGGCACTCGGCGTGGACATCTCCGAGCAGGCCGTCCGGCTGACGACGAAGCGCGGTGCGCCCGCCCTCCTCCGGCCGGTCGAGGCCGCGCTGCCCGGTGAGGGGCGGTGGGGCAGTGTCCTGCTCATGGACGGCAACATCGGCATTGGCGGTCGCCCTGAGTCCTTGCTTCGCCGCTGCGCCGAACTGATCCGACCCGACGGCATGGTCCTGGTCGAGGTGGACCCGGACGACGACCTCGACGACACCCACCCGATCGTCCTCCGTACGACGACCGGCCGTCGGTCCCACCCGCTCCCCTGGGCCCGGCTCGGCACCCGGGCCGTCCTCCGGCACGCCCACGCCGCAGGTCTGCACCCGACCGAGGACTGGCGAACCAGCCACCGCGCCTTCCTCACCTTCCGCAGATGAAGCTCCTCCTGGTCGCGGTCGCGTGCAGCACAGCGGTGATCGTCGCAGCCGCCCACAGCTGGTACCCGAACGCACTTCTGCTCGGCACCACCGTCCTCCTGCTCGTCCTCCTCAAGTTCGCCCGCACCAAGTCCGTCCTGCTCCTGGTCGCAGGCGCCGCCCTGTGCCAGGTGCCCGGCCTCACCCACGCCCCGATCACCAGCACCGACGCCTACCGCTACGTCTGGGACGGCCGGGTCCAGCTCTCCGGCTCCTCGCCGTACTCGCACGTCCCGCTCGACGACGCCCTGGCCAAGCTCCGCGACCCCATCCTCTTCCCCGGCCTCACGCCCCAGGACCGCACCGGCATCACCGCGCCACCGACCGCCGACGCCTCCGTCGACGACGACCCCCGCACCCGGATCAACCGCCCCCAGGTCCCCACCATCTACCCACCCGTCGCCCAGGCGTACTTCACCGTGGTCGCGCTGGTCACTCCCTGGTCGGCGGGCACCCTCGGCCTGCAACTGGCCGCGGCGCTGGTGGCCGTTGGACTCACCTGGCTACTCGCTGTCGAACTGAAGCGCCGCGGCCGTGATCCGCGCTGGGCAGCGCTGTGGGGTTGGTCACCGATCGTGGCGCTCGAGGCAAGCAGCGCCGCACACGTCGACGTGCTCGCCGCGCTGCTCATCATCGCGGCGCTCACCCGCCGTCGCGCGTGGCTCCTCGGCCTCCTCCTCGGCGCGGCCGGCGCCGTCAAGCTCCTCCCGCTCCTCCTGCTTCCGGCGATCCCCCGGCTCCGTCCGAAATTCGTTGCTGTCGGCACCTTCTTGGCGAGCTACGTCCCGCACCTGCTCGTCGCCGGCACGCTGGTCGCGGGCTTCCTGCCCGGCTACCTCAACCAGGAGGGCTTCTCCGACGGCAGTTCCCGGTTCGCGATTCTCGCGCTGGTGCTGCCTCCTGACGCCCGTCAGCTCGTCGCTGGGGTCCTCGCGGTGGGGCTCGCGCTGCTGGCCCTGCGCCGGCACGGCCGCGAGCCGGTCGCCGTCACCTGCTGCTGGCTGTACGGCGCCGCGCTGCTCGTCGCGACCCCGACGTACCCCTGGTACGGCCTGCCGTTGATCGCGCTGGCCGTGCTCGCCGGGCGGATCGAGTGGGTCGCCGTACCGCTCGCTGCGTACTGGGCCTACGCGAGCTACGGTCACGACCTCCGGCAAGGCCTGGTCCAGCTCGCGGCCTTGTTGATCGTCGTCGCGGCGATTACACTGCGTCACTATCCGAGCGCGTTCTCCAGGTTGATTTCTGGCCGCGCCGCTCGGACACTGATCCGGGCGCCGTAGCCACGGAGCCTTGAAGGCTGCACCCGAAAGGCGCCACCGTGACCGTGCGTATCGCTCTTGCGACCTCCGCCGAGCACCCGGACCTGCACGAGCACGATCTCCCGCTCGTCACCGAGCTGCAGGCCGCCGGGCTCGAGCCCGTCGTCGAGGTCTGGACCGACCCGTCGGTCGACTGGTCGTCGTACGACGCCGTGCTGCTGCGCTCGGTCTGGGACTACCACACCCGGTACCTGGAGTTCACGGAGTGGCTCGGCCAGCTCGACAAGGCCGGCGTACGGGTGCTCAACGACTCGGCCCTGATCCGGTGGAACGCCGACAAGTCCTACCTGCTCGAGCTGCGCGAGCGCGGCGTCGCGATCGTGCCGTCCCAGGTCGCGGCCGGCGACTGCCTGCGCGAGGTCGTCGGCGGCCTGTCCGGCAGCGAGGTCGTCATCAAGCCGACGGTGAGCGCCAGCGCGCTGCACACCGTCCGCGGTCTGGCCGGCTCCGAGGAGCTCAGCCGCGCGATGGACGACCTGCCCGACACCGTCTACCTGGTCCAGCCGTTCCAGCCGGAGATCCAGACCGACGGCGAGTGGTCGCTGATGTACTTCGGCGGCGTCTACTCCCACGCCGTGGTGAAGCGGCCGACCACCGGCGACTACCGGGTCCAGCACGAGTTCGGTGGCAGCGTCGAGCTCACCGAGCCCTCCGCCGCGATCCTGGCCGGCGCCACCGACGCCCTCACCGCTGCCGGCGCCGGCACCGCGCCGTACGCGCGGGTCGACGGCATCGTCGTCAACGGCCGCTTCCTGCTGATGGAGCTCGAGCTGATCGAGCCCTACCTCTTCCTGCCCGACCACCCCGAGTCGTACACAGCTCTCGCCCAAGCGGTCGCAGCTCAGCTGACCCCAGCAGATGTCTCTCAGGAGAACCGCTGAACGCGCACTAGGCTCGGCGGCATGCCGACTCTCGAGGACGTACGCCGTGCCGCCGCTCAGCTCGACGGACGGATCCACCGCACCCCCGTCGTCACGTCGAGCGCCCTCGACGCGTTGTTCGGTGGACCGCTGACGCTGAAGGCCGAGCTGTTCCAGAAAACCGGCAGCTTCAAGGTCCGCGGCCTGCTCCACAAGACGTTGCAGCTCACCGCCGAGGAGCGCGAGCGCGGCGTGATCACGGTGTCCGCGGGCAACGCGGCCGGTGCGCTCGCGTGGGCCGCCAAGAACGCTCAGGTCCCGGCGACGGTCGTGATGGCGAAGACCGCCGTTCAGGCCAAGGTCGACGCCGCCCGCGCGTACGGCGCGCAGGTCGAGCTCGTCGACGGCGACCTGATCGCGGCGTACGAGCGCATCCGCGACGAGCGGAAGCTGACCGGCGTCCACCCGTTCGACGACCTCGACGTGATCACCGGCCACGGCAGCCTCGGCCTCGAGATCCTCGAGGACGCACCGGGCACCAGGACCGTGCTGGTACCGGTCGGCGGCGGCGGACTGATCTCCGGCGTCGCCCTCGCGGTCAAGCTGCTCGACCCGTCGGTCCGCGTCGTCGGCGTCGAGCCCGAGAACGCCGACGTGGTCAGCCGCAGCCTCGCGGCCGGCTCACCGCAGAAGCTGCCGACCGCCAGGAGCATCGCCGACGGCCTCGCCGCACCCGTCTGCGGCACCCACAACTTCGCCATCATCCAGCGTTGCGTCGACGAGGTGGTCCGCGTCAGCGAGGAGGCCCTGCTGGAGGCCACCCGCCTGGTCATGTCCCGCACCAAGCTCGCCCTCGAACCCGCCGCGGCCGCGCCGTTCGCGGCCCTGCTCGAAGGCAAGCTCCACCTCACCGGTCCCACCACCAGCGTCGTCAGCGGCGGGAACCTGGACGTCTCGAAGCTGTACTAGACCGGTACGCGCTCCCGCGGCGGCAGGTCCGACACGACGCCGTCGCCCGGGTCGTCGACCAGTTCCCCCTGCCGTACCGGGTCCTTCTCCGGCAGCAGGATGTCGCGGGCCACGACCACCATCAGGTACAGCGTGCCGGCCATCCGCAGGACGACGGAGAACCAGTAGATCTTGTCCGGGGCGTCCGGCTGCCCGGGCACCAGGTACTGGGCCAGATGCAGCCAGACCATCATCCAGTAGAAGCACTCGCAGGCCTGCCAGATCAGCCAGTCGCGCAGTTTCGGGCGGGCCAGGGCGACCAGCGGCAGCAGCCAGAGCACGTACTGCGGTGAGTAGACCTTGTTGATCAGCAGGAACGCGGCGACCACCAGGAACGCCAGCTGCGCGAACCGCGGTGGACGCGGCGCCATCAGCCCGAGGATCGCGATCGACAGGCACAGCCCGGCGAAGATCACGATGTTCAGCTTGTTGACGTCGGCGACCTCGTGGTTGGCCAGCTTCAGCACGTACCAGATCGAGCCGTAGTCGCTCTCACGCTCGTCGTTGAAGACCCAGAACGACATCCACTCGTTCTTGGCCAGCAGGTAGATCGGCGCGTTCACCACACCCCACGCGACCACCGCCGCGACCGTCGCCTGGAACCACGGCCAGAGCTTCCGTCCCCGCAGGCAGACGATCAGCAACGGGCCGAGCAGCAGGAACGGGTAGAACTTGGCTGCCGTACCGAGTCCGAGCAGGATGCCGAACCAGATCGGTTTGCCCCGCGACCACGCCCACATCGCACCAGCGGTCAGTACGACGGCGAACAGGTCCCAGTTGATCGTCGAGGTCAGCGCGAGCACCGGCGCGGCCGCGACGTACAGGGCGTCCAGTGGCTGCCCACGGGCCGCGCCAGGGCGTGACGCGACGCCGCGCGCCGTCGCCATGGTCAGCCCGACCAGCAGCAGCGCGCACAGGAACAGCATCACGACGTTCACCACGAAGAAGACCCCGGCGGTGTCGCGCTTCTGCTCGACCGTGACGTCCTGCTTCGGGTCGCCGGTGATCACCCAGGTGGCCTTCGCCGCGACCTCCATGAACCCACCGGTCAGCACCGGGTACTCCAGCACCGGGTAGTTGCCGGTGTCGAGGAACGGCCGGTTGCCCTCGGCGAAGCCGCGCTCCTGGTACAGGTAGCCGATGTCGGAGTAGCACAGCGCCTTGAACGGCCGCCAGCTCTGCCGGTCCCAGCCGGCCTCCATGCACGGCGCCTTCTGCAGCACGCCGAGCGCGAAGGTGATCGTGCAGACCGCCAGCGCGATCCGAAGCGGCGTCCACCACGACGAGCTCAACCGGGCGAACCGCCCGGCCGGGCCACCGAGCCCCACCGTCAGACCGGCAACGGCCGGGTCGGCCTCCGACGGAGCCGGCCGGGCCTGCGCGTCCTGGGCGTCACGTGAGGTCACGGGGGACATCGTCTCCTATCCGATGGACCGCCGGGCCGGGCGGCGCCCGCAAGGTTACCCAGGAACCCCACCCCCATGCGCAACCGACACCGAGGCGTCCTGGGCCTGACCTGATCCGTATCTAGCGTTGACCAGGCACCACGAGCAGAACAGGACGCCGATGGGAGAACGCCGCGACCGCGAGTTCACCGAATTCGTGCTGACCAGGCAGTCCCGCCTGCTCGGCACCGCCTACCTCCTCTGCGGAGACCTGCACGCCGCCGAGGATCTGGTCCAGACCGCGCTGACCAAGCTGTACGTCGCCTGGCCGCGGGTCCAGCGCTCCGGCGCCGAGGACGCCTACGTCCGCCGGATCCTGGTGAACGCGTCGATCGACTCCAGCCGCCGCGCCTGGCGCCGCGAACGCAGTACGGCGGACCTGCCCGAGTTCGCCGAGCCGCCTGAGTTCCCCGTCGAGGACCGCGACGAGCTCGTCGCCGCGCTGGCCCTGCTGGCCCCGAAACAGCGGCGCATCGTCGTACTGCGCTACTGGCTCGGCCTCCCGATCGAGGAGGTCGCCGCCGACCTCCAGGTCACGCCCAGCACGGTCAAGAGCCAGAGCGCCAAGGCCCTCCAGAACCTCAGAACCCACCTGTCCGGCTCCCGCTACGCCCTGCTGACGGAGAAGTGCTGATGTCAGACCAGGACCTGATCGACCGCCTGACCGAAAGCGCCCACCGCGCCGACCGGATCCAGCTCGACCCGGAAACCTTGATCACGGCCGGCCGCCGCCGCGTCCGCCACCGCCGCGTCACCCTCGCTGCCTCCGCCGGCCTGATGCTCGCGGCCGTCGTCGCGGTGACCCTCACCGGCCTCCGCCTCACCACCGCAGGAGACCAGCCACCGGTGGCCGGCCACCAGCCCGACGTGGTGCGGACCAAGGACCCCGTGCTGTTGCCGCACGGCAGCCTCGGTGTGCTGTCGGCGGTGATGAGGAAGCACATCGGTCCATCCGAGAACCAGCACGACACCGTGGTCTACAGCGCGTCCGACACCGGCATCAAGTCCGCCGCCGGCGACGGCACCGTCGCGATCCTGAGCGTGACCGTCCAGCGGCCTCTGGCGCCCGTCCCGGCGGTCTGCGGGATCGCAGGCGAGCTGTCGACGTTCACGACCTGCTCGCTGATCACTGTCGGCGGCCAACAGGTCCGCGTCGGGCAGCGTCACGGTCGGGCCTACTTCGCCGGCACGTCCCGCTCGGACGGAACCATCGTCCTCGCCCAGCTCGACAAGGACTCCAGCGCGCCCCACACGGGAGCCGGGCTCTTCTTCTCCGACGTCGACCTGAACACCCTGGTCGCGCTGGTCACCGATCCGGAGGTACCGACCATCAAGTGATCCGCTGCCGCGTGTGCTCCAGGATCGTCACCACCGGGCGCCCGGTCACAAGCTCCCCATCGACCACGAACCCCTCCTCGCGCCCGGTGAGGTCCTCGATCAACCGCCCGCGCCACAACGCCCGTAGCTCCGGCGCCTGCTCGACCAGGTTGTGCAACTCGCCCGGATCC
Organism: Kribbella sp. DT2; assembly: GCF_049844575.1. Taxonomy (NCBI): domain Bacteria; kingdom Bacillati; phylum Actinomycetota; class Actinomycetes; order Propionibacteriales; family Kribbellaceae; genus Kribbella; species Kribbella sp. DT2. Next base: position 212,057 of record NZ_JBNCLH010000002.1, on the reverse strand, counting down.
TCCACCAGGTCGAACAGTTGCTCAACACCCTTCGCCGACCCCCACACGTACTTCACCCGGCCATCGGTCACCCACTGCAGCGACTGATCCCAGTACACGTGCTCCCCGTGCAACCACTCCCGCACGGCGGGCATCTCTGAATCACCCCGCACGTACGCCGCCAGCGACTTCCCGTCCACCGAGTCCGGCACCGGCAACCCCGCCAGCTCGAGCAGCGTCGGCATCAGGTCCCGCAGCTCGACCACCTGGTCCACCACCCGCCCGCGCACAGCGGACGCGTCCGACCGGGCGCCGGCGACGATGAACGGCACCTTCGCCGACCCCTCGTACGGCACCGACTTCCGGAACATCCGGTGGTCGCCCATCATCTCGCCGTGATCCGACGTGAACGCGATCACGGTGTCGTCCAGCAGCCCGAACTCCATCAGCGACTCACGGATCCGGTTCACCTGCAGGTCGATCTGCGCCATCAGCCCGTAGTACCCGGCCCGCGCCCGATGCACGACCCGATCCGGCAGCTCACCGATCGCGGCCTGGTAGTCCCCGTCGCGCCGGAACTCGTCCCAGTCGCTCTCCCAGTCCCCCAGCACCCGCTCGTACGGCGGCAACGCGTCGTACTGCTCGAAGGCCCACCGCGGCGGGTCGTACGGCGGGTGCGGCCGGTGGAACGACAGGTACAGGAAGAACGGCTTGGTCGGATCCCGCCGGTACATCCACTCGACGGCCTGCGTCCCGATCCAGTGCGTCGGGTGCAGCTCCTCCGCCTTGTCCCACGGCCGAGCGACCACCGAGTTGCAGTTCACCCCGTGATCGAAGTAGTCCGCGTCCGGGCTCACGCCGTGCTGCCGGCGCAACCAAGGCACGTAGTCGTCGAAGAACCCGAACTCGCGCCGCTGCGTCCGCCGCGCGTGGTGCAGGAACCCGTCGTGCAGCACGACGTCGTCGAAGCCGAGCCGCGCCCGCTCGGGCCACACGTGCATCTTCCCGATCGCCTGCGTGTGGTAGCCGGCCCGCTTGAACTCGCCCTGCACCGTCACCGGGTGCGCGGCCTCGAACGGCACGCCCTCCTGGTACCCGACCCGCCCGTGCGCCTCCTGCGACTGCCCGGTGAACAGCGCGACCCGCGCCGGCACGCACGTCGGCGTCGCCGAGTACCCGTTGCTGAACCGGACGCCGGACCGCGCCAGCTCGTCCAGGTGCGGCGTCTCGACGTACGGGTGCCCGGCGCAGGACAGCGCGTCGCCGCGCCACTCGTCGACGCAGATCAGGATCACGTTCGGCCGGCTCATCGCGTCGACTCCCGGACGATCAGCTGCCACGGGAAGTCGAAAACCTTGCCCGGGGCCCCTTCCCGGTCGGTCAGCCGGCCGATCAGGATGTCGGCCAGCGCGGCGTTGAAACCGACCGGTCCGACCGTCGACAGCGACGGGTCGAGGTGCTCGCCGTCCGGGGTGTTGCCGACGCCGATCACCGCGAGATCACCCGGTACGTCGAGCCGCAGCCGGTGCGCGGCCCGGACGGCGGCGATCGCCGCGAAGTCGGTCGTGCAGAACAGCGCGGTCGGCCGATCGTCCTTGGTCAGCAGCGACATCGCCGCCCGGTACGCGCCTTCGGGGTGCCGCTCGAAGACCGCGACGTCGTCCTCCCGGTACGGCAGGCCGGCCGCGGCCAGGCCTTCGGCGTACGCCGTGAAGCGGGTCGAGCGGTGTGCCTCGGAGGTGAGCGCGCCGATCCGCGTGTGCCGCTCGAGCAGGTGCTCGACCGCGCGGTGGCAGGTCGGTTCGGCGCCGGACCGGATCACGTCGAAGCCGCGCGGTTCGAGCACCTCGCTGAACGCGACGATCTGCACGCCACGCTCCGCAAAGCGCTCCAGCTCGGCGACCACCTCCGGCGCGGGGTCGACGTTGTCGATGAAGATCACGTCCGGCGTCCGGTTGGCCAGCACGGTCCGCCAGTCGCCGTCGGCCACGATCAGCGCGGTCTTGCCGAGCGGCGTGACGCGTTCGTTGACCGTCGCCGCGACCGCCTGCGACCAGGGATCGGCGAGCACGGTCAGCGAGAGCAGGACCAGGTCCGACTTGCCGGTCCGGATCGCCCGCGCCGCGTCGTTGCGCCGGTACCCGAGCCGGGTCGCGACGTCGCGCACCCGGTCCGCTGTGGTCGCGGAGATCGTCCGGCCGCGCTCGTGCCCGGACAGCACGTACGAGACGGTGGCGATCGAGACACCGGCCTCGGCCGCGACCGTGCGCAGAGTCGGTCGATCGGACATAAGTGACATTGTGTCTTAACCCTTGACCGCTCCGGTGATGACGCCCTTCGTGAAGTGTCGCTGCAGGAACGGGTAGACCATCGCGATCGGGACCAGCGCGACCACCACGACCGCCATCTGCAGCGACTGCGGCTGCGGCAACGGCTCGACGCCGAGCTGATCGGCCGACAGCGACTTGCCCTGCAGCACGTAGGTCCGCAGGATCACCTGGACCGGCCACTTCGAGGTGTCGTTCAGGTAGAGCAACGCGTTGAAGAAGGCGTTCCAGAACCCGACGGCGTAGAACAGCCCGACCACCGCGATCACGGCCTTCGACAGCGGCATCACCACCCGGCGCAGGATCGTGAAGTCGCTGGCGCCGTCGATCCGCGCGCTCTCCAGCAGCTCGGCCGGCACGTTCATGAAGAACGTCCGCAGCACGATGAAGTTGAACGCGCCCAGCGCCCCGGGCAGGATCAGCGACCACAGGCTGTCGATCAGCCCGAGCTGCTTGACCACCAGGAACATCGGGATGATGCCCGGCGCGAACAGCAGCGTGAACAGCACCATCAGCAGCACCGGCCGGCCGAACAGCACCGGCCGCGACGTCGCGTAGGCCAAGGCGATCGTGGTCGCCAGCGCGATCGCCGTACCGACGAGCGTGACGAACACGCTGACCCCGATCGCCCGGGCCATCAGGCCCCCGCTGAACAGCGTCTCGTACGCCTTGACCGTCGGGTGCGACGGCCAGAGCACGTACCCGCCGGCGTCGATGATGTCCTGGTCGCTGGCCAGCGAGGTCGAGATCACCACCATGATCGGCACGATGATCGCGACCGCGAACCCGCCGAGCACGAGGGTCTTCACCGACTGGTAGAGCGGCGACGGCCGTTCCTTCCAGATCGGCCGGCGGGAGGAGGCGGCGATGCTCATTGCTGACCTCTCTTCTGGAAGATGCCCGGTTCGCCCAGCTTGTGCGCGATCGTGTTCGCACCCCACAGCAGCAGTGCGCTGATCACGCCCTTGGCGAGACCGGCCGCGGCACCGCTGCTCCAGTCACCGCCGACGACCCCGGCGTAGTACGTGAACGTGTCGAGCACTTCCGCGGCGCCCGGTCCGACCGAGTCGCGTTGCAGGATGAACTGCTCGAAGCCGACGCTGAGCACGTCGCCGATCCGCAGGATCAGCAGCAGCACGATGACGGTCCGCATCGACGGCAGCGTGATGTGCCACAGCCGCCGCCAACGACCGGCGCCGTCCGCGGCCGCGGCCTCGTACAGGGCGACGTCGACACTGGTCAGCGCCGCCAGGAAGATGATCATCGCCCAGCCCGCGTCCTTCCAGATCAGCTGCGCGACGACCAGCAGCGGGAAGGTGTCCGGGTTCGTCATGAACGGGATCGGGTCGAGCCCGGCCTGGCGGAGCAGGTTGTTGACGAACCCGGCACCGCCGAGCGACTGCTGGAAGAGCGCGACCACCAGCACCCACGACAGGAAGTGCGGGAGGTAGGCAACGGTCTGGAACGCGCGGCGGATCCGGTTGCTGACCAGGGAGTCCACGATCAGCGCGAGCGCCAGCGGGACCGGGAAGAACAGCACCAGCTGGGCCAGCGCGAGGATCAGCGTGTTGCGCAGCGCGTCCCAGAAGTCGGGGTTGGCGTACAGGTTGACGAAGTTCTGGACGCCGTTCCACTCGCTGTGCATGATCCCGAGGAACGGCTGGAAGTCCTGGAAGGCGACCACGTTGCCGATCACCGGCAGGTAGAAGAACACCAGCAGGAACAGCACGCCCGGAATCATCAGCAGCACCATCTGCCAGTCCCGGCGCCACCGGACGGCGAACGGCAGCTTCGCCGTCCGCCGGACGTCCGGCGGACGCGGAGCGGGCTGGGTGGTGTCCGGTCGCTCTTTCGCGACGAGCGTCTCCATCGATCAGGACCCGGTGACCGGGACGCTCGCGGGCAGCACGGCCTCGAACTCGCCGCGCATCTTGTCACCGCCGCCGCTCTTGAACCGCTTGAGCGCCTCGTCGTACGCGTCCATCTTCTGCCGGCCGGTGACGATGTCGATGATCGTGTCCCGGAAGGCCTCGGTCAGCTTCGGGCCGGCCTTGCTGCTGGTGTCGGAGTAGGTGCCCGCGGTCGGGTTGCGCAGGGCGAACTTGAGCAGCTGCTGCTCGGTCGTGTGCACCTTGCGGGTGTCGTCGGGGAACGCAGGGTTGAAGATCACGCTCTCCGGCGCGGTCATGATCTGCAGCGCGCTGACCAGCCCGGGCGCCTGCTGGGTGCCGGACTTGGTCAGCACCGGGTTCTTCTGGCCGTCCAGCTGGTACTGCTCGCCCGCCGTACCGAAGTTCTTCTGCAGGAACTCCTTGGTCCCGAACGGCGCGGACAGGTAGTTGACCAGGGCAAGCAGCTCGCGGATCCGGCCCTCGTCGGTCTTCTTGAACGGCGTGAAGCCGACCGTGCCGTAGCCCATGTCGTAGACCGGCTTGGCCTTGCCGTCGTGCCCGAACGGGATCATCGTCTCGACGAACAGCGACGGGTCGAGCGCCCGGAAGTCCGACGTGGCCCGCGGACCGACGGTGACCTGGGCGGCGATCTGGCCGTTCACGGTCTTCGGCGTCGCGTCGGCCAGGTTGAGGTCGGGGTAGAAGACCTTCGCGGCCCAGAGCTTGGCGGCGTACTCGACGGCGGCCTTGTAGTTCTCGGTCTCGTACAGATGGGTCAGCGAGCGGTCGGAGTTGACCCGCCAGCCGTTCGGGGCGCCGAACCACTCGCCGAACATGTGCAGCATGTTCACGATCGCGGGCTCGAGCGCGTAGTTCGTGCCGCTGGTCAGCTCCTTGCACTTGCCGAAGAACTCCTCGGCGGTCGCGCACTGCAGTCCGCCGACCTTCGCCCAGGTCTTCGGGTTGCCCATCATCACCTGGCCGAACGGCGTGGACGGGATCGGCGCGCCCCAGATCTTGCCGTTGACCACCGCGGTCCGCCACGACGCCGGCTTCAGCGCGGCGAGGTTCGGGTACTCCAGCACGGCGTCGCCGGCCAGGTACTTGGTCAGGTCCTGGAACTTGGCCTCCAGCATCGGGCCGACGTTCGGGATGCCCTGGTTCGGCGGCAGCCACATCAGGTCGGGCAGCGCGTCGCCGGCCAGCAGCGTCGCGAACTTCTCCGGGTAGCCCGGGTCGGTGCCGATCGTCAGCTTCAGGTCGGCGCCGAGCGCCCGGTTCAGCGCCTGCCACATCGGGTTGCTGCCCATCGGCGGCGGCGGGGTCGCGAACGTCTCGGTGAGCGCGGTCACCGCGTTCTTCAGCGGCGGCGACTGCACACTCGCGATCGCGTTCTCCGGGAACTTCAGGAAGCCCGGCTCGAGCCCCGTCTCGGCGCCCGGCAGGTCCGGCTTCAACCCGGCGAACGGCTTGTACGTCGGCAACGCGACGTCCCCCGACGCCTGCGCCCCGCCCGCCTGCGCACCCCCGTCGCCGCAGGCAGACGCGAACGCCACCGACCCCACCGCGGCGGCACTCAGCCCCAGGAACCGTCGCCGACCTAACCTGCGCTCCGTCGTACCTGACATCCCTGCCTCCTCGGTGACTGTTTCTGATCTTTTGGCGCATGTACTGCTCACCAACGATCACTTAAACGTTAACCGGGACCGTAAACCGCCAACCAGGATCCGCGCAAGGGGAAACGGCGACCGGTCCGCCAAGGGACCGACCGCCGCCGCTGAACGTGCGACTAGCTCACCGCGCCAACCTCACCCACCGGGTCACAGTCCGCTGGAACACCCCCGCAGTCCCCTCGCCCTCGACCGTGAGCTTTACCTTCACCTGTCCCGGCCGCACGACGCCCTTGACCACAGTCGCCTGCAGCGCCCACCCAGCCGGCGTGTCCATCGCCAACTGCCCGCCCGTCCTGCCGGTGGCCGTCGCCCGAGCCTGCGTCACGTCGGCCCGCATCCGGTAGATGCAGCCCTGGTTGCACTCCGCCGTGCCGCTCAGGCCCACCGTCGTGCCGTCCGCGCTCAACGTGCCGGCGCCATCCACAGCCACCGAGATGTCCGCAGCCGGCGACTCGGTGACGCTGAGCCGGACCTTGCCACCGGCCGCCTGCGGGTCCGTCGAGAAGACCACGATGGTGTAGCTGCGGTTTCCGTCGTTGGCCAGCAGGTCGCGGGTACTGCCACCGCACACCCACGGGTACGGCGTGAACTCCGACTGGTCGAACCCGGAGAAGACCGCGATCTCCACGTCGTGGTCCGACCCCGCGGTCGAGATCCGCAGCCCCTGCTCGGTGCTCGTCGGCTTGTACTCGAACCAGACGCTCCTGTACGCCGAGATCGGCTGCATCCACGAGCACGCCTGCTCCGCCCGCTCGTCATCGGCCCCACGGGTCGCCCCTGTGGTGTCAACGGTGTGAACCGACGGAACCCCCACCGCGACCGCACCCGCGTAGTCGTCGTTCGACGGCCCACCGGCCGCCTGCGCGGCGAGCGGGGTCACCCCCAGCCCGACCAGTGCGAGAACGGTCCCGCCCAGCAATCTGCCCAATGCCATTTCTGTTCCCTCCCGAGTGCCGAGGGAACAGCTCCCCCAGCCGCTTCGATTCTCGGGAGGAGGCCTCACACGCCGCTGTCGCCGGCCTGTCGTGGTCGGCCGCTGTCAGTCGGCGAGGAGTGAGAGGGCGTCGGGGACGGAGTCGGTGACCGGGAAGCCGGTGGCTTGCAGCGCCGTACGGGACATTGCGCCGGTGGTCACCAGGACGCACTGCGCGCCGACGGCCTTGGCGGCGTTGGCATCGTCGACCACGTCACCGATCAGTACGACGTCCGCCGGGTCCAGCTGCTGCGCCTCGAGGTGGAGGGCCAGGTGCTCGGCCTTCGAGCCGCCGCCGACCGCGGTCTGCAGGCCGTCGACGCGCTGGAACAGCTCGGTCAGCCCGAAGCCGTCGATCGTCGGGACCAGCTGCGCGTGGAACCACATCGACAGCAGCGACTGCGTCCGCCCGGACTCGCCCCACGTCCGCAGGCCGTCCGGTACGCCGATCGCCAGGCCGCACGTGTGCAGCAGCAGGTCGTACCGCTCGTGGTACAGCTTGTCGACCCGCGCCCAGTCCTCGACACCGAGCTCGCGGCCGAGGATCTTCTCGTACGACAGCTTCATCGGCCGCGCGTACACCTCACGCCACTCGTCCCAGGTGATCGCGGCGCTCCCGAAGGCCGCGCACACCTCGTTGGCCGCGGCCAGCACCGCCTTGTTGTCGTCGAGCAGCGTCCCGTTCCAGTCCCAGACGATGTGCGACACCTTGAGCCTCATCACACCCGTAACCCTAGAAGGCCGGCAGGTTCGCACGCTGAGCAGGTGTGAGATCACCGCGACGGGGCACCGAGTGGTCAGGTGATTGGAACGACCCGCGGGTAGTCGAATCATCGAGGTCGCGCGCGTTGAACCAACCAGCGCGCGCGACCGCTTCCAATCATTGCCAACCGCCCCCTCGCCCGGCAACCCTCCGCACAAGATGGCGGTCCGCGCATGCTTCGTCACGCCCCGGGGTACCTGAGGTGTCCACGGGGACGCGGGAGGCCACGATGCGGATCGCGAATCGGTACCAGCTGGAAACGGTGCTCGGGCGGGGCGGGATGGGCGAGGTCTGGCGCGCCACCGACGAGCTGCTCGGCCGTCCGGTCGCCATCAAGCTGCTCCCGCCGGAGCACACCGACGCCCCCGCGATGGAACGCTTCCGCCGCGAGGCGCACGCCGGGGCCGTGGTGAACAACCCCCACGTGATCGGCGTGCACGACTTCGGCCCGTACGGCGACAGCTGCTACCTGGTGATGGAGCTGGTCGACGGCGACAACCTCGCGGTCGAGCTCCGCCGCGAGGGCTGCTTCGAGCCGGCCACCGCCGCGTGGATCGCCGCCCAGGTCGCCGAGGGTCTCGCCGCGGCGCACCACGAAGGCGTCGTCCACCGCGACATCAAGCCCGGCAACCTGCTGATCACCGCCGACCGCACGGTGAAGATCGCCGACTTCGGCATCGCCCGCTTCGTCGCCGACCCCGTCGCCGAGGACACTCCGGCGGGCCACGTCCTGGGCACGAGCTACTACATCGCCCCCGAACGAGCCAGCGCCCAACCATCAGGCCCCGCCGCCGACGTCTACTCCCTGGGCTGCGTCCTCTACCAACTCCTCACCGGTGACCCGCCCTTCGTCGCCGACACCCCCACCGGAGTCCTCCGCCAGCACGTCCACCAGTGCCCCGCCCAACCCGACCAGGTCCACCGCAACTTCCGCCGCTACCTGCTCCGCATGCTCGCCAAGAATCCCGAAGACCGCCCCGACGCCACCGACGTCGCCACCTGGTGCTGGCACACCTACCTCAAATCCCCCCACCGCCGAGCCCGCCGGCTCCCCCTCCCGACCATCCAACCGGCCGACACCGCCGCCGCCCCAGCCCCCGCCGCACCCACAGGCGACCCCACCGCGCTCAACGACCTGGCCCTCTAACGCGCCCGGAACTTCCCGCCGACGCCCGCTCCTCGCCTTCAGCGCCCTTCGACCAAGTCGGCGCAGATGGTCCAGGTCGCGTTCCTGATCAGGTTCGCCGTCTCGGCGTCCAGCCCCTTGACCGGTCCGTCGATGCCCACCGGGCTCTCCTCCAGCAGTGCGATCAGGAAGACGCACGCGGCGAGGTAGCTCCCTGCCAACGCGGGATGACTGTTGTCGGCGTCGTGCAAAGCCGGCTCCTCGTACGTCGCCAGGAAGCGCTCCCACACGAGCCCGACCGGGATCAGGGTGGCTCCGGTCTCAGCCGCGCCGGCGGCGTACGCGGCGGTGAGGGCTTGCTGCGCCTCGGGTTGGTTGCGCCGGGCCCAGGTCAGGTAGAGGGCAGTACGCGCGCCGGCTGCCTCGATCGCCGCGTGGAAGTCGCGGACGCTCTCACGCATCCGCGCGGGACTCTTCACCGGGAGCGTGCTCTGCTCCTGCAGGACGACGACGTCGTACGCACCGGAAGCGATCTCCGCGAGCGCCTTCCCCGCGTTCAGGTGCTGCCGCAGCGACGCCCCGCCGGCGGAGATCAACTGATGAGTGACCTCGATCCCCCGCGCCGACGCCATCGCCGCGAGCGTGCCGGGGAGGTTGTTGCGTGAGGTGAAGCTGTTGCCGACGTACAGGATCCGCATCCGCCGACGGTACTGGACGTAGAGGGGCTCGGCCTGGCCGTCACGGGGGGAACGGCCAGGTCGAGCCGGAAAGGAAGGTATCGATTCCAGCAGGGATTCTGCAAGCCCTTGAGAGAAATCGACACCGTTCAGTCATCTAATCCGCTCAGTCCCCTGCCCCGCCACGTCTCCCCCGAGGTTTTGGGGCCTCCCGTCCTGGACTGAGGAGAGAGGGAGCGCAGCGACCGAACGACGAGGGAAGGACGGGAGGCAAAGCCCCAAAACCCGCGGCGACGAAGTCGCCGCCAAATCAACCACAGTGTTGGCTCTTCTCCTCCGGGCTCATCACGGCGGTCTTCTTCGTGACCAGACCGGGCGCGTCCTTGACCGGGCCGACCGCCTCGAACTCCTGGTACCAGATGTAGTGGTCGTAGAACCGGTCCGGGAAGTGCATCTCGTACTGACCCTTGACCCGGTTCATCTCCGTGGACCGCTCGACCCAGCCCTTCTCGCCCGGGTTGACGTCGATGCTGTCGTCCTGGCCGACCGTGCTCGAGCTCTCCCAGGTGTGCTGGTACGACGTCTCGATCGACACCTTGAACACGTCGGAGAAGCCGTACTCGGCCGACAGCGAGACCCCGAAGCTGTTCGACTCACCGGTCGTCTCGGACCATTTCACCGTCGAGCGCTGCAGGTCGGCCGTGCAGTTGAAGACCGTGTCACCGACCTGGTGGATGTCACCGCGGAAGGTCTCCGGCGGCCCGTACGGGTGGAACACGCAGCTGTCGGTCCCATTGTTGCACTTGTCCAGCAACTCCCGGCCGGTCGGTCCGTCCGCGGCGTACGCCGACGAAGCGGTCAGGGTGGTCGCCGCGCAGAGGAACGCGGCACCGGTCAGGGCGATCATTCGTTTCGACATGGTTCTACTTCCTCACTTGGTGGGTTGGGGCGAAACCGTCGCAGGGGAAGGGGGAACTGCTGCTCAGCTGAAGCCGACCGAGTCGGTCCGGTCGTCCATGAACGTGCCGATCCAGCCGGTGTTCTCGGTGAACGGCCCGTCCCGGTCGCCGGTCAGGTTGGCGTCGGGGTAGAGCCAGATCTTGCAGCTGGCCCACGGCTGGACCGAGCTGATCCGGTTGAACCAGTCGCCGGGGAAGGTGAACTCGTAGTTGATCACCCCGTCGGAGCCGTCACACAGGCCGGCACCGGTGACGGTGAAGGAGCCGCCGCCGAAGTCGCGGTTGTCGAAGAACGTGCCCTGGATGACCTCACCGGCGGCGGCGTCCCGGCCGGCTCTGTTGCCCAAGGCACTCTTCTGCCCGGCGGCCTGCTGGATCTGACGATCCAGCGCGGCCTTGCCGGCCGCGTCCGGGACCTGGGCCGGCGCTGACGTCACCGCGCCGTGCGTCGCCGTACTGATCGCTTCGGTGAAGGTGGCGAAGCACTGCTGGGCCCCGCTGCTGAAGCTCCCCACGCAGTGCTGGGCGGACGGCGGTGCGGCTGACTCGGCGGACGGGACGGACAGCAGGCCCGAGATTCCCAAGGTGGCGACTCCGGCCAGGGCGGTTGCCTTGCGCATCTGACTCAACTCCAACATCGACCTGATGGACGGTTGGCGAGCGGTTCAGCTCGTCGGCGGGACATGTGCCCGCTCGGACAGGTTCCAGACCGCTCGTCTGAGCGCATTTAGTTGCCTAGTCACCCTTTATTTCGCCGCATCACGCGGTGGACAACGATTTCCGGCGACCCGGTCGGAGACGGACACGTAAAGCGACCGCAACATCACCGTGAAGTGCGGAACCGTTTGCGCAAACGATTCCGTTTCGTTCACCGGCGACAGAAAGTCAGCTCGGCAGTGTCCCGCGGATGACACTGTCCAGCGAGTGGGCCGGGTTGCCGTCGTCCGGTTCCAGCGAGACGTCGACGACTCGGTAGCCCTGCGCCGGGAGGTCGCCGGGGAGCTGGAAGGTGCCGTCGTGGCCGCCCGCCAGGACGCCGAGCGAGACCATCCGCTTGCCGTCCTCGTTGATCAGCCAGACCTCGTAGTACCCGCCACCAGCGGCGAGCCCGGACGCCGAAACCTTCAGCTGCTGCTCGTCGTCCACCAGCCCCGCCGTACCGCTGCCGGTCTTCCCCGCCAACGGATTCAGCTGTACGACGGCCTGCGGCTCGTCGTCCGACCCCAGCAACAGCGTTCCACCGACGCCGATCCCGATCCCTACGATCACGGCAACTCCGGCGGCCAGCGCGACGGCCCGCCGCGTCCACCCGCCGGGCACGCCTCCAGCTCCCCGGGCGTCCAGGGAGCTGGAGGCACTTTCACCCGAAAGACCAAGCTCTGCGGTGACCCGCTGCCACACCTCGGTCGGCGGCGCCTCCACGGCGGGAAGACCGTCGACCGCCACCATCAACTCCCGCAGCTCGGCCAGCCGCGCAGCGCACTCGGCACACGTCCGCAGGTGCTCAGCGGCCTCGGCGTCGGGCTCGACCTGCTCGAAGGCCCACTGGGCCAGCAGTTCCTCGTCAAGATGCGTCGTCACCCTTCACCTCCTTCAGCCGGTCGCGCAGGTGCAGCAGGCCACGCCGTACGTGGCTCTTGACCGTTCCCAACGGTAGAGCGAGCCGGTCCGCGATCTGCGGGTACGTCTGGTCTTCGTAGAAGGCGAGCCGAAGGATGGTTCGCCGCGGCTCGTCGATCCGGTCCAGTTCGTCGGCGATCATCACCCGGTCGACCAGCAACTGGTCGTGACCGGGCTCGGCCTCCAGTTCGACCATGCTCTCGGCCGCAGCCTGGGAACGCTGCACCCGGTACCGCTCGGCCAGCCGGTCGGCGATGCGGTGCCGGGCCACGCCGGCCAGCCAGGCGCCCAGCTCCCCGACCGCGGGATCGAAGCTGCCGCGCCCGCGCCAAGCGGACACGAACACCTGCTGGGTGACGTCCTCGGCGTCGGCCCGGTCGCCGAGCGCCCGCAGGCAGAGCGTGAAGACCAGGCCCGACCACCGCCGGTAGGCGTCGGCAAGGCTGTCCTCCCGGCCGTCGGCGAATCCCTTCGCGATCTCGGCCGGAGCGGGTCCACCCTGCTCCGCGCTGGTCACGAGCGGCACTCTAACCGCGAGGGGGCGGGTGCTGTCACTGCTCAGACGCGGTGACGACGAGGTTGTCGCGGTACCCACCGCCGTTCGCGTCGTACGGTCCACCGCAGGTGACCAACTGGAGCAGGCGGGGGCCGGTCCGGGCGAAGAGCTCGCCGACAGCCAGTCGCTGCTTGTCGACATCGCGCACTCCTTCCACCCGGTACCGCACCTTCGACCCGTTGGCGGCGGCGACCTCGATCACCGCTCCCGGCCGGAGCTTGCGCAACCCGACCAGCGGGCCCACGCCGTACTCGCGGCTGTCCAGGTGCCCGCCGAGCACCACCGATCCCTCGCGGTCCCCCGGCGCCGGACCGAACCGGTACCACCCGACCACCGACGGGTTCGCCGGCAGCTCCATCTGCCCGTCGGCGGCGACACCGACCGCCCGGACCGGCAGCTCGAGCCCGATCGAGGCGATCGTCACCCGCACCGGCGCCGGTACGACGGTTGCCGAAGGCAACTCCGCGGGCCGGGCCCGGACCGACGGTGCTGCAGGCAAAGGATCAGCGGGTTCAGATGTCACAGGTCCCTCGCATGCACTCACCAAGAGCACCAGCAGCAAGCTGAAGAGCACTTTCACGACCGCGCGCGCACCGCAGACGTACCGACACCGATCACACCGAGCGCCAGCGCACCACACAGCAGGCCGAGCCACACCGGCACCCCACTCTGCTCGGCCGCCTGACCACCGGTCCCACCCGGCACTCCGCTCGGGTCACCGTGCAGCCCGGAGATCGTCTGCACAGCCAGCTTCAGGTTCTTGCCGCTCGCACTCCCCCACGCGTACACGATCGTGTTCGTCCCCTCCTTCAGGTTCACGTCCGCCGGACCGATCGCGACCGTCGACGTCCCAGCCAGTACGACGTCCGCCTTGACCGTCCCGGCCGGCAGATCGGCCTTCGCCTGCTTCGGGTTCGTCAGTCCCTTGAACACGGGGTCCCCACCGGCCCGGACGTCGACAGCCGGCGCGGCCGCGGTGTGCCGGACGGTCAGCCGGGCCTTGCCCGCGGCCAGCTTCGACACATCGTTCACGAACGGCGTCAGGACCGGCTTCCCCGCGGCGTCGAGGTGCGCGACGACGGTGACGTTCGCACCACCCGGTACGGCGACGTCGTTGGCCTGGATCACGGCCGCGCCACCCGCACCCGCTCCGGCAGCGGTGACCTTCAGGTCGTACGAACCCTCCGGCAGCTTCAGCGGATCGGTCAGCGTCCCGGGCTTGAAGTCGGTCAGCAACGCCTTCCCGTTGGCGTACACGTCGACGGTCGCTCCCGGTACGGCGTGCAGCACCGAGACCGTCGCGTTCGCCGTCGGCCGGGCCTGCGCGGTGGTGGCGGCCGCGACGGGCAGCGTCGCGGCGAGCAGGCCCGCGGCGGCGAGCGCGGTAATTCGTCGTACAGACATGGAACCCTCCTGGGTCGGCGGTCTTGTGCCTGTCTGTTCCGCGCCGGGCCGCGCCGCGGATGCACCGGATGCGCAGGGAAACTTATGCAAAACTGACGCGGTGGGATGCTGGACACCGGACAGCGAGCGAAGGAGACACCCGTGGGTCTGAGCCTGAGCAGCATCGTCCCCGCGCCGCGCGACGAGGTCTTCGCCTGGCACCAGCGGCCGGGGGCGATCGAACGGCTGACACCGCCGTGGATGCCGGTCCGGATCAAGCAGGAGACCGACGACCTCGGCGCCGGCCGCGCGGTGCTCGGCTTCCCGCTCGGCATCGACTGGGTCGCGCAGCACAGCGACCTGGAACCGCCCGACCACTTCGTCGACGAGCTGACCTCCGCACCGCTGCGCTGGGCGGTGAACTGGCGGCACACCCACCAGTTCGATGCCGTCGGCAACGACAAGACCCGGGTCACCGACCGGATCGACAGCAACGTGCCCGGCTTCCTGCTCCGCTCGATGCTCACCTACCGGCACCAGCAACTCGCCGACGACCTGGCCGCCCAGCGCCGCGCGCAGGCCCGGCCGCTGACCGTCGCGATCACCGGCACCCACGGCACGATCGGCCGGGCCCTGGTCGCACTGCTCGGTACGGCGGGCCACACGGTCGTCAAGCTCGTCCGCGGCAAGCCGTCGACCCCGTCAGAGCGCCAGTGGAACCCTGACAACCCCGCCGACGACCTGCTGCAAGGCGTCGACGCTGTCGTCCACCTCGCCGGTGCCTCGATCGCCGGGCGGTTCACCGACGCCCACCGGCACGCGATCGTCGAGTCCCGGATCGGCCCGACCACCGCCCTTGCGACCCTCGCCGCCGCCAGTGACCCGACGATCTTCGCCTGCGCCTCGGCGATCGGCTGGTACGGCGCCAACCGCGGCGACGAGCTGCTCACCGAGCACAGCGAGCGCGGCACCGGCTTCCTCGCCGACCTGGTCGAGAACTGGGAACGCGCCACCAACCCCGCCCGCGACGGCGGCGTCCGGGTCGTCAACATCCGGACCGGCCTGGTGCAGACACCGGCCGGCGGGATCCTCCGCCTCCAGTACCCGATGTTCGCCGCCGGCCTCGGCGGACCACTTGCCGACGGCAACCAGTGGCAACCGTGGATCGGCCTCGACGACCTGCTCGACATCTACCACCGAGCCCTGTACGACGACCAGCTGTCCGGCCCGGTCAACGGCGTCGGCCCCAACCCGGTCCGCAACCGCGAGTACACGGCCGCGCTGGCGCACGTCGTCCACCGCCCGGCGCTCTTTCGCGTCCCGTCGTTCGGCCCGCGCCTCCTGCTGGGCCCCGAAGGCGCGAAGGAGCTCGCCGAGGCCTCCCAACGCGTCGTCCCCGCCGTGCTCGACCAGGTCGGCCACACGTTCCGCTACCCGGAGCTCGAGCCCGCGCTGCGTCATCTCCTCGGGCGCAACTCCAGCGTGGACAGCGCCCCGAGCACCTGACGCGTCGCGACCAGTTCGAGCCCGGCCTCCCCGGCCAGCGCCGCGAACTCGGCCGCGGACCGCTCGCCGGCGCCGAACACGGCGTACATCAACAGGTCGGAGGCCAGGTCGGCGTCGTTCTCCGCACCGCCGGTCAGCCGCTCGACGATCACGATCGGCGCGTCGCCCGCCGCGTCGGCGAGACGCTTGAGAATGCTCACAGCTTCTGCGTCGGGCCAGTTGTGGAGGACCTGCGCGATCAGGTAGAGATCGGCCCCCGCGGGCAGCGGTTCGAAGAAGCTCTGGGTGGCGACCGCGACCCGCCCGCTCACGCCCTGCTCGGCGAAGAACTGCCCGGCGCGTTCAGCCGTCGACGGCAGCTCGACCAGCGTTCCCCGAGTCCCGGGGTACGCCAGCAAGACGGCACCAAGCAGCGCCCCCGTCCCGCCACCGACATCCACTACGTGCTCATCGCCGAGCCCGAGCGCCTCGACCAGCCGCCCGGTCCAGTGCCCGGACCACTCCGCCAACTGCCCGTCGAACGACGACACCAACTGCTCGTCGGCACCCAGCTCGCTGTAGAACGACCTGCCCCGCGCCACCTCGTACCCGGATCCGCCGGTCCGGAGCGCGTCCAGCAGCCCAGGCCACGCGTCGTCCACCCGTGCGTACCCCCGGCCGTGATCGAGCCGGGAACGCACCGCGTCCTCCAGCAGCACCCAGCCGCGCGATCCCAACGCCACCTGGTCATCGGTCAGCGTGAAGTACTCGTCCCTGGCCAGCAACCTGACCAGCTTCCGCACCCCATCCACCTGAGCACCGACGGCCGCGGCCAACTCGGCGACCGCGACGCCACCGCCGACACCACCGCCGACGTGCGACGCGAGATCGAGCGTCACCGCCGCCCGGATCGCGTACGGCGTCGTGAGATCCACCGCTCGGCGGATCTCCTGCAGGGCCTGCTCGGTCTCTTCCGGCGTCCGCGTCATGCGGTCAGCCTTTCAGAGCCGCCGCGAACAGGGGAACCACCTTGTCCAACGCATAGCCGGTGGACAGGACCGAGTCGGTCGCGAACGCGGAGCTGATCGTCTTGTCGTCGAACACCACCGAGTGGCCCGCCTGCACCGCCGGCACCGCCCGGAACAGCGGGTCGCCGGTGATGTCCTGCGCCTTCACCCCGATCGGCGCCACCACGACCAGGTCGGCGTTCAGCTGGTCGAGGTTCTCCCGCGACACCGGGACGGAGAACTTCTCCGTCGCCTTCGCCTGGATCGTCGGGTTGTTCTCGAAGCCCAGCCGCTCGACGAAGTTCACCCGCCCGGTCCCGCTGACGTACGCGCCGTACCCCTCACCGGTCTTCGCCCCGAGCGTGATCGTCTTCCCCGCGAACTCGGGGTGCGCGGCCACCGCCTGCTCGAACTTCTGCTGGGTCGCGGCCATCAGTTCCTTGCCCTGGTCAACCTTTCCGAGCGCGGCGGCCACCATCTCGGTCTGCTGCTCCCACGAGACCTTGTACGACTCACCACCGGCCGGTACGCCGACCGTCGGCGCGATCGCCTTCAGCGTGTCGTACCGGCCCTGGTCGCCGCTCGACTTCGTGTCGAGAATCAGGTCCGGCTTCAGCGCCGCGATCTTCTCGTACTCCGGTTCCAGCGTCCCGATGATCTGCGGCGCCTGCTGGTACTTGCCCTTGGCCCACACCCCGACGCCCTCGCCGCCGAAGGCGAGCCAGTCGCTCGCCCCGACCGGCTGCACCCCGAGCGCCAGCGCGGTCTCCGCGTCGCCCCACCCCAGCGCCACCACGCGCTTCGGCTCCGCCGGAACGCTCACCTCACCGAACTTCGTCGCCACCTTCGCGTACGGCGCCGAGCCGCCGGCCGCGGCGTCGGAGTCACTCCCGCACGCCACCAGCGAACCACCGACCACAGCAACCAGCAGGAAAGCAACGAGTCTGCGCATGCCGCTAAGGATAGGCTGCCCTAATTCCAGTCGCTGTGGCGCCCTCACCAGCTCTTGTCGAGCGGCTCTCCCTCGGCGTACCCGGACGCGGTCTGGATCCCCACGACAGCGCGCTCGTGGAACTCCTCGAGCGTGCCCGCCCCGACGTACGTGCAGGAACTGCGCACCCCCGACACGATCGAGTCGAGCAGGTCCTCGACGCTCGGGCGCTCCGGGTCGAGATACATCCGGGCGGTCGAGATGCCCTCGCCGAAGAAGCTCTTCCGGGCCCGCTGGAACGGCGAGTCCTCAGCGGTCCGGGACGCGACCGCCCGCGCGGACGCCATCCCGAAGCTCTCCTTGTAGATCCGCCCGTCGCTGTCGTGGTGCGGGTCCCCCGGCGACTCGTACGTCCCGGCGAACCACGACCCGATCATCACGCTCGACGCCCCCGCGGCCAGCGCCAGCGCGACATCGCGCGGGTGCCGGACGCCGCCGTCGGCCCACACGTGCTTGCCGAGCTCCCGCGCCCGCGCGGCACAGTCCAGTACGGCGGAGAACTGCGGCCGCCCGACCGCGGTCTGCATCCGCGTCGTGCACATCGCGCCCGGCCCGACCCCGACCTTCACGATGTCGGCCCCGGCCTCGACCAGGTCGGACACGCCGTCGGCGGTGACCACGTTCCCGGCGACCAGCGGGACCTGCGGATCGAGCGCCCGCACGGTCCGCAGTACGTCGAGCATGCGCTCCTGATGACCGTGCGCGGTGTCGATCACGAGCACGTCGATGCCGGCGTCGAGCAGCGCCTTCGCCTTCTGCTCGGCGTCGCCGTTGATCCCGATCGCGGCGGCGACCCGCAGCTTGCCGTTGCCGTCCAGCGCCGGCTCGTACAGCGTCGCCCGGACGGCGCGCTGCCGCGTCAGGATGCCGACGATCCGCCCGTCGCCGTCGACCACCGGAGCGAGCCGGTGGCGCCCGTCGTACAGCTGGTCGAACGCGGCCTCGGCGTCGATCCCGGCCGGCAACGTGAGCAGCTCGCGCGACATCACGTTCTCGAGCTGGGTGAACCGGTCGACGCGCTGGCAGTCGGCGTCGGTCACCACCCCGACGGCCCGGCCCTGGTCGATCACGATCACCGCGCCGTGGCCGCGCTTGGGCAGCAGGTTCAGCGCCTCACCGACGGTGTCGCCGGGCGTCATCACCAGCGGGGTGTCGTAGATGGTGTGGCGTTCCTTGATCCAGGAGACGACCTCGGTGACCACCTGGACGGGGGTGTCCTGCGGGATCACCGCCAGTCCGCCGCAGCGCGCGATCGTCTCGGCCATCCGGCGGCCGGAGACCGCCGTCATGTTCGCCGCGACGATCGGGATCGACGTCCCGCTGCCGTCGTTGGTCGACAGGTCGACGTCCAGCCGCGAGGCCACCGCCGACCGGTTCGGCACCAGGAACACGTCGTTGAACGTCAGGTCCTGCCCTGGTACCGGTCCCTGGATGAAGCGCACTACCGACCACCTCGCACAATCCTCGCCCGGACAAGCTCAGTACCCGAGGCTACGTGACCTCTTCCGGTCAGAGGTGATCCGAGACCTTCGACTGGGTGCGCATCTACAACGTGTGTCCTGAGGGGAAACCTGGGGGTAGCGAAGGTTAACCCCCAGGTTTTCGCCGTCCTGATGCGGATTTCCCGGCGGGGTGTCACGATCCGTGGCGTCGCGGTCAGTAGTCAACTGATCGCTTTCCGCCCCGACTAGGGAGTGAGGCTCCTATGTCCCGCCGTTTGATCTCCGCTTTGACCGCTGTCGCAGCGGCCGCCTTGGCCGTCCCCGCACTGGCAGCAACCACGTCCACCGCCGCCCCGGCCCCGGCCGCGCCGGCCGCCGAGACCGCCACCTCGGCGTACGTCGGAACCGTGCAGGAGGAGGCCGAGACCAAGGCCTTCTACGACGCGGTGATGAAGTCCGCCCGGGCCAAGCAGGCCAAGAACCCGGACAAGACCGCCGCTGTCACGGTCGTCTACAACGCCAGCCGTGCCCCGCGGTTCGCGTCGCAGATCTCCCGCAGCGCGCAGATCTGGAACAACGCCGTCGCCAACGTGCGGCTGGTCTCGGGTAGCAACTACGACTTCTACTACCGCGAGGGCAACGACTCGCGTGGGTCGTACGCGTCCACCAACGGCCACGGCCAGGGCTACATCTTCCTGGACTACCGCCAGAACCAGCAGTACGACTCGACCCGCGTCACCGCCCACGAGACCGGCCACGTGCTCGGCCTGCCCGACCACTACTCCGGCCCCTGCAGCGAGCTGATGTCCGGCGGCGGCCCCGGTACGTCGTGCACCAACTCGCAGCCCAACTCCGCAGAGCGCTCCCGCGTCAACCAGCTCTGGGCCAACGGCTTCACCTCCGCGAGCTTCACCACCGCCCGCTGAGCCGCCCGACCTGAGCGCGTCCTGACCTGAGCACGTCCTGACCGGGCCGGCCTGATCACCCGGCCCGATCGCAAGCTCCACCGCAGCACCCGCCCGCGCCGGCCGCCCGCCGGCGCGGGCGGTCCTGATTCCGGCGGGGTACCGGCTGGCCAAATGACCAACAACAAGATGGACGCCGAGTTCGACGACGTCGCCGGCTGGACCGCCGCGGCCGTCGACCGCCTGGGCGCCGAGTACGCGATCCCCGCGGCCTGCCGCGGCAGCGCGAGCCCCTCCGCCCTCGCGTGGCTCGCCGAGTCCTGCGGCCTCTCCCCCGGCACGACCCTGCTCGACCTCGGCGCCGGCGTCGGCGGTCCGGCCGCCTGGGCACACCTCCGGTACGGCGTACGCCCGATCCTGGTGGACCCGATGCCCGGCGCCTGCCGTTCCGCCGCACACCTCTTCGGTCTGCCCGTCGTCGCCGCCGACGGACTGTCCGTTCCGTTGCGCACGGCATCGATCGACGCCGCCTGGTGCCTCGGCGTGCTCTGCACGGTCACCGACAAGCGCGCACTGCTCGACGAGCTGCACCGGATGGTCAGACCCGGCGGGCACCTCGGCCTGCTGGTCCTGGTCGCCGAGACCACGGACCTCGATCCCGTGCCGGAAGGCAACGCGTTCCCGGTCCAGGCCGAGCTCACCGCCGTACTGGACCATGCCGGTTTCGAGCTCGTCGAGCAGATCGACGATCCCGGCAACACCCCAGCGACCTGGACCCGGCGGACCGACGAGGTCGACCGCCTGATCCGCGAGGAGCACGCCGACGACAAGGCGTACCAGGAGTCCGAGGAGCAGGGGCGGCGGATGAACCACCTGCTCTCGACCGGCCAGGTGAGCACCCAACTCGTGCACGCGCTCAGGCGTTAGAAGTTTTCACCAGGACCGAAGGGGTTGGACAGCCGCTGCCGAAGGGGTTTGACTGACTACTCCTCCCCAGTCCGCCCCCTGAAGGAGAGTTCCATGAGGAACACCCGCCCCCACCTGGTCGCCCGTCGTCGCCTACTGCTCGGCGTACCGGCTGTTGTGGCCGCCGCGACCCTCGCCCCCCGGGCCGCGACGGCCGCCGGGAACCAGCCGCACGTGATCGAGTGCGTCGCCGACCTGCTCCAGGCCCGCTGATGGCCACCATCCCGTGGCTGGCCGACGTCCTGCGCGCGGCCGGTGTCGAGGTCGTTGAAGAAGGCAACTGGCTGGGCCGCGCGGTGAGCGGCTCGTTCAACCCGATCGGCGTGCTCTGGCACCACACCGCGTCGTCCACCACGAGCCCGAGCAACCCGCACCCGGCGCTCAACATCGTCATCAACGGCCGCCCCGACCTGCAGGGTCCGCTGGCCCAGGCGCTGGTCGACTACAACGGCGTCTTCCACCTCATCTCGGCCGGCCGCTGCAACCACGCCGGCGCCGCGCGGGTCAGCGGCCCGATCCCGGCCGGCGACGGCAACACGATGCTGATCGGCTGGGAGATCGACTACAACGGCGTCAGCCAGACGATGAGCCCGGCGCAGTACCAGGCCTCGCTCAAGGCGACCGCCGCCGTCCTGCGCCAGCTCGGCAAGGACGCGTCGTTCGCGCGCGGCCACCGCGAGACCAGCACGACGGGCAAGATCGACCCGTACGGCGTCAACCTCGACACGATGCGCGGCGAGGTCGCCGCGATCCTCGGCGGCACGCCGCCCCCGACGTACAACTTCAGCACGTACGGCGCCGGCGTCAACGTCCGCGCGGACGCCCGCCTGAACGCCCCGATCGTCACCACGCTGACCGGCCCGACGCAGGTCTTCGTCCAGTGCCAGAAACAGGGCGACACCGTCACCGCCGAAGGACACACCAACAACTGGTGGTCCCGCCTGCGCGACCAGGGCGGCTACGTCAGCAACATCTACATCGACCACCCGGCCGCCCAACTCCCCGGCATCCCCAACTGCTAGAGCACCACGCGCCGAATCGTGTTACCAGCAGGGGATTCACCTCCGGCTGCGGCTGGACCCACAGATCGGTAGGCCTGGACCCACTTCTGGTCTGAACCGCTCTGCTCCAGGCTCTCGAGCGTGCACGGTGGGACCATGAACTCGATGACGCGTTGGATCGTTGGTGCAGGAACCGGGCTGTGGCGCGCGGGCGCCGTGGCCGCGACGACGATGGCCGTGCCGGCGTTGTGGGCCGCGGCCGTCGTACTGGCGGTGTGGTGGGTGGGGAGTCCGTGGACGTGGATCCCGCTGTTCGTGCTGCCGGCCGTCGGGACGCTGGGACTGTCCCGGCCGGTCTGCCGGTGGGTTCGTGCACTGGTCGCGCGATGGACCGGTACCGAGATTCCGCCCGGGTACCAGGAGCCGCCGCCGGTGACCCAGCTGTCGACCGGGTTCTGGTGGAACGGGTACACCTACGCGAAGAGCGCCAAGCAGGCACGCGAGGAGCAGGAGTGGCGGCACAAGCTGCGTGACCCGGCGACCTGGCGGGACCTGCGGTTCGTGGAGATCGTGGCACTCACTGCCGGTGTTGCCGCCCTGGTTCCGTTGGCCGGGATTGCCCTTGCGGCGCTGGGGTTCGCGACCTCGTCGTACGTCGCGGGCGTGGCCGGTCTGCTGGTGGGGATCGGCACTGCGCCGTACGGATGGCGGCTGCTCGCGCCTGTCGCCGTACGGTTCCTGCGTCCGCCGGCGGCGACCACGCTGGCAGATCGCGTGTCCGAGTTGACCGCTCAGCGCGCGGACACGACGATCGCACAGGCCGCGGAGATCCGGCGGATCGAGCGCGACCTGCACGACGGAGCTCAAGCGCGCTTGGTTGCCCTCGGCCTCTCACTCGCGACCGCGGAGAAGCTGATGGACACTGATCCCGCGCAGGCCAAGGCGTTGCTGCAGGAGGCTCGCACCGGGGCCGCGACCTCGTTGACCGAGCTGCGGGAACTTGTCCAGGGCATCAATCCGCCCGTCCTGAACGAACGCGGACTCGTCGACGCCGTGCGCGCCTTCGCGCTCGACAGTCCACTCGAGCTCACCGTCGACGCCGAACCGCTGACGCTGGACCCGCCGATCGAGTCCGCCGCCTACTTCGCGGTCGTCGAGCTGGTCACCAACGCGATCCGGCACGCCGAGGCCGGGAGCGCCTCGATCTCGATCGCCCGCGAGAAAGTTGCCCTCGTCATCGTTGTCGAGGACAACGGTCGCGGCGGTGCCGCCGTACGGCCGGGTGGCGGACTGGAGGGGCTGCAGCGTCGGCTCGCGGCCTTCGACGGCACGCTCGAGGTGGCCAGCCCGGCCGGTGGACCGACCCGTGTGAAGATGACGGTGCCATGCGAATCCTCGTAGCCGAAGACCTGTACCTGCTGCGCGACGGCCTGGTCCGCCTGATCGAGGCTTACGGCCACCAGGTCGTCGCCACCGCGTCGACCGGACCGGAGACCCTCGAAGCGCTGCTCACGCTGAAGCCCGACGTCTCCGTCATCGACGTCCGCATGCCTCCGACCCAGTCGGACGAAGGCCTGCGCGCCGCCCTCACCGCCCGCCACGAGCTCCCCGGACTGCCGGTGCTCATCCTCTCCCAGCACGTGGAGCAGCTCTACGCCCGCGAGCTCCTGGCCGACGGCACCGGCGGGATCGGCTACCTGCTCAAGGAGAGCGTGTTCGCCGCCGACCAGTTCATCGACGCCCTCGAACGCGTGGCCGCCGGCGGTACGGCGATGGACCCGGCCGTCATCGCCAAGCTGCTGTCGAGCGGCTCCTCGACCAAGCGGCTCGACCCGCTGACCGAGCGCGAGCGCGAGGTGCTCGCCCTGATGGCCGAAGGTCTGTCCAACCAGGCGATCGGCAAGCGCCTGTTCCTCAGCGAGAGCGCGATCAGCAAGCACACCACGGCGTTGTTCGCCAAGCTCGGCCTCACCGACGACGACTCGAGCAACCGCCGCGTGCTCGCCGTACTGGCCTATCTGAACGAGTGAGCCCGTCAGCCTCCGAAGCGCGGGACGGCACCCAGCTGCTGCATCAGGTCGAGCAGCGTGCCGACACCCCAGTGGTCGGTGATCTTGCCGTCGACGACCTTGATCACGTCCACGGAGTAGAAGCTGATCCGCTTCCCGGTCGGCGCGATCCCGAGGAACTCCCCCTGGTGCGTCCCGTGGTAGGTCTTGTACGTCGTGACCAGGTTGTCCTCGGCGACGATCTGGAAGTGGATCTCCGGCGTGAAGTCCGGGAACGCCGCGCGCAGCGCGACGTACAGGCCCTTCACCCCGGCCTTGTCGTCGCCGGCGCCGGGCTGCGGCGTGTGGTCGACCGCCGCGTCGGACCACAGCTCGTCGAAGACGGCCCAGTCGCCCTTGCCCTGAACCTCTTCGGTGTTGCGGCGGACCACGGCGATCGCCGCGTCCCCGATCGTGCTGCTGCTCATCCCGGACTCCTCAATTATTTGTTTGCGCAAGCAATGCTAGGACTCGTTGCTGCCACAAGCAAGTACGCCGTAGCCTGAGCCGGTGGCCCGACGCGCGAAAGCAGCAACGACTCCCCCGCTGACCGCCGACGAGGAGGCCGCCTGGCGAGCGCTCGCGCGGGCCGTCCTGGTGATCCCCCGCGTGCTCGACGCGGACCTACTGCAGAACGAGGGGCTCAACGTCACCGAGTACAACGTGCTGATGAACCTGTCCGAGGCGCCCGAACGGTCGCTGCGGATGAGTGAACTGGCCAACTACGTCTCGATCACGGTCAGCGGCCTCACCCGTGTCGTCGAACGCCTCGAACGCCAGGGCCTGGTCGAGCGCGTCCGCGCCTCCTCCGACGGCCGCGGCCAGGTCGCCGTACTGACGACCGAAGGTCTGGCCCGCCTCAAGAAAGCCTGGCCCGTCCACCTCGCCAGCGTCCGCCGCAACGTCGTCGACCACCTGGACGGCCTGGACCTGACCAAGCTCGCCAAGGCCCTCACCGCCATCGCCTCCACCGACCTCGGCCCACCGGTACGCCGCACGGCCGGCTCCTGACCCCCGGGCCCTTCCTCCCCGGGCACCACCCCTCCCGACCTCCCCGGGCACGCCACTCCTCACCCCCTCCCCGGCACGCCGCCCCTCTCGCCCGAGGCCCCTCTCACTATCGCGTAGTATTTGTTTGCACCGACAAATATCTACCGTTCTGGAGCCTCGATGTCCTCGACCGTGCCCACGGCTGCCACCGCCCAGCAGACCCCGCTCAGAGCCTGGCTCGCCGTCACCTCCCTGGCCTTGGTCGCGTTCGTCATCGTGACCTCGGAGTTCATCCCGGTCGGCCTCCTCCCCAACATCACCGACTCCCTGCACGTCTCCCTCGGCCTCGGCGGACTGATGGTGCTCGTCCCCGCCCTGACCGCGGCCCTCGCGGCACCCCTGCTCTACCTGGGCGCCCGCAGCCACAGCCGCCGCCGGCTGATCGCCGCGCTCGGCCTGCTCGTCGTGATCGCGAACCTCATTCCCCCGTTCGCCACCAACCTCACCGAGATCCTGCTGGCAAGGGTCCTGCTCGGCATCGCGATCGCCGGCTTCTGGACCGTCGTCCCCCCACTGGCCCCGCAGCTCGTCGGCGAACGCCTCGGCACCCGAGCGACCGCGATCATCATCGCCGGAGTCTCGGCCGGCACCGTCGTCGGCCTGCCGGCCGGGCAGTTCCTCGGCAACGCCGTCGGCTGGCGCACCACCTTCGCCGTCGCGGCCGCCGTCAGCGCGCTCGTCGTCGCCGCGCAGATCGTCTTCCTGCCGGACCTGCGCCCAGCCGCCGCGACCCGGGCCCGCGACCTCGGCCGGGTCCTGCGCACCAAGGCCGCGCAGCTCGGCATCGCCGTCACCGCGATCGCGTTCATCGGCCAGTTCGCCGCCTCGACGTACCTGACCCCGTTCCTCGAGGACTTCTCCCACCTGACCACCGGCACCGTCAGCCTGGTCTTCCTCCTGTACGGCGTCGGCGGCATCCTCGGCACCCTGATCGGCGGCTCACTCGTCGCCCGCAGCGTCATCGGCAGCCTCACCGGCGCCGCGGCCCTGGTCGGCATCATCGTCCTTGCGCTACCTCTGCTCGACCCGGCACCCGTTGCCGTCGGCATCCTCATCGTTGCCTGGGGCCTCATCTGGGGCGTGATCCCGCTGGCCGCCCAGATCTACCTGCTCAAGGCCGCACCGCGGACCCAGGAGGCGGCGGCCTCCGTCGCCGTCGCCACCATGCAACTCTCCATCGCTGCCGGTTCTGCCCTCGGCGGTCTCCTCGTCGACTCCACCACGCTCCGGGCGACGTTCCTCGTCGCCGGCGCCGTACTGATCGTGTCGGCCGCCATCGCCACGATCGGGCACGCCGCTACTTCGAGCCGACCCGCCGATCAAGGAACTTGCTGATCAGCTCACTGGCCTCATCCAGGTGGCTCTCCAGCAGGAAGTGCCCACCGTCCAGCAGGTGGATCTCCGCGTCCTGCACGTCGTTCGCGAACGCCTCCGCACCGGCGGGCGCGAAGATCGGGTCGTTCTTCCCCCACACCGCGAGTACGGGCACCTGCGACGCCCGCAAGTACTCGTGCAGCTTCGGGTAGAGCGCCGGGTTGGTCACGTAGTCGCGGAACAGCTTCAGCTGCACCAGGTCGTTGCCCGGTCGCGCCAGTTTTTGCAGGTCGTGGTGCCAGGTGTCCGGGCTGACCACGGTCTCGTCGTCGACGCCGGTGACGTACTGCCACTTGACCCCCTCCAGCGACAGCGCCCCGCGAACCCCTGCCTCGGTCTCCTCGTTCTGCTCCTTCTGGTAGTCCCACACGCCCTGCCAGAAGCCCTCGACGAAGCCCGCGTCGTACCCGTTGCCGTTCTGCGTGACGATCGCGGTCACCGGCGACGAGTCCTTCAGCGCGAGCCGCCAGCCGATCGGGGCGCCGTAGTCCTGCACGTAGATCGCGTACTTGTCGACGCCGATCGCCTCCAGCAGACCGTCGGTCAGCGCGGCCAGCGCGTCGAAGGTGTAGTCGAACTCGTCCACCGACGGCGAGTCCGACAGCCCGAAGCCGAGCAGGTCAGGCGCGATCACCCGGTACTGGCCGGCCAGCCGCGGGATCAGGTCGCGGAACATGTACGAGCTCGTCGGGAAGCCGTGCAGCAACACGATCGCGGGCGCGTCCTTCGGGCCGGCCTCGCGGTAGAACAACTGCCGGCCGTCGACCTCGAGGTACCGGTGGTGCACGATCGCCATCTCTAACTCCTTTGAACGGTTAAGATGGTTAGATGAAAGCGCAGATCGTGTAACCTGTCAACATGGCCATGGGAGTTAGGCAATGACGACGGACGACCAACTGCTGCTCGACCTGCTGAACAGCACGCCGCTGATGGCGGGTGTCGAGCAGGACCGGCTGGAGGAGACCGCGGCCTGGGCGGAAGCGCTGGGCGCGGACGACCGGGCAACGCTGGTCGCAGCACGGTCGGCGCTGCAGAACGTCGTACGCGGTGAAGAGTCGCCGGCTGCCCTGGAGCCGTTCCTTCGCGGCGTCCGTCAGGTCCCGGCCATCACCGCCGACGGCGTCACCTGGACGCTCGAAGCACCACCAGCACGCCGTACGGCGATCCGCGCTGTGCTCGCCTGGAGCGAGTTGACCACGACCAGGCCCGGCCGGCTCCGCCCGTGCGAGAACGCCGAGTGCCACCTCTTCCTGCTCGACCGCAGCAAGGCGAATACGGCGCGCTGGTGCTCGATGTCCTCCTGCGGCAACCGCATGAAGGCCCGGCGGCACTACCAGGCGAAGACCCGCGGCTAGTACTAGAAGGGGTCGCTCGGGTCCTTCTTGACCCACCGGACCTCATCGAGCGTCACGAAACTCGAGCTGACGCTACTGCCGTTCCTCGCTCGGGCGTTCACCACGACCCGGCCGGTTGTCGGAGAGTTGTGACACGGGCTGGTCCCGAGGCTCACAGTCCTCCCGTCGGCCTTGTCGATGGAGAACTGGCACCACTCGCCGCGCTTCTTGAGACGCGCGGTGATCCACTGCTGTTCGACGTCCGCGAGCGGCACACCCACGGAACTCCCCGGGGTGCCCATCTTCACCTTCTTGACCCCGTTCTCCACCAGGTTGGCGACGAACAGGTCGAGTTCCTCCTCCACCGTGAACACCTCCGGCAGCATGGCCACGGTGAAGACGCCGACGGAGTCGGCCACGTTGCTGTGGATGTAGACATGCGCCGAGAAGTCTCCGGAACCACGCAACGTCGTCGTCGTTGCGGTCGTGCAGCGACCACCTTCGGCGGCGGTGGCGTTGGTGCGGTGGAACCCGATTCGCCACCTCTGCACGGTTCCGCCGTCAACGGGGTACCACAGGTCGGGTGACCTCGTCGTCGTGATGTCGGACCCGTACGAGTTCGGCCGCGCATCGTCGTACCGGCAACCGATCGTGTAGACGTTGCCGGACTCGTTCTTGAGGGTGACGTCGAACGCGTCCGGGTCGGCGACGGCAGCGCTCCCGTCCAGCGGATGCACGACGCTCCCTCCGAGCCCAACCGCACAGGCCAGGACTCCGACAGCGAAGGTACCCAACCTGCGCCTGATTCCTGTCATGGCTCTCCTTGAGGGTGCATCACTACTGCTCACGCCAGGTGTGTTCGATCGGAAGTACTAGGGGTGGTAGATGCTTTCGACGTGGCCCTTGAGGTCGTCGGGGTAGAAGTAGACGCGCCGCAGGTTGCCGCTGGCGTAGCGCTTGACCTGGTCGTCGAAGTGTTCCGACGCGGGATCGCCGCTGACGCCGCCGGCGGTCACGGCCCAGGCGCGGAGCTTCGGGCCGAACTCGACGACCGCGACGAAGCTGTTGCCGCTGGTGCCGTAGTAGCGCTTGGTTCCCGGGTAGCGCTTGGCACCGAACGAGGCCAGCGAACCCCACTGAGCTGAGGTGAACGGCACCGGACTGCTCGGCTTGCTGTCGTCGAACGTCTGCGTGATCGCCGCGTCGTTGCGCTGGAAGCGGTTGATCTGGCCCCACGGGACCTGCCAGCTGCCGAAGTCCTGGGTGAGGCGCAGCTGGGCTTCCTCGAGCGCGGTCAGTCGTTGCGCGTCGGTCGCCCGCTCGGCGAGGTAGTCCCACATCGACATTCCGGCGGCCTGAGCGGCCTGGGCCAGCGGCGCCCACAGCGCCTCGCCCCAGAAGACCGCCAGCGAAGTCGCCGTCGAGTCCGCGCCCCACCGGTAGTTCCAGCGGCGGAGCAGGCGGATCGGACCGGCGAGTTTCGCCTTCTGCGCTTGACGATCGGGCAGCTTGTCCCACGCCGCGACCAGCCCCGGTACGAGACGCGCGAACGCCGTCAAGTACGTGTCGAACGCCGCGTCGATCAGCTTCTCGGGGGTGAAGCGGCGCTCGGCGCTCAGCACGCGGATCGCCTGCGGGCCGCGCGGGTTCTCACCGGCCTGGTCGAAGTACTTCGGAAAGTCGGACGCCTTCGGGCTGTCGGCGCCGGCCGCGGTCCACGGCCAGTTGTTGGAGTTGAACGCCCAGCCGTTCTTCGGGTTCACCGCCTGCGGGAGGCTGCGCAGGCTGTGCTCGCCGCGCCAGTCGGTCGCCGGGTTGCTGCCGTCGACCGGCTTGCGGTAGTCGAACCGGTTGTTGCGGACCGGCATGAACTGCGGCATCAGGAACGCGATGTTGCCCCGCGAGTCGGCGAAGAGCGTGTTGTTCGAGCTGTTCGCCTTGAAGCCGGCGACGTCGATGAACTCCTGGTAGCTCCGCGCCTTGGTGCGCAGGAAGCTCTGCTGCAACGCCTCGACCGGCCGGTTCATCAGCGCGAAGGCGATCCACTTGCCGTCCGCCTCGCGGACGATCGGGCCGTGGTGCGTCGCGTACGTCGTGAACGCGCGCTGCGCCGTCCGGCCGTCGGACGTGCGGTAGGACAGCGTGATGCGCTTGGTCGTCACCGGGCGCAGCGCACCGCCGTGCCGGTACGAATGCTTGCCTCCGGCACCGGTCACGATCGTCTCGGCGAACTCGTCGACGTTGTCGACACCGCTCGAGGTGTGCATCCACCCGGCGTTCGGGTTGAAGCCCTGGTAGATGAAGAACTGGCCCCAGGTCGCGGCGCCGTACGCGTTCAGGCCCTCGTCGCTGGTGACGTGCTGCTCGGCGCGGAAGAAGAAGCTCGTGTGCGGGTTGATCAGCAGCAGCGCCCGGCCGTCGCGGGTGTGGCTCGGCGCGATCGCCATCCCGTTCGAGCCCTTGGGCTCCTTGAACAGCAGCCCACGTTCGTCGTCGGTCATCGGTACGTCGCGCATCCCGTAGAACGCCTCGAGCTGGCTGAGCGGCACGCGCTCGATGTCGCCACCGATGCTGCCCTCGGAGAAGCTCAGCGCCATCCACGGCTCGAACCGGGTGATCACCCGCGGCTTGACGTCGGGGTGCGTCGCGAGGAAGTAGTTCAGGCCGTCGGCCCAGGCGCGCATCAGGGTCCGCAACCAGGCCGGGCTTTTCGCGTAGTCGCGCTTCAGCACGTCGTGGTCGGCGAACAGCCGCTGCCGCAGGTCCTGCCAGATCGCGCTCTCTCCCTGCGCCTCGGCAAGCCGGCCGAGGCTGATCAGGTAGTTGTTCTCGATCCGGTTGAAGTCGTCCTCGGCCTGGGCGTACATCATCCCGAACACCGCGTCCGCGTCGGTCTTCCCGGCCACGTGCCCGACACCCCAGTCGTCGCGGGTGATCCGGATCCGGCGGGCCTGGTCCTGCCAGCGCGCTGTCTCGGTCCCGGCGTTCGCCGTACCGGCCGGCAGTCCGAGAGCTACCGCGCCGACCGCCGCGCCTCCCAGCACCAGGCGCCGACTGACTCCGTCGTTCTCCACGCGTCACTCCGTCGCTCTCGGGACCAGGACCGCAGCCACGCTAGATGCCGTCCGTGATGAACACAACACCTGACGTATACAACATTCAGACGGTGATTCCGGAAGTGGGATGTCCTGGTTCAGGCCTAGCATCGGGCCATGGACCAGGAGTTCAGCGGCGAGATCATCGAGTGGCGCGGGCCCGCGCCGTACTACTTCGTGCCCGTTCCCTCGCGGGAGAGTGCCGCACTGCGGGCGGCGGCCTCGACGGCGGGCTACAACAGCTGGGGCATGCTGCCGATCCGCGCCCGGCTCGGCAGTACGGAGTGGAAGACGTCGCTGTGGTCGAAGGACGGCGGCTACTGGCTCCCGCTGAAGGACGCGGTCCGCAAGCCCGAAGGACTGGACGCGGG
The DNA here is from genome assembly GCF_049844575.1 of Kribbella sp. DT2. NCBI lineage: Bacteria > Bacillati > Actinomycetota > Actinomycetes > Propionibacteriales > Kribbellaceae > Kribbella > Kribbella sp. DT2. The sequence goes on along the minus strand of NZ_JBNCLH010000002.1, from coordinate 181,060 downwards.
CGACGCGGTGGACCTTCGGCTCACGTTCGACGCACCGGCCCGCCGACCCACGAAGGCCCGACGAGTTCCAGTCCCCCGTACGACGGGCTCACGCGAACCGGTCACCGACGAGCAGCTCACGATCGTTCCGGCCAACCAGGCGACCGCGGCGGACCTCGAGACGATCTTCGGTACGGGCGACCCGGCGCGCTGTTCGTGCCAGCGGTTCCGCATGCTGCCGAAGGAGTCCTGGGCCTCCGAAGGACCCGAGGAGCTCGCCGCCCGGCTGCGGGACCAGACGGCCTGCGGAAATCCTGAGGCCGAGGCGACGAGCGGGCTGATCGCGTACCTCGACGAAGGCGATCTGTTCCGAGGTGGTCGGGAGGCTCCGCGGGGTGAACCCGTCGGCTGGTGCGCCGTCGCCCCGCGAGCGGACCACCCGAGGCTGCGCCGCGACCACCGCGTGCCCTGGCTCGGGCGCGACGAGGACAAGGCCGACGGCACCGTCTGGGCGGTGACGTGCTTCGTCCCCCGCGCCGGCTATCGGCGCCGCGGCATCGGCGCCGCGCTCGCTCGCGCGACCGTCGGCTTCGCCCGTGATCGTGGCGCTCGCGCCATCGAGGGTTACCCGGACTTCGTGGACGGCGGATCCGTTGGCACGCTCGCCATGTTCACCGACGCCGGTTATGCCGAGGTGAGCCGGCCGGGGAACCGCCGGGCCGTCGTACGGATCGACTTCTAGGTCCGCAGGGCGCGTCGACCTCTACGCCCGCAGGGCACCGAGCATGCGGAACAAGGCCGAGGTCACGTCGTCCAGCGCACCCGGATCCTCGGTCTCGGCGAGCCAGAGCGCGGCCTCGTTCATCGCGCCGGAGAGCAGCCGGGCGAGCGGCGCGACCGGCTGACGACTGATCACGCCGGTCTCGACGAGCAGTTCCAGCGACTCGGCGAGGTGACTGGCCGACTGCGCGTCGTCGATCGCACGCCAGTCGCGCCAGCCGAGCACCGCGGGCCCGTCGATCAGCAGGATCCGCCGTACGGCGGGATCGGTGGCCGCGACGAGAAACGCGCGACAGCCTGCCGTCAGCTGGTCCCAGGGATCGCTCTCGGCATCGGCGGTCGCGGCGACCGTCGTACCGATCTCTTCGTGCACCTGCTCCAGCACCGCCCGGAAGAGGTCGGTCTTGCCTCCCTCGAAGTGGTGGTACAGCGCTCCCTTGGTGACGCCGGCCGCCGCAACCAGGTCGGCCAGTCCGACCGCGGCGTACCCGCGGGACGCGAACAGCCGCCGGCTCACCTCCAGCAGCACCGACCTGGTGCGTTCCCGTTGCTCTGCTCTGAGTCCCACGCCCGCCCGCTCCTCGATTGACATACCGATGGTACGCCACTAGCGTTTTCACATACCGTTGGTATGTCAATCGAGGAGTGCGCATGAACCTGTCCAGCTTCTACCCCGTCATCGCGACCGCGCGGCTGCGCGAGTCGCAGGACTTCTACACCCGGCTGTTCGGGTTCGAGACCGCCTTCGAGGCCGACTGGTACGTCAGCCTCAAGCGCCCCGGCTACGAGCTCGCCCTGCTCGACCCGACCCACCCGACCATCCCCGAGGGCTACCGCCGGCCGGTGCAGGGCCTGCTGCTCAACTTCGAGGTCGACGACGTCGACGCCGAGTGGCAGCGCCTGGTGATCGAGCAGGGCCTCGACCCCGAGCTCGCGATCCGCAGCGAGGACTTCGGCCAGCGCCACTTCATCGTCGCCGACCCCAGCGGCGTACTGATCGACGTCATCACCGAGATCCCCCCGACCGAGGAGTTCGCCCAGGCCTTCACCCAGTAACTGCTTCAGCTCGGCCGCCCCGCCAGACAGGCAGACTCCCGGTGTCGTCCATCGCCAGATCAGCCGCGGCGTTGGCGAGCAGAACCGTTGACTCGAGAGTGGGCAAGGGTGAACTGGAAGGCGGCAGGAGAAGGGGGAACTCGGTGCAGACGAGCGCCACCGCATCGCAGCCGTCGTCGGCGAGATCGGAGATGACGTCGGTGAAACGCCGGCGGGTGTCGTCGGTGAGAACGCCGTTGGTCAGTTCCTTGAACGTGAGGTCCTGAATCATGATCCTGGCCTCCTCGTCCGGTACTCGCGGAGCGATCCCGTGGTCAGCGAACGCTCTCGGGTACAGATCGGACTCCATGGTCCAGCGCGTGCCGAGGATGCCGACAGTTCGGTAACCGGCCGCGGCAACCTCCGCGGCCACCACCTCGGCGATGTGCAACCCCGGCCCAGCCCAGCCGGTCCGCCATCGCCTCGACGTCGGGGAGTGCCCGTTCGACCGGTCGCTCGAGGTGACCATGGCTGAGGCCGAGAGCGCCGTACGGGAAGGGCATATGGACCTTGCCGACCTCGATGCCGAGAACGCCGGTCTCACGGCGGACCAGCTGGTGAACAAGCTGCACAGCACCCGCGCGCAGTACGAGGATCTCGTGGTGACCCACGGAGACCTGTGTCTGGACACCATCATCGTCGACGGACTGACGGTCACTCTCATCGATGTCCCGCGGCTGGGCCGCGCCGATCGCCATCAGGACCTCGCCCTGCTGACCCGCGACCTGGCCGGGGTCTTCGCCGACCTGTTCACCGCCGACTGACAGCGAGGTCTTCCCCAGCAGCCGAGCCGGGTTCCAGCTACTTCAAGGGCCGGCTAGACGGCGAGCTCGAGGAGTGGGGCGGGGTCCTCGCCGATCGCGTCCCGCGCCTTGGCTCGGATGGCGCCGTCGATCTCCTGGCGCCTGTCCGGCTGGTCCAGCCAACTCTGCGCCAGAAGCCGCATCGCCTCGGCCATGGCCAGCGACGGTCCTTGGTTGGCGAGCCGCCAGGAGCCGTACCACCAGATGCAGTGAGCTGTGACGATCGGTGGGACCTGGTCCTGCACGACGCGCCCCAGGTACACCCGATCGGTCAAGTCGATCGCTCCGGAGACGTCGGCCGCCCCGCCCAACTCTTCGACCAGGGCATCGCGGAGCTCCACCAGGCCTGGATCATCGGGTTCGATCACCGCGATGTTCTGCCGCAGCGAGCCGGTAAGACCTCAGCTCAGATCGTGCGATCTCGGGAAGGGACTGCACGTCGGACTCGGGAAGCAAAGAGTCAGCCGCCTCGACGACCAGTGCCCGATGCCCGAGCCAACGACTGTCCGGCGGCTCAGGCATCTCGATCCGTACGCCGTGCCGCACTCTGAGTGCCCGCCCACAGCCTGCCTCCAAGTTCAACCACCACATGACACCAGTGTCAGGGCAACTCATCGGCAGAACCATCCGGGAAGACCCCTACTACTTTCGACACCTACGCCGATCGGACGGGTCCACTGTGTGGCACCTGACTTTGCCAACCAGGCGATCGGCCCCTAGATTCTCGTCCTAACTGCGATCGAGTCGCAGATAGACCTGGAGGATCCCGTGGGGTTGAGGCGAGCGGTGACCGCGGTGGCGGCACTTTGCACAGCGTCGGTACTGGCCGCGTGTACGGCGGGTGTCGACTCGGCGAGCACCACCGATGGAGGGGCGCCAAAGGAGCTGCGTCTGGCGATCGGTGGGGAGTCCGAGGACGGCTACGACCCGACGCTGGGGTGGGGCCGGTACGGCTCGCCGCTGTTCCAGTCGACATTGCTGGCCCGGGACCCCGACCTGAACGTGGTCAACGACCTGGCGACCAAGCACTCGGTCAGTGCCGACGGCAAGGTGTGGACGGTCGACCTGCGCACCGATGCGAAGTTCAGCGACGGGCGACCGGTCACGGCGGACGACGTCGCCTACACGTTCACCACCGCGAGCAAGAGCGGCGGTCTGACCGACGTCACCGCGCTGGCCAAGGCGGTTGCCGTCGACAAGGACACCGTCGAGCTGCACCTGACCCGTCCGCAGAGCACCTTCATCAACCGGCTGGTGTCGCTCGGCATCGTGCCGAAGCACGCCCACGGCAAAGACTACGCGCGCAAGCCGATCGGTTCCGGGCCGTTCACGCTGGTCCAGTGGGACGAAGGCCAGCAGCTGATCGTGCAGCGCAACGACAACTACTACGGCACCAGACCCGCGTTCGAGCGGGTGGTGTTCACCTTCACCGGCGAGGACGCGACCCTGGCGGCCGCCAAGGCCGGTCAGGTCTCGATGGCCGCCGTACCGTCCGGCCTGGCCAAGACCACCGTCAACGGGATGAAGCTCGTCCCGGTACGGTCGGTCGACAACCGCGGCATCCTGTTCCCGTACGTCGCGGACACCGGTCGGAAGTCGAAGGACGGGTTGCCGATCGGCAACACCGTGACCGCGGACCGGGCGATCCGGCAGGCGGTCAACCACGCCGTGAACCGGGACGCGCTCGTGGACGGCGTACTGGAAGGCTTCGGCTCCCCCGCGACCGGGCCGGTGGACGGCATGCCCTGGTACGAGCCGTCGTCGGCGATCCAGAGCAGCGACCCGGCCAAGGCGAAGGCACTGCTCGAGGCGGCCGGCTGGACCGACGGCAACGGCGACGGGATCCGCGAGCGCAACGGCGTCAAGGCGTCGTTCGACCTGCTCTACCCGGCCGACGACACCCTGCGGCAGGGGCTCGCGCTCAGCGTGGTGGACATGATCAAGCCGATCGGCGTACAGATCGTTGCCAAGGGCGTCAGCTGGGACGTGATCGACAAGCGCAAGCACGCCGACGCCATCCTGTTCGGCTGGGGCAGCCACGACCCGACCGAGATGTACAACCTGTACTCGTCCACGCAGGCCGGGACCGGGTACTGGAACGCCGGCTACTACGCGAACCCGACGGTGCAGAAGAACCTCGACGCGGCGCTCAGCGCGACCGACCAGAACCAGGCCACGAAGTACTGGAAGGCGGCGCAGCGCGACGCGAGCGGCACCGGCTTCGGACCGTCGGGTGACGCTGCCTGGGCCTGGCTGGTGAACCTCCAGCACACGTACTTCGTCAGCGACTGCCTCGACATCGGTCCACCGCGGATGGAGCCGCACGGGCACGGCTGGCCGGTGACGGCCGGCATCACCGGATGGCGCTGGAGTTGCTGAGCACGACCGAGGAACCCGTCGGCAGCGCGGTCCGCGGGCGTGGCCTGGCAGCGACGGTCGCCGGCCGCCTGGTCCGGCTCGGCCTGCTGCTCCTCGCCGTCGCGGTCGCGTCGTTCGCGTTGATGCTGGGCTCGCCGGTGGATCCGGTCGACGCGTACGTCGGGGCCGACATCGCCGCGATCGGCCCGGAGCAGCGGGCGCAGATCGCCGAGCGCTGGGGCCTGAACGATTCGCCGGTCGAGCGCTTCGCCACCTGGTTGTCCCACATCGTCCGCGGAGACCTCGGCCAGTCGCACACCTTCAACCAGCCCGTCGCCGACGTCATCGCCGGCAAGTTCCTCACCAGCCTCGCACTGATGGCCGTGGCGTGGAGCCTGTCCGGAGTGATCGGCTTCGGCCTCGGACTGATCGCCGGTCTGAAGCGCGGCCGGCTCGCCGATCGCGTGATCACCTGGTGGGCCTACACGCTGGCGTCCGCGCCGACGTTCTGGGTCGGGCTGCTGCTCCTGTACGCGTTCTCGGTCGCGTTGCAGTGGACACCGGTCTGCTGCGCCGTACCGGTCGGCCAGGTGGCGAGCGAGGTCAGCCTGCTCGATCGCCTGCACCACCTTCTGCTGCCCGCGGTCACGCTGAGCCTGGTCGGCATCGCGCCGATCGTGCTGCACACCCGGCAGGCGGTCGCCGTCGCGATGGCCAGCGACTACGTCGCCTTCGCCCGGGCCCAGGGCGAGACCACCACGGGGCTGGTGATTCATCGCGTACTACGCAACGCCGCCGGGCCGGCCCTGCTCCTGCAGTTCAGCGCGCTCGGTGAACTGTTCGGCGGCTCGCTGCTCGCCGAGCAGGTGTTCTCCTACCCCGGTCTCGGTGCCGCGACGACCGCTGCCGCGCTCGGCCAGGACGTGCCGCTCCTGCTCGGGATCGCCTTGTTCACCACGCTGTTCGTCTACACCGGCAACCAGCTCGGCGACCTCCTGCACCGCTGGCTCGACCCGAGGACCCGCCGGCTGGAGGCGGCCCGATGACCGATCTCGTTGCCGAGAGCAACCTCAGGCGGGGCGACCGGCGCCGCCGTACGATCGCGTACCTCGTGGTGTCCCTGGTCGTCGTCGTCGGAGTCGTTGTCTTCGGCACCCTCTCGGTCGACGCCGCCGGTACGACGCACCTGACCGACCGCAACCTCGGCCCGTCCTGGAACCACCTGTTCGGCACCGACCGGCTCGGCCGGGACCTGCTCGCGCGAGTCCTCTCCGGACTTCGCCTGAGCCTGGTCGTCGGCGTCAGTGCCGCCCTCGTGTCAGGTGTGCTCGCCCTGCTGATGGCCTGTGCCGCGGCTGTCGGCGGACGCCTCGTCGACCGGGCCGTCACGTGGCTCGTCGACCTCTTCCTCGCCCTCCCCCACCTGGTGCTGCTCATCCTGCTCGCCTTCGCGCTCGGTGGGGGAACCCGTGCGGTGATCATCGCTGTCGCCGTGACGCACTGGCCCACGCTCACCCGGGTGCTCCGGGGGCACGCACGGCAAGTGATGTCCTCGGACTACATCGCGGTCTCCCGTCAGCTCGGCCGGAGTCGCTGGTGGATCGCCCGCCGCCACGTCGCGCCACAACTGGTCGGGCACTTCCTGGTCGGCACGGTCCTGCTGTTCCCGCACGCGATCCTGCACGAAGCCGCGCTGTCGTTCCTCGGGCTCGGCGTGGACCCGGCCGAGCCGTCCATCGGTGTCCTGCTGGCCGAGTCGATGCGGTTCCTGTCCGCCGGCGTCTGGTGGCTCGCCGTACTGCCCGGCCTGTGCCTGCTCGTCGTCGTCAAACTCGTCGACGCCATCGGCGAGAACACCCGCGCCCTGCTCGACCCGAGGAGCCACCACCTGTGAGCCCACTCCTGAGCATCGAGCAACTGACCGTCTCGTTCACCCAGTACGAGCGGGGCCTGCGACGGCGCGAGATCGTCGCGCTGGCCGGCATGGCCCTGACGGCAGACCGCGGTCAGGTCGTCGCGCTCGTCGGCGCATCCGGCGCGGGCAAGACACTGCTCGCCCACGCCGTACTGGGAATGCTTCCACCGAACGCCACGCAGACCGGCCGGATCACGTACGACGGCCGGCCGGTCGACGCGACCACGCGCCGGCGCCTCGCCGGCCGTGACATCGTGCTGCTCCCCCAATCGGTCGACTACCTCGACCCGGTCGCCACGATCGGCCGCCAGGTACGCCGTTCGGCGCAGCTCGCCGGTCACGCCAACCCGAGGAGCGTCGCGACCACCGCCCTGGCCGAGCGTGGCCTCGGCGACGAAGTGCTGAAGCGCTACCCGCACGAACTGTCCGGCGGGATGATCCGCCGCGTCCTCGTCACGATGGCCACCATGGGCGACCCGCACCTGATCCTCGCCGACGAACCGACACCAGGGCTGCCGCAGGCCGACGTCACCGGGGTATTGCGGGAGTTCCGGACCCTGGCCGACGGCGGTCGCGCCGTCGTACTGATCACTCATGAGCTCCGCGGCGCGCTCGGGGTCGCCGACACCGTCGTCATCTGTCAGGACGGCCGAACCGTCGAGACCACGACGCCGTCCGCCTTCACCGAGGGCCGGCTGCGGCATCCCTACACCAAGGCGCTGTGGCAGGCCCTGCCCACGAACGGCTTCACTGTGCCCGAGGAGCAGCCGTGCTGACCGCCAAGGACCTTTGGTACCGGTACGACCGCCACACGCCGTGGGTCGTTCGCGGGACGTCACTGTCCATCGCCCCCGGCGAGATCGTCGGCCTCTGCGGGCCCAGCGGATCGGGCAAGAGCACCCTCGGACGCCTGCTCGCCGGCCTGCTCACAGCCGACCGCGGCGACATTTCGATCGAGGGCCAGCGGCGGACGGACGCGCACCCCGTCCAACTCGTCCTGCAGCATCCCGAACGGGCGATGAACCCGCACTGGCGGGTCCGCGACATCCTCGCCGAGTCCGGCGCCCCCCGCGCCGAGCTCGACGGCATCGACCCCGAACTCGTCCGCCCCGGCTGGCTCGACCGCTTCCCGCACGAGATCAGCGGCGGGGAGCTCCAACGCGTCAACCTCGCCCGCGCACTCCTGTCCCACCCCCGCTACGTCGTCGCCGACGAGATCAGCGCCAGCCTCGACGCCGTCACCCAGGCTCGCGTCTGGCACCTGCTCCTGGACCGGGCCCGGACCGAGGGCATCGGTGTCCTCGCCATCTCGCACGACAACGACCTGCTGGCCGCCGTCACCGACCGCACGATCGACCTCCACGCTGTGCGGTGAGATGCCTATGGCAAGAGCAAGAGAGGCCGGCGCCGAGGCGTCACAAGGTGGCCGAGGCGACGTTCCTTCCCTGGTCGTCCACGACGCGGAAGGCCGTGGCATCCGGGCGGAGTACGGCGGAGTTGAGGTTGCAGTGGAGTTCGCGAGCACCGGTGCCGATGAACTCGCCGGCCGGCGACGTACGACCGTCGGCGGTCACGACCACGACGCGGTAGGTGTGTCCGGCGGCGAAGCCCGTGGCTGCGAGTTTGATCTCCATCCCCCAGGTGTGCGGTACGACGTCGGCGGTGGAACGCACCCCCGGTACGGCGACGGCGACGGCCACCGGCTCGAGCGGGATCTCCGGCGGCTTGGGTGCGAGCTGGTAGCCCAGGCCGACTCCCCCGGCGCCGACGGCGATCAAGATGCCCGCGGCAATCAACAGCCGCCCGTAGGCACGACGGGACCGCGGCTCGTTGCTGATGGCATCGAGGATCGAGCCCTCCAACGAAGGCGGGGGCACGGGGACGGACTGCAAGCGATCCGGATCGACCAGTCGCAGCGGCCCGGCCAGCGGCTGGATCGACGCCAGCTCGGCCCGGCAGGCGGCACACCCGTCGAGGTGGGCCTGGAGCGCGGTCGCCTCGGCAGGCGTCAGCTGGCCGAGAGCGAAGGCACCGAGTGACTCCCTGACCGCTCTGTGCTCTTCGGGGTTCACAGTTCGACTCCCATCTCGTCCATCGCCAACCGCAGGGCCTTGAGTCCGTAGAAGACCCGGCTGCGCAGCGTTCCGACCGGAACTCCCTGCTCGGCCGCGACCTCGGCGTACGGGCGCCCGCGCAGGTACGTCTCCACCAGCGCGCTGCGCGCCTCCGGTCTGATGCGTTGCAGCGCCTCCTCGATCAGCCAGCCCGTGACGGTCGCATCATCCTCCCCCGCGGTCGACGGCCCGAGAGCAGTCAGTACGTCGAGCGGCTGCGGACTCGCGGGCCGCAACGACCGGCGACGCGCCTCGTCGATCACGACGTTGCGGGTGATCGCGAACAGCCAGACCCGCAGGCTGGCCAGCGACGGATCGTACCGGTCCGCCGCCCGCCAGGCCCTCAGGAACGTTTCCTGGACGACGTCCCGTGCAGCGCCCTCGTCGTCGAGCTGCCGCAACGCGTAGCGGTAGAGCTCGGCGCCGTGCTCCGCGTAGGCAGCCCGGATGCCGTCCTCGCGGCTGAGGTCGTGCACGGTCCTGGTCATCGCGCGGCGAAGGTCAGCCCGACCACTTCACCGAGCCCGAGCGCGAGCAGCGGCGTCGTGCGGCCGGTGCGCAGGTCGACCTTGACCAGTTTGGTGCCGGAGAGCAGCCCGGTGGACCGGACGGCCGCGATCGCGGTGTAGTTGCGCGCGTCGTACGAGCCTGCGGAGCGGCCGTCGATGTCGAAGCCGTTGACCGAGCTCACGTCCACGCCGAGGCGACCGACGGTGAACAGCTGACCGGTGTTGGGCGAGACGACCGGCGTACGGCCGGGCAGTGAGCCTTGGGTGACCAGCGTGTCCTTGCCGGCGTCCAGGGCGTAGAGCCCGGTGCTGGTCGCTCCGGCGAAGCTGTCGGTGTACGCCGACGCCGCGACGCGCGGCTTCGCGCTGCTCGTAGCGAAGGCCAGCGGGGTGTCCACACCGGCGACCGCTCCGGTGTCGGGGTGAAGCCGGATGTTGCGGCCGGCCTCGGTGACCAGCCGGATCCGGTCGACCGTCGGGTTGAAGTCGAAGCCGACCGCCGTACCGACCGCTCCGGCGGCGGGCGTGCCGACCGCGGTCGCGTGCCCGGTCCTGCCGTTCAGCTTGTACAGCTGCCCGGACTTGCCGACGGCGTACAACTCCTTCGTGGCCGGCCGGGTGTCGATCCCCACCAGGCGGTCACCGGACTTCAGCCCGCGGACCTTCACGCGGTGCTCGGTCAGCAGCGGCAACTTCGCGTCCCGCAGGCTCAGCGTGCCGTTGCTCTCCAGCAGGTACACCGACGCGCGCGACGACTTCGTCGTGGCGGCAGCAGGCTGTACGGCGACCAGCCCCGTGGTCGCGGCGAGCCCAAGCGAAACAAGTACGGCGGGCAACTTTCTCATCAGACAGCTCCTTGCTCGACGACAGTTCACCGGTGGGTACGGCGAACCGCCCGCCCGCGTTCATCGAGAAGGAGTTCGGTCTCACGACGGTCCCGGATGGGGACTCGAACGACTGAGGGGTCGGGCGTCCCTGAACCCTCGGTGCTTGCTCCGCGTGACCTGAGCTCTCGATCAGGCCTCCGCAGCAGTGGCTACGAAGTGGCTTCACGCTTGCGGTAGGCGGTGCTGGCTTCGGTGTACTTGAGCAGCAGCCGGGCGAACTGGAGTCGTTCGGTCTGTTCCCAGTCGGCGGTGATGCGCTCGAACGCTTCGCGCTGCTGACGTGCGAACTCGTCGCGCAGGGCTTGACCCTCGGGCGTGATCTCCAGGACCGTCCGCCGGCCGTCGGTCTGCGAGGCGGCCCGCAGCAGCAATCCCTGCTCGATGCAGTCCGACACCATGCGGCTGGCGACCGACGGGTCGACCTTGAGCTCCTCGGCGACGGCCCCCACCGTCATCTCGGCGGTTCCGTCGGCCACGACGTTGAGGATCAGGTTGCGGGAGAAGTCCTTGCGCCCGGTCGGTGCGTGCCTGCGCAACCGCGAGAAGGCAGGGCCGATGCCGTCCAGCAGGGTGTCCGCGTCCTTGTTCGAACCATTTTTTGACCTCACGGAGTCAGCGTAGGCGACCGGCCGAGGCCGCGCCATACATATGCATGCTGTCGTGCACATGTATGGTTCGTATCATATGAACGAGACACCGGCTGCGCTCGCCCCCGAGGGAGCCGTTCGCGAACCCGAGGAGAGCCAGCCATGACCAGCACGGCCATCATCAACGCGCGTGTTTTCGACGGCGAGCGCGTGCTGCCGCAGGACGTCGTCGTCATCGACGGCGCACGGATCGTCACCGTCGGCGGCGACGTACCCGAGGGTGCGGAGGTGGTCGACGCCCAGGGCGGAACGCTGCTGCCCGGCCTCTTCGACTCCCACGTCCACACCAGCGAAGAGGCACTGGCGCTGGCCCTGACGTTCGGAGTCACGACCCAGCTGGAGATGCAGGGCACCAACATCGGCGCCAAGCAGGCTGCGATCGGGGAGAACGACCGGGTCGCCGACGTGCGTTCCTCCGGTTTCGGCATCACTCCGCCCGGCGGACACCCCAGCGAACTGTTCCCCGAGGGCGCTCGCCCGCAAGGCGGCGGCCCGGGCGGTGGCGGGCGGCCGGGCGGTGGCGGTCCGGGCGGTGGCGGTCCGGCCGGCGAAGCGCCGTTGATGCCGTTCTCGACCACTCCCGAGGAGGCCGTCGCGTTCATCCCGCAACTGATCGAGCGCGGCTCCGACTACATCAAGTTCATGGTCGACGACGGCAGCGTCGAGGGACACCCCGGCCTTCCCATGCTCGACCAGGCCACCTTGAACGCCGGCGTCGCAGAGGCCAAGCGGCTCGGGAAGATGACCGTCGCCCACACCCTCACCGTGGACGCCACCCGAATGGCGATCGAGGCGGGCATCGACGGCCTGGTCCACCTGTTCATGGACCAGCCGCACACCGACGAGATCATCGCGCTGATCAAGGACGCCGGCGTGTTCGTCGTACCGTGCGTGGTCCTGAACGCCTCCATGATGGGCATCACCGGCGCCGCCCTGGCCGACGACCCGCGCGTCGCGTCCCGCCTGGACGAGGACTGGACGGTCACGTTGCGCAGCAGCTTCAACCACTATCCGCAGGGCAACCTGAAGGACGTGCTGGCCTCGGTCAAGGCGCTCCACGACGCCGAGGTCGACATCCTCTGCGGTACCGACGTTTCGGTGCCTTTCCCGTTCCTGGGCGGCCTGGCCCACGGCGCCAGCGTCCACCACGAGCTCCAGTACCTGGTCGAGGCCGGCCTCACCCCGCCGCAGGCACTGCGGACCGCGACCGTCACGCCCGCGAAGCGTTTCGGCCTGGACGACCGTGGCCGCATCGCCGAGGGCCTGCGCGCCGACCTGCTCCTGGTGGACGGCGACCCGACCACCACCATCTCCGACACCCTCAACACCCGCGCGATCTGGCGCCGCGGCGCCCGGCTCGCCACCACCTGACACCACAGCGAGCTCCCAGCGGGGCCAGCAGGTACGACCAGGGGGCCGGTTCGCGCCGGCCCTCTGCTTATTGATGCCTGGAGCAACAACTCCTCGTCGGCGCACCATCTTGTGGCGGCCATCTCCGTCACTCGGTGCCCGAGCTTCGGCGCGCAGGCACTGCTCGATCTGCTGGACGAGCCGCAAAGCCGCCCCGGGTCAGCTCCAGCTCGGTTGTCCGCGCCGCAAGGTCCCGACATGGTGCGAACGGTCGACGAGATGGGTGATGTCGGACAGCGGGTCCGCGTCGAGCAGCAGCGCGTCGGCGACCGCGCCGACGGTGATGGTTCCGGCCCCCGCGCCCTCACCGATCTTTCCGGCCGCGTGGCGCGTGGCCGCGGCCAGGACCGCGGGCAACGGCAGACCCGCCTTGGCGAGAAGCCACAGCTCCCGCAGCAAGGCCGGCGGAGGCGAGGGAAGCAGCAGAGCGATGTCGCTGCCCGCGACGATCTTCACCCCGGCTTCGTGCGTCAGTGCCAGCGTCTCCATGGCGTAGTCGAACCGGATGCGGGACTCCTCCGCGGAGTGCCGGGGGAACGCACGGCCGTAGAACGGGCGGGCGGCGACCTGCACGGCTCCGGCCGCAGTGGCGAAACCGTCGTCGACCAGCTCCTGCAGATAGGCGTCCTCACCGTTGCGTGCGAGCTGTTCCCAGGTGACGAGCGTCGGGCAGAAGTAGGTGCCGGTATCGGCGAGCAGCGCCGCTACGTCCACAGCCTCCGCGGTACTGCTCGGCTCATCGGGCAGGAACGCGTGCTCGATGCCGTCCGCGCCGGCCTCCACCGCCTCGACCAGTTCGGTGCGGTGGTGAACGTGGACGAGGACCTTCTTGCCTTTCTCGTGGGCGGCCGCGATGACGGCTTTCAGCGCGTCGAAGGGCAGCTTGTCCGGTGCGTCCGGCTCACCGTCGTAGATGCACTTGAGGAAGTCCACCTGATCCGCCAGCGCCAGAGCCTGGCGGTAGGCCTCGTCGGCGTTGTCGGTCTGGTAGGCGAGGGAGGCTCGTTCCGCACTGTCCATGACCGGCCACCCCTGGATCCCGGTGAAGACCGGCCCCGCGAAGAACAGCTCGGCCGCCGGGTCGGTCGCCTTCGCGCGGAACTCACGGACGCCGAGCTCGAGGTCGAGCGGGCCCCCGAGGTCGACGACGCTGGTGACCCCGACCGCCAGGAAGTCCGCCAGTTGCCGGGAGACGACTCCAAGACGCTCGCCCTCGGGCCTCAGGGTGGCCTGCCCGGTGAGATGAGTGTGGCTCTCCCACAGGCCGGGGACCAGGTAGCCGCCACGACCGTCGATCACCGGACCGTCGTCGACGGCTCGATCGATCGATCCCGCCGGGCGGACGGCGCTGAACCGCCCGCCGGTCACAGCGACCTCCGCGCCGGCCAGTGGATCAGCGTCCGTGCCGTCGATGACGGTCACGTTGTGGATGCGCATGCCGTACCTCCACCTCGAGTTCAGGGAAACAACATAGGTACCTATTCAATATTCTATAGGAGCCTATACGCTGTTGGGCGTGAGGGATCTCCGCTTCCACTCGACGCCCGCCGCGCTGATCAACATCGCCGCCCGGGTGTTCACCCGACTCAACGACCGCCGGCTCCGCCCGCTGGGCCTGACCTTCGCGCAGGTGCCCGTACTGGCCGCGCTCGGCGAGGGCGACGCGCTCTCGCAGAAGCAGCTCGTGGCGGTGGCCCGCATCGAGCAGCCCTCGATGGCCCAGCTCCTGGCCCGCATGGAGCGAGACGGCCTGATTCGACGATCACCCTCCCCGGACGACGGCCGGGTCAGCCTGATCTCCTTGACCGAGTCAGGGCTGGCAGAAGTCCCGCACGTACGCTCGGCGCTGTTCCTCACCAACGATCAGGCACTGAGAGGCTTCAGCGACCGCGAGATCCAGCTCCTGCTCGACCTCCTCGGTCGGCTGGTCACCAACCTGGACGAAGACCTCGCCACCAGCACCACGGAGGTCGGCCACCAGCACTCTTGACTACCCGACGTGCGGGCTGGTGACGAGGATTCCGTTGAGGAGCGTCTCGAAGCTCCAGCGGCGGCGTTCGGCCGGCGTACCGGAGACGAGATTGGCGGCTTGGGCGCTCACGTGCGGGTGCACCTCGCCGGCAGCTCCGGACAGGGCCTGGCGGAGTTGGTCCCACTCCCGTTCCGCATTGCTGTCCTCGCCGCGGGCGGAGTGCTCCGCCGCAGAGGCAGTGGCGGTCAGCAGCAGGATGTCGACGCCCCATGCGGCCTGAAGATCGGGTACGGCGCCCTCGGCGAGCAAGGCCAGCAGAGCTTCGAGCAGGGCCAAGTAGTTCTCGCCCGCCGGGCGTGCGGTGAGTGCCGACTGGGCGAGCGCCGGGTGGGCGAAGAGGACCTCCTCGTAGCTGGCCAGTACGGCGTCCAACCGCTCGCGCCAGTCAGCCCCAGCACGGGCCACCTGCAGATCGACGCGGCCCAGGAGTCGATCCAGGATCGCCGCGTGCAGCTCAGCGGTGTTGGCGACGTACACGTACAGCGAGGCCGGTCCGGTGTCCAGCGCCTGAGCAAGACGGCGCATGGTGACGCGCTGCAGGCCCTCGTGCTCCATCAGCGCGACAGCGGTGTCGACGATGCCCTCACGGGTGAGGGCCGGCTTGGCGGGACGCTCGCGGCGGCTCTGCGGGGTAGGCACGCCACGAGCATACGGGCGAACATGTTCGGCGCGAACGTGTTCGGATCAGCTCGGTGAAACGTCCGGTTCTCCAGCGCCGACGATCCCCGCCAGCAGCACGTCGAAAGCCCAGGCGTGCGGGGCGGCCGGGGTGCCGGACAAGAGCCGCTTCGGTGAACGCCTCCAGGCTCAGCGGCAGCTTGGCCGGCCGCGTCCAGCAGACCGCCGGCGAAGGATCGAGCGCTGGTGACGCCACCGGTCACCTGCCGTCAGCAGCCCGCGACCTCTACGTCCAGGAAGTCGCCCACGCCACCCACCTCATCTTCCTGACCGGTGTGTGCATCGCCCTGGTCGCGCTCGCCGCCGCCGCGTTCATCGAAGAGACACCGCTTCGCGGCAAGCCCGCCGCGCCCGCGCCGGTCACGCCCTGACCCCCACCGCCTTCAGGAGCTGAAATGACAAAGATCGCCATCATTCTCGGAAGCACCCGCACCGGACGGGCCGGCGCCGCAGTCGCCGACTGAGTGCTGGAGCAGGCGCCGAGTACAACTACTCCTCTCCCGGCGTTCTCAAGAACGCTCTGGACCGTGTGTACGCCGAGTGGAACAACAAGGCCGTCGGTGTGGTCTCCTACGGCATCGACGGCGGAGTCCGTGCCGTCGATGCACTGCGACCGGTCTTCAGCGCTCTGCAGCTCGCGCACGTCCCCGCCCCGGTCGCCTTGAACCTCCGCACCGACTTCAGCGACTTCGGCGCCTTCTTCTCCCCCGGCGAACATCAGGACCAAGCCCTGACGGTCCTTCTCGACCGCCTGCTGTCCTTGACCACCGCCCTGACCCACGTCCGCGGCACCGTCCCCGCGGTCGCTTCCTGAATGATGGGGATCGCGGCTCGTCCGCGGGTGGACTAGTCGAAAGGCCAGGTGCTCCGGGCGAGCTCCCAGGCCTGGTGCGTTGTCGCGGCGAGCGTCCCGAGGCCGGTGGCATCGGCCCGGTAGTTCGTGCCGTCCAGCCGGCGGCTCACCCCGCCGGCTTCGGCCAGGAGCAGCGATCCCGGGGCATGGTCCCAGGGAAGGATCCGTCCCCAGCAGATGAAGTCGATGGATCCCTCGATCAGGGCCGGGTAGTCGCACGCCGAGTTCAGGCTCCCGGGCGTCCGCTGGTACGGAACCGGTCGCGACTCCATCGAGGCGTGCTGCTCGGCCGGGAAGAAGCGGGTGTGGAAGACACCGCGCAGGTCCGAGATCGCTGCCGCCGTCGTACCGACGCGGACCCGCTCGCCGTTGCGGAACGTCCCCGCCCCGGCCTCGGCCTGCCAGGCGACGCCGAACTCCGGCTGCCAGATCCAGCTCGCCACCGCCTCACCGCGCTCGACCAGAGCGACCGCCATCCCGTACGCCGGATCACCGCGCACGAAGTTGCCCGTGCCGTCGACCGGGTCCACCAACCAGCAGGACCCACCGGGGTACAGCACGTCCAGCACCGACGGGTCGGCCGCCACGGCCTCTTCACCGACCACCGGCAGGTCAGGCCGTACGGCGCGCAACGCGGACTCCAGGAACGTCTCTGCCTCCCGATCGGCGATCGTCACCCAGTCCCCCGGCGACTTCTCCGCCATCTCCGCGTCGGCAAGCGCACGAAACCTCGGCCGGACGAACCGTTCACCGGCCTCCTGCACCAGCGCCAGCACGCTGTCCGACAGATCTGACGTCACTGCATCCACTCCCCGGAATCGCAATCGGAATCGAAGCACAGCCACCGTACGGGAGGAGGTAGCTCGCCCGGGGACCTGGTCGAAGCCGAACCCGATGCCGATGGACGCCTACCGGTCGGGTGACGAGTACGTGGTTCGTGTTCGACCTGCCGGGTGTCCCCGGCGCAGACTGAGGGTCACAGCGACACATCGGCCACGACTACAGGTCCGAGTGACTTTTGCATAAGTTCTGCACCGTCGCCGGCACTGCTTCGGGGGTACCGGGCGGACGGAGCAAGAGTCCGCTGAGCGCAAAGGTGTGCACCTGAGATGACCGAACAGACCGACCCCGTGACCCGGATCGCCGAGCTGGTCGAGCGGGCCAGAATCTGCATGCTGACCACGATGACGCTCGACGGGCGGCACGTCGCGCGGCCGATGGCCGTGCAGGACGTCGAGTTCGACGGTGACCTGTGGTTCTTCGCCTCGTCGGACTCGGCGAAGGTGGCCGAGATCATGGCCAACCGTCAGGTGAACGTGAGCTTCTCCAACGACAAGGCCAGCGAGTGGACCTCGATCGCCGGCACCGCCGAAGTCGTCGAGGACCGCCAGAAAGCCGAAGAGCTGTGGTCGGCGCCCCTGAAGACCTGGTTCCCTGACGGCCTCGACACCCCCGAGCTGGTCCTGCTCAAGGTCCGCGCCGAGACCGCCGAGTACTGGGACGCCCCGAGCAGCAAGGTCGCCCAGGTCTTCGGCGCCGCCCGCGCCCTGATCTCCAAGGACCCGGACAAGTTCCCGGCCGACAACGAGACGGTCGACCTTCGCGGCAAGACCACGAACCCGTGACCCACCCATCCACACTCTTGGAAGAGAGGCCCTGATGAGCAACACCACCGAGTCGGTCGACGTCGATGTCGACGTGTCCACCGCCTACAACCAGTGGACGCAGTTCGAGTCCTTCCCGCAGTTCATGGACGGTGTCGACGAGATCCGTCAGCTCGACGACACCAGCACCCACTGGAAGACGAGCATCGGCGGGGTGACGCGGGAGTTCGACGCCACCATCACCGAGCAGCACCCCGACGAGCGAGTCGCCTGGAAGTCCGTCGACGGCACCAGCCACGCGGGCGTGATCACCTTTCACCGGCTCAGCGACCAGCAGACCCGCGTCACCGCTCAGATCGACGTCGATCCCGAAGGCATCGCCGAGACCGTCGCCGACAAGACCGGCGTCATCTCCCACCGGATCAAGGGCGACATGCAGCGCTTCAAGACCTTCATCGAAGCCCGCGGCAGCGAGACCGGCAGCTGGCGCGGAGACGTCAGCCACGACAGCTGAGCCTGACCACCCAGGCAGCCGCCGCCGGCTGCGACCTCCGCTGGCACGACCGCTAGTCGCCGCCTGCGGTTCTCGCAGCCGGCAGTACGGCGTACGGGTTACTGCGACTGGCGCGGGAACAGGTTGCCCTTCGCCAGGCGGTCGGTGATGCTCCGGCGCGAGGCCGGGTCGGCGAGCGTGGCGACCGAGCGCTGGTGAAGCGTTGCCAGCGTCGGCGTCCAGGACTCCTGATCGGCTGCGGTGACGGTCTGCTTGCTGCCGGAGACCAGCTTGACCAGCAGGTCGGCGACAGCGGTCTGCTCCTCGGCGCGCGGGTGGTAGCTGGCCGCCTTCATGAGGTCGACCTCGGCGCCCTGGATCCAGGCCTTGTCCTTGGCGCAGACGTCATGGCCTTCGGAAGGCTTGAAGAGGTCGAGGTACTTCGCGCCGCCGGCCTTGGCAGCGGCCTGGATCGCCGTGTTCAGCTCGGTCTCGGTGGAGTTGAGGTAGGCGTAGTCGCCCTTGGCCAGCGGGAGATCAGGACAGTTGCCCTTCGCCGGCGCGATCCGCGGGTAACCGACCAGCACGATCGTTGCCTTGGGCGCGATCTTGGCCTTGACAGTCTTGAGCAGCTCGGTCAACCGCGTCTTGGTCTTGGCGACGTTCTCCTTCAGTTGGTCCTTGCCGCCGGCGGTGAACTGTTTCTTGCACGGCGCCCCGTCCGGGTCCGACTTCTGCAGGCCCGGGCACACGGCGAGCAGATCGGCGAACAGCCCGAAGTCGTTCGCGCCGAGCCCGATGGTGACCAGGTCCGTCTTCTTGGTCAGCGCGTTCATCTGCGGCGGCACGAACCCGGTCGACGTCGCCTGCGCGGTCTTCACGTGAGTTGTGTCGGCGCCACCGCAGCTGACGTCGGTCACCTTCGGGACCTTCAGCTTGGGTGCGGCCAGCGCCGGGTAGTTCCCGCCACCCGACCGCAGACACCCGAGATTGGCGAGGTCGAGCGGTGGGACGAGCGGTGCTGCGGTGTAGGAGTCGCCGAGCGCGACGTACTCCTTGAACGTCGGTGCCGCCTCGCGCGCGGACGCACTCGCCGTACCGGAAGAGATCAGGGCCACCACCGTGAGTGGGGCGATCAAGCGCAGGACATTCATCAGGGCCTCCGTTCGCTGGTGGCGGGAGGCGGCCCACCGACGATGTCGCCTGCAACTGTAGAGCGCTTTTCGCCAAGCGATCAGAAGAGTTCCGCTACAGCCTGATCAACAATGTCGCCGATCTGTAGCTGTTCTCCGGCAATTCAGGACAGCTCGTTTACCTGACGCACAACAGGGCACTTCAGAAACCCTGCATCGCTTCCAGCGCCGCCGCCTTGTCGGCCTGATGACACATCCGTACGGCGTCCTGCCGCTGCTCCTCCGCGACCAGGACGTTGCCGTCGGCATCAGCTGAGAAGAAGTCGGTGACGAACTGGTCGTAGAACTTGTCCTGGTCCGCGGTCAGCTGCGTCGTCATCTGCGCCGCCTTCGACTTGTCCAGCGGTCCATCGGGGTTGCCCGGCGTGTTCATCATCATCGGCGTCACCGCCGCGGCGAACACCACGCTGTGCAGCCGTTCCTCGCCGTACTTGGCGACGTACCGGGCGACCTCGCCGCCTCCCATCGAGAACCCCACCAGCGAGACGTCCCGCAGGTCGAGCTCCTCCAGCAGGCCGGCCAGGTCGTCGGCGAGCGTGTCGTAGCCGTAGCCGGCCTTGGGTTTGTCACTCCGCCCGAAACCACGACGGTCGTAGGTGATCACCCGAAGGCCGGCGCCACTCAGCGCGGCGATCTGCTCGCTCCAGGACTCCCCCGACAGCGGCCACCCGTGGATCAGCACCACCGGCCGGCCGGAGCCACCGTGGTCGTCGACGTGAACCTTCACGTCCTTCAGACCGAGCAGTCGTGAGTTGACCTTCACTTCAGACGTCAGCACTCCTCGTGCATTTCGCGAACGACCCCAGTGGCGCGCCGGTACCCCCGCCACCGCGCCCGGACGCGGCCGGACCACGAAAGTTCGCTATCTGTGCAGATCCGGCCAGCCACCCATCCATCGCACTCCCGGCTACGAACTCACCCGCCGCAGGACGCGAGAACCGGACCTTCGACAGCGCTCTGGCGCACACCCTCGGTGCCGCGGATCCCGACGTGCAGCGGGCGGTGGCCCAGCTTGCCGCGCGGCGAGCCTGCGAGGTGTCCGGTCTGACCGGCGTGCCGTGGGTCGACGAGGCGCTCACCGCGTTGACGGAGAGCCGTCCGCTGCCGCCACCGTTCGACGACTGGGACTTGACCTACGCAACTCTGCGCTCCGACCCGCGGGTCCCGGACCGTCGTCGAGGCAGTCCCTCCCGAGCGACCGCCGTACCGCCCGGCGACAGCGCCCCCCGGCGTTCGGTCCGAACCAGTGCTGGTCACGCCCGCCGCCCCGAACGTCCCCGGCGAGGTCCTCCAGCCGAACATGGCCCTTCCCGCGATCTTCGCGGCCGCAGACCCCGATCCGCTGAAGGCCTCCCTGGACTCGGTGTGGGCAGCAATCAACACGTACGGCGAGCGCTACCCCGAGCTGCTGGAGGAGATCTGGTCGGTCGACTCGCTCATGACGCCGAATCCGTGAGCGCCTCCCGGAGGCGTGCTGCCGTTTCGGCGGCCGGGAGCAGGACGGCGAGTGCGAGGAGTCGAGCCGGCGCCTCTCGACGTACTGGTCCGCTCCGAGGAGGGGCAAGCGATGGACGAGCCATTAGTTGGGTCGATGCAGCGGCGTGGTGGCAGGTCCGTCGAGTACGTCGCCGTCAGGAGTGAAGCGGGAGCCGTGGCAGGAGCAGTCCCAGGTGGTTTCGGCGCGGTTCCAGATCAACGCACAGCCCAGGTGGGTGCAGACGGGTTTCACCAGATGCAGCTCACCGGTCGAGTCGCGGTAGGCGCCGACCGTGGCGCCTTCGTGGTCGAGGAGGCCACCGTCGCCGGGCTCGAGATGGTCAGCGCCGCCGGCGAGGCGTTTGGCGTGGCCGGTGGCGAAGTCCTTTCCGACGCTCAGGTTGCCCTTGATCAACTCCGCGACCGCGGCCGGTCCGCCGATTCTGGTTGAGCTGTACAGGTCGGCGTAGGGGTTGGCATGGCCGGCGATGTGGTCGGAGAGGATCTCCGCGGCGACCGTCCCCTGGGTGAGGCCCCATTTGTTCATCCCGGTGGCGACGAGGATGCGGTCGCTGCCGGGAACCCTTCCCACGTACGGGAGAAGGTCGGGAGTGCTGTAGTCGTGGGCAGACCAGAAGTACTCCGCGGCGATGTCGCCGGTGTCCCACGTGGAGCGGACCCAGTTCAGCAGGGCCTCTTCGTTCGCGCCGGTGTCGGCTTGCGCGTTGCTGCCGGCATCGCTCGGGCTTGTGGTGGCAGGGCCGGAGCCGACCACGATCAGGCCGTTCGGTCCCCCGCCGGGCCAAGGCCGGGTCGAGCGGACCGGGTCGTCGACAGTGATCGCCATCCCGGCCGGCGCCTGGACGGGCAGCCGTACGGCGATTCCCGACGATCGACGCGGTCGGACCCGCGCGAAGAATCCACCGGTGACGCCGACCGGCGAAAGGGTCGCCATCACCGCGTGGCCCGCGATGACGGTCGCTCCGTCCGCGGTGCTCACCGCCACCGTGTCGGCGCCGGACGCGACGTCCACCGCCCGTGACCGATCGAAGATCCGGCCACCGCGCTCCACGAACGCCGCGGCCAGACCCGCCAGGTACTTCGCCGGATGGAGATGCAACTGCTCGGCGAACCGCACCCCAGCTGCCGCACCCGGAACACCGATCTCGTTCGGGCCGGCCAGCGTGGCCGGCAGACCGAGGTCGGCAGCGGTCGTGACCTCCTTCTTCAGCGACTCGAGCCGACCGGGATCGGTGCTGTACACGTACGACGGCGCCGTGGTCAGCTCGCAGTCGATCGCCAGCGCTTCCACCAGGCCGGCGATCTGCAGCATGGCCGCTTCATTGGCGGCGCCGTACAGAGCAGCCTTGTCCCGTCCGTGCTTGCTGACCAGCTCGGTGTAGATCGCACCGTGCTGCGACGTCACCTTGCCCGTCGTGTGTCCACTGGTCCGGGCCCCGACCCCGTGCGCTTCGAGCACGATCACGTCCGCGCCGTCGTCGGCCAGCATCAACGCGGTCGACAACCCGACCAGGCCGGCGCCGATCACCACCACATCGGCCGTGAGAGCACCGGCCGCTGGTCCGAAGCGAGGCATGTGCGCAGTCGCGAGCCAGACACTGCGGGCTGTGTCATCCATACCTGGCAGGTACCCAGGCCGAACCAGCGGGCGCGGTCAGCGTCTGACGTTCACCGGGCCGCGATCAGCGCTTGTGGTGCCGCTTGCTTGATCCGGGTCTTCAGCCAGGTCAGCTGCTGCGTCGTCTCCTGCTCGCAGGCGTCGACGACGTCCAGCAGTTCCCGATCCCTGAGGGCTTGAGCGGCCTGCTCGACAACGGTCCAGGTGATGTCGACGAACGACGCCAGCGCGTACAGATCCTGCAGATCGCGCAACAGGCCCACACCACCCTCCCGGGTTCCGCCGAACTCGGCCGCCTCCAACTGCTCCGGCTCGATTCGCCACCCTCAGTAGTTCCGACCCGGCGAGCACCGGCAACTGCCACTAGATGCCAATGGCAACGACCTGCCAGTCCACCGTGACCTTCCCACGCCTGCAAGGTCACAGCGCAACACGATCGCCGAACTGCCGCGTCTGGGTGGACGCACGACCGCAGCCCGGCCGCAACCCACTTCACCGAGGACCGTGACATCAGGTGCGTATAGACCGCACAACCTCCGGGAAGCATGGTGTGGTCGTACTCCGAACAACTCACCGTCGCGGTCGCGGAGTCGTTGACCAGCGGGAGCCTCGCCTGCCAACTGGGCGCGGCCACGGACGCGAGCGACTGGTTCGCCGGCGGTGTCGTTGCCTACACCACGGCAGTCAAGGTCGGCGTCCTCGGCGTCGATCCCGGCCCCGTCGTGACCGCCTGACAGCTGCAGAGAGTGCATGATGACGGCATGCGATGGATCCGGTTACGAGCTCTGCTGCTGGCCAACCTCCTGCTGTTCGGCCTGTTCTTCATCGGTGTCCTGCTGACCGGTCACGCTCACGAGAACGACGAGCTGTCCGAGCACGGCCAACCGACCCAGACCCTCGTCCAGTACGCCGGCTCGTCGTCCTTCGGGGAGACCGTCTTCGAGAACTGGGAGTCGGAGTTCCTCCAGATGGGCATGTACGTCCTGCTGACGGTCTTCCTGGTCCAGAAGGGCTCGTCGGAGTCCCGGCCGCTCGACAAGCCCGCTCGCCAGGACGAGGATCCGCGGGCCCACCGCAACGATCCCGACGCACCCTGGCCGGTCCGCCGCGGCTCACCGCTCGTCCTCAAGCTGTACGAGAACTCCCTCGCGATCGCCTTCGGTCTCTGTTTCCTGCTCTCCATCTGGCTGCACGCCGTCACCGGCGCCCGCGCCTACAGCCAGGACCAGCAACTCCACGGCGGCGAGGCCGTCACCGCGGCGCAGTACCTCGGCACCTCCCAGTTCTGGTTCGAGTCGTTCCAGAACTGGCAGAGCGAGTTCCTCGCCGTCGCCGCGATCATCGGCGGGTCCATCTATCTGCGCCAGCGCTCATCGTCCCAGTCGAAACCCGTTCACGCGCCGCACGCCGAGACCGGCGACTGAACCCAGCCGGACCGTTGCGGTAACACCTCTGCAGGAGAGCAATCTCTGGATGCCTGGCCGCTGCGCAGTCACGACGTCCTGACGGCGGCGCTGCCGAACGGCCACGTGCTTCGGGATGCTACCGCGTTGACGCTGATCGAGAGTCACCCGGACCGCTCAGTGGACTGGTTGCTCGCGCGGATCGGACTGACCCTGTCGGGGACGGCCCGGTTGATCGATCGACTCGAGGGCCTCGGCCCCGCGCACGAGCAGGTCGCGCCGTACGGCTGACTCTTCCAGCCGGACCGGACCGTCTGCGCGTGGACACCGACGCGACCTGCCGCCTGTGCGACTGGTCGGCCTGCCCCAGCTGCGCGGTCGACACGTCGTGACGATCGCTGCCCAAGGCGCCGACCACGGCCGGATCTTCGGCACCCAGCGGGCTCTGCTCGCGATCGCCGCGCCCTTGGGAGCCGCGGTCGGTGCCTTGGGCATCGATCACCTCTCTCCTTCGGTGATCCTCGCGATCTCGGCCGCGGCCTGCGCCGTCGCCGGCCTCGCCGCACTCACGGTCCGCGACCTCCGCCGGTAACCCTAGGGCAACGGCTGCCCGCCGGTGACGCCGATCCGTTCACCGGTGATATAGCTCGACTCCTGCGAGGCCAGGAACACGTACGCCGGCGCCAGCTCGGCCGGCTGCCCGGCGCGGCCCAGCGGGGTGTCCGCCCCGAACTCGTCCACCTTCTCCGCCGGCATCGTGGCCGGGATCAACGGAGTCCAGATCGGGCCCGGCGCGACAGTGTTCACCCGGACGCCCTTCGGCGCCAGCTCCTGGGCCAGCCCCTTCGTGAAGTTCACGATGCCGGCCTTGGTGGTGGCGTAGTCGAGCAGGTTCGGCGACGGCTGGTAGGCCTGGATCGACGAGGTGTTGATGATGCTGCTGCCCGGCTTCAAGTGCGGTACGGCCGCCTTGCAGAGCCAGAACATCGCGTACAGGTTGGTCTTCAGCACCCGATCGAACTGCTCGGTGCTGATCTCCTCGATGCCGTCCTGCGCCATCTGGTACGCCGCGTTGTTGACCAGGATGTCGAGGCCACCGAGCTCGTCGACAGCCCGGGTGATGATCTCCTGGCAGTGCGGCTCCTCGCAGATGTCCCCCGGGACCAGGACCGCCTTGCGCCCCTCGGCCTCGACCAGCTTGCGGGTCTCCTGCGCGTCCGCCTCCTCCGACTCCAGGTACGAGACCAGCACGTCGGCGCCTTCCCGCGCGAACGCGAGCGCCACCGCGCGGCCGATCCCGGAGTCCCCACCCGTGATCACCGCGCGTTTCCCGGTCAGCTTCCCTGAGCCCCGGTAGCTCTCCTCGCCATGATCCGGCTGCTGGTCCATCTCCCCGGTCCGGCCGGGATGCGCGATCTGCTCCGGCCCCTGAGCCTCGGCACCGGGGTGCTGGGTGGTCGGGTCGTCCGGCTGGTGCTGGTCAGACATCGTCAGGCTCCTTCGACGTACGGCGCAATGGTCCAGCCACGCGGTACCCAGGCGATCACCCTGTAGTCCCGCAGGACGCGTACCGGGCTGGTTCGGGGGGTACCTGAGCCTCACGTTCGGTGCTGTCGCGCCGAAGACACGAGCGAGAAGGGATCACCCCCATGGCGGGCGATGTCGTCGATCTGATCATGCAGGACCACCGCGAGGTCGAGCGGCTGTTCGACGAGCTGAAGGACAGCCCGGAGAAGCGGCCCAACCTCGTACCGGTGCTGACCACCCTCCTGTCAGCCCACAGCCGCGCCGAGGAGTCCGCCGTCTACCCGGCCGCCGCCGAAGAAGCCGACGAGGCCGACGACGTCGCGCACAGCCAGCAGGAGCACGTCGAGGCCGACCAGCTGCTGGAGAAACTCGGCAAGACCGACCCCACCTCGGCAGCCTTCGACAAGGTCCTCCAGAACCTCATCGACGCGGTCACCCACCACGTCGAGGAGGAAGAGACCAAGGTCCTGCCCGGTATGCGCAAGAACCTCACCGACGAACGCCGTGCCCAGCTCGGCGAAGCCTTCGCCGCCAGCCGCAAGGAGCACCTCGGCGACCAGCCCGAGGACATCACCCGTGAGGAGTTGTTGCAGCAGGCCCGTAACGCCGACGTCACCGGAGTCTCGTCCCTCGGTAAGGAAGACCTGAAGAAGAAGCTTCAGGAAGAGTCCGAGGAGTAGCCGACGGACGGCCTCGAACAGAGGACCGCCGCGAGGAGAGGTACCTGACATGGCTGACACAACGTTCCACCAGGGCGACAAGGTCGAGTGGGACAGTCACGGCGGTACGGCGCGGGGAACTGTCGAGAAGAAGCTCACCGAACGGACGTACGCCGGCAAACGCACTGTTGATGCCTCACCCGAGGAACCGCAGTACCTGGTCCGGAGCGAGAAGTCCGGGCGGACCGCGGTCCACAAGCCGTCGGCCCTCCGCCACTTCAGCGACTGAACCACCGTCCGAGCAGCCGCCGCCGACCTCATCCCCCGTCGGCGGCGGCTCTTTCGAGCCGCAGCACCTGCTGCTGGGCTCAGCGACGAGCGAAACGGGCGTGGCCGAGCGCCGCACGGGCAGCGTTGGACCCGCAGGCGCCGTGGACTCCGCCGCCGGGATGCGCGGAGGCCGACGCCAGGTACAAACCCTTGACCGGGGTTTCCGCGCGGCCGAGTCCCGGGATCGGGCGGAAGACGAGCTGCTGGTGGAGAGCCGCGGTCCCGCCGTTGACCGCGCCACCCACGAGGTTGGCATTGCGGGACTCCAGATCGGCCGGCGCAAGAATTCGCCGATGGATGATCCGGCTGGTGAAGCCGGGCGCCGCGCGTTCGACCTGGTCCTGGATGCGGTCGGCGAAACGTTCGACCTCGTCGGGGGTCCAGGCTCCGGTGAAGTCCGCGTCGCCGCGGATCTGTTGGGGCACGTGCGTGTACGCCCAGACCGACTCGGTCCCGGCCGGGGACCGCGTGGGATCGGCCGTCGTCATCTGTCCCATCAGCAGGAACGGCTCGTCCGGCACCTGCCCGGCAGCGATCTGCGCGGCCGCGAGGCTCAGCGAGTCCACCGAGTCGGCCAGGTGCACGGTTCCCGGGGACGCCGAAGGCGTCTCCTTCCACGGGATCAACCCGTCGAGCGCCCAGTCGACCTTCACCGTCCCCGGATCCCACTCGAACCCACGCATCGCCCGTTTCACCTTCGCCGGGACCGCGTCGGCCGGCAGCAGTTCGCCGTACAGGGCAGGTGCCGAGACATCAGCCAGCACAGCACGTCGTACGGACAGCAGTTCGTCCGCCGTCCGTACGCCGATGACGCGCCCACCGCTGACCTCCAGCCCGGTGACACGCTCGCCACAACGAATCACCCCACCGCGCGCCTCGAACCGCCGAGCCAGCGCCAGACTGAGCTGCCCGGCCCCACCCCGCGGCACCGGATACCCGAACTGCTGCCCGAGCATCACCAGCAACCACCCCATCAGCCCGGAGCCGGCACCCTCAGGACTGATGTCCGCGTGCTGCGCGTTCGTTGCCAACAGCATCTTCGCCGCATCGCCCTGGAAGGTCCGGTCCCCCAGCGACCGCACCGACGACGCAAGCAGCCGGATCCGCTCCAGCCCGCGCCGTCCGACCAGATGCCGCACGAGCGCGGCCCCGGAACGCACCGGCGGAAACGGATCGAGCAACAGCCCGACCATCCCGCGCTCGATCCGCCGCCAGTCGTCGTACATCTTCAACCAGCTCTCGCCGTCACCGGGCGCCATCCGATCCAGCGCGGCGGCGGTGTCGAAGGGGTCGTTGTGCACGATCGCCCAGCCACCGTCGGTCATCGGGTTACCGACCGGAGCGGGCGCGTTCGACCACTCCAGCCCCCATCGGCCAAGGTCCAGCGCCTGGATCGTCGGCGAGACCGCGGCCAGCGGGTAGAACGAGCTGAACGTGTCGTGGACGAACCCGTCCGCGACGTCCTCGGCGCTGCGGACCGCGCCCCCGACCTGGTCGTTGGCCTCGAGCAGCACCACCTCCCAGCCCTGGTCGGCGAGCAGGTTGGCCGCGACCAGCCCGTTCGGGCCGCCGCCGATCACGATCGCGTCTGTCATGGCCGCCCGGTGTCCACGAAGTGGTCGACTCATGCGCGATGGGTACTGGTCAGGGATGAGCGAGAACGAGTGCATGATCCACGCGTCCGTCGACGACGTGTTCGCCGTCCTGACCGATGGCTGGTCGTACGCCGGGTGGGTGGTCGGCGCGTCCCGCGTGCGCGACGTGGAGGAGGGCTGGCCGCAGCCCGGCTTCAGCATCCACCACTCGGTCGGGACCTGGCCGCTGCTCATCGACGACACCACCACCGTCGAGGAGTACGTCCCGGGGGCCTTCCTGCGGCTCCGGGTCCGCGCCTGGCCGACCGGCGAGGGCCAGGTCGAGTTCGAGGCGACCGAGAAGGACGGCGGCTGCCACCTGGTGATCCGCGAGCACGCCGTGAAGGGACCTGCCGCGCTGATCCCCCAGGTGGTGATCGACCCGGTGCTGAGTCTGCGGAACACCGAGACCCTGCGCCGGCTGCGACTCATCGTCGAGGGACGCCAGACGTGATCGTCACGATCACCGGTGCTTCGAGCGGCATCGGCCGAGCCGCTGCCCTCGCGCTCGCCGCGCGCGGCGACACCGTCGTACTGGCCGGGCGGTCCCGCACCAGCCTCGACCGTGTCGCCGCCGAGTGCCGCGACCTCGGCGGCGACGCCGTCGTTGCGCCGACGGACGTGTCGGACCCCAAGCAGGTCGAGGTACTGGTGGACCTGACCGTCGCGCGCTGCGGTCGCATCGACGTACTGCTGCACTGCGCGGCCGTGATGGCGTACGGCGAGTTCACGCAAGTCCCGCCCGAGGTCTTCGACCGCGTCCTGCGAGTCGACATCGACGGCACCGTCAACGTCGCCCGTACGGCGCTCCAGCGCTTCACCGAGCAAGGCGCGGGACACCTGATCCTCCTCGGCTCGGTCATCGGCAAGATGGCGCCGCCGTTCATGAGCTCGTACGTGATGAGCAAGTGGGCCGTCCACGGCCTGGCCCGCGCCCTGCAGGCCGAAATCCGGTCCGTCCCCGGCGTCGACGTCAGCCTGGTCTCCCCCGGCAGCATCGACACTCCCGTCTACCAACGCGCCGGCAACTACATCGGCCACGTCGGCCAGCCACCGCCGCCGGTCAGCGACGTCGACAAGGTCACGAAGGCGATCCTGTCCGTGATCGAGCGCCCCCGCCGGGATCTCTCGGTAGGCCCGGCCAACGCGCTGATGGTCT
Source organism: Kribbella sp. DT2 (assembly GCF_049844575.1). Classification (NCBI taxonomy): domain Bacteria; kingdom Bacillati; phylum Actinomycetota; class Actinomycetes; order Propionibacteriales; family Kribbellaceae; genus Kribbella; species Kribbella sp. DT2. Next base: position 151,883 of record NZ_JBNCLH010000002.1, on the reverse strand, counting down.
TCGGCTTCCGCTTCGTCCCTGCCGCGTACGACGTCCTGGTCGTCCCGCTGATGAAGCGGCTCGGCCTGTCCCGCACCCGCACCGACCCCACTCCGGGCAACGTCTTCGACCCCAGCTGATGCCACGGGCAACGGTCAGTGCGGAGGCGCTGCCCTCACGGAGCATCATCGTCTCCGCGCCCCCGCCGACTGCCCTGGTAGGCGAGTTCGCGCAACTGCCGCAGCCACGCCGGCCCCGGGATCGCGTGCCCCGGATGGTTGAGCACGGGGTCGAAGGTCAGGACCTCGCTCCCCGGCGAGAGCACCTCCACCGTCCCGATCTCGAACCATTCCGACCGTTCGCCACCGATCGACAGCACGAAACCCGACGGCGCCCGCGTGGCCAGCTCCGCCAACGAGGCGTGGCCGGCCCGCCCGGTCTCCGGTGTGAGCATCAGCCACCACGGCGCGCCTGAGACGTCGTACGGCGCGAGCGTGTTGTAGCGAACGGCGTTCCAGTCCGGCGACGGGATCGGGATCCACCGGGTCAGGCGCCCATGTCCCGCGGTGGAGAACAGGAAGTCCCACGGGTCACCCGTCGGCCGGATCCGGAGCGCGACGCCGAGGACGTCGGGCCAGCGGCCCGGCGTACCGGCGCCCTTCGACAGCTGTACGTCGGCCGCGTAGACGCCTTTCGGCAGCAGCGCGTTGACCTTGCCGACTACGACTCGGCCGGCGAAACCGACACGCTGCGGATGGACGCCCGGAGCCTGCCGCAGCACGGCCACCACGGAGAAGAAGGACGAGACGCCGAAGCCAGGCAGGCGAACCAGACCGGTCACGGCTCCCGCCGATGGCTCACAGGACCGCGGCGGACCAGTTCCGACAACTCGCTCAGGATCGTCCGGCGACGCAACACCTCGGTTGTGCCGGAGTCGCCGCGACGCAGTCCCGCGACGGTTTCCTCGAGCACCGCTCGGGCGTCCTTGGTGGGTTTCCAGCCGAGCTCGTCGCGGGCGCGGGAGCAGTCGAGCGACGGTACGGCGTACCCGAGGTCCAGCCAGCCGGGCGAGACCGGCTGCAACCGCGCGTGCCAGGCCGCCGCCATCGCCGTCCGCAGTGCCTGGAACGGCACGGGAATCCGTCGCGCTCCGAGCACCTCGGCGATCATCTCCGCAGAAGCCGGTACGGCGGCCGCAAGGTTCAACGCACCCGTCGACCCGGCCTCCAGGATCCCAGCGATCGCGTCGGCGACATCGTCCGCATGGACCATGGACACGGTCATCCCGTCCGGCAGCGGAAGCACCGGCAGGCCCTTCACCGCGGCGGCGGGGACGAACGCGGGCAGCCCGTACCGCAGCAGCGCGCTGCCCGCCGAAGCCTGTCCGATGATGCCCGGCCGCAACCGCGCGACCACGGGAGCATCCGCCGAGTCCTCGAAGCTGTCGAGCAGCCGCTCGGCCGCGACCTTGTGCCGGCTGTACGACGACGTCGGCACTGCCGCGACCGGCCAACTCTCGTCCACGGGAGCGCCGTCGACCTTCGGCGCGTACGCGCCGACCGACGACATGTGCACCAGCTGCCCGACGCCTTCCTTCGCGACCGCGTCAAGGACCCGTTGCGTGCCACCGACGCCTACCGCCTCGAGGTACCCGATCTGGTGCGACGGCTGGAACGCCCAGGCCAGGTGCACCACCGCGTCCGCTCCCCGCATCGCCCGCCGCAGCGAGGACCCACAGTCCGGGCTGGACAGGTCGGCCGACACCCATTCGACTTCGTCGCCGAGAACGGTGTCGGGCACTCGTCGCGCGACCCCGACCACGTCGTACCCGCCGGCTCTGCGCAGCCGCCTGGTCAGCGCTGTCCCGACGCTACCGCTCGCACCGGTGATGACTACTCTCATGGGTCCTTCCTCTCGGTGCACACGCCGGTCGCGCCGCCCCGCTCGGCGCGACCGAGAAGTTCTACTTCTTGGCGTTCTTCGCCGCGGCTTGCGCCTTGCCCTTCACGGTCCCCTTGACGTCCTGGACCATCGAGTACGTGCCGTACAGCAACGGATCCGGCGCGGGAGCGGTGCCCGGGCCGCCGAGCGGTTCGGGATCGGCCAAGTAGTCCAACGGGTCGTCGCCCTTGGTCCAGCCGCCCTTCTTGCCGTCGGTCCCGTCCGACAGGCGCCAGATCGTGTGGTTGTGCTCCTGGTCCTCCTCGTCGAACAACGCGTCCGGCACGATCGGGCCTTCCAGCCCGTCGGTCTCCAGCTCCTCGATCGCCTTCAGCCACTGCTTCTGGTGCACGGTGTCGCGCGCCAGGTTGAACTGCAGCATCGCCTTCACACCGGGGTCATCGGTCATGTTGTACAGCCGCGCGGTCTGAAGACGGCCCTGCGCCTCGGCCGCCGCATTGGCCCGGAAATCGGCCAACAGGTTGCCACTAGCAACGATGTACCGGCCGTTCCAGGGCACGCCCTGACTGTCGGCCAACAGTGCTCCGCCGCCGGCGACGATCGCCTGCTGGGGATCCATTCCGCCGATGATCGCCGCCGTCATCGGATCCTTCACGGCCTCGGCGGTCATCGTCGCCGGCGCGCCCTCGAGCAGCCGCGCCACCATCGTGGCCAGCATCTCCACGTGACCGATCTCCTCGGTCGCCGTATCCATGATCAGATCCTTGTACTTGCCCTCGACCCGGCAGTTCCACCCCTGGAACAAGTACTGCATCGTCACCGACATCTCGCCGTACGCACCACCGATCAACTCCTGCAACTTCCGCGCGTACAGAGGATCCGGCTTCTCCGGCTTCGCCTCGAACTGCAACCGCTTGGTATGACGAAACATCACTGTCTCCACTTCCTCGGGGAGGCGGCCCTGTACCCAGCACGAACAGCATGACCGCAACTACGCTGCACTTCTTCCTCGGCGTCGGCATGATCGGCCTCGGCGTCGCCCTGTCCCGCGACCTCCGCAGTACCAGGACTGCTCACACCGCTCGGTAGACATCACCGAGACGTCGCTTGGCGGAGCACCCGCCAGGCGCCGTTGTGTGGAACACCTTCTGAACCACATCGCCATCACGCTCGCCAGGTTCCCAGCAATCCGCACAGTCACGTTCCGTTTGCGGAGCGTGACTCGGGGCACCGGCCGGTCGAGCGAGCGAAACGGGGCAGGCCATGGTGCACGACATCGAGCGGGTGCTCGGGTTGACCGCGTACGACGCGCACGGCGCGAAGATCGGCGTGATCATGGCTCTGCACAGTTGTGCCGCCACCGGCGCGATCGAGTGGGCCACAGTGGTTCGCGGGATCGCGAAGACGTCGGAGGCGCTGGTCCCGTTGGCCGGGGCCCGGATCGCGGAGGACGGCGTCCACCTGGCCATTCTGCGCCGTCTCGTCCGGCGGGCGCCGACGCTAACGATCGACGGCGCCCTGCCGTCGTCGGACCAGGATCGCCTCGAGGCGTACTACGGTCTTCGGCGGACGACGCGAGAGCCCGCTGAGCCAGCGACTGCCCGGGTCGTGGTCCGTCACTCGTCCGGTACGGCGTACCAACCGCTCGGATCCCGCCGCCGGCGCGAGCGGCCGGCGGGGCGGCCACGGGGGCGCCGGCTCGAGCGCGACCTGTCTCACCGCCAAGTCGAGGCGCTCACCTCGGACCGCACCTCCGACCGTCCGGCGACCGGGCGCTTCCTGCGCCTGCCCCACCTTCTGCTCCGCGGGGTCCAGGCCGTCCTGCGAAGGTTCGCACCGAGAGCCGACTAGCCGTTCCCCGGTCAGGAGACCTCGACCTCCGGGCCGTGTGATGCTGGGCGGTGCGGACGGAGCTCGATGACGTCGGCGCCACGGTGGTCCTGTCGCAGTCCAGTCAGTCCGTAGCTGAGCAGGAACTCGAGCATCGCGGTCTCGTCATCCCCGGTGAAGCGAATCAGGCGTGCAGCGAGTTCCAGGTCCGCCGCCTCACCTCGTTCGGGGTGATCGATCGCTGCCCCCCCGAGGTCCTCGGCGCGTGCCCGCAACGTGGCGACCGCCGGCCCGTCGGACCAGGCGATCTGCCAGTCGACGCCGATCCCGGGAATCCGGCGGGCACTCACCGGCGTACCGGCGAGCACGGACAGTTGATGAACGAAACGACCGACCAGATGCGCTTGGTTGCGGTGCTGACCACGCAGCATGCCGCGCGCAGGCCGGCGCGATCGGGCTTCGACACCTGCGCTCTGGCGACCTGGGAGTCCTGGAAGCTGACGAACGCCGACGAGACACTGACGATCGAGTCGATGCCCGGCATTCACGGTCGCGGGCTCCTGCGGACCTTGCTGCCCCCGGTGATGGGCTCGCTGCTCTGACCGGCGACCACCTCGACACGATCCGCGAGCGCTGCCCGCCCATCGATGCGGCGGGTGAAGAACAACCCTGAGCCGTGGCAGCTCGCGACTCTCGCCCGTGGCGAGACCGTCGAACTGGGAACGGCCGCAGGCTGACGCCCGGTCTCGCTCCGCGGTGTGCCAGGACCCCTGCCGGCTAGTCCTTGTGGTCCCGCCTTGCTGCTTCGGATCGGGCCTCTGCCCCGGTCTCGCCCGCGTACCCCTCGTCCTGGCCGGCGGTTCGGCCGACGAAGGTCCCGTTCTCGCCGGTTCCGGTCGTGGACCGGGTACCGCCGTCCGGGTTACCGCCGGTTTCGCGCGTCATCGCGACATCGGTGTCGGCGGGGGCATCCGCCTCGTTCAGTTGGTGCGACTGGCGCCACCTTTTCAGGCGATCCATGACAGACACGCTGGTTCCCTTCGATCGGGATCTGGCAGGCCGACGGAGTTGCGGCTGGTTGCCGGCCGCAACTCCGTCGCTCGGCTCAGTTCTGCGAGCCGGCTTGCTTCACGGTGTCGGCCGAGCCCTTGGACTCGTCCGCGACGTGCTGTGCCGCTTCACGACCGTCTTCGCTGACGGTCGAAACTGCCTCTTGCGCCGTGTCGCGCACGTGGGCAACGGCCTCCTGAGCAGGCTCCTGGAGGTTGTCCTTGGCCTCCTGCATCAGGTGCGTCGCCTGCTCCTTCACGGGCCCGGCCGCCTTGTCCTTCGCCTCGTGCGCCAGCTCGCGCTCCTTCGTCGACGCCGGCAGTGCGGCAGCGACCATCCAGCCGGCGGCAAAAGCCACCAAGCCGGCAGCGAGCGGAGCGCCACGCGTCTGCGACCGAGCCCGCTCCGGTGCCGAGGTCACCGCTTCCCCGACCGCGCTGCCCGCGTCGGAGACCGACGAGGCCGCCGACCCTGCCGCGTCACTCATCGTCGTACCGGCCGAATCCGCCGAGCCCATCAGGTTCTCCTTCAACTGGCCGAGGCCACCACGGACGCGGTCGACCCGGCGTCCTACCGCCGCACTGGGACTGACCTTCTCGGTCAGGGCGTTCACGTCACGGCCGAGATCGTGCCGGGTGTTCTCGATGTCGCGCTTCAGTTGTTCTGTGTCTTCAGCCATTTCGCGTCCTCCTTGACAGATTCGATCGTCTGATCGGGCTTCGGACTCACGTCCTGCAGCTCCTTGCGGCCACGGGCCGCCATCACTGCGGCGGCGATGCCCCACAGCGCGGTCACGATCAGCGCTGCCCAGACGAGATCCATGGCCTCACCCAGCGCCCACATCACCGTCAACGACAGGAACAGCGCGACCATCCAGCCGGCCAGCGCCGCGCCGCCGAGCAGCCCCGCGCCCTTGCCGGCCTTCTTCGCCTCGTCCCGCAGCTCGGCCTTCGCCAGCGCCAGCTCTTGGCGGGTCAACTTGCCGAAGTCGTTCGTCAGGTGCGAGACCAGAGCTCCGACCGAGTCATCAGGCGTCGGCCGACCAGGATCCGTCCCGACCGGCGGTCCACTCGCCGTCATCTCAGCGCTCCGCCCCAGGCTCGAACCTCGGCGTCACGGGCGCACCCGGGTCGAGATCCGGTACGGACGGAGTCGGCACCGGCGGCGCCGACGTCGGCCCGTCCAGAGCGCTCGATCCCGCACTCTCGATCGGTGACCTCCGCACGGCCGATCCCTGCACGGCCGCGTCCGGCGGCGGCACCAGGTAGTCATCGGTCTGCGTCGGGTACGCCGTCGAGACCGGAGTCATCCGCTCACCGGACGAGCTCGGCGCCGCACCGGCCAGCGCACGCGTCATCCGGCCCGCCACAACACCAAGCACCGCAGCGCCCAGGAGGAAGGTCCCCGGCTTGCGCCGGGCGTACCGGCGTACCTCGTCAAGAATCTCGGCAGGCTCGTGCTTCTGCAGGAAGTCCGCCGCCTGGTCACCGAACTGCGCGCCGTGGCCCGCAAGCTGCGCACCCCAGCCGGACTGGCCGTGCTCGGCCATCCCTCGCAGCTCACCGGCAACCGAACGCAGCCCCTCGGCCGCACGGTCCTTCTGCTGACCGGCCTGCTCCGCCAGCTGATCCCGGGTTTCCCCCACCAGCTTGGCCGTCTGCTCCCGGACGTCGGACGTCACCTCGGACGCCTTGTCCTTCGCCGTTCCCGCAACGTCACGGGCGGCTTCGCCGGCCGTCTCTGCCACGTGCCCCGCCTCGGCCTTCGCCGTACCGGCCACGCCGTCCTGCCCCGCACCGGACGAACCTTCGAGGCCCGCCTGATGATTCGTCGTCGATGTCATCCTCAGCTCCTTCGTGCGTTCGGAGAGGCCCCGGTAGCCATTCCGCAGCGCGGGAAACCCCTTCAGCTGCGTGGATTTCGGACGATTCCGGAATCAGGCCGCGATGTCGATCGGCTCGAGACGCTGCCGTAGACCGGCCAAAATTCTGGTGAGCAGTCGCGAAACCTGCATCTGACTGATGCCGAGGTCGGCCCCGATGTCGGCTTGGCGCCAGTTCTCGACGAAGGCGAGTTCGAGAATGCGCTGATCGCGCGGGGCCAGGGCGCTGATCAACGGGCCGAGCTGATCGATCGTGTCGATCCGGCTGAGATGGGGATCTTCGTCGTCCGCGACCGTGTCGGCCAGCAGCAGGTCGCCGTCGCCGGCCCCAACCGGCCGGTCCAGCGACAGCACGTTGAAGCATCCCCTGGCGGCATCGGCTTCGCGCACTTCGCTGCAGTCCACACCGAGCCGGTCGGCGATTTCCATCGGGGTGGGCTCACGGCCCAGCTCCTGCACCAGTAACGGCAGGACCCGGGCGATTCGGCCCTGCAGCTCCTGCAGCCGGCGAGGGATGCGAACCGTCCAGCTGCAGTCGCGGAAGTAGCGCTTCACCTCGCCACGGATCGTCGGTACGGCGTACCCGATGAACGGCACCCCGGTCTCCGGGCGATAGTTGGTCGCGGCCTTCATCAGCCCGAGGCAGGCGACCTGTTCCAGATCGTCGTCCTCGGCACCGCGGCCGCGGAAGCGCCGCGCGATTCCACGGGCAACCTCGAGATTGAGCTCCACGACCTTCTCCAGCAGCTGCTGCCGTTCATCGTTGTCAACGGCAACAACTCTGGCTCTCAGCAGTTCTTGCGTCGCCGCCTCGCGCTCTGCGCGTTGGCGCGGCGACGAACAGTTGACGGGCACAGCGGGTGAATCGAGTTCTTGAACAGTGCGCACGAGCGTGACCTCTCGAGGAGTAAGTCACGGCGCGGCCGCTTTTCCGGACCGCGGTCTAGGACCACTTCGCTGCCGAGGTCTGGGGCAACCAGGCTGTCCGTCCTTCGACAACCCATTGGACTCACCGTACGCCCAGCGCACGCGGAACGGCTGTTTGCATAGGTTCTGCGAAGGTTCCCTACTGGTGCCGCAAGTCGATCTTTCGGTCCAGGACCCGGCGGGCGGCGGCCCTGAGGGTAGTGTCCGCCGCGTAGCCGATCACATCGGTCATCAGCTGCGCCTGCTCCACCGGTTCGGACAACGGTCACGTCGCGGTCAGATAGACGCTGACCACTCCCGGGTCGCCCTGGCTCAGCAGACCGGCCAGGCGGGCCAGCCACGCCGTACGGTCAGCCATCAGTTCCGCTCCGATCGACCTTCGGCTGTCTACGGTCCTGGTACCCAGGAGCGACCCGGGCAGTACATGCTCGACTCCGGCACCGATCGAGCGTACAAAGGAAGGGTCTTCCGATCCACGTCAGTCGATCGGCAGCCGGAGCCTTCTGGCCTCGTCTGACCCGGGCACATCAGACACCGACGGTGTGTGCAGAATGGGCATCGAGCGCTACGGAACCACAGGGTTCCGGCAAGGAGCCGGCAGTTGACCTTTCCCGAAGGTATTCCCGAGAACGGGCAGGTGGCAGCTGCTCCGTCAGCGGCGCACTCGGTCGCCAGTTCGGCCCACGTACCCGACGAGGACCGCTTCGAGACTCTCGTTGTGCAGTTGTACGAGGCTGTCGACACCGCGCAGGCCGTCGACCGCTTCGTGGCGTTCGCTGCTGACTTCCTCGACTGCGATCACGCCACCGTCGCGCTGCGGCGGGGCCGGGCGCTCGTGGTCGCGGGGGCCACCGATGACACCTCCCGTGCCGCGTTGGCTGCCCAGCTCGCGATCGGTGACGGGCCCTCTATCACGGCGATCCGGACCGGTCTGAGCGTTCTGGTCCCCGACACCGTTGCCGAAACCCGGTGGCCGGAATGGACTCGCCAGGTCACCTCTCGCGGACGCTCGATCTTCAGCATTCCGCTGACGGTGTCCGGCGCGACCCTGGGCGCGCTGACGCTGACCGGCGAGCACCCCCACACGTTCGACGCCGGCGACATCAAGGCCACCCGCCTCGCGACGTACGGCGCGGTGGGCATCGCTTCCGCGCAGGAGCGTGATTCGCTGCGTGAAGGAGTCCGGGCCGCCCGGCGTACCGGCCAGGCGATCGGCATCGTCCGGCAACGGTTCCACGTCGACGAAGCCGGCGCTTTCGAGGTCCTGCGGCGTTACTCCCAGGACACCAACACCAAGCTGCGCGACGTCGCCCAGCACGTCCTCGACACCGGTCAGTTGCCGGAGTGACCCGCTACTCGGGCGTCGAGTCGGCCTTGACCGCGCCGCGCCGGCCCAGCGGCTCGGGCGCTCCCTTCGTGGTGTCCTTGGCCGTCTGCTGTTCCGCCTCGGCGTTGATCTCCGCGCCGAGCAGTACGACGTACGCGCTGATCCACAACCACAGCATCAGGATCAGGATCACGATCGCCGCCAGACTCCCGTACGTCTTGGCGTAGTTGCCGAACGTCTCGACGTACAGCGAGAACCCGATCGACGCGGCCAGCCAGATGATCGTGGCCACGATCGCGCCCGTCGACACCCACCGCATCCGCGGCGCGTCCCGGTCGGCGCCGACCCGGTAGATCACGGCCAGCGCGACCGTGATCAGCACGACCGCGAGCACGAGCCGTCCGGCACCCAGCGCGATCCGGACCGGCGTCGCCACGTCGTCCCCGATCGCGGCACCGACCGAGAACAACGCGACCGCGAGCAGCACGAAGACAATCGAGCCCAACGTCAGCAGCAGCGCCAGGCCCTTACGGCGTACGAAGCCGCGGGTCTCCTCCTCGTCGTAGGCCAGGTTCACCGCGGTCAACAGGTTCCCGACCCCGCCCGACGCGCTCCACAACGCGGCCACGACCGCGATCACCAGGCCGATCCCCAGACTCTGCCGCGGCGCCGACACCAACGCGTCGATCTGCTGCAGCAACAGGTCCCGCCCTGCCGCCGGCATCGCGGAGCCGAGCTCGTTCGCCTGGTTCCGGATCTGTGACGGGTCCGCGACCAGCCCGTACGTCAGCACCGCGGCGGCGACTGCCGGGAACAGCGCCAGGAACCCGAAGAACGCCACGCCCGCCGCCATCAACGGGACCTGGTCGGCCTTCGCTTCCTTCCAGGCCCGCCGGACGACCTGCCACCACCCGGCCGCGGGGATCTCTGTCGGCTTCTCGGCCTCTACACCCGGTACTCGCTCTGCACTCATCGGGCGCCGGTACCCACCTGGCGCCACCGCTGACGGTTCTGGCACCATGTTCGCGCCCGAAACCCGGCGGTGCCGATGGCCACCTGCGCGATCGGAAGTTGTTCATCGGTCTATTCTGGTCGTCACTGTCAGCGTCCAGAGACCGGCGCCCGGGCAATTTTTCATGCCTGCGCGAGGGAGGACCAATGACTGAAACAGCCGGCGGCTTCGGGTACCTGGCCATGAACCTGCACAATCAAAGCGGGGTCCTGGCCACAGTCGAGGGTGTGCTGGAGTTCGCCGTCGAGACGTTGCACTACGACCACGCGTCAGTGCTGCTGATGCACCGCCGGCAACCCCAAGCGATCGCGGCCACGGACCAATTGGTCTCCGTCGCCGATCAGCTGCAGATCGATCTCGGCGAGGGCCCCAGCCTGCTGGCCATCGCCGAGCACGAGGATGTTCTCGTCAAGGACACCCTCACCGACGACCGCTGGCCCAAATGGGCACCGACCGCGGCAGCCAACGGCATTCGCAGCGCACTGTCGATCCGCCTCTTCACCGAGCACTCGACCAGCGGCGTACTGAACCTGGTGTCGACCCAGCCCTACGTCTTCAGCGAAGGCGACGCCGAACTCGCCCGGCTGCTATCGCTGCACGCGTCGATCGCGGTCGCCTCGGCGCGCATGGAGGCCTCGCTCAACCAGGCCGTCGACTCCCGCAAGGAAGTCGGCCAGGCCGTCGGCCGCCTGATGGAGCGCTACGGCCTCGACGCCGTCCAGGCGTTCGCCGTCCTGCGGCGCTACTCCCAGGACAGCAACCAACGTCTGAACGTGGTCGCCCGCCGCGTCATGGACACCGGCGCGCTCCCCCAGTAGCACCTTGACGGGGTCATCCGCGCAGAGTTGTGCAGGGTGCACAATGAGCACGCGGCACGCACGGAGTCTGGAGACGTTCTGCCAAGTAGCGCGACCAGCGGGTTGCCGAGGGTTGTGCCTGCGTTGGACGTCCACCGCAGGCACAACCGCTCCTGGATCTCAGCTGAACACCTGTACGGCCCATGACCGACCGCGTCAGCGCCTGGCGAGGGCGCCGGGGTCAGTGACCGTCGGCGGTGAGTTCGGAGGACGGGAGGCTGCCGTCGATGACGCCGCGTGCGACAGCGCCGAGTTGTTGGTGGTTGCGTCGGGCGTGGGCCCGCATCAGGACGAACGCATCGTCGACACCGATTCCGGCGCGCTCGGACAGCACCCCCTTGGCCTGCTCGAGCAGAATGCGGCTGTTCAGCGCCGACTGGAGCTGCTCGGCCAGCACTTCACTCCGGCGTACCGTGCGCTCCTGCAACAGGCCAACAGTCGCGATGTCGCAGAGCGCCTGAGCCAGCGCGATGTCGGCGTCAGTGAGGGTAACGCGGTCGGTGCAGAACAGGTTCAGCGCGCCAATCACCTGCCCGCGAAGGCGCAGTGGGACGGCGTGCGTGGAGCGGTAACCTGCCGCGGTGGTCGCGGCGCGGAACTTCGGCCAGCGTTCCTCGACCTCGCCCAGGTCGATGTTCACCATCTGTTCGCCGGTCGAGTAGCAGTCCAGGCACGGTCCTTCGTCGTTCTGCAGGACGAACAGCTCCAGCAGGTTGGCCTGCTCGGTGGTGGAGGCCATCACGTGCAGGACGCTGCGCTGGTCGGCCAGGATCAGGCCGGCCGCATCAGCCTGCAGGAGTTCCACACTGCGCTCGCACAGGGTGTGGAGAAGGTCGAGGACGTCGTAGTCGTCGACGAGCGTGTCGGCGAGCTCGATGAACACCTCCGCGAGGCGTTGCTCCCTGCTCATCTGCTACCGCCTTTCCGGACCCGGAGGTGCCCTGTGGACTTGAGGTCTTCATTCATGATGGTCGTCCTCGGCTCGGAACGTCACTCGTCGGGCCACCACATCCGCGGCGAGTTCGTGGATGGGGCGTCCCTCCGCGTAGGCGCGAGCGCGCAAGAGCAGTAGGGCTTCGTTGAGGCCCGCTGACGCCTGGACGGTGATGATGCCGGTGGCTTGATGGATCTCCCGGTGGCTGTCGGCCGCCTCGGCGACCTGAGGATGCAGCCCACCCGACGACACGTCGTACTGCAGATCGAGCAGCATGGTCGTCGCCGCGGCCGCATGATCGAGTGCTTCGGCCAGCTGCAGACTGTCCAGCGGCCCGGGGACGTCGCGGGAGAGATCGAGTACGCCGAGCCGGATGGCGCCCACCTGGAGCGGGAACGCGAAGACCGCCGCAATCCCCGACTCGGCGGCAGCAGGTGCAAACCCGGGCCAGCGCGCTGCCGCCCGGGCCAGATCGTGCTCCAGCACCGGTCTCCGGTCACGAAACGCGTTCAGGCACGGACCTTCACCAAGGGTCTGCTGGAGGTTCTCCATCACCGCGGCCGGTCCGTCGGTCGCCGCAAGGGTGCCGCCGTGGCCGGTCGCGGTCATCAACGCCACTCCGGCACCGCTGATCGGCACCGCCCTGGCGGCCGATACGCACAACCGACGCCAAACGGTGTCTCCGTCGAGCCCCGGAGGATCAGGCTGATCGCCCTCCAGCACCTCGAGCAGAATCTGCCGTACGCGAAGTGACGACACTGCCTCACAACCGCCCTGTGCCGGGACTCGCGCGCCGGGAACGCCACGCCGCGACACCGCTCCGGCGTCGCGCACTCGCAGAAGCGCTCTCCGACGAGCGCCGGTCCGTGTCTTCCAGGTCCTTCAGACCGGAGCACAACAGGGCCGCGACAACGTGCTCGGGCCGACCAAGTACTTCGGCGACATCGGCGAGCGTGTGATCCCCGCACCGCACCAGCGCGATCGCCGAGTCGCGCTCCGGCGGTTCTGTTCCGCCAAGACAGCCGGTCGCGTGCAGGTAGGTCAGACGGGCCAACTCACGCCGCAGGCTGCCGCGGCGGCAGCGGTCGACCCCGAATCGGTACACGCACGAGCGATGACTTCGACGACGACAGTTTCGGCCCGCACGGAGTCGCCCAGGATCGCACGAGCCACGGAAATCAGCGCAGCGCCGTGACGATCACACAGTTGACCGACGGCGTGTGGATTTCCGTCGCCCGCAGCCTCCAGCAGGGCGCCGCGCTCCGCCGCCAACTCGCCGACACCGTCCGTTCCCGATCGGGGGTCACCATCGGAATGGATTGATTGGAGCATGGGACCCCCAGACAGGCACTCCTCGGAGCGCCGCCGGGGGCTGGGGCAGCGACTGCTGTCACCACGCGGTACCCGTCCGCGACACCATGAAACCGCGCCGGACACTGACGCTGACGATTGGGTACTTCCCCTTCGTGAAGCCACGGTGGCTGTTCGCAGACCAGCTGGGACCACATTTCGTGGACTCGCGGGACCAGCCGGTCCTGCTGATCGAATCGAGAGCGGTCTTCGCCCGGCGGCGGTTCCATCGTCAGAAGGCTCATCTGGTGCTGTCCGCGCTGCGGCACCGCGCAGCCGAACTCGACTAGTTGACTGAACTCTGCTGTGAGCCGGGCTGATTCTTCGGCTTCCGGGCCGACAGCATGGCGGCAATCAGCAGTGCGATCGTGCAGCCGATCTGCAACGGCAATGCGAGGTCGCTCACGAACTCGTGGCGCTTCGTGTAGGGCTCGGTGAAGGTGATGACCAGCCAGTACCACACGATGGGCCACCCAATGGCCACCGCGATGGCACTGCCTCGGTGCCGGACCACGCTTCCGATCAAGGCCGAGGCCACGCACACCCACACGGTGATCAGCGAGTACTCGGCGAACTGACGTAGATGGTCGGCCGGCAGGACATATGGCAGCCAGTCGCTGTTCAGACTTGCGACCATGGTCGTGAACCCGAATCCGGCGGCGGCCACGACGAGCGCGACGACTCCGGAGAATACTGCGACAATCCCCACTCGAGTCGACAGTTCCGCACGCGTCGCCCGGCCAGCCGGCCGCTCGGCGACGACAGTCACGGCCCAGATCGCCAGGATCGCCCGGGGAACAAGCCCATTCGCCCATCCGGGGCCGTAGGTCATCTCGTCGTAAATCCGGTCAAACCCCTCGCTGCCGTCCATGACCACGCTCAAAGCCGTGGAACCTGCAGAAAGCAAGACGACGAATCCCAGACATCGAGCCAGGGCCCGAGTACCCAAGGTTCTCGAGCACTGCGCTGCGACCAGTTGCCGGACAGTTCGGACTGGTTGGGCGTCAACTGTTCCGGAAGCCTGGGACACCACCGCAGCGTATGCCTCAAGTGGTTCAGCGAAGCTCGTCGTTCCAGCAGCTCGGATGCCACCGCCACCATGGCGGCATGGTCGACTTCCGCCGCGTTTGGCGCAGCTTGTAGTCATCTGGTCATGAACGGCCTGCTGCACCGCCGCAGGAACGCCGTCCAGGTCAGCAGGGGAAGGCGACGGTCTCGACCCTGAACGCTTGGTTCGCGGGGGCGTTCCGGGAGGGGCCAGCGGCTGGGGTGCCAGGGATCGATCGGATAGCGCGGGTTGGACTGCTCCACATCGGTCGCAGTGTGGCGCAGGGACGCCATCATGATCAGCGGTTCCATCAGCAGGTCTCCCATCTCGGAGGCGCCCGATCCGGGCGCCTGACATCGGGCACGTCGGAGTCCGCGATGGGATATCGACACCGAATTGGGCAAGGAACGATCATCGGTCTCACGGCCAAACGATGAGATGGCGGGATCGCCATGGTTCGGAACGCGGTCCGGCCGCGCGCACTTGCCAAGTTCAGTGAAGGTGACCGCGTCACGTTCGTTCACACCGGCACCTACCGGGAGGCGTTGAGCCAGGTGTCCGAAGAACTCAGCGTCTGCCAACCCACCTCGTACGCCGCCGACCGGTTCGTACGCGGCCTGGACGGCGTCGAGGTGCTCCCGGCCCGGGGGTTCGCCACCAGCCGCGAGGACTTCGAGGACTGGGCCGGCCGACGAGGTTCGAACGGTTGCTGATGGAGGACTTCTACCGCGAGGCCCGCGTCCGGCTCGACGTACTGATGGAAGGCAGCAACCCGGTCGGTGGCCGGTGGAACTTCGACCACGACAACCGCGAAGCAGCCGATGCTCGGTACGGCGGAGCCGTGGTGGCCGGCCGAGGACGAGATCGACGAGGAGGTCCGAGCCGATCTGGACCGCTGGGAGCGCGACGGCGACGTCAGCTTCGTCGGTGACGACGGTCCCCGCCGGTTCGCCGTGACCCGGCGGGAAGCGCTGCACGCCCTGCGCGACTTCGTGGCCAACCGCCTACCAGGGTTCGGTCCGCACGAGGACGCGATGCTCACCGCGGACGACTGGATGGCCCACTCGTTGCTGTCGGCACCGATCAACCTCGGGCTGCTCGACCCGGTGGAGGTCGTAGAGCGCGCCGAGGACGCCTACCGCAACGGCGACGCACCACTGGCGTCCGTCGAGGGATTCGTCCGCCAACTGATCGGCTGGCGCGACTACATGTGGCACCTGTACTGGCACTTCGGCCACGACTACCGCCAGAGCAACAAGTTGCAGGCCCGCCGGCACCTGCCCGACTGGTTCACGACCCTCGACGCCGACGGCACCGTCGAGGCCCGCTGCCTGTCCGAGGTCCTGCGCGGCGTACGGGAACACGGCTGGGTGCATCACATCCCCCGGCTCATGGTCCTCGGCAACTACGCCATGCAACGCGGCTGGCGCCCCGACGAAGTCACCGACTGGTTCCACCGCAGTTTCGTCGACGGCTACGACTGGGTCATGGTCGCCAACGTCGTCGGGATGTCCCAGTACGCCGACGGCGGCCTGCTCGCGACCAAGCCGTACGCCGCCGGCGGCGCCTACATCGACAAGATGAGCGACTTCTGCGGCGACTGCCGCTACAACCCCCGTCTCCGCGTCGGCCCCGACGCCTGCCCTTTTCACCGCAGGCTACTGGTGGTTCCTCGACCGCAACGCCGACCGCCTCCAGGGCAACCAGCGCATCGCCCGGCAGTTGACCGCCCGCACCCGTCTCAAAGACCTCCCCGAACTCGTCCACCAGGAAGAAGCCCGTGGAAACAGCATCCCGTGACGCTCCCCTGCTGGTGACGCTGCAGCTGGACGAGCACAGCGCGGGTGGCCTTGGCCCGAGCGTAGGCGGCGGCCTCCCCGCGGACGTGACCTTCGCCCCGCCTGAAACAGGTCTTCCCGGCCAGCACTCGGCGGTGAAGCACTGGGTACAGGAACGTATGGCTCTGCGACGAGAAGTGACCACTCCGCTGCTCTACCTGTTCATCCTGGGCGACATCCTCGGCGCCGGGGTCTACGTCCTGGTCGGCCAAGTGGCAGCCGAATCCGGCGGCGCGGTCTGGCTTCCACTCGTCCTCGCCCTCGTCCTCGCGCTGCTCACCGCGACGTCGTACGCCGAACTGGTGACCAAGTACCCCCGCGCCGGCGGTGCCTCGTACTACGCTCACCGTGCCTTCGGCCCGTTCGTCGGATTCGTCACCGGATTCTGCATGCTTGCCGGAGGCATCGTCTCGGTCGCCGCGCTGGCCCGTGCCTTCGGCGGTGAGTACCTGGCCGAGTTCGTCACCTCGCCGCCGGCACTCGTCGCCCTGATCTTCCTCGCCGCCCTCGCCTTGCTCAACGCGTACGGCATCAAAGACTCACTCCGCGCCAACGTGGTCGCAACAGCCATCGAGGTGTCGGGCCTGCTGCTCGTCATCGGTCTCGGCGCCTGGGTCATCGCCCGCGGCGACTCGGACCTCGGTCGGCTCACGGAAGTCGGTACGTCGAGCGGAGGGGTGATCACCGCGACGCTCAGCGGCGCCGTTCTCGCCTACTACTCCTTCGTGGGCTTCGAGACCTCCGTCAACATCGCCGAGGAGACCAAGAATCCGCGCCGTTCCTACCCGCGCGCACTCTTCGGCGCCCTCGCGACCGCAGGCCTGGTCTACCTCCTGGTCGGCATCGTCGCGAGCGCCGCCGTACCGACCAACCAGCTCGTGGAGTCCAGCGGCCCTCTCCTGGAGGTCGTCCGCGTCGCAGGCGGCGTACCGACCTGGATCTTCAGCGCCATCGCCCTCGTCGCAGTCGCCAACGGCGCCCTGCTCACCGGCATCATGTCCTCCAGACTCGCCTACGGAATGGCCCGCGACGGGCTACTCCCCCACACCCTCACCAGGCTGCTCCCTGGCCGCGGTACACCGTGGGTCGCCATCGCCATCACCAGCGCGCTCTCACTCCTGCTCGCCCTCACCGGCGAGGTCGCACAGCTCGCCTCCACCCTCGTCCTGCTCCTGCTGGTCGTCTTCACCTCGGTCAACCTTGCTGTCCTCGTACTCCGACGCGAACCAGTCGACGAGGACCACTTCCGCGCGCCGACCATCGTCCCCGTCCTCGGCATCGCCTCCTGCCTCCTGCTGTTCACCCAGATCGAAGCCGGCGTCTGGCTCCGCGGCGGCGCCCTCGTCGCCGCAGGCCTGATCCTCGGCGTGGTCGCCGCCCGCAAATCCAACCGGGTCCATCAGGTGGGCCGGTTTGGCAACAGTCATGGAGCAGGCCGCTGACCGGTTGATTCGCAGCGACCCTGAAACCGGCCGAAAGTTGTGCAACGACGCTTCGGCTCCGCATTCGGCCTTACAGTAGCCACGAGGCACTGCATCACTTATGCATAAGTTCTCGGCGGGGCTCCCAGCGAACCGGGGTCCCAGATTCGAGGTCGATCAATGGTCCGGCAAGAACTGCCCACAGCGGTGCGCTGGGTCGACGAGCGGACCGGGATCGCCAAGCTGGGCAAGAAGAACCTGCGCAAGGTCTTTCCCGACCACTGGTCGTTCATGCTCGGTGAGATCGCGCTCTACAGCTTCGTGATCCTGATCCTGACCGGGGTCTTCCTCACGCTGTGGTTCAGGCCGTCGATGGCCGAGGTCGAGTACCAGGGCTCGTACAGCCTGCTCAAGGGCCTGCCGATGTCGGAGGCCTACGAGTCGACGCTGCGCATTTCGTTCGACATCCGCGGCGGGCTGCTGATGCGCCAGATCCACCACTGGGCCGCCGTCCT
The DNA here is from genome assembly GCF_049844575.1 of Kribbella sp. DT2. Taxonomy (NCBI): domain Bacteria; kingdom Bacillati; phylum Actinomycetota; class Actinomycetes; order Propionibacteriales; family Kribbellaceae; genus Kribbella; species Kribbella sp. DT2. The sequence goes on along the minus strand of NZ_JBNCLH010000002.1, from coordinate 134,011 downwards.
GTTCGTCGCGGCGATGAGTGTCCACCTGCTCCGGATCTTCTTCACCGGCGCGTTCCGCAAGCCGCGCGAGCTCAACTGGCTGATCGGTGTCGTGATGCTGTTCCTCGGCATCATCGAGGGCTTCATCGGGTACGGCCTGCCCGACGACCTGCTGTCCGGCACCGGCCTGCGGATCACCGAGGGGCTGATCCTCGCCGCGCCCGTGGTTGGGACCTGGATGAGCTTCTTCATCTTCGGCGGCGAGTTCCCCGGCGACGAGTTCGTCTCCCGCTTCTTCACCGTGCACGTCCTGCTCGTCCCAGGGATTCTGCTCGCGCTGATCACCGTCCACCTGATGCTGGTCGTCTACCACAAGCACACCCAGTTCCCCGGCCCCGGCCGGACCGAGAAGAACGTGGTCGGCTACCCGCTGCTGCCCGTGTACGCCGCCAAGGCCGGCGGCTTCTTCTTCGTGGTCTTCGGCGTCCTCGCCCTGATGGGCGCACTCCTGCAGATCAACCCGGTCTGGCTCTACGGCCCCTACAACCCCGCCGAAGTCACCGCCGGCTCGCAACCCGATTGGTACATGGCCTGGCTGGACGGCGCCGTCCGTCTGATGCCGGGTGTCGAGTCGCACTTCTGGGGCGTCACGATCAGCTGGAACGTCGTCGTACCGGCCCTGCTGATGCCACCGCTGTTCATCGGATTCGTTGCCCTCTACCCCTTTCTCGAGCAGTGGATCACCGGCGACAAGCGCGAGCACCACCTGCTCGACCGGCCCCGCAACGCCCCGACGCGGACCGGCATCGGCGCCGGCATCGTCACCTTCTACGGCGTCCTGTGGCTCAACAGCGGCAACGACATCGTCGCCACCCAGTTCCACCTCTCGATCAACGCCATTACCTGGGCCTGCCGCGTCCTGATCTTCCTCGGTCCGGTGACCGCCTTCTGGATCACGCGCCGGATCGCACTGTCCCTGCAACGCGCCGATCGCGATCGCGTGCTGCACGGGCTGGAAAGCGGCGTGATCACGCGCTCGCCGGATGGTGGGTACGCCGAGAAGCACACCCCGATCTCGCCGTACGAGGCCTACGCCTTGACCGCCCACGAGCAGCCACCACCCTTCGAACTCGGACCGGCGACCGACGGCAACGGACTGCCCGCACCCCGACGCCGCCGCGACGGGTTCCGCGCCGCGCTCGCTCGTTTCTACTTCGCGGACGTCGTACCGACACCGACCCGCGACGAGGTGGAGGCGTCCCGGCACGATGACGTCCCCGACGACGACGTCGAGGTCGGCAGAGCTTCGGTGGATGGCACGATCGATCGATGAGGACGATGGCCCGGTGGTGAGTGATGACGGCGAGAAGACCGAGGACGGCCGGTACCTGATCGTGTCCGGTCGGCGGTGGCGCGCTGCGGACCCGGCCATCCCGGAGTCGTTGCGCCGCGAGTTGGTGAGCGAGCTGATGGCCGCCCGTCGGCTCGTCCGTGACGATCCGGAGGTGGCCCGTCCTCGGGTTCAGGACGCGAAGGTGGCGCTGGGGGAACGAGGCGACCCTGGTGGTCGCCCACTCCCGATGGCCGACGTTCACGTCTGGCGGCGGCCATCCGCGTGTTGCTGCGCCATCGGTCTCCCGACGCCACCATCTGCCCCAGCGATGCCGCCCGGGTCGTCGGAGGTGAGTCGTGGCGTGAGCTGATGGACACGACACGAGAAGTGACGGCCGAACTGTCTCGGGAGGGATTGATCGTGGCTCGTCAACAGGGGGCTGATGTCGACGTAGGCACCGCGGTCGGACCGATCCGTCTTGCACGCGGCCCGCGATGGTAGATCAGCCTCGAACGCTCCGGCGCGCAGAGGACCACGCCGCCGACCTTCACCTGCCGGCGTCAACGAGCTGACCCAGCCAGGTGCCGGCGAGGGTGGTGAACTTCTCGATCGCCACAGCACAGACCAGGAGCTGTACGACGCTCAAGCCCACCACCCCGGTCGTCGCCCGCCAGCGGTTCGGGGCTTGCGGCGCCGCGATCGCCGTGACCCTTTCGACCGCGTTCGAGCCGTGCAGCCCCAGCGCCGGCGCGGGTCCGCCGGGCCCGGCCAGGGAAGCCTTGGCGACCGCGCGGGCGACGACCGTGCGGTCGCCGACCTTGGCGGCGGCGTCCTCGTCGGCCGCTCGCTCGACGAGGTAGGTGACCAGGGTGCTGAGCTTGGACAGCAGCGGGTTCATCGCCGCCGAGCAGGCCGCGATCGCCACGACGCGGTGGTGGCGCCGCTCGAGGTGGGACTGTTCGTGCGCGAGCAGGACCTGTCGCTCGGCACTGGTGAGCAGGCGCAGCATTCCGGAGGTGACCAGCACGTGCCCCGGCCGGCCCGGGATCGCGGCAGCGAACGGTTCGGGCAGGTCGGCGACGGCCAGTCCGGCGTACGGGGATCCGATCGCCTGCAGCTCGTGGACGACCCGACGACGGCGTACGAGCTCACGGACCAGACGGATCAGGCCGGTCACCAGAAGCGAGACCGCGATCAACCCCAACCAGTCGGGCACCGGCTCAGGAAGGCCGAGCTCCGGTCGGTCGTCGAAGGCGGACAGCGGCGGCAGGTCGTCGAACAACGTCAACGACAGCAGGGTCAGGCTGCACGTGCACGCCAGCGCGGCCACCGTCACTCCGGTCGTCGCGATGCGGACGGCCGCGGTGGGGCGGAGCAACCTGGCCATCCGCGCCGCGGCCACCGGGACCAGCATGCTCAGCAGCAGCGGCAGGTAGACCCAGACCCTCACGACTCCTCCGTCCTGCTCGACAGCCACTGCCGCAGGATCCGCGCCTCGTCGTCATCGAGAACCGATGCGAATTCGCGGAGCACCTCCGCCCGGTCCTCGACACCGCTCAGCGTCGTCCGCAGTTGCCCGGCGACCGAAGCGGCCCCGTCCTTCGTCGGCCAGTAGGTGTGTGCCCGGCCGCGCTCGGCCCGTTCCACCAGCCCCTTCACCGTCAGCCGGGTCAGGATGGTCTGCAGCGTGTTGTACGCCAGCCCGCCGCCGGTCTCCGTCTGGACCTCCGACGTCGTCAAGGGCGTGCGGGAGGCCCAGAGCGCGGCCATCACCTGCGCCTCCAGCTCCCCGGCGCCTCTCCGCACACCCCTGTCGGTCATCAGGAGTCAGCCGTCGTTCTCAGCCGACGGGATCACAGCACCCGGTACGTCGGCCGGGGTGAAGATCCTGCTCTCCCCCGGGTACGGCGTCGACCAGTCGTGCGCCTGGTACCAGTCGAAGTGGTTCAGCTGGGCCGGGTTGGCGAAGTCGGCCCGGGCGTCGGGCCCGGTGAGCTTCTGCTGCGTCTTCCAGCTGTCCCACTGCGCCGCGACCGTCTGCTGAGAAGCCGGTACGACGGCCTTCGGCGCGGGCGCCGCGTTCGGGTTCTGGGCGGCAGGCACGTCGGCACCGCACGGCGGCGGCGCCGGCAGGCCGGCGGTCAGCGACGTCCGGTTCGGCACCGCCCGGAACGGCGTGAAGTCGGGCGTCTGGGTGAACGCCGTGGCCATCGGCGTGGCCGCGGTGTCCTTCTGGTTCATCGGCTTGATCCCGAGGATCTGCTCGATCGTGCGGATCATCGTGATCTGCGTGTAGTACCGGCTGTCCACGACACCGTGCCGCGCGTACGGGCTGATGATCTGGATCGGCGCCCGGTGACCGTCGACGTGGTCCGTGCCGGCCTGGGAGTCGTCCTCGACCACGAAGATCGCCGAGTCCTTCCAGTACTTGCTGTGCGAGATCTCGTCGACGATCTTGCCGGTGGCCAGGTCGTTGTCTGCTACCTGCGCGGCGCCGCTCGGCGGCCCACCGGTGTGGTCGCTGGACAGCCAGAACATGTTCAGGCTGGCGGGGCCCTTCTTCTCGAACTCCCGCTTCCAGATCTCGTAGCGGTACAGGTCCGGGACGGCGGTGTCGAACTTCGGGAAGCCGGGCAGGGAAACGTCGTTCAGCGACGGGATCGGCGACGACGACACCATCGGGTACGCCGTGTTCTGACCGGTCGCGGCCATGTTCTTCGTGTCGCAGTACAGGTTCTGCCAGGTCGCGTCGGCCGGCTTGGTCAGGAACTGCTGGAACTCACCGAAGTCGCGCACGGTCTTGCCGGCCGCCTGCGCGCCGGTCCAGATGAACCCGGTCCGCTGGTGGCCGAGGGCATCGTCCTCGGTGTCGTAGCTGCGCAGGTACTCACCGGCCGACGACTCGGTGTACTCCGGGTTGTCCGCCTGCATCAGCCAGTTGTGCCCTTCGGCGGAGTTCGTGCCGACGTCGTAGGTGTTGTCGTACAGGCCGAACTGCTCGGTCATCGCGTGCTGGTTCGGCGTGACGTTCTCGCCGTACTGCGCCAGCGCCGGGTCACCGTTGCCCTCGGCAATGTCACCGAACAGCTGGTCGTACGTGCGGTTCTCCTTGACGATCAGGAAGACGTGCTTGATCGTCGACGGGTCGCCGATCCGCACCGGGACCGGGACCGGCTTCTTCTTGCCCTGGCCCTTGTTCGCCGTCTGCGCCGCGTTCTTCGTCCAGCCGTTCTGCTGGAACACCTTGTCGGTGCTCGCGCGGATCGTGTGGTCGTCGGGCAGCTGGAACTTGGTCAGGCTGGAGGTCGTGTCGTGCGTACCGTGGCCGGCAGCGGTGGTGTCCCGCCGGGCGTCGACACCACGGGTGTTGGAGACCACGACGTCCTTGCCGACAGTGGTGATCTCGGCCGGGAAGTAGTCCGTCGGCAGCAGTCCGACGTAGCTGACCGGCTCGAGAGCGTTGCGGTACTTGTAGACGGCGACCGCGTTCGCGCGGCCCAGCGTCACCAGCAGGTGACCGTCGTCGGTCAGGGTGACGCCGTTGGGCTCGTAGCCGACGGACGCCTCCGTCCACGGCTGCGTCGCGATGGTCTGCGTCACCTTGCCGCGCTTGGTGTCGATCACCGACACGGAGTTCGTCGCCGTGTTCGTGACGAACACCGCGCCGTTCCGGGTGTAGAGCGCGGTCGGGTGCAGTCCGACAGCGATGCTCGCCGGAGCCGCAGTGGGCTTGGCCAGGTCGATTACGCTGACCGTACCGGTGGTGGTGGCCGCGGTGATCTGCGAGGCCGGCACCTGGGTGCCGTACGAGTTGATCGTCGGCTCCCCCGGCCTGGCCGGGCGGCCGCCCTCGTTGCTGACGTACAGCTTCGAGCCGACCTGGATCAGGTCGCGCGGCGCGTTGCCGACCGTCCAGCTCTGCTTGATCGTGCCGGTCGCGGTGTCGATGGCGACGACGCGGTTCTGGCCGTTCACCGCCGAGTACACGGTCGCGCTGTCGGCCGAGAAGACCGCCTCGCCGACCAGCGCGTGCTGCGCGCCGTCCGCGGCGATCGTCACGAACGTCGGGTCGGCGAGCGAGCCGTCCGGCTGCACGGTGAACCGGCGGTAACCGTCGGTCTGGCCGAGCCACAGCTGCGTGCCGTCGGGCGAGTACGTCGGGCCTTCCTGACCGATGTCGTTGCCCGGGATCTTCAGGTCGGCGGCGGCGTTGTTGCCGACGTACTGCTGCACCTTCCAGTTCTTCAGGTCGACGACCGTCAGGGCCATCCCGCCGTCGGTGATCGACGCGGCCAGGTGACTGCCGTCGGGGCTGACCGTCGACGACATGATCTTGCCCTTCTGCAGCAGCAGGCGGTCGCCGTACGGCGCGACGTACTGATCGCTGGACAGGACCTGGCCGTCGCCGGTCACCTGACCGACGCGGTCGGTGCCGAACTGCTGGGTCGAGGCGACGGCCGTCCCGGCCAGGGCGGCGGCGAGTGCCGTCGTCCCTGCCGTCACGACGGTCGCTCGCCGGCTGAATCGCCGGCCAAGGAGGCCTGACCGGCCCTCCTTGTCACGCCTGCGGCGTGTTACCTGCATGAGTTTGGTCCCTTCAGGGGGTGGACGGAAGCAGTTCGACCAAGCCGTCGAACTGCCAGAGCGGGTTCGGTTCGTCGCCGTTCGGGGTGCGGACCAGGAAGTAGCCGTTGACTTCCTTCGGCCCGTCCCCGTCGGCGACGTACCGCCCGACCGGATTGATGTCGAGCTGATAGATGGCCGAGCCGGCGGCCTCGACATCCGGCACGTGCCAGGACACGACGCAGCGCCAGTCGTTGCCGGGGCCTTCCGCGGCGACCTGGTCGCCGCCCTTGGTGCAGGCCGCCGAGGTCTGCAACTGCTCCTCGGTGACGGCCGGACGGTTCAGCTGCTGGGTCTGCAGGCGGTAGAGGTGCGCGAACTCCGTGGCGAGCGCGCGCTGGACCTTGTCCTGGTCGACGCCGGAGCCGGTCGCCCCGGTCGCCGGTACGACGACCGCCGCGGTCAGCCCGAACAGGACGACGAGCGGCAGCGCACCGGCGACGAGCGCCAGGCGGCCCGAGCCGTCGTGGGTCGGGTTGGTGAAGTCCCGTCGTACGAAGAGGAAGTACGCCAGGCCCGTCGCGACCACAGCCCAGACCAGGCTGACGACGATGCCGATCAGGAGTGGTTTCAGTTGCCCCGGACTCGTGAACAGCCCGTTCCAGCTGATGAACCCGTAGCCGGGCAGAGCAAGCCGCACGGCGACCGGCACCGGCAGCATCTGGATGATCTGCATCGCCAACGCAACCAGGGCCGGCAGTAGCAGACCCATCGGGGACCGGCCGAGCGCGACCGACCCGAGCAGACCGATCGCGGCCAGCGCCAGCGTCGGCGCGAGCGCGCAGAGCCACGCCAGCAGGACCTTGCCCGCCGCGTCACCGGGTGACAGCAGGTGCCCGTCGAGCCCGGTCAGCGTCCGGTTGCCGACGACGACGATCCCGCTGAGCGCGCTCGACGCGACCAGACCGACGACGAGCAGCAGGATGACGGTGAGGCTCGCCAGCGCCTTGGAGACGAAGATCCGCCGCGGCGACCGTACGGCGACCAGCAGGTGCCGCCAGGTCCCCAGCCGGTCCTCGGACGCGAACACGTCCCCAGCGACCAGCGAGGTCAGCAGGGGCAGCGCCCACGAGCCCGAGAATCCCAGCAGGACAAGAGGTCCGGCCCACCCGGTCGCGTGCATCCACCGGCCGAACAACGTGTCGACCGGAAGCGAAGCCTGCCGGCTCACCACGGCGACGAACACCGCGGGCGCGATCCAGCAGGCGACGATCAGCAGGCGCACCCGCCACTGCGACAACAGCTTGACCAGCTCGAACCGGTAGCCCCGAGCGACCGAGACCCGGTACACGACTGGCGCTTCGGCAACTCCGGCGGCCATCAGTTGGTCTCCCCTTCGGAGGTCAGGGCGAGGAACGCGGCCTCGAGCGGCGACATCACCGGCGCCAGCTCCCGCACTGCGACGTCCGCGTGGACAAGTCGTTTCACCAGCTCGTCGAGCACAGGCACCGGACCGGACACCACCAGCACGTCGTCGCCCGGCTCGCCACCGACCCTGAGCCCGTCGGTGTCGCCGGCCACCTTCCTCGCGGCGTCCTGGTCGGACGTGACGATCCGGTAGTCGAGTTCGCTGTTCTCCGCGGCGAGCTTGCTGAGCGGCCCGGAGAACGCGACCCGGCCGGTCGACAAGATCGTGACCTCGTGGCAGAGCGCCTCGACGTCGTCCATCCGGTGGCTGGACAGCACCACGGCGGTCCCGTCCGCGGCGAGCCGCTTCAGTACGTCGTACACGTGCTTCTTGCCGGCCGGGTCGAGACCGTTCGACGGCTCGTCGAGGATCAGCAACCGCGGCCGGGTGAGCAACGCCGCCGCGAGCCCGAGGCGCTGGCGCATGCCGAGCGAGAACCCGCGGGTCCGGTCGTCGGCGACATCGGTGAGCCCGACCTGCGCCAGGACGTCGTCGATGCCCTTCGCCATGGCGTCGTCACCACGGAGTGCGGCGAGTGCGGCGAGGTTCTGGCGCGCCGTGAGCGACGGGTAGAGCCCTGGCCCGTCGACGAAGCCCGCGACGCCTTCGGGGACCGCGAGCGCACGCCCGACCGGCGTACCGAGAATCTCGAGACTGCCGTCGTCGGCGACGGCCAGCCCGAGCAGCAGCCCCAGCAAGGTCGTCTTTCCCGCACCGTTCGGTCCGACCAGGCCGTGGATCTGCCCGGCGGGCACGGTCAACTCGACGCCATCGAGCGCGACGACCTCGCCGAAGGTCTGTTTGATCCCACGAGCACGGACAGCGAGTGGAGCGTCCATGGTTCCCTTCCTGGCGGCCGTTGACCAGGAAACATTAGGCGCGAATACATCCCCCGCCGAGGACGGCCAGTTGAACAACTGAGGAACAGACCTACACCATGTAGGAGTCGGCCGCGCTCGGCGAACAGCCGGCCCACACAACAACCTATTTGAGCTCGGCCGAGGTCTTCCCCAACAGCCGGCGTGCCACGATCAGCTGCTGGATCTGCTGAGTGCCCTCGAAGATGTCGAGGATCTTGGAGTCGCGGGCCCACTTCTCCAGGAGCTCGTGCTCGGAGTAGCCGACGGAGCCGGCCAGCTCCACGCAGCGGAGGGTGACGTCGTTCGCCGTACGGCCTGCTTTGGCTTTGGCCATCGAGGCCTGCAGCGAGTTGGGCCGGGCGTTGTCGGCCATCCAGGCGGCCTGCAGGGTGAGCAGGTAGGCGGCCTCCCAGTCGGCTTCCAGCTGGAGGAAGGTGGCGGCGGCCGAGGTCTGCAGGTGGACCGACCGGTCGTAGTCGATCTCTACGCCGGCCTCTTTGAGCAGCTCTTTGGTGAGTTCGAGGGACGCTCGGGCGCAGCCGACGGCCATCGCGGCGACCAAGGGGCGCGTGTTGTCGAAGGTCTGCATGACGCCCGCGAAACCCTTGTCGGGGTCGACGTCCGGGGAGCCGAGCAGGTTCTCGACGGGGACGCGGCAGTCGGTCAGGCGGATCGTGGCGGTGTCGGAGGAACGGATGCCGAGCTTGTGCTCGACGCGTTCGACCGTCAGGCCCGGCGTGTCCTTCGGGATGACGAACGACTTGATCGCGGCCCGGCCGAGCGACTTGTCGACGGTCGCCCAGACCACGACCGCGTCGCAGCGGGCGCCGGCGGTGACGAAGATCTTCTCGCCGTCGATCACGTAGTGGTCGCCGTCGCGCCGCGCGGTGGTCCGGATGCTCGCCGAGTCCGACCCGCAGCCGGGCTCGGTGATCGCCATCGCGGCCCACACCCCGTCGAAGCGGCGCAGCTGCTCGTCCGAGGCGACCGACGCGATCGCCGAGTTGCCCAGGCCCTGCCGCGGCATCGACAGCAGCAGGCCGACGTCGCCCCAGCACATCTCCATGATCGAGAGCACCGACGACAGGTTGGAGCCGTTCTTCACCTTGCCGTCATCGTCACCTTCAGTACGCCGTACGCCGCCGGCTCCCGCACCCGAACCGGTCCCGCTCGCACCGAGCCCGTCGACAAGCGCGGCCAGCAGGTCGAGCTCCTTCGGGTACTCGTGCTCGGCCAGGTCGTAGCGCCGCGAGTTCGGCCGCAGCATCTCGGCCGCGACCTGGTGCGCCTGGTTGACGAAGGCACGGAACTTGCGGGGTGTCTCCAGGTTGATCATCAGACCAGCACCGCGCCTTCCATCACGCCGACGGCCCGCAGGTCGCGGTACCACCGCTCGACCGGGTGTTCCTTGACGAAGCCGTGCCCGCCGAGCAGCTGGACGCCGTCGGTGCCGATCCGCATACCCTTGTCCGTGCACAGCCGCCGCGCCAGCGCGACCTCGCGGGCGTACGAAAGCCCTTGTTCGGCGCGCGATCCGGCCCGGTACGTGACGAGCCGCATCCCTTCCAGCTCGATCGCGATGTTCGCGACCATGAACGCGACCGACTGCCGGTGGCTGATCGGCTCACCGAACGCGGTCCGTTCGTTCACGTACGGCGTGACGTGGTCGAGCACCGCTTTCGCCGTACCGAGGCTCAACGCGCACCAGCCGAGGCGCGACAGCCGCACGCACTCGGCGTAGTCCTCCAAGGTCCCGAGCTGAGTGGCCGGCACGTCCTGGAGGATCACGCGGCTGAGCGACGCGGCCCGCAGTCCCATCGACGGCTCGGCCTCGATCGTCACGCCGGGGTGGTCGGACTCGATCAGGAACAGCGCCGGTCCCTGGTCCTCCAGTTGCGCCGCGATCACGAACACCTCGGCCTCGGCGCCGCGCGGGACGAGCGACTTGACCCCGTTCAGCAGGTACCCGGTGCGTTGCCGAATCGCGCGGGTCTTCAGCGTGAACGGGTCGAACAGCGGCCGCGGCTCCACGATCGCCAGCGCGGCAGCCGGCACGTTCTCGACGGTGAAGTGCGGAAGGTACGTCGCCTGCTGGATCTCGTCGCCCCACAGCGAGATCGCCGTACTGACCGCGGCCGGCGCGAGGCACGCGACCGCCTGGCCCATGTCGCCGTACGCCATCGCCTCGGCGACCAGTACGCCGGTCATCGCGGAGCGCTCGGTGACGATCCCGCCGAGCTCCTCCGGGACCTCGATCAGGCTCAACCCGAGCTCGGCGGACTGCTCCAGGACCTTCGCGTCCGTCGTACCGGCTGTGTCGGCGTCGGCCGCGGCCGGCCGCAGCACCTCGGCGGCGAACTCGGCGACGACGCCGACCACCATCTGCTGATCCTCGGTCGGCGTCAGGTCGAACCGCCCGGTCCCCCGCGCCGACGGCAGCCGCGCCGGCCTGCCCAGCTTGGTCGCGGCGGTGAAGCTCCTGGTCAGCGCCCCGGCTGTGCGGAACCCGGTCCGGGTCGCCTCGAACACCACCCTCTCGGTCCGCTTTCGCAACCCGAGCCGATCGATCGCCCGTGACCTGGCCAGCTTGTTGAGCAGCGCGACGCCGTACCCGATCGCGTCCCGCCCGGTGCGCACCGCCTGGTCACTCATGCCGCAACTGTAAACCGAAGTTACAACCCAAGTCACGCGAGCCGACTGTCGCGGACCGGATGCGACGTCGCGGCGGTGACCGCGGCCAGCAGGCACACCACGGCGCATCCGGCGAAGAAGACTCCTGTTCCCCACGCGGCCGCGACCAGGCCTGCGACCGGGTAGAGCAGGGGGCTGAGGCCGATGGTGCACAGGGAAGTCACCGAGCCGACTCTGCCGAGATACCGAGGTTCGGTCGCGCGTTGGAGCAAGGCGTTGCCGAGAGCCATGGCCAGGCCGCTGATCGTTCCGAGCGCGGCGGCACCGACGATCAGGGCGCCGGCGGTCGTGACCTGGCCCAGGGCGCCAACCAGTACGGCGGTAGCTGTCAGGGCACCCACGAGCGCGACCCCCGCTCGCGGGATGCGGGGCAGAACGGTGAGCAGAATTCCGCTGACCGCACCGCCGATGCTGAACACGCTCAGGGCCCAGCCGAGGATGGCCGGACCCCAATGCCGTTCGGCGGTCAGGAGGACCAGACCGATTCCTAACGGACCGCTGAAACACAGCTCGCTCAGCCCGACCACCACGACCAGGCGGGCCAGCTGCCGGTTTCTCCGGAGGTACCGCAGCCCGTCCCGCAGATCGTCCAACGGTGAGCCGGTCGAACGCTCGGCGGCCTGTCCCCTGTTCAGGCGGACGGCCAGGAGGAGACCGAAGGACAGGCTGAACAGCAGCCCGGCCAGACCGAAGCCCGCGGCGACTCCGGCGGCGGTCAGCACGATCGCGGCGATCATCGGGCCGACCGCGTTGCTGACCCGGACCGCCAGCACCCGCAGTCCCTGCACCCTGCCGAGTTGTCCTGGGTCGGTGAGGCGGGCCGCCAGAGCCCCCACGGCCGGCATGAACAGCGCGTCGATCACGCCGAAGACCAGCGCGACGGCGTACAGCAGTGGCAGCCCGCCCGCGGTGAACTGCGTCAGCGCGGCAGCGCAGGCGATGATCACGCATCGGGCGAAGTCGCTGCCGATCACCACTCGGCGCGGTCCGTACCGGTCGGCGACCACTCCGCCGACCAGCATCAGCAGCGCCCGAGGAACGGCTCCGACGGCCAGTACCGCGCCGACCTGAGCCGGCCCGGCAACCCGGGTCACCGCCCAGGACAGGGTCAAGAAGAAGACGACGTCACCGCTGACCGATGCGGCGTACGCCGTCGCCCAGCGCAGAACATTGCCGTCCCGGTAGGCAGCCGTGGGGGTGGTGCCGCTATACGTCATCGTCCGGCTCGAGCAGTGGGAACCCGTGCAGCTGAAGGGCTACCGGCGTTCCAGCTTCGTCGTGGCCGTGGCGGTGCTTCTTGATGACTGCAGCCAGCTCTGACTTCAGTGCGGTGAGCTCGGCCGGGGTCAAGCGCAGCGTGTAGTTGCTGAACGTCGACGCTTCGTACCACTCGTCGGGCAGCAGCGGCGCGGCGTACGCCAACCGTCGCAGCTGCTCGCTGTACGCGAGCAGCACCGCATGCAGGTAACCGCGACTGTCCTCTCGCTCGTCAGGAGCACCGCTAGCAGGATCGTGCACTGATGACTGGTGCCGAGCCTGCCACCAGCGGTCGCGCTTGGTGCCACGCTGGGTGTCTTCCTCGATCAGACCTCCGTGCGCCAGCTGCCGCAGGTGGTAGCTCGCCGCACCAGAGTCGATCTCGTAGTGCTCCGCAAGCTGTCGCGCCGTCGCTGGACCACGCTGCCGCAGGTGCTCCAGCAAAGTCAGCCGCATCGGGTGAGCGAGCACCCGCAGAGCAGTTACGTCCAGAACGATGTCGCCCGCCGGTGTCTGATCACTCATGGGGCACAGCGTAACCCAGAAGAGTTCTTCGCGAAGAACTCTTCTGCTTTTGGTCGCAGCTGACGGCCCCATGGTGCGAAAGCGGATCAGCCGGCGGGGATCGCGGCGGCTTTCGCGGTGAGGTAGCGCTGTTCCGGCAGGCTCGTCGTACGGCGTGCTGCCGCGAGGAAGTGCTCCCGTGCGGCCTCCGGATCACCGGCCCGCTGCAGCAGGTGAGCCCGTACGGCGTCGAGCCGGTGGTTGTCGGCCAGGTGCTTGTCGTCGTCCAGCGTGGCAAGCAGGTCGAGCCCGGCCTGCGGTCCCTCGACCTGGGCGAGCGCGATCGCGCGGTTGAGCGTGACCATCGGGTTCGGCGCGAGCTTCTCCAGCAGCACGTACAGCCCGAGGATCTGCCGCCAGTCGGTCTCGTCGGCCGTCGGCGCCTCCGCGTGAACGGCGGCGATCGCGGCCTGCAGCTGGTACGACCCGACGTCGCCGCCGGCCAGCGTCTCCAGGGTCAGCGCCGCGCCCTCTTCGATGGACTTCCGGTTCCACAGCGTCCGGTCCTGCTCGTCGATCGGGATCAGCTCGCCACCCTCGGTCGCCCGGGCGGCGCGCCGCGCGTCGGTGAGCAGCATCAGCGCGAGCAGCCCGGCGACCTCACCCTCGTCCGGCAGCGACTCGCGCAACATCCGGGTCAGCCGGATCGCCTCCGCGGTCAGCTCGACGCGCTGCAACTCCTCGCCGGAACTGGCCGTGTAGCCCTCGTTGAAGATCAGGTAGAGCACTTGCAGCACGACGCGCAGCCGGTCCGCGCGCTCCTCCTCCGGCGGCAGCACGAACCGGCTGCCGGCCGCCTTGATGCTCTTCTTGGCCCGGCTGATCCGCGGCGCCATCGTTGCCTCGGGCACCATGAACGCGCGCGCGATCTCCGCCGTACCGAGACCGCCGACCGCACGCAACGTCAACGCGACCTGCGAGGCGGGCGTGACCGCCGGGTGGCAGCACAGGAACAGCAGCGTCAGCGTGTCGTCGGCCTCCGCCGGCTGGTCCTGGTCGGCACCGGGCGACACCACCTCCTCCATCAACGCGACCGAGTCCTCGCGCTTGCGCCGAGCGCTCTCGCTCCGGAACTGGTCGGTCAGCCGCCGGGACGCGACAGTGATCAGCCAGCCGCGCGGGTTCGCCGGTACGCCGTCGGTCGGCCACTGCGTCGCCGCGGCCAGCAGAGCCTCCTGTACGGCGTCCTCGCACAGGTCGAACTGCCCGTACCGCCTTGCGAGGAAGCCCAGGACCTGAGGGGTCAGCTCGCGCAGCAGCGGCTCGATCTCGCTCACGGGTTGTCCTGCGGCGCGAGGATGCCGGACTCGATCGTCTGGAGCACCGTGGCCTGCGCCTGGAGCCGTGACAGCGCCTTGTCCTCGACCGCGTCCCAGCCGATGAACACCATCCAGAGCAGCATCCGCATGATCCAGTCGACGGTCATGTTGCGGGCGATCACGCCTTCGTCCTGGCCGCGCACGATCAACGCCTCGACCGGCTTGCAGACCTTGTCGAGCTTCAGGAAGAACTTCGCCACCTCGGAGTCCGGGTCGGGCTGGTTGAAGCTCGGTTCGCTGTACAGGAAGTAGATCCGCTGCCCGAGCTCGAGGTAGCCGCCGATCAACCGCTGCAGCGCCTCGCGAGCCGGCCCCTTGGCGGTCTCGGCCTCGGTGATGACCCGGTCGAAGGCGGCCAGCAGGTCGTCGGCCAAGGCCTGGACGAGCTCGGCGCGATCCGGGAAGTAGCGGTGCAGCGTGCTGCGGGCGACCTGCGCCTCGGCGGCGACGTCGGCCAACGACGCGGCCCGGCGCTGCGCGAAGACCCGTACGGCGGCGTCCAGGATCGCTCGTCGGGTGCGGCTGCGGCTGCCCGATTCGACCGTGTCAGTCATAGATTCCGAGCCTATACGCCTGGGGCCGCTGTGTATATTAATAGGACAGTGATGTCCGATTACGCTACAGTGATGGTTCGCCGCAAGTCTGGGAGGGGACCCCGTGAGTGATCGCAAGCGTTGGCAGAACCTGAGTCTGCTCTGGTCGTTCGTCCGGCCGTATCGACGAACGTTGTGGATCGGTGTCGCGCTCGGTCTGGTGGCGACCGGCGCCTCGCTGGCGACGCCGTTGGTGACCAAGTCGGTGCTCGACGGGCTGTCGTCGTCGCGGTCGATCGCGCCGGCGGTCGCAGTGCTCGTCGTCCTGCTGGTCGCGGGCTCGCTGATCGGGATGGTGCAGTGGATCCTGCTCGGCCGGATGGGTGAGCGGGTGGTGCTCGACGCGCGCAGCTCGATGGTGCGCCGGCTGTTCCGGCTACGGATCGGTGAACTGGCGTCCCGCTCCCCCGGTGAGCTGGTCACCCGGGTCACGTCGGACACGGTGCTGCTGCGGGAGGCCGCGGCGTCCAGCCTGGTCTCGTTGGTGAACGGAGTCATCGGGCTGTTCGGTGCGCTGGTCCTGATGGCGATGCTCGACGGGATGCTGCTGCTGACCACGGTCGCCGCGCTCGCCGTGGTCGGTGCGGTCGTCGGGGTGCTGATGCCGAAGATGGCCAAGGCGCAGGAGCGGGCCCAGGGCGCCGTGGGCCGCCTGGGCGGCGTACTGGAAGGTGCTTTGCGCGCGATCCGGACGGTGAAGGCCAGCCGGGCCGAGGGTCGGGAGAGTCAGCGGGTGATCGTCGAGGCGGAGGAGTCGGCGCGGCAGGCGATCCGGGCCGTCGGGTACCAGGCGGCCGCGTTCACCGCCGCGGGGTTCGGGGTCGGGCTGGCGATCATGCTGATCCTCGGGCTCGGCGCCTGGCGCGTCGACCAAGGTCTGCTGACGGTGTCGGCACTGGTCGCCTTCCTGCTGTACGCCTTCCAGCTGATGGAGCCGGTCAGCACGCTGGCGACGACCTTCAGCAGCCTGCAGACCGGGATCGCGGCCGCGAAGCGCATCCGCGAGATCGACGCCCTGGAGCTGGAGCCGAGCGAGTCGGCAGGGTCGGCGTCTGTACGGCGCCCTGATCTCACGACCTCGACGCTGGTCTTCGAGAACGTCACCGCCCGGTACGCGCCGGGCGCTTCACCTGCCGTCCAGGACGTCTCGCTGGAGATCCCCCGCCTCGGCCACACCGCGATCGTCGGCCCGTCGGGCGCGGGCAAAACCACGATCTTCTCGCTGCTGCTGCGCTTCCTGAACCCCGACACCGGACGCCTGATCCTCGACGGCGTTCCCTTGCAGGACTGGTCTTTGGAGGATCTCCGCCGCCGAGTCGTGTACGTCGAGCAGGACACCCCGCTCGTCCCCGGCACCCTGCGAGAGAACCTGCTGTACACGCACGAGTCCGCCGACGAGGACGCGATCTGGGAGGCGCTACGGGCCGTCCGCCTGGACGATCGGGTCCGCGAGTTGCCCGACGGTCTGGACACCTCGTTGTCCACCGCCGTCATCTCCGGCGGCGAACGCCAACGCATCGCACTGGCCCGCGCGCTGGTCGGCGACCCCGAGATCCTGCTCCTGGACGAAGCCACCGCCCAGCTCGACGGCCTCACCGAAGCCGCCGTGCACGAGGTCATCGACCGGATCGCCCGTTCCGGCGCCGTGCTCACCATCGCCCACCGCCTCAGCACCGTCATCGACGCCGACCAGATCCTCGTGCTCGAAGCCGGCCAGGTAAGAGCCCGAGGCAACCACCACGAACTGCTCGCCGAGGACACCCTCTACCAGGACCTGATCGCCGCCCTCCGCATCAGCTCTGTGCCATCCCCGGCCTCTAGCGTCTGACCGCCGGACCTGCGCCTGCGTCTGACCGCCGGATCTGCGCCTGACCTCCGAGGTCGACCCCCGTCCTCTGCGAGTCGGCGTGCACGGCACACCGGAGCAGATGGGTTCGATCTGTGGGCGCGGCTTGATCGCCGTCGCGGCGGCTGATTGGCTGGCGGGCGTGAATGAGCTCGGACCTGTCACTTGGCCGCCTGAACCGATTCGGACCGAGCGCCTCGTGCTGCGCGAGTCCGAGGCCCGGGACCGTCCGGCGTTCGTCGAACTACTGGCGTCGTCGGACGTCCACACCTATCTCGGCGGCCCTCGGCCACGCGACGAGCTCGAGCGCGAACTGCCGGAGGCCCCCGGCCAGTCGCCCGGCAGTTTCGTCGTCGAGCTCAACGACGCGATGATCGGCCTGATCCTGCTCAGGAGACCGACGGAGCACCGCCCGGCTGCCGTGGGCAAGGTCGATCTCGGCTACCTGTTCCTGCCGCACGCGTGGGGCCACGGCTACGCCACCGAGGCGTGCGCTGCGGCCCTCGCCTGGTTCGACAACGTCCTCCCCGGCGAGCCGGTCGTACTCGCCACTCAAACCGCCAACACCAGCTCGATGCGCTTAGCAGCCAAGCTGGGTTTCGCTGAGCTGGAGCGCTTCTACGCCTGGGACGCCGACCAGTGGCTCGGCCTGCGGCCGCCACCCACCCCGCCCGCTTGACGCCGTACGCCGGACGGTCGGGTCGGAGCGGGTCTCTCCCCAACTCCAGCCCGGCAGACGGGCTCGCCGGCAACCAACTGCACGCCACCCACCCGCTGCGCGGTTCGCTCACCGCAGAGCCGCCAGCACACCAGAACATCAAGTCAGCCCTGGTCGACAGCCCACCAGCGCTCGAAGCGAGCCAAGAGCTGTGGCAGGAGCACCGCTTCACAGCCAAGCCAAGCCCAACGACTGCTGAACGAGCCAGCGAGCACCAGCCGTCGCGCCTGAGGTCCGGCGGAAACCTCAGCGCTGGAGACGCCGGAGGCAGGACGGCTGCGGTGGGGAAGCCCGGTGAGCGGGCCGAGCACGTAGGCGCCTCCGGCGGCGGCCTCAGCACTGGAGACGACGGAGCGCTGCGGTGAGGCAGGCGGCGCTCCGGCCCCGCCTAGTCGTGCGCCGCGCTCGGTGAGCGGAGCCAGCGCGGAGGTGTGCTCTAGTTCGGCAGCATGCACGCGACCTGCACCTACGTGCTCCGGCGCCAGCTGGCACCGACTCTGGCAACTGGCGGCGGCCGGGCTTGCCGGTCGCATCCGACAGCGACCTCGATCGGATCAGTCGGCCGGCACCAGATAGATCCGGAGCCCCCGGGTCAACTCCAGTTCCAGGCACGCAGCGGCAGAGGCCTCAGCGCCGAATGCGGCGGAGGCCTGCAGTGGGGGCGCGCGGACCGAGGCCAGCGGGTGGTTCAGCGGCAAGCCCGGTGAGCGGGCCTAGCGCGGAGGCGTCCTCGGCAGCGGACGGCTCAGCGTTGGAGGCGGCGGAGGGCGGCGGTGGGGAAAGCCCGGGTAATCGGGCCCAGCAGGGAGGCGTCACGGAGGGCTGTGCGGGCTGCTAGGTGGCCGCAGGCGCCGTGGACGCCGGGGCCGGGGTGGATGGCGGAGCTGCCGAGGTACAGGCCGGTGACGTAGGTGCGGGGGCTGCCCAGGCCGACCGTCGGGCGGAAGATGAGTTGCTGGTGGAGCTGGGCGGTGCCGCCGCCGAGGGCGCCGAGGCCTAGGGACGCGTTCTCGCCGGCGAAGTCGAGTGGGCGCTGCAGGTCGCGGTCGATCACCAGTTCGGAGAAGCCGGGTGCGTACTGCTCGATGTGCCGGTCCATCCGGTCGCCGAGCTTCTCGGCGGCGGCGTCGTCGGCGATGCCGCGCGGCAGGTGCGAGTAGGCCCAGACCGCCTCGGTGCCTTCCGGTGAACGGCTCGGGTCGGCCTTCGTGGTCTGGCCGATCAGCATGAACGGTGCCGAGGGCAACCGTCCGGTCTCCAGGTCGGCCGAGAGGTGGATCAGGTCGTCCGCCGTACCGCCGAGGTGAACGACGCCGGCCCGGCGCGCCTCGTCGGAGTTCCACGGGATCGGGCCACGCAGCCGGTAGTTGACCTTCACCGTCGGGTAGTCCCACTCGAACCGCGCCAGGTCCCGCCGCAGCCCGGCCGGGACGCTTGCCTCCGGCAACAGTACGTCGTACAGGGTGGTCGCGGAGACGTCGCCGATCACCGCCCGACTGACCGTGATCCGCTCCCCCGACGCCGTACGGACAGCGGACGCGCGACCGGCGGACAGCTCGATCTCGGTGACCGGAGTGCCGGAGACGAAGAGGGCGCCGGCACGCTCGGCGCGGCGGCGGAGCGCGTTCGACAGAGCGCTCGATCCGCCTTCGGCGACCGGGTACCCGACGTCCTGCGCGAGCATCGCGAGCATCCAGCCCATCGTGCCGCTGACCGAGCCGCTGAGCGGAGCGTCGGCGTGGAACGAGTTCCCGGCAAGCAGCGCGCGACCACCGGGGCCTTCGAACAGCTCCTGCGCCATCCGGTGCATCGGCATCGCCATGAACCGCGCGAACCTGATCAGCTCCCCCGCCGACCCGAGCTTGCGGGTCAGCCGCGCCGCGGGCAGGACGGGCGGCCAGGTGGTGAGCAGCGATTGCAGGAACGGCTCGCGGATCTGCACGTACTTGGAGTACAGCTCCAGCCACGCATCGCCGTCGGCCGGGTGGTCCTTGGAGATCGAGGCGGCGGTGTCGTTGGGATCCGGGTGGATCGCCACGGAGCTCTCCGGATCGAGCAGGTGCGCGAGCGCGAGCGGCGCGTGCGCCCACTTCAGCCCGAACTTCTCCAGCTCCATCGCCCGAAACACCGGCGACGCCATCCCCAACGGGTAGTTCGAGCTGTACCGATCGCTCACCCACCCGTCCTCGGTGGTCGACCGCACCGCCCCGCCGAACGTCTCCTCCGCCTCCAGCACCAGCACGTCCCAGCCGGCATCAGCCAGCTCAACCGCACTCACCAGCCCGTTAGGCCCCGAGCCGATCACCACGGCGTCCACCCTGCGAGGAAGCATGCCTACGACCCTAAAGCATGCCGCCCGTCACACCGCGTACGCCGCTCACCTCAGCCCTGTACGTCGAGCAGTCGGCCGCACCAGCCGAGCCGTCGACGCCCAGCACTGATCACCTCCGTTTGAGCGCGACCACGGGCCGCCGCCAGGCGGCGCGAGCTCTGGTGGAGCCCGGTTGATCAGTGGTGGGCGTCGACGCGTGGCTAAGAGCAGCAGTCGGGGACAGAGTGGCTGGCGCCCTTCAGCGGCGGGTGACGGTAGCGCAGGTCCGTCGTACGGAGGTCAGCTTTGGCGGGATTCTATTTGTTGCATGAGGGTGGTGAGTTCTCGGGCTCGGCCGAGCATGGCGGGGTCTACCATGCGGCCGTCGGGGAGGACGATGACGCCGCCTTCGGCTACTCCGGCCTTTTCGACGGCGGCGAGGAGGTCGGCGGCGTCGGCCAACTGGGTGGCCGTGGGGGTGAAGGACTCGACGATGGGGGCCAGTTGGCGGGGGTGGATCGCTGTGCGGCCTACGAAGCCCAGGGCTCGGCCTTCGAGGCTTGTACGGCGTAGGCCTTCCTCGTCGTTGACGTGCGGGTAGACCGACATCATCGGCGCGCCCAGGCCTGCTGCTCGGGAGGCGGAGACCAGGCGGCCCCGAGCCCAGGACAGGCCGGCGGGGCCGTCTACGCCCAGGGAGCTGGCGAGGTCTGCTTCGCCCAGGGCGATCGCGGTGACGCGGGGGTCGGCGGAGGCGATGTCGAAGGCGCGCTCCAGGCCGAGGGGGGATTCGATGAGTGCGGTGATCCTTGCCGAGGGCACCTGATCCAGTACGGCGTGAACGTCGGACGCGCTCTCGACCTTGGGCAGGCGGACGCGGACGTCGGGGACTGCTGCCAGGGCGGCGAGGTCGTCCTCGATCCACGGCGTCCCCGGCGCGTTCACCCGCACCTCGAACCCCGCCGACGCCCGCGCCGCGATCCACGCGACAGCCCAACCGCGCGCGTCGGCCTTGTCGTCCACCGGTACGGCGTCCTCGAGGTCGAACACCACCAGATCGGGGCCTGCGGCAACAGCTTTGGCGAAACGGTCCGGCCGGTTCGCCGGTACGTAGAGTGCAGTGAGCATCGGCTACACCACGCCCGACGCGCGTAGCGCGGCCAGTTGTTCCGGGGTCACGCCGATCTCGGACAGGACCGCGTCGGTGTCGGCGCCGTGGGGGCGGCCGGCCCAGCGGATTTCGCCTGGTGTCTCCGAGAGGCGGAAGAGCACGTTCTGCATGGCGACCGGGCCGCCGAGCTCCTCGTCCTCGATGGTGGTGATCGTGTTCAGCGCGGCGTACTGCGGGTCCTCGACGATGCCGCGGACGTCGTGCACGGGACCGACGGCGGCCTCGGCCTTCTCGAAGGCGAGCATGACCTCGTCGAGAGAGCGGTCCGCGATCCAGGTGCCGACGGCGTCGTCGAGCTCGTCGGCGTGCTCGGCGCGTTCGCGGCCGGTGCCGAACCACGGTTGGGCGACCAGGTCAGGACGACCGACGAGCGTGACGACGCGTTCGGCGATGCTCTGGGAGCTGGTCGAGACGGCGACCCAGCGGCCGTCCGCGGTCTGGTACACGTTGCGCGGCGCGTTGTTCGACGAGCGGTTGCCCAGGCGCGGCTGGACGTAGCCGGTCTGCTGGTACGCCGTGATGCCACCGCCGAGCATCATCAGGATCGGCTCGATGATCGCCATGTCGATCACCTGGCCTTGGCCGGACTGATCGCGTTCGCGGAGAGCCACCAGTACGGCGTACGCCGTGGCGAGCGCGGTGATGCCGTCGGCCAGGCCGAAGGGTGGGAGCGTGGGCGGGCCGTCGGGTTCGCCGGTGACCGCGGCGAAACCGCTCATCGCCTCGGCGAGGGAGCCGAAGCCGGGGCGGCTCGACCACGGGCCGACCTGGCCGAACGCTGTCACCCGGGCGATGACGAGGCGCGGGTTGGCCTCGAGCAGTACGTCGGGGCCGAGGCCCCAGCGCTCCAGCGTGCCGGGCCGGAAGTTCTCGACCAGGACGTCCTGGTCGCGGATGAGGTCGAGGAAGACCTCGCGGCCGCGGGACAGGTCGAGGGTGGCGAGTCGCTTGTTCCGACCCAGCGTCTTGAACCAGAGCCCGATGCCGTCTTTCGAAGCACCGTGCCCGCGGGCGGCGTCGGGGCGGGCGGGGTGCTCGATCTTGGTGACGTCGGCGCCGAAGTCGCCGAGGAAAGTGGCTGCGAGAGGGCCGGCGAAGAGAGTGGCAGCCTCTACCACCTTCACCCCTGTGAGAGGTGCATTTCTCATCGGGCACACCGGAAGCCGATGGTCTCCGAGCGGTCGAGGCCGCCGCCGGTCAGCACCAGCTTGAAGCTGACCTCCGGCTCCTGCGGCCCGCCGTCGGCGTACCAGTCGGAGCCTTCCGCACGATAGAAGGACCCACCCTTCAGGATCGCGAACCGGCTGCGCCCGTCGCGGTGCTCGGACTCCGTCCAGTTCCACACCAGCGGCTCCGCCCGCGTGAACCCGTCCAGCGAAGCAGCGACCTGCCACTCGTCCTCGGTCGGCAGCCGGCCGCCGGCCCACTCGGCATAGGCGCGAGCATCGGCCAGTTCGACGTACGTCACCGGCTGGTCCTCAGTACCCGGCACCGGAGCGCCGTCGACCCAGTGCGCCAGGAAGCGGTTCGCCACCAGCGGCCGATACCCACTGGCCTTCACGAAGTCGAAGTACTCACCGTTCGTCACCTCGCGCACGGCAACAGAAACCTCCGCCAGCGACACGTCCCGCTGCAGCGTCTGCTGGTCGTGCAGACGCGGAGGCAACGGCTTCCATTCCTCCACGTACGGCGCGGTGTCGTACAGCCCGGTCTCACGCCGCCGGTGCCGCACCACCAGAGAGCGATCCCCAGCAGGCACCACGACAACAGGCCCGAACGACGCCTCGCCCACCGGCATCGGAGCAGGCACACGTCGCCCAGGAGCGACGGGGAACGCCGAGTCCTTCACGTGCGGCCGCGACATCGTCCCGAGCCGCCGCGCGGTCGCCCGGCAGGTCGCGCCCGCGGTCGCTCCGACCCGCACGATCCCAGCCACACCACGCCCCGGTACGACGAGCCGCACGCCGTCGTCGTCCGCCGTGATCGGCACGCCCGAGGTCACGTCGTACCAGTCGCCGACCTGGTCCTCCGACTTCAGCACGACGCCGTCGAAGTCCTCGTCGTCGCGGTTGATCAGCGTCCAGAACGTGACGTCGGCCAGCTCGAAACGCGATCCGAAAACCCCGTGCTCGCGGGCCTTGTCCGGGATCTCCGGCGTCAGCGGGATCCAGTCGCCGTTGATCAGCACCGGGGAGAACGCTCGCTGCGCCGCGACCATCCGCCGCAGCGTGGCCCGGTCGCGGGCGTTCCACCCGACCCAGGCCCCGAACACGCTCTCCCAGACCAGGATGCCGACGCCGTTGACCCAGGCCGACTGCAACTCGTCGCTGTGGTCGCGGTTCCAGCGGCGGGTGTGATGCATCATGTGCCGGCGCTCGAACAGGTGCGCCCGCAGTACGCCGGGCGCCCGGGTGTCGGCGAACCACTGCGCCCAGGACAGCGCGTGGTCCGAGATCCTTGCCAGCGGCAACCGTGACTCGCCTTCGAAGGCGATCGCCGGGTTGACCTTGTTCAGCGCCCGGGTGAACCTCGGGTCGCCTTCCTTCAACGTGTCGAGAAAGGCGCCGTCGGCACCGAACTCGGCGACCAGCGAGGCGAACTCGTCGGCGTCCGGCCCGTCCGCGCGCCGGGTGCCGACGTCCCACGGGTTGTAGTCGAAGAAGACCTTCACGCCGAGCTCGTGCAGGTCGTCGACCAGTTGCTTCAGGCCCGGAACGTCCCGGTAGAAGTCGAACTGGTTGCGCGCGTCGATCCCGATCACCGGGTAGGCGTGCCAGAGCACGACCGCGTCGTACCCGCCGAAGTCCTCGACACCGTGCCGCACGAACTTCGCGGGGGTGAAGGACCCGGTCGCGACGTCGTACAGCTGGTCGTCCCACAGCCAGACCAGCGCCACCGAGTACGCCGTCTGGGTCCACTCGCGACCGGGCTCCTCGTAGTGCGAGCCACCGTCGTACGACGTGCGCCCGTAGGCGCCCATCAGCCACTCGGCGAGCTTGCCCCGCCAGCGCGGCAGGTCGGACGGGTCCTCGGGCGCGCCGAGGATCTTGGCGTCGTCGAGGAAACTCAGGTCGGCCCGGAGGCCGAGATCGACCTTCGCGGGCAGATCGATGGGCCTCGGCTCCAGCGGGTTCACAGGTACACCTCCGCAGCGCGTGCGTCGATAGCTTCCCCGTGAGGCACCGAGGGGATCGCCCCCGCGGTCTGGACACTCAATGAAGCAGCAACGGTAGCGCGTCGGACCGCATTCGTCAGGTCGCTCACTGTAGTTGACGTCGCAGCAAGTGTCGCGGCAAGGACTCCGCAGAAGGTGTCGCCCGCGGCGGTCGTGTCGACCACCTCGACCCGCACCGCCGGGACGCGGACCTCGTCCGCCCCGCGGGTCAGGATCACGGCGCCCTCGGCGCCCAGCGTCACCACCGCGGCCGGCACCCGGTCCAGCAGGGCGGACAGCTTCGCACCAGCCACCGCTTCGGCCTCCGTCTCGTTCACGACCAGCAGGTCGACGTGCCCCAGCAACTCGTCGGACAGCTCGGCGGCCGGCGCTGCGTTCAGGATGAAGTACCTGCTCGCCTCGGCCGCCGCCTGCACCGTACCGAACGGAATCTCCAGTTGGGAAAGCACTATTTTCGCCTCGGCCACGGCGGCGCGCGCTTCAGGCGTCAACCGCAGCTCAGCGTTCGCGGAGGGCGCCACCGTGATCGCGTTCTCACCGTCGGCGTCGACGGTGATGATCGCCGTACCGGTCGGTGCGTCGACGGTCCGCACCAGCGAGAGGTCGACGCCCTCCAGGGCCTCCCGCAGCAGCGCTCCCCCGTCGTCCGCGCCGAGCGCCGCGACGAACGCGGTCGACGCACCCGCGCGCGCCGACGCGACCGCCTGGTTCGCGCCCTTGCCGCCCGGGCCGCGGGTCAGACCCGACGCGAGCACGGTCTCGCCGGGGCGCGGGATCCGCTGGACCGGGAGGACCAGGTCCACGTTCGCGCTGCCCACGACCACGACGTCAGCCACGCCGGTCCTCCTTCACCACAGCCAGAGTTCTCGCGGCGAGCTCGTCGAACGAGACCTGGTTCATCCCGGGCAGGCTGGTGGCCAGCCGATTGTCCAGCGGTTCCGACCACTCTGCCGGAACACCCAGTACGGCGCCGAGCACGGCCCCGACCGTCGCGCCGACGGAGTCGGTGTCCCACCCGCCCATCACCGCGCGGCCGACACCGGTCGCGAAGTCGGAGGCGGTCAGCGCGTACGCCGTGAGCGCGCTGTTGTTGATCGCGTGGACCCAGTGCAGGTGGCCGTACTCGGCGTGCAGTACGTCGAGCGCGTCGTCGAGCTCCTTGTCGGCCAGGGACAGACCGAGGTGGACCGCGCGGGCGATCTCGCTGTCGGCGGCGATCGCCTCGAGGCCGGCCAGGGCGATCTCCCGCGGGTCGTCGAGCACGAGCGCGGCGGCGGACATCGCGGCGACCCAGATCGCACCGTCGACACCGGCGCCGGTGTGACTCAGGCGTGCGTCGGTCAACGCGAGGCGGGCGGCCGCCGTACGGTCTCCGGGGTGGACCCAGCCGTAGACGTCGGTCCGGATCTGGGCGCCGATCCACCAGCGGAACGGGTTGCGGACGAGAGCCGCGCTCTCCGGCGGTACGCCGTCGAGCAGGTTGCGGTAGGCGACGCGCTCGGCGGTGAACACGCGTCCGGCCGGCAGGTCGTTCAACCAGGCCTGGGCGACATCCTCGGTGGTCAGGTCGTCACCGTGCTTCTCGACCAGCTGCAGGGCGAGGATCGCGAAGTTCAGGTCGTCGTCCTCGGGCAT
Organism: Kribbella sp. DT2; assembly: GCF_049844575.1. NCBI lineage: Bacteria > Bacillati > Actinomycetota > Actinomycetes > Propionibacteriales > Kribbellaceae > Kribbella > Kribbella sp. DT2. The sequence continues at coordinate 108,528 of NZ_JBNCLH010000002.1, read as the reverse complement.
GCCGGAGATCACTTCCCGCAGACTCGTGGGCTTGGACCGCCGGTTCCACGGCCAGCGCGCCTGCACCTCGTCAGGCACCCCCACCGCCGTCACGTACTGCCGCAAAGGCCACTGCCCCGAACTCCCCAAGATCTCCCGAATCCCCACCCGAGGAATCTTCTCCACCGGCTTCCCGAGCAGATTGCCCGCCGCCCGCCCGACCCAACCATCCAGAACCCTTCGTTCCACCCCGCGGAACGAATCGCCGGAAAGCAGAGGAAGGTCAGGGATCTCCGGTGCGGTCCATGCAGGAGTCCGCTCGTCCAACTCTTCGAGCAGTTGGCGGGCGAGGGTCCGCAGTTCAGGTGTTGCCGGTGTAGCTGAAGCTCCGGAGACCGGGGCCTCCACCGACCCGCCGGCGGTCAGCCAGCGGGTGGTGACGTCCTCGACGTCGGCGCCTTCGGCCGCGGACTGGACCAGCTGGTGCGGCAGCAGGTCTTCCGGCTGCACCCAGGTCAGTCTCATCGTTCATCCTCCTGTTGCACCAGGTGAAACAGCTGCCTGGTTCGTGTTGTCCTCACAGCCCGATACTCCGTGCCATGCTCTCCGCCGCCCGTGGTCTCGCTGCCGCCACAGCCACTCGTCGTACGTTCCTCAGCGCGACCGGCGCGGCTGCCGCGCTCGCGCTCTCCGGCACGCTGCCTGGGCTCCTCCCGATCGGTGCGCCCAAACCCACGAACCGTCCGCTGTTCACGCTCGGCGTCGCCTCGGGCGATCCGCTGCCGGACGCCGTGGTGATCTGGACCCGCCTCGCGCCGGGCCCGCTCGAACCGTTCGGCGGTCTCGACGACCGGCCGATCACGGTCGACTGGGAGGTCGCCGAGGACGAGCACTTCCGCCGCGTCGTGCGCCGTGGCAAGGCCACCGCGCGGCCTGAGTACGCCCATTCGGTGCACGTCGACGTCCGCGGTCTGCGGTCGTGGCGGCACTACTTCTACCGCTTCCGCGCGAACGGCCAGATCAGCCCGACCGGCCGCACCCGCACCGCCCCGGCGCCGCACGACCTGCCGGCCATGACGATGGCGGTCGCGTCCTGCCAGGCCTTCTACGACGGCTTCTACACGGCGTACCAGGACGTCGCCCGGCGCGACCACGACGTGGTGGTGTTCCTCGGCGACTACATCTACGAGGTCGGTGTCGGCCCGACCGCCGGCATCCGCAACCAGCCGGTCCGGGTCGACTTCGCCGGGGAGATCTTCACGCTCGACGAGTACCGCGCCCGCTACGCCCTGCACAAGACCGATCCCGACCTCCAGGCCGCCCACGCCGCGTCGGCCTGGGTCGTCACGCTCGACGACCACGAGGTCGAGGGCAACTGGTCCGGTGACATCTCCGAGGACGGACTGCCCAAGGCCGAGTTCCTCGTGCGCCGGGCGAACGGCTTCCGCGCGTACTGGGAGCACATGCCGCTGCGCCTCGACCAGTCCGCCGACGGCCCGTCGATCCGCCTGCACCGCCACCTGCGCTTCGGCCGCACCGCCGACCTGAGCGTGCTCGACACCCGGCAGTTCCGGGACGACCAGCCCGGCGACGGCAGTTGGCTCCCGCCGGACGCCGTCTCCCAGGACCCGGCCCGCACGATCACCGGTGCCGAGCAGGAACGCTGGCTGCTCGACACGCTGCGCCGCTCCCCCAGCCGCTGGAACGTGGTCGCCCAGCAGGTCGCGATGACCCAGCTCGACCGCAAGACCGGCCCGGACCTCGAGCTCCCGATGGACACCTGGAACGGGTACGCCGCCTCGCGCAACCGCGTGCTCACCGGCGTCCGCGACCGCGGCGTCGACAACTTCGTCGTCCTGACCGGGGACCTGCACCGCAGCGTCGCCGCCGACCTGAAGACCGACTTCGCCGACCCGGCGAGCCCGGTCGTCGGCAGCGAGTTCGTCACCACGTCGATCTCGTCCGGCAAGGACGGTGTCGACGTCGACACCACCGGCAAGGCACTGCTCGCCGAGAACCCGCACGTCAAGTTCCAGAACGTCCAGCGCGGCTACCTCAGCTGCCACCTCGACGCGCGGCGCTGGACCTCGGAGTACCGCGTCGTCGACAAGGTGACGACGCGCGGCGGGACGCCGAGCACCCGCACCACCCTGGTCGTCGAGAGCGGCCGTCCCGGAATCCACCAGGCCTGAACGGAACCCACGATGAAACGCAGCCTCGCTCTGCTCGCTGTCGTCCCGCTGCTCGCCGCCGTACCGGCTGTTGCCCATGGCAAAGACTCGGTCGACGTCAGCGCCACTCCGCAACCCGTCGAGGTCGTGCCGCTGCCCTGCTTCCCGTCCGGCCGGCTCACGCTGGGCATGACCAACACCGGTCGCAAACCGACCATCGCCGACCTGCGCGTCAGCGCCGCGAGCCCGCTCGTGCTGTCCCGTCACCAGTTCTCCAGCTACCTGCCCGTCGACCAGCTCGTCACGGCGCCGCTCGACGTCACCGTTCCCCGCGGTACCGCGCCGGGCACGTTCACCGTCGACCTCACCGTCGGTCGCGAGAAGCTCAAAGCGCCGGTCGTCGTCAAGCCTGTCCCGCCGAAGGGGGCCGGGGACAACCTCCTGCTCGGCGAGCAGGCCGTTGCCTCCAGCACCCACGGCAACATGAAGCTCTGCGGCGGGGTCGACGGCAACGCCGACTCCGAGCAGTGGGGGGCCAGCGGCTGGCACGACGCGACCAAGGGCGTCTTCCCCGACACGTACGGCGTCGACTTCACCGCGCCGACCACGGTCGGCCGGATCACGCTGCAGACCCTCGACTCGGCCCGCTACCCGGCGGCCGTGATGGGGATCCGCGACTTCGACCTCCAGGTCCGCACCGGCGGCACCTGGACGACCGTCCGCGAGTTCCGGGGCAACGTGCAGGGACACGTTGAGGTGTCCTTCGCCCCGGTCCCGGCCGACGCCGTCCAGGTGGTGGTCCTCGACTCCAACGACCACGGCTACTCCCGGATCATCGAGCTCGAGGCCTTCGACAGCTGACATCGACTCAGGCCAGCGCATCCAGTGCGGCCGTACGCCGGGCCCACCGCTCGGCGTCGGCCGCGCGCAGGTCCCGTGCGACCGACGCCATCACCAGGCCGGGCGCGACCAGGTCGGTCTTGCTCGCCTCCGCGATCCGCGTCGTCCACTCCTCCGGTACGCCGGCCCACCCGCTCAGCGCGCCGGTCACGGCACCGGCCATCGACGCGATCGAGTCGGCGTCGCGGCCGTAGTTCGTCCCACCGAGCACCGCCTGCCGTACATCTCCACCGGACACGAGCACGAACCCTAGCGCGACCGGCAGCTCCTCGATGGCTTTCGTCCGGCTCGGGCGCCGCGCGTCGAGCGACTGGTCGCGGTAGTCCGGGCCGACCGTGTCGAACGGCTCGATCGCCTTCCGCAGCAGGGGAATCGCCTGCTCCCAGTCGTCCAGACCTTCGGCCACCTCGGCGACCGCGGCCACTGCGAGCCGGGTCCCGTCCTTGGCCAGCTCCAGCGCCGCCTCGACCGCCGACGAAGCTGTTGCCTCAGGCACCATTGCCGCGGCGACGGCGGCCGCGAACACCCCGGCCGCCTCCCGTCCGTAGCTCGACTGGTGCGCACCGGCCAGGTCGATCGCCTCGGCGTACGCGCCGGCCGGGTCCCCGGCGTTGGCGATCCCGACCGGCGCGGCGTACATCGCCGCCCCGCAGTTCACGATGTTGCCGACGCCGGCCTCGCGCGGGTCGATGTGCCCGTAGTGCAACCGGGCCACCAGCCACTTCTCGGCCAGGAAAACCCGCTGCAGCAGCAACGCGTCCGCCTCGAGCTCCGGCACCCAGCGCTTGCCGGCCAGCATCTTCGGCACCAGCCGCTCGGCGATCGCGTAGGCATCGAGGTGCGCGCGGCTTTCGTCGTACACCTCGACCAGCGCGTGCGTCATCAAGGTGTCGTCGGTGATGTGCCCGTCGCCCTTGTGGTACGGCGCGATCGGGCGCGCGTTGCGCCAGTCGTCGTACCAGGGGCCGACGATGCCGGTCACCCAGCCGCCGTGCCGTTCCCGGATCGCCTCCGGCGTCCAGCCCTCGACCGCGCCGCCGATCGCGTCGCCGGCGGCGGAGCCCAGCAGGGCCCCGACCGACTTGTCCTCCAGCAGTGACTTCGTTTGGTCAGGCATCAGCTGTTGACCTGGCCCCACCCGTCGTTCAGCTTCTGGCCGAGCGTCGCGAGGTCGATCTTGTTCGCCAGGAACTCCTGCAGCGCGGGAGTGGCGATCTGGTCCTTCCACTTCGGGTAGTTCTCCACGCTCTGGAACGGCGCCTTGGTCAGCTCGGTACCGCTGGCCAGCGTCTGCTGCCAGCCGTTCTTGCCACCGGTCGCCTTCTGGATCGCGTCCCGGGCCGGCTGCGTGGTCGGGATCAGCCAGTCGCCCTGACCGACCGCGGCCAGGTTCTCGGCCTTCATGAAGAAGTCGATGAACTCCGCCGACTGCTTGACGTGCTTGCCCTCGGCCGGGACCGACAGGGTCTGCGGGTTCGCGGCCTGCTTCTCCGACGTGCCCTTCAGCGGCGGCAGCACCTCCCACTGGAAGCCCTTCGGCGCCTGCTCGACGATCTGCTGCGCGGTGTAGTTGCCCGCGACCACCATCGCGTACTTGCCGCCGAAGAAGCCCGGCAGCACGTCCGAACCGCTCTGGGTCATCGACGTCGGGTCGATCGACTTGTCGGTGTAGGCCATCGCGTTGATCCGCTTCGGCACCTCGAGCTCGGCGTCGCCGATCTTGGCCTTGGCGTCGCGGCCGGTGCCGTCGAAGAACGCGGCGTCGAAGTTCATGCCGAGGTTCAGCACGGTCGCGGTCGGGCTCTTCAGGCCCCAGCCGAGCCCGAACTTGCCGCCGGTGGTGAGCTTCTTCGCGTCCGCCTGCAGCTGGTCCCAGGTGAGCGAGTCACCGGTCGCGGAAACGCCTGCCTGCTTGAGCAGCGCGGAGTTGCCGAACACGACGTACGACTGCAGCAGGGTCGGCGCGGCGATGATCTTGCCGTCGCCCGACTTCACGGTGTCCCAGACCCCGGCCGGTACGGCGTCCTTCGTCTCCTGGCTCAGGTACGGCGTGAGGTCGGCCAGGTAGCCCTGGTTCGCGAAGCCGGTGATGTCGGCCGACTCGTCGTGGATGATGTCCGGCGCGGTCGAACCCTGGAACTGGGTGACCAACTGGTCGTGCACCGAGTCCCAGCTGCCCTGCACGTACTCGACCTGGATGTCGGGGTGCGCGGCGTTCCAGTCGGCGACGATCTTCTTGGTCGCCGCGACCGTGGTCTTCTGGAAGGCGAGGCTCTGGAACTTCAGGGTGACCTTCTCGCCCGGCGCGGGATCGCCCGAGCTGTCGTTCCCGCTGCCACAGGCCGCGAGCGCCACCAGCGCGCCCGCCGCCAGGAAACCTACAAGTAGCTTTTTCATGCGAAGTACTCCTTCTAACCTTTGACAGCGCCGGACAGCAGGCCGGACGTGAGCCGGCGCTGCAGGAAAGCGAAGAACACGAGGCTTGGCACGGTGGCCAGGACGGACGCGGCCGCGAGCGGCCCGAACTGGACCTGGCCCTCGGCCCCGACGAAGCGGGCGAGCACCAGCGGCAGCGTCTTGAGCTGGGGGTCCTGCAGCAGGACCAGGGCGAAGAAGAACTCGTTCCACGCCGAGATGAAGGTGAACATCGCGGTCGCGATCAGCCCCGGCCGCAGCAGCGGCATCACGATCGAGACGATCGTGCGCAGCCGGCTCGCGCCGTCCACGGACGCCGCTTCCTCCAGCTCCCGCGGTACGGCGGCGACGTACCCCTGCAGCATCCACAGGGCGAACGGCATCGACCAGACCATGTACACGATCACCACGCCGGGGATCGTGTTGGTCAGGTGCAGCGGGCGCAGGATCATGAACAGCGGGATCACGATCAGGATCACCGGGAAGACCTGGCTGACCAGGATCCAGCCGTTGGTGATCGGCCGCAGCCGGCTGCGGAACCGCGCCAGCGCGTACGCGACCGGGAGCGAGACGATCAGCACCAGCACCGTCGTCGCGACCGAGATCTGCAGGCTGTTCAGCATCGAGCGGACCAGGCCCTGCTCCTCCAGCGCGTCGGTGAAGTTCGACAGCGTCGGGGTCTGGGGCAGGAAGGTCGGGTTGATGGTGGCGAACTCCCGCGGCGACTTCAGCGAGCTGGAGATCAGCCAGACCAGCGGGAAGCCGAGGAAGATCAGGTAGGCCAGTACGGCGACGTACTGGGCGGCGCGGGTGACCGGACGCGTTCTCATGCTTCGCTCCTCAGCCGGTTGCGCAGGTAGAACGCCAGGAACACGATGATGATCACGACCATCACGTCGCCCATCGCGGCGGCCATCCCGAAGTTTCCGTACCGGAACGCCTCGTTGTAGGCGAACAGCATCGGCAGCATCGTCTTGCCGCCCGGGCCGCCCGCGGTCAGCACGTAGACCAGGCCGAACGAGTTGAAGTTCCAGATCATGTCCAGGCTGGTGATCGCGACGATCACCGTCTTCAGCTGCGGCAGCGTGATGTAGCGGAACTGGCTCCAGGCGCCGGCGCCGTCGACCGCGGCCGCCTCGTACAGGGAACGGTCGATGCCCTGCAGGCCGGCCAGCAACGTGACCGTCGTCATCGGCATGCCGACCCAGATACCGACCACGATCACCGCGGGCAACGCCGTACTGAAGTCGCCGAGGAAGTTGATCGGGTGGTCGGTCAGGTGGGTGGTCTGCAGGATGTCGTTGACCGGGCCCTTGGTCGGGTCCAGCAGCAGGCGCCACATGATCGCGACGACCACCGGTGGCATCGCCCACGGGATCAGCGCGAGGGTGCGCGCGATGCCGCGGAACCTGATGTTGGTGTTGAGCAGCAGGGCCAGACCGAGCGCGGCGACGAACTGCAGGACGGTGACCGAGACGGTCCAGATCAGGCCGATCCGGAAGGAGTCCCAGAACAGGTCGTTGTGCAGCAGCTTGCCGAAGTTGCCGAAGCCGATGAAGTTCGTGTCGACGTTGAGGCCCGCGCGGGCGTCGGTGAAGCCGAGCGCGATACCCCTCACCAGGGGGTACACGCTGAGCAGCAGCACCGGGAGCAGCGCGGGCAGGAACAGGAAGATCGCTTCCCGGTTCTGCTTCGGGCGGCCGGTGCCGCGGCCCGGCGGTTTCCCGGCCGCGCTCTCCGGCGCGAGAACAGCTTGGGTGGTCATGAAGATCTCCGCACACTCAGGGACGGCTGCACCACGATCCGGCGCGGGGTCCGGGTGTCGTCCTCGATCCTTGCCAGCAGCAACTCAGCCGCCCGGCGTCCCCGCTCGGCCGACCCCAGGTTCACACTCGTCAACGGCGGGAAGGTCTGCTCGGCCAACTCGCTGTCGTCCATCCCGATCACCGCGACGTCGTCGGGCACTCGCAGGCCACGAGCCGCCAGCTCGTGCATCACGCCCACCGCGAGCAAGTCGTTCGCCGCGATCACCGCGTCGACCCCGCCGCCTGCGGCGGCGGGGAAGGAGGAGGGGGAGGAAGCCTGCTCGCCCGGGGCCCTGGCGCCTTCGGCGCCGGGCAAGGCTTGCTGGCCCGGCGCGCTCGCGCCGGAGGGCGCCGCAGCGCCGAGGCCGAGCTGGTCCAGCAGGCGGCGGCCGGCTTCGCGGCCTGCGGCGAAGGTGAAGTCGTCGGCTTCCACCTGGGCTACCGGCTTCAGGTTGTTCGTCTTCATGGCGTCGGTGAAGCCCTTCGCGCGGGCGGTGCCGGGGACGGTGTCGACCGGGCCGTTGACGAAGGCAACCTTGTGGCGTTTGGTGGTGAGGAGGTGCTCGACCGCGAGCAGGATGCCCTTCGGGGAGTTGGCGCGGACGGTGTCGACGCCGGCCCGCGCGGGGACGTTACCGGCGACGACCACCGGGACGTCGCACTCCTGGATGGACTTGATCAGGTCGTCGTCGACGCGCAGCGGGCTGATCACCAGGCCGTCGGCGTACCCGCGGGCCATGCCCCGGACCAGGGCGACCTCGTCGACGACGTCGGGGCCGGTGGTGGTGACCACGAGCCGGTAGCCGGCCGCGGAGACGACCTCCTCGACCGCGCGCATCATCGTCACGTAGACGGGGTTACCGACGTCGGCGACCGCGAGGGTCAGCTGGAAGGTCCGCCCGACCTTCAGTGACCGCGCCCGCGAGTCCGGCACGTAGGCGAGGTCGGCGACCGCGCGCCGTACGCGCTCGGCCATCTCCTCGGTGGCCGGCAGACCGTTCAGCACGCGCGACACCGAGGCCACCGAAACCCCCGCGGCCCGAGCCACGGCGGCAATCGTCGGACGACTCACGCGGCGCTCCTGTAATCGTTCTTGTAATCGTTTACAGAACCGACCTTAGGTCGCCGTACAAGCCGAGTCAAGACCGGACCACTCCGTCACCTGGTCCGCACATTCCGCGACCGTCCAACCGCCGGAACCGGACACCATGAACAGCAAACTGGGACCCAGGACACGAAATAACGTGTCCGAGGTCCCAGCTTGGTGTTCAAGGTCCCGGCGGGCGGCCCTGGCGGGTGGCGAGGCGACGACGGTGGCGGGTGGCGGGTTACTCGTCCTGGTCGTCGGCGCCCGGGCGCTCGGCCCAGGGGGTTTCCTTCGCCGGCCGTACGACGATCAGCTTGTCGCCCGCGGCCAGGACCGAGACGTTGGAGTCGTAGTAGCGGTGCACCTTGCCGTCGCGGACGACCGAGACGACGCGGTCGGGGACCGACGACGGCGACTTGCCGACCTCGCGGCCGAGCACCGGGCGTTCGGCGACCTCGAGGCCTTCGCCGTACGTCAGCAGGTCCTCCATCACCTCACCCAGGTTCGGGCTGACCGCGGACAGGCCGAGCAGCCGGCCGACGGCCTCCGACGACGTGACGACCGCGTCCGCGCCGCTCTGCCGCAGCAGCGGGACGTTGTCCTCCTCGCGGACCGCGACCACGATGTGGGCGTCGGGGTTGAGCTGCCGGACCGCCAGCGTCACCAGTACGGCGGAGTCGTCGCGATCCGTGGTCACAATCACCTCGCGGGCCAGCGACACCTCCGCCCGCCGCAGCACCGTGCGGTTGGTGGCGTCGCCGTGGAAGGCGGCCATCTGATCGTTGCCCGCGTCACCGATCGCCTGGGCGCGCGGGTCGATCACGACGATGGACTCGCGCTTGACCCCGTTGCTCAGCAGGGTCTGTACGGCCGCCCGGCCTTTGGTGCCGTAGCCGACGACGACAACGTGGTCCTTCATGTGCTTCCTCCACCGCGTGTCGCGCATGATGCGACGACCTTCGTTCGCCAGGACTTCCAGGGTCGTACCGACCAGAACCACCAGGAACGAGATGCGCAGCGGGGTGACGATGAACGCGTTCACCAGCCGGGCGGCGGGCGTCACCGGAGTGATGTCGCCGTACCCGGTGGTGGTGAGCGTCACCGTCGCGTAGTAGATGCTGTCGATCAGGTCGACGCGACCGTCGTAGGTGTCCTTGTAGCCGTCACGGTCGACCACCACGATCAGCACCATCACGGTCAGCAGCCCCACCGCGATCAGGAGCCGGCGGAACAGCTCCAGGACCGGCGAGCGCGTGCTCGCGGGCAGGTTGACCAGTAGACCGTGCGGATTGCGACCGGTGGGCAGGGATGGCACGGGTCTGACGATAGGGCACCGGCCCCCGATCCACGGAATGCGACAGGCTCTGGTCGGACAGTGCGATGGCCACCATCAGGTTGTCGCCGTCCGGTACGACGCGCGTCCGCATCCGCAGCCCCTCGACGGTCCGCAGCATCGCGGCGTTGTCCGGCTGGACCATGCAGAGCACCCGGTCGGCGCCGAGCAGTCGCGACTCGCGGATCACCTGGCGCAGCAGTTGCGAGCCCAGTCCTTGCCCTTGCCACCCGTCCTCGACCAGTACGGCGATCTCCATCGCCGAGCCGTCCAGCTCCTCCCAGGGCGCGGCCGTGGCCATGCCGATCACCGCACCGTCGACCGTCGCGACCACCGACACCCCTCCGGCCGGAGCGGACAGGTGGCGGGCGGTCCGGGCCGTCAGCCGCGGCATGGGCACGTGGTACCGCCGGGTGCGGCTCTCGTACGAGCACCGGTCGTGCATGGCGACAACAGCCTCGGCGTCCTCGACGGTCGCCCGCCGCAGGTCCACCAGGGCGCCGTCGCCGGGCCGTGGGACGTCCTGCACCTCTTCGGCGTACTGGACGGACAGGCGGCCGGCGATCTCGACCAGTACGTCGGCGCGAGCCCACTCGGCCGGCGTGTACTCGCCGAACCCCTGCAGCGCCTCCAGCTCCTCGTCGACGGCCAGTGGGTCGTCGATCAGGCGGAGCACGGCCCGCAGGTACCTGGTCGGGGCATCACTCAGTACGTCGGCCTGGCACGGGCTGACCGTCGTACGGACGCAGCCCGCCTCGGCGGTGAGGGCGGCCAGGTCGTCAGAGGTCCAGCCGACGCCGGTGGAGACCACCAGCTCGTCGACGGCTCCGCTCTCGGCGGTGAACACCTCCAGGCTGAGGATGTTGATGTCGTCCGCACCACACCGTGCGGCGAGTTCGGCCAGTGCACCCGGCCGGTCGGCGAGTTCGGTCCTGATCTTCCAGAGCATGCGGACGCCCTCCCTCGTGGATCGTGCTCTCCACTGTGCGGTGAGGGTGTGACCGCGCCGGGTCCGCCGTGTTACGCGTTTGTCAAAACCTCACCTACGGCGGCGAGGCTTCGGCAGCCGGTCGGTGAGCTTCGCGCGCTGCGCGGCAGCCAGTACGGCGGCCTGCTCACGCCGGTCCAGGTCGGCGTGCCGGAGCAGCTCCGGGTAGGTCGCCTGCGGCACCGGCGGGTACGTCGTGACGATCGCGTCGCCGCTGAACACGAAGAAGATCGCCGAGCCGTCCTTGATCACTTTCAGCAAGGACCCGTCCCGCACGGTGAGCGCGTGCTCGACCGCTTTCTTGCGCCCCGACCGCTTCGCCAGCGCGGCCTGGATCGCCTGCTGCGCCGGTTCCCGCCCGTGCTTGACCGCCTCGAACGCCATCGGCCCGTACCGCACGCCGTACTTCACCAGGTTCTTCGCCAGTCGCCCACGCCCAGCTCCAGCAGCAGCCATAGGTCGACTGTACTGGCCGCCGCCCACTCCCACCGCGACTTTGAGCACCACCCAGCCGTCTCGGAGTGCGAATCATGACTGAGCGGTGCACAAAGTCGGACGGGAACGACCGGGGGCGGCCGGAGAGGGGTGGAGGGTGGGCGGGGCGAAGGGGGCGGCGGCGAGAGGTCGGGGGGTGGGCCGGGTCGAGGGGTGGGCCGGGTCGTGGGTGGGCCGGGTCGTGGGCGAGGTCGGGGGTGGCGTCGAGGTGGGCGTCGGGTCGAAATGCGGTGTGGGCGGGCGTCGGGGATCATGGCTGCGTGACCGTTCCTACTCCGCGCCGGCCGATTCTGCCGGGTAACCAGCTGTTCGAGTCGCTGCCCGGTGCGGCGGCCGACCCGGCGAAGGTGGCCGAGGTGGCGCACCGGACCGCCGAGCTGCTGGTTCGGGGGGCCCGGTCGAGTGAGGACGCGGAGGTGGTCGCGCGGGTGGTCAAGCTCGCCGACGACTACGGTCTGGACGAGCTGGCCGACCTCTGGTCCGACGCGCCCGCCGACTCTCTGCCCGGCTCGCTCTGGCGGCTTTACGTGCTGCGCTCCTGGGTGCACTCGAGCGCCGAGGCCGTCGCCCGGGAGTACGCGACCGGCCGCGAGTACGCCGAGGTCCACGCGGTGGTGGCCGGTGTGGCCGACCCGCCGGGCCCGGACGAGGTGCGCGCGATGGTCGACGCCGTACTGCGGGGTGTCGCGACGGGCGATTTCGCGACCACGCTGGACCGCGCGGCCGCGTTCGCCCGGATCGTGGCGACCGGCCGGGCGCACCTGGCCGACGACGGGCACGACCAGGTCCGGTCGGCGTCCAAGCTGGTCGAGATGGCCGACCAGCTGGCGGTCGCGGCCCGCTCGGAACGTGCCGGGCAACTCTGGTAGTTCACCGGCAGTTCGGCCACGCTACTTGCACAGATCCTGGGTTGGTGCTAAGCGATCCCTGCCCCGGAAACTCAACAGGACAAGGCATTTGGGCACCGGTTACAATGGTGAAGGTGTCGGGCCGCGGTAGCCCCGGGTCCCAAAAATAGCCGCTCCGAGCGGCCACGCGCCGTGAGGCGCTTCCCGGTCCGGCACCACAATCTTCGAAAGACTGAGCCGGGCATCCCAGCGCCCCCTGGGATGCCCGGCAGCTTCTTGTCCGGGCCCGTCTAGCGAATTCCGTAGAATCGCTTCAGGACCTGCGTGACGCTCTTGCCACCGGCATCGGTCAGCTCGGTCTTCAGCGACACGCTGCCGGTCGCCGGAGTGTTGTCGACCGTCGCGGTCACCTTCGTGCCGTTGTTCTTCACCGGCACCTCCACCCAGGTCACCCCGTCGTCGTACGACGCCCAGACCTTCGCCGCCGTGATCCGCCCGGGCTGGTACCACTCCCCCGCGCCGGCCGTGATCGTGACCGGGTAGTTCGCCACCTTCGGCGCCCGGTCGTTCACGTCGACGTTCAGGTCGTAGTCGGGCCACAGCAGCGGCAGCGGCTTGCCGGAGTCAGCCGCCGACGACCTGAACCGCCAGCGCGTGTCGGTGTCGGTCGGCGACTCCCAGGAGAACTCGCCGCGCTGCCAGCGGTTCAGCTTGTAGACCAGCTCCAGGTCGGCCGGCTGCGCCGGGACGTCCCAGTTCCCCTGCCCGAACCACTGGTAGTCGCCGAGCGAGACGCCGTCCGCGAGCAGCTCGGTGGCCCCCTGGTCGAGGAACCCTCCCATCGAGAAGTGCCCCGGCTCGGTGTCGGACCAGGTCGGGAAGTTGCTCCAGATCGCGTTCCCGTTCCGGGCCGCCGGTACGACGGCGAGCCCGCTCGCCTGGTCCCGGAGCATGCCCGGCCGCAGCCCCGCCTTGTACCAGCTCTCCTGCTGCCGGCTGCCCGCCTTGTACGCCTTCGCGGTCGACGTCATCAGCGTCGCGAACGGCCAGGCCATGGCGTCGGAGTGCCCGACCATCTGGCTCACCTTGGTGTTCTTCTCCGCCGTGACCAGGTGCTCGACCCGGTTCGGTGCGGCCACCTGACCCCGGTCGCCGGTGGGGATCAGGTTCAGGCTCCACGGCCGCCAGACGTCGACGTACTCGGAGTAGGTGTAGTTCTTGCCCGGCGTGTAGTAGGTCGCGTCGATCGAGGCCAGCGCACGGTCCTTCACCTTGTGCGTTGTGTTGCCCTTGATCTGCCCGGTGTGCGTGAAGGCCAGGCTGTAGAGGTACGGCGCCGGCGCCCACTCGGGTGACTCCAGCTGCCAGCCCTCGACGACCTCGAAGGTGCCGCGCTTGGCCTTGGTCGAGGTGTCGGCGAGGTAGACGGCCTTGACCGTCGGGAAGATGTTGCGGCTGCTGGACAGGACCCACCCCTCGACCACCCGGCCGTAGGTGAGGCTCCCCCCGCGCCGCTCGCTCGGCCGTTCGGTGGTGACCTTGGTCTGCACCGCCTTGCGGGCGTCGTACGTGATCGTGGTGTTCTTCGTGAGCTTCAGCTCGGGGTCGCCGAGGAAGGCGTAGGACTCGATCTGACCGTCTGCGCCCTCGGTCGCGATCGTCGCGGCCAGAGAATAGCTCCCGGCGCGCAGGCGCAGGGTCTGGTCGGCGCCGTCGAAGCCGATCCGCTGCGCGGCGATGCTGTCGAGGTCGAAGACGTCGAGCGCGGTGATCGACGCGGCGGGCTTGCCGGTGCGGTCGATCAGCTTGACGGTGAGGTCGACGCTCTGCGGCTCGAGGTAGAACCCGACCGGGGTGACGGCGGTCCGCCCGTCGTTGCTGGTGGCAACGATGCGCGCGCTGACCGCGCCGTACAGGCCGTGGTCGATCTTGGCCGACGGGTCGATCTCGAGCGGGAGTGCGGCCGACTTTCCGGCCGGGACCTTGAGCGTCGTGACGCCGAGCTGGACGGCCGAGCGCGGCAGCGGTTTGCCGTTGTTGCCGCGGACGTCGGCGGAGAACCGCAGCGTCACCGGCGTCTTGCCGGAGTTGGTGTAGGTCAGCGGCTTGGTGACCTTCTCCGACGGCTTGTGCGGCCACGCGAACGTGCCGAGGTCGGTCGTGCCCGGTCCGGTCACCTGCTGCGCGACGGCGTTGGCGACGTTCAGCTCACCGGCGCCCTGGTCGTAGACCCCGGTGGTCGAGGCCGACCGCACGCTGCTCTGCAGCGCGGCCTTGAGCTGCTGGCCGGTCCAGCTCGGGTGCTGCTGCTTGAGGATCGCGGCCGCACCGGCGACGTGCGGCGTCGCCATCGACGTACCGCTCATGTCGGTGTACGCCGTGTCGCCGCGTCCGCCGGCCCGCGCGGCGGTGATGTCGACGCCGGGAGCGGCGATGTCGGGCTTCACCGCGTGGTTGGTCAGCACCGGACCACGGCTGGAGAAATCGGCGGTCTTCGAGCTCAGGTCGGTCGCGGCCACGGTCAGCGCCGACGCGGCGCAGCCCGGGCTGGTGATCGTCTCGGACGGGCCGTACAGGTTGCCCGCGGCGACGACGAACAGGACGCCGGAGGAGGCGCTGATCCGGTCGACGGCTTCGGCCATCGGATCGGTGCAGTCGACCGGCTCGGAGGTCCCGATGCTCATGCTGATCACGTCGGCGCCCTCGGCGACGGCCCACTCCATCCCGGCGATGATCCAGGACAGGTCACCGCTGCCGGAGTCGTTCAGCACCTTGCCGGAGAGCAGTTCGGCGCCCGGCGCGACCCCTTTGTTGCGCCCGCCCGACGCCGTACCGCGTCCGGCGACCGTGGAGGAGGTGTGGGTGCCGTGCCCGTCGTGGTCGGCGACGTCGGGGCTGTCGGTGAAGTTCTTCTGCGCCCGGACGGCACCGGCCAGGTCCGGGTGCTCGGCGTCCACGCCGGAGTCCAGTACGGCGACCGTCGTGCCCGCGCCGTCGAAGCCGGCGCGCCAGGCCTGCGGCGCACCGACGTACGGGACGCTCTCGTCGAGGGTCTTGGTGACCTTCGCGTCCAGCCAGATCTTGTCCAGCTCGCGCCCGGCCGGGTCGGACGCCGAGGTGAGCGCCCGCCAGGTCTCCCTGGCCCGGTTCTTGTCGGTGCGCAGCGCCGAGGCGCCGACCGACGGCAGCGAACGGGTGCGCACGGAGCCGGCCGGCACCGCGGGCTGGGAGCGCAGGGTCGACTTGTACGTCGTGATGACCGAGACGCGGTCGGTGCCGGCGTCGTCGAAGCCCTGCCGGATCAGACCGCTCACGTTGAACAGCGCGTCGTCGACCTTGCCGCTCTGGACGAGCTTCGCGGCACTGTCCGGTACGACGTACAGGTCCTTGCCGACCGTCCTCGTCTCGTAGCCGCCGGCGGAGGGATCGGCGGCGACGAACCGGACGTTGCTGCGGCCCTCACCGGCGGGCGTGAGCTGAACCTTGTCACCGGTGAGCAGCGTGACGACCTTGGCGCTGTCCACGCCGAGCGGGAGTCCCTTCGGAGGGTCCGCGCCGGGAGCGGCCGCAGCGGGAACGAGGGCGGTGGCGAGCAGCGAGGTGACTGCTGCGCCGACCAGGAAGCGGGAGAGCATCGGGGACCACCTTCGAGGGCAGGGAGGGTGATGTCGGCCGTCAGTTCATCGCAAAACCGCCAGCGGAATCAGCCGATGAGCTGGCAGGATTGCGACAATTCGGGAATCCGCCAGCGGCCGCCCGCCGCACACCGGTGATCTGGGAGGCATCGTGCTCGACGTGCTCGGACTCGAAAACACCGAAGAACTCGCCTACCGCGCGCTGGTCGAGGTGCCGTCGTACAACGCCGACGAACTGGCCGAGCGGCTCGGCTGTCACCCGGTGGAGGCCGCCCGCTCGCTGGCCGCCCTGGAGAGCGGCGGCCTGGCCGCCCGCTCCAGCAGCGGCACCGACCGGTACGTCGCCTCGCCGCCGTCGGTGGCCCTGGCCGCTCTGGCCGTGCAGCGCGAGGAGGAGCTCCGGCGGGCCCAGCGGGAGATCGAGTCGCTCGCCGAGATCTACCGCGGGACCGACACCGATCGATCGGTCAGCGACGTGGTCGACGTGGTCCGCGGCACGAAGGCGGTCGGTCAGCGGTTCACGCAGCTCCAGATGTCCGCCCGCGAGGAGGTCCTCTGCTTCGTCAAGGCGGAGGTCGCGGCGGTCGCGGCCGAGGAGAACACCGCCGAGGACGCGGCCGTCACCCGCGGCGTGCGCTACCGCGTGGTGATCGAGCGCAACTCCTTCGACCGGCCCGGCTTCTTCCCCGCCGCCGCGGACTCGCTGCGGGCCGGCGAAGAGGTCCGGGTGGTGCCCGAGCTGCCGATCCGGCTGCTGATCGTGGACCGGCGGATCGCACTGGTCCCGCTCGTGTCGGGTTCGCGCCGCGACATCGGGGCGCTGATCGTGCACAGCAGCGGCATGCTCGACGGCCTGCTGGCGCTGTTCGACCGGGTCTGGCGGGAGGCGATGCCGCTGGTGTTCGGCAGCGAGGGCGTCGTCGAGGAGAGTCCGACCGCCGACGGGCTGCCCGAGCTCGACGCCCAGATCCTCGGGCTGCTGCTCGCCGGGCTCACCGACCAGGCCGCCGCGAACCAGCTGGGCCTGTCGATGCGCACGGTCCAGCGCCGGGTCCGCGCGCTGATGGACCTGGTCTCGGCCGACACCCGCCTCCAGCTCGGCTACCACGCCGCCCGCCGCGGCTGGCTCTGACGCGAGGCCGTACGGCGGCGCCGCCTCACGCCGTACAGGCCCGTCGGCCTGCTGCGTACGGTAAGTGACCGGCGCCAGGCGGTTACCAGTCGGCCTTTCGTTGGTTACCTTCGGGTGGCACCGGGTATCCCGAAGCCCTGAAGCATCGGGCCCACCCGACCCCTCCGCCGACGAACAGGATCCCCTCATGCGCCGCCTCCCCCGCGCGCTGCTCCCGCTCGCCCTCACCGCCGCCCTGCTGGGTCAGGGCCTGGTCACCGTCGAGGCGTCCGCCTACCGCGGCCGCACGCTCGACCTGCAGGCCCACCGCGGTGGCCTCGGCCTCACCGTCGAGTCCACGATCGCGTCGTTCACCCGCGGCCTCGAGACCGGAGTCAGCACCCTCGAGCTCGACGTCCAGATCACCGAGGACGGCCATGCCGTCGTCACGCACGACCGCAAGGTCACCGGGTCCAAGTGCAAGGACACCGCGCCCTACACCGCAGGAGACCCCGAGTACCCGTACGTCGGCAAGTACGTCAACACGCTGACGCTGAACCAGGTCCGCCAGCTCGACTGCGGCTCGCTCCCCCAGGCGGGCTTCCCCGGCCAGACGCCCGACGCCGGCGCCCGGATGCCGGAGCTGCGCGAGGTGTTCGCGCTCGTGCAGCGTTTCCGCGCGAACGACGTGAAGCTGAACATCGAGACCAAGGTCGAGGCCGGCGCGCCGACCGAGACCGCGCCGCGCGAGCAGTTCGTCCAGGTCGTCTCGCAGGAGGTCCGCAAGGCGCGGATCAGCCGGCAGGTGACGATCCAGAGCTTCGACTGGGGCTCGCTGATGCGGATGCGCCAGGTCGCGCCCGAGCTGCCGCTGGTCGCGCTGACCAACTACGACTTCCTGCAGACCGGTCAGCCCGGCAAGTCACCGTGGCTGGGCGGGATCGACATCGACGACTTCGGCGGCGACCTGGTCAAGGCAACCAAGTCGTTCGGCGCGAGCGCGATCTCCCCGGTGCACGGGTTCCCGCAGGACGGCAAGGTCGGCGACCCGGCGTACAAGCCGTACGTGACCGAGGCGATGGTGAAGTCTGCGCACAAGGCCGGGATGAAGGTCGTTCCGTGGACCGTCGACGACCCGGCGACGATGGAGTCGCTGATCGGCAAGGGTGTCGACGGAATCATCTCCGACTACCCCGACCGCCTGCGTCAGGTGGCGCGCGACAACGGTTTCCGCCTGCCCAAGGCGTACGACGCACCGGCGATCCGGCCGCTGGCGTCGGCGCACGCGCACAACGACTACGAGCACCGGCATCCGCTGCAGGACGCGCTGGACCGCGGGTTCAACTCGGTCGAGGCCGACGTCTGGCTGATCGACGGCGAGCTGCGGGTCGCGCACGACCTGGACGACGCCGTCCCGGGACGGACGCTGGAGAGCCTGTACCTGAAGCCGCTGGCCGACCGGGTCCGCGCCAACCACGGTGAGGTCTACCAGCGCGGCCGGGAGTTCCAGCTGCTGATCGACATCAAGAGCGACGGCCCGACCACGTACACCGCGATCGACGCCGCGCTGCGCAAGTACCGCGGGATCAGCACGATCTTCGCCGACGGTCGCACCTTCCGCGGCCCGGTCACCGCGGTGATCAGCGGCAACCGCCCGCTCGACGTGCTGAAGGCCCAGAAGATCCGGTACGCCGGCTACGACGGCCGCCTGTCCGACCTGAGCTCGAAGCTGCCGGCGTCGCTGATGCCGCTGGTCAGCGACAACTGGTCGAACAACTTCACCTGGCGCGGCGTCGGCCCGTTCCCGGTCGTGGAGCGCGAGAAGCTCCGGCAGATCGTCACCACCGCGCACCGCGCCGGCTACCGGGTGCGCTTCTGGGAGACCCCCGACACCCGCGGCGCCGCCCGCGAGGCGCTCTGGTCCGAGCTGGCCGCGGCTGGCGTCGACCACCTCAACACCGACGACCTGCACGGCCTCGAGGACTTCCTCAGGTCCTGACCTCGAACAGGCGGGTGGACGGCTCGACCAGTACGTCGAGCCGTCCGCCCACCACGAAGTCGCGGTCCTTCCTCCAGTGCCAGGTCGTCTCGAACGGCGCGAACCCGTCACCGCTCACCCGCAGCCCGAGCTCGACGCCGTCCTCGTCGTGCCAGGACCTGGAGCGGACCGACAGGATCTCGGCGGTCGCCGGGGAGCCGGCCGCGTCGAGCACCTTCGTGTCCCGCCGCGCGCGCACGCTGCCGCGCCACCAGGCCGCGCTCATCCAGCCGAAGAAGACGGTCAGCACCGCGGCGATCAGGACGATCAACCACCGCTTCCCGTCCACGTCCGCGTTGTCGATCCAGAACGCGAAGCCGAGCAGGGCCGGGCCCGCCAGGGCCGTCGCCAGGCACAGCAGGCCGAAGAAGAAGTGCCCGGCCGCGCTGACCCGCGGCGGGCTCGACGTACCGTCGCCTGGCTGCCGCCACTCAACCGCCTCACGCGTTGACATCGCGGCAGCCTATCGACTCCGGGAGCTCAGCGCCGGATCAGCCGGACCGCGTCGGCGATCACGAACCCGTTCCCGGCGTCGCTCAGGTCGATCGAGGTCAGTCCTTCACGGAAGCGGAACGTCCCGAGCGACGCCCACGACCCACCGCGCGGCTCCGTCGTCCCCGCGAGCCGCTGGTTGACCGGCACCATGGTGGTCCCCCGGGCGTGCGTGATCTTGTACGGCGCGTTCGACGCCCGGTTCTCGTGCATCGTGTACGACACCTGGACCTCGTACTCGTCCTCGCGCGGGACCACCAGCGTCCAGCGCACGGACCGCAACCCGGTACCGGCCGGGACCGAGCGGTAGTTGCCGCCCCGGTAGCCGGCCACGCCCGTGGCCGCTGACCAGGCCGCACCGGCGACGGTCGAGTAGCCGAGCTCGTCGTTGTCGACGATCACCTCGTTGCGGACGTCCGCCGTACCCCTCGCCGTGATCAGGCTCAGCGCGTCCAGCGAGATCAGCGAGCCGCCACCCCGGCCGGCGCCCGACGCGGTGAACCTGATCTTGCGCCGGCCGGCCTTCAGGTGCAGCTTCCCGAGCTGTACGACGTCGTACCCGTCCGAGCGATCCGCCGTCAGGTCGAGCACCGCGATGTCGGGACGCTGACCGTCGACCGTGACGGTCACCAGGCCACCGGCGTCGGCCCGGAAGTACCTGAGCAGCAACTCGTACGTGCCTGTCCGTCGTACGTCGACGGAGTACTCGACGTACGCACCGACCTTGCTCGGCGTGAACACGGCCCGGCTCCCCTGCCGGGCGACCGGATCGGCGACGCTCGCCAGCGTCCCGGCGGACGGGGAACCGTTGAGCGCGAGGTCGACCACCTGCTCGGTAAGACCCGGTCCCTTCAGCAGGCTGTCGCGACCCGAGGTGAGCCACTCCAGCGAGAACCGGCAGATCGCGACCCGGCGCGGGAAGCTCGGGTTGTCGCCGTCGCAGCCGTAGACCAGCAGGATCGTGCCGTCGGACAGCCGCGCGAGCTCGGAGTAGTAGGACCGGCCCGGGTTGATCACCTTGCTGTAGCGGAACGAGTGGCCCTCGTCGTAGCTCACCGACACCGTCATGTTGGTCCGGACGGGCGAGTCCGGCCGGCTGAAGAGCAACCGGTCGACCTCGTGCCCGCCGCCGGAGTAGCGCAGCAGGCTGGCGTCGACCGCGTTGAAGGTACCGGTGGCACCGTCCAGCCGCGGCGGCGACCAGGTCAGCCCACGATCGGTGCTGACGGCAACGATCCGCTGCCGGTTGCCGCCGGACGCCGCCCGGCCGTTGACGACCACGGTGCCGTCGGACCGCTGGAAGACCCGGGCCTCGTTGATCGGGTAGTCGACCGAGACCGGGACCTCGCCGGTGGTCTTCCAGGTGGCGCCGTGGTCGTCGCTGTAGATCGAGGCGACGCCGTAGAACCGCTGCTCGACGGTGTTGCCGATGATGACGCGGCGGTGCGAGCAGTTCAGCAGCAGCCGGCCGTTGTCGAGCTGGATGCCGTGCCCCGGGCCGGGACCGTGCAGTGCCCAGTCGTACGGGAAGTGGTCGAAGAGCCCCGACATCTCCTGCGGCGCGGTCCAGGTCCGGCCGCCGTCCGCGCTGGAGATCATGTAGAGGTCGCCGATGTCGCCCGAGCAGGTGGTGTTCTCGGGCAACCGCAGTGACAGCATGTAGAACAGGAAGATCCCGCCGGTGGTCCGGTCGACGACGAAGGCCGGGTTGCCCCACGACTGGCCGTCGACCGAGGCGACCAGGGTCTGGGTCGCCTCCCAGGTGTTGCCGCCGTCCGAGCTTCGGCGGACGAGGAGGTCGCGCGGTCCGGCGTCGCAGACCTCGTGCCGGCCTTCGGTGGCGACCAGGATCGTGTCGTCGGGCAGGACCGCGAGTCCGTGCACGTGGTAGCTCTCGAGCGGGTCGACGGTGTTGTCCCACAGGGTGGTGTCGTCGAAGGTGACCGGGCGCGGGCGGTGCGGCCGGTGTCCCGGGACGGTCTGGTCGGGAGCGGCTTGGGCCTGGTCGTTGAGTGCGGCGGCCGCTGTGACGGCAGCGACGCCGAGTCCAAAGGTTCTGCGGGCGATACGGCTCGGTGGGGTGTGCCTCACGACTTACCTCCGGGTCAAGAGATGAGCTTCCTCGGTGCTGAGCGACGCGACCAGGTCGCGCTGTTCGGTCTCGGTGCAGGCCGCGAGCGGTGCGGCGACGTACGGCGGGCAGAGTCCCCGGTCGGCGAGCACGGCCTTGATCGCCGGCACCCCCGGCCGGATCTTGTGCAGCGCCAGCAGATGGGTGAGCCGTCGTTGGGCCTCGGCGGCGTCGGCGTCACGACCGGTCTCGAAGGCCGCCACGAGCTCGACCGCCAGCCGGGGCGCGAGGTTGGCGATGCCTGGGACGACCCCGTCGGCACCCAGCCGCAGCGCGTCGAGCAACTGGGTCTCAGCCCCCTGGCTCACGCCGAAGTCCGGCCGGCGGGCAGCCACCAGGTGCTTGAAGAAATCGAGATCGCCCGAACTGTCCTTGATCCCGACGACGTGCGGCATGGCGACGAGCGCGTCGATCAAGGCCGGGCTGAGCGGATTGCTGTAGCGCGGCGCGTTGTAGGCCACCACCGGTACGCCGACCGAGGCCAGCGCCGCGTAGTGACCGGCGATCTCGTCCTCGCGGTGGTGGAAGTAGATCGGCGGACTGAGCACGAGCGCATCAGGTCGCGCGGCGGCCACGGCCTCCGTACGCTCCAGCACCTCGGCGGTTCCGGCCGCGGTGACGTTGCACAGCACCGGCCCACCCGTGAGCTCCCGCCACAACGCAGCAGTCCGTACGGCGAACTCCGCGAGCGCCGAGACCGGCAGCAGCGGTCCTTCCCCGTTGCTGCCGAACAGCATCAGGCTGCGCGCCCCCGTACCGGCCATCGCCCGGAGCAGGTCGTCGGCATCGCTCGGCCGGCCCGGTGCCGACATCGGCGTGACGAGCGGGATCATCACCCCGGACAGCAGGTGTCTTCCGTCGGTCGGCATCAGTACCCCTTGACCTCGGGCCAGGCGAGCTCGATGCCGTCGGCCACCAGTTCGCCCTGGAACGCGCGCAACCGGTTGCTGTCGGCATGGACCTGCTCGGGCTCCAGCGCGTTGTCGAGGCAGTGCGCGGCGAGCGCGCCGGCCACCTCGCCGACGTTCCACTCCACCGGGTGCAGGCGGTAGCACCCGTTGGTGATGTGCGTCGTCCCGATGTTCTTCGCGGCCGCCAACAGGTTGCGCATCCGGACCGGCAGCAGCGCGCCGAGCGGGATCTGGAACGGGCAGCTCGCGACGTCGATGTAGGTGTCGCCGCCGGTCGACGGGTGCAGGTCGATCCGGTACATCCCGACGCCGATCGAGTCCGGGTAGTTCACCGCGCCGCGGTCACCGCGAACCTGCATCGACAGGTCCTGCTCGACGATCCGGTACCGCGCCTCGATCCGCCGCGATTCCCTGATGTACGGCGCCTTGGCCAACCCGTCGGCCGTTCCCAGCACGTCGCCGCGCAGCCTGAGGCCGGGCCAGCCGGTCCCGCCGTCGAGCCGGGGTGCCTCGGTCTGCAGCCAGTACAGCATGCTCAGGCTCAGCTCCCGGGCGCCGGCGAGGTGCTTGTTGCGCTCGTCGTCGCTCACTCCGATCAGCGGGCCGGGCAGGTAGTCGATCATCGGCCAGTTCACGATCGTCACGTCGCTGGCCGCGAAGCCCGGCCGGAACACCTTGCGCGACAGCACCCGCCGGAACGCCCACAGCTCCTTGTCGCCGGGATCCGCGCGCTGGTCGGCGACCACGGGCCCCGACTCGGCGTTCGGGATGAAGTCACGGCGGACGTTCTCCAGCGTCCGCGGGTCCGGCGCGTGCAGGCTCAGCAGCGGGTTCGGCCACTTCGGCGGCTGGTAGCGCACCCAGTCGGAGTAGCCGGCCGGGCGGTCGATCGTGTGGTCCTCACCGGCGCGGTGGTCGATCGCGAACAGCCACGAGAACGCCTGCATGTTGTCCGGTTGCGCTTCGTCGGGCGCACTCGGCTCCCCGGTCTCCCGGCCGGACTCGAAGCCGGTCACGTGCTCGGCGCCGGTCAGCGGCAGCAGGTCGCCCAGCTCGGTCGCATCCAGCACGTACGACGCCGACACCACCAGCTGCTCGCCCTCGGGTCCTTCAACGGTGACGGCCCGCACGGTGTCCCCGTCGACGTCCGCCGCGACGACGCGGGAGCCGTACAGGATGCGCAGGCGCCCGGACCCGACGTACGGCGCGACCATCGCCTCCAGCACCGCGACGGCGACCTTGGGCTCGTGGCAGAGCCTCGACACCCGGCCCTCGCCCGGGTTGAGGTCCGGCCGGGCGCGCGCCTCGTCGGTCAGCGGGTACCAGGTGCGGTAGTAGTCGCGGATCTTGTCCCGCAGCCCGCGGTAGGACCGGGTGCAGCCGAACTGCTCGATCCAGGTGTGCTCGTCCGGCGGCACGCCCTGACTGGTGAGCTGACCGCCGATCCAGCCCGTCTCCTCGACGAGCACCACCGACCGTCCCCGCCGCAGCGCGGCCAGCGCGGCCGCCACTCCGCCGAGCCCACCGCCCGCGACGACGATGTCGGTCTCTGTCTCGGATTGCCTTGTCACTCGGAGATTCCCCTGTCTGTCTCATATCGAAAAGGGCAAGGCGCGCCCTGAACTGTCAGCCGGACCGGCTCACCGCCTCCGGGTGGCGTGACCAATAGCTCGCCGGTGCCGTGCGCCGTACCGCTGACCTCTTCACCCGTACGCCGGTACGCCGTGACCACGACGCCCGGATCGGCCACGAGCAGCACCTGGTCGCCCAGCGAAACGGTCAGCCGCTCCCCTGCGACGACGGCCAGCCGCCCGTCGCCCAGCGGCAGGTTCACCAGCTCGGCGGCCTCGCCCGGGTGGGCGAAGCGCCAGCCGTCCACGCGCGCGTCCGCCAGTTCGCCGTACGCGAGGTAGGCCAGCAGGCCGCCCCAGGCCATCAGCCCGTCGGAGCGCGCCGCGAAGGCGCGAACGTCCTCGCCCACGGTCGCCGGGTAGTTCTCGCGGACGTGGCTGTGCTTGTCCCACTCGGACAGGAACAGCCGCAGCAGCGCGGTGACCAACGGACGACTCGTATCGGTGAGTTCGTACCGCCGCAGGCCCTCGATCGCGAGGTACGCCATCGGCGCCCAGATCCGTCCACGCCAGTACGTCGCCGCGTACCCCGGGTCGTCGCGGGCCACGCTCGGCAACGGCGGATCGCCGCCGAGGGTCTCGGGCTTCAGCAACCGGGCAGCGAGCTCGGCCGCTCGCTCGGCGTCCGGGAGCCCGGCCAGCAGCGGGTAGAGCAGCGTCGGCGAGACGTGCTGATCGTGCGTGCCGTCAGCCCGAAGGTTGCGGTAGCCGTCGCCGTCCCACAGCAGCTTCTCGGCCGCCGCGCGTGCCTCACCGACCTCGACCCGCAGGCGTTCGGCCGTCGCGGTCTCACCCAGTACGTCGGCGATCCCGGCGAGTGCCTCCGCGTCCGCGATGTGCAGCGCGACCAGGCCGACATCGGTCAGGTCCATCGTGTGGGTCGCCGGCAGGTACCGCGCGTCGTCGTACATCGGGGAGTCGTCGAGCCCGGACTCCCGCTTGGTCCGGTCCAGGGTCGCCGACTCCTCGTCGCCCTCGATCGGGTCCGATCCCCAGGTCAGCAGACCGTGCGGACCGCGGCGCGCGCCCGGCCACCAGTCGTGCCAGGCCAGCAGCGCCGGAAAGGTTGCCTCCAGCAACTCCCGGTCGCGGGTGGCGGAGGACAGACCGCTCGCGAGGTAGGCCTTGAAGACGGTCAGTGCGCCGACCGGTGGTTGCGACCGGTCCGCGGTGGTGCCCCGTTCGTCGGAGATCCGGTTCGGGATCATGCCCGCGTCGTCGGCGAAGGGCAGGATCTGCGCGAAGATCCGCCGCGCCTCGTCACGGTCGATGCTGGAGGCCACGAGTCCGGTGAAGAACGTGTCCCAGGCGTGCAGGGCCCAGGTGCCGTAGAAGCCCTTCCGGCGGACGGACACGAAGTCCCGTGAGGTCGGCGTCAGAACCCGGCCGAGGTCCGGCGCGTAGATCGTGTTCCAGGTGACCGCACGGGTCGCGGCCGCGGCCGCGTCGCCCAGCCAGCCGTCCGAGCGCAGCGCCGTACGGTCGACCTCGGCCCGTCGGCTTTCGAGCACAGACCCCAGGTCCTCGGTGGGCACGCCTTCGGGAGCGATCACCAGGTCGACCGAGCCGGCGAACTCCAACGACAGTCCGGCCGTCAGCGCAGGCGTCGAGCTCTCGATCCGCCACAGCCGTCCGTCGACGCGGATCGACTCGTCCACGACCTCGACCGCCGCGTCCCGCCAGCCGTCGAGCACCGCGACCACCCCAGCGGTCCCCTCGGCACTCACGTACAACGCCTCGCCGGAACCACCGGCCATCACCAGCCGCAACTGCGCGCCACCGGCCTCGACCGTGACCTCCGCAAAGCGCCCGTCCACGCTGTGATGGCCGAGCCGGACGAGCCCGTCGCGCCAAGTGAACCCGTCGACCGGAGACCCCGGTACGCCGAACCGCACCCGCAACCCCGAGGGCAGGTGCACCATCCCGGTATGGGTGTCGACGTCCCACGTGTTCCATCCGACGGTCATTCGTCAACTCCCAGATCCAGGGCGGCGTCGAGCAGGGCTTGGGTGTACTCGTGCCGCGGCGCACCGAGCACGTCACTGGCAGGTCCTTCTTCCACGACCGCGCCGTTGCGCATCACGGCCACCCGATCGGCGATCTGGTGCACCACTCCGAGGTCGTGCGAGATGAACAGCAGCGCCAGGTGGTGACTGCGCCGGAGCTCGACCAGCAGCCGCAGGATCTGCGCCTGCACGGAGACGTCGAGCGCGGACACGGCCTCGTCGCAGACCAGCAGCCGAGGCCCGACCGCCAGCGCGCGGGCGATGCTGACCCGCTGGCACTGACCACCGGACAGGTCCCCAGCAGTGCGCTCAGCGACGTCCGCATCGAGCCCGACATCAGCCAGTACGCCGCGCAGCGCGGCGTCCCGATCCCCCGGCGGCGCGGCCGCCGGATGCGTCCGCCACGCCTCGCCGATCAGCTGAGCCACCGTCATCCGCAGGTTGAGCGACGACCGCGGGTCCTGGAAGACCATCTGGATCGCCCGCTGCCGCTCGGGCGGACGCCGTCCGACCGGTCCCAGCGGCTGACCCTCGAAGGTCACCGTCCCGGAGTCGGGCTTCTGCAACCCGACCACGCACCGGGCGACGGTCGTCTTCCCGGAACCGGACTCCCCCACCACCGCGAGGGTCTCCTCCGGCGCGACGTGCAGACTCACACCGTCGACGGCCACCGTCCGGTGGCGCTTGGCCCCGAAGCTCACTCGCAGGTCGGACACCTCGAGCAAGTTGCCCGTAGCAACTGTTGCCCCGGCGCTGCTTTCGCGCGGCTCAGACATCCAGCACCTCCTCCGCGAAGTGGCACGCGCTCCACCGGCCCGGCGCGACCTCCCGCGTCAGCGGCACCTCGGTCCGGCACCGGTCCTGGGCCCGCGGGCACCGCGGGTGGAACGCGCACCCGGACGGCCGGTTGGCCGGCGTCGCCGGTGCCCCCGGCAACGGATCGGCCAGCGCCGTACGAGTCCGTACGGCGGGAACGCTCGCCACCAGCGCACGCGTGTAGGGATGCGCCGCGCGACGCAGCACCTCGGCGGCCGGGCCGCGCTCGGCCACACGTCCGGCGTACATGACGACGACCTGGTCGGCGACGTGCGCGATCACCCGGAGGTCGTGGCTGACGAGCAGCATCGCCAGGCCCTCCTCCTGCTGGATCGAGCGCAGCAGCCGCAGGATCCGCGCCTGCACGGTGACGTCGAGCGCGGTGGTCGGCTCGTCGGCGAGCAGCAGCGACGGGCTGCCCGCCAACGCCAGCGCGATCATCGCGCGCTGCCGCAGACCGCCGGAGAACTCGTGCGGATAGTTGTTCATCCGCTGCGCAGGCTCCGGTACGCCGACGCGGTCCAGCAAGTCGATCACCGTACTGCGAACGTCCGCCCGCGACCGGCCGTCGCGGCGCAGGATCTCGCCGACCTGACGGCCGATGGTGAGGCTCGGGTTCAGCGCGGCCAGCGGGTCCTGGAAGATCATCGAGATCTCGTGACCGCGCACCCGGCGCCGCCGCTCGTCGGAGACCCGCAGCAGGTCCTCGCCCTGCCACCGCAGCTCACCGCCGGTCTCGGCGCCCTCCGGCAGCAGCCCGATCACCGCGAGTGCGGTCATCGTCTTGCCGCTGCCGGACTCCCCGATCAGGCCCACCGTCGTACCGGCGGGGACGTCGAAGGAGACGCCGTCCACCACCCGGACCGGACCGCGCGGACCCGGCAGGTCGACCACCAGCTCGTCAGCCTGCAGCTGCGCGTCGGTGAGCGCCGGGGACCGCTCGGACAGTTGGCTGTCGATCACGAGCCGGCGACCTTGATGCCGGCGAAGTCGGGCAGGCCGCTCGGGTCCGGCGTGAAGCCCTCGAGTCCCTTCTTCCAGGAGTAGGCGAGCTGCACGGTCATCGGGAACATGCCGACCGCGTCGCGCCAGATGATCTCGCTCGCCTGCGCGTAGAGCTTGCCGCGCCCGGCGTCGTCCGGGCTCGCGCCCGCCTTGGCCAGCAGGGCGTCGAGCTCGGGGTTGCAGTAGCCGGTGCGCTTGGCCTTGCACGGGTAGAGCCGGCCGAGGTTGCTCGCCGCGTCGTACGTCGGGGTGGCGAGCTGCTGGAAGTTGAGGTCGAAGTTGAGCGCGAGCAGGTCCTTGGTGAAGACCGCCTTCTCCTTCTCCAGCACGTCGGCCTTGACACCGATCTCGGCCAGCGCCGAGGCGACGGCCTGCACGAACGGCCGGAACTCCGCGTCGGAGAACTGCAGCCGGAGCTTCTTGCCGAAGTCGAAGCCCGCATTCTGCAGCGCGGCCTTGGCGGCCTGCGCGTCGTGGCCGACCGGCTGCTGCTTGGCGTAACCGAGCACGGACGGCGCGACCGGCGCGTCGGCGAGTGCGCCGGTTTCGGCGTACAGGGCCTTGATGATCTTCTCGAAGTCGACGGCCTGCCACAGCGCGCGGCGGACCGCCGGGGTCTTCAGCGCGGGGACCGAGGAGTTGAACCACATCGTGAACACCGCGGTGCTCGGGACGGTCTGCACGGTCAGGCTGTTCTCGCCGCGCAGCACCGCGAGCTGGTCGTCGGGGATGCCCCAGACGACGTCCACCTCGCCGGTCCGCAACGCGGTCAGCCGCGCCGAGAGGTCCGGGATGTTGCGGAGCTGCAGGTGCGCGAGCTGCGGCTTGTCGCCGGAGTACTTCTCGTTCGGGACGAGCGCGAGCTCCTCGCTCGGCTTGAACCGCTCCACGGCGAACGGCCCCGAGCCAACCGGGTCGTTGAAGAACGCGGTGTCGTCGGCCTTCACCGACGCCGGGATCACGTAGAACAGCCCGAGCTTGCGCGGGATCGACGCGTCGGGTGCCGGCGCGGTCAGCACCACCTCGGACGCCGACGGCGCGGTCATCTTGGCATCCGGGAAGTTCGCCGCGTTCGGCCCGTCCAGCGTCATCATCCGGTTGAACGAGGCAACGACATCGGCACTCGTCACCGGCTTGCCGTCGCTGAACGTGACGCCTTGGCGCAGGGTGAAGGTCCAGGTGGCGGCAGTTGCCCCAGGCTCCCACTTCTCGGCCAGGTCGCCGCTGACCTTGCCGTCGGCCTCCAGCTTCACCAGCCGGCTGAAGATCGCCTTCGCGGCGAGCTGGGTACCGGTCGAGGCGCCCTGGGCGCCGTGCGGGTCGAGGCTCTCGATCGGGTAGGTGCCCGTGGCCACCAGGTCCCGGTCACCTCCGCTCTCCTCGGCGCTGCCACCGGTCGTGGTGGAGCAGCCGGTCAGCAGCAGGCCGACGGCGATCGTTGCCGCGAGCAACCTGCGTGGGCTCACCTTGGTCATGGGGTTCCCTCCCGGGGAAGATCGAACGAGACGTGTCACAGCCGGCGGCCGCGGTGCCCGTGACGGGCGGTGAGCTGATCGCCGAGGATGCCGATGCTGATGATCAGCACCGACAGTGCGAGACCGGGCAGGGTGGAGATCCACCAGGCGGTCTCCAGGTACTGCTGGCCGTTCGCGATGGTCTGCCCCCACGACACGGCCGTGGTCGGCAGCCCGATGCCGAGGAAGCTCAGACCCGCCTCGGCCAGGACGACGAGCGAGAACTCGAGCGTCGCCAGGGCGACCACCGGACCGATCGTGAACGGCAGGATGTGCCGCACCATGATCGATCGGACCGGCACCCCCATCACCCGGGCGGCGTCGACCCACGGCCGTTCGCGCAGCGACAGCGCGACACCGCGGGTCACCCGGGCGAAGGAGATCCACGCCGTCACCGACAGCGCGAGCACCACTACCAGGACGCTGCGGGCCAGCACCCCGGCGATCACGATCGCGAGCAGAATCGCCGGAAAGGCCTGCAGCACATCGATGAGCCGGGCCAGTACGGCGTCCACCCAGCCGCGGGCGTAGCCGACCACGACACCGATCGTCACACCGACCACCGACGCGACCAGCACGGTCGTGAGGCCGATCAGGAGCGACGTGCGAGCGCCGTACACGATCTGGGCGAGCAGATCCCGGCCGAGCGCGTCCGTGCCCAGCAAGGCGATTCCACCCGACTCCGTGTGGGCGCCCGGGGCGAGCAGGCGATCGGTCAACGGGGTGTGGACCGGGTCGTAGTGGATGACGAGCGGGCCGATCAGCGCGACCAGGACGTAGAGACCGATCACGACGTACGGCGTACGAGCGAGCGCTCCGCGGCGCCACCGGCGGGTGGCGACCTGCTGGGGAAGGACTGTCGCGGTCATACTCCGGCCTCCGTCCGGATGCGCGGGTCGAGCCGGGCGTAGAGCAGGTCCGCGACGATGTTGAGCACCATCACGATCCCGGCGATCAGCAGGGTCACCGCCTGGACGACGGCGTAGTCGCGGTTGGCGACCGAGTCGACGACCAGCGAGCCGAGGCCCGGCCAGGCGAAGACGTTCTCCACGATCACGGCGCCGCCCATCAGCGCGCCGAACTGCATCCCGACGATCGTGACCACCGGGATCAGTGAGTTACGCAGCGCGTGCCCGAGCAGGACCTGCCGCTGGGTGAGCCCCTTGGACAGCGCGGTCTGGATGTACTGCTCGCGCATCGACTCGGTGATGCTGCTGCGGGTCAGCCGGGCGACGATCGCCGTGAACGGGAGCGCGAGCGTGACGGCCGGCAGGACCAGGTGCGCCGGCGTACCGACACCCGCGCTGGGCAGCAGCCGCAGACCGAGCGCGAAGGTCAGGATCAGCATGATTCCGACCCAGAACGTCGGGAACGACTGCAGGCCGATCGTCGCGGCCGACACGATTCGGTCCACCGGACCGCCCGGCCGGCTGCCTGCGACGAGCCCCAGGATCAGGCCGGCGACCACGGCGATGACGGTCGCGGCGACGGTCAGGTCGAGGGTCGCGGGCAATCGTTCCAGCACGGCGTCCATCGCCGGCCGACCGAGCCGGAAGGAGTCTCCGAAGTCGAGCTGGAGCACGTCGCCGAGGTACTTGAAGTACTGCGTGTGCAGCGGCTCGTTCAGCCCGAGCGACTCGGTCAGGCGGGCGATCTGCTCCGGGCCGGCGTCCGACCCGAGGAACACCGTCACCGGGTCACCAGGTGCGGCCCGGACGATGACGAAGATGACCGAGGCCGCGCCCCACATCACGAACACACCGATCAGGAGGCGGCGAACGACTCGGCGGATCATCGGACTGGGCCGATCGAGTCGCCCGCGACGAAAGCGCACGGCACCGTCACGTGGTGGGCCTTGTTGTGGGGCTCCTTCAGAAGCTCTATCAGCAGTTGCACCGCCGTACGGCCCATCTCTGCGCGGGGCAAGGAGAAACGGGTCCAGTCACGCAGCTCCGGCGTCCAGGCCGGCGGGTCACCGAGCAGGGCGATCGAGCAGTCCGCCGGGAAGCTCACGGCCGCGCTGACCGCGTCGAGGGCCGTGGTCAGGCGGTTGTCCTCGCTCGGCTCGACCAGGATCGCGGTGATCCGGTCCTCGGCGATCCGTTGCTTGACGAAGGCCGCGGACAGCTCGGCCGGGTCCTCGAGCTCGCGGATCAGGGACTCGTCCACCGTCAGGCCGGCCGCGGCCAGGCCCTGCCGGTAGCCGACCTCGCGGTCGCGGGTCGGCTCGGTGTCCTCGACGGCCCGCAGGTAGAGGATCCGCTCGTGGCCGAGATCGGTCAGCTCGCCGACCAACTTGCTGGTGGCGGTGACGTAGTCGGCACCGACGTACGAGAGTTCGGCGCCTTCGAGCTCGCGGCGGCCGATGAACACGAACGGGAAGTCCTCGCGGACCAGCTCGGCGAGCTCCTCGCGGCGCACGTTGCGACCGAGCAGGACGCAGCCGTCGGCGAGCTTCAGCCGGTTCGCGCCGCTGGAGTAGATCGCCCGGTCGCCCGAGGTGACCGAGCTGAACAGGAGCAGGTCGTAACCCTGCCGCGCGGTCTCCTCCTCGACACCGAGCAGGAACGGGAAGTAGAAGTCGCGCTGGTCGGTCGGGAAGACCGGCTCGAAGGTGTAGAGCCCGAGCAGGTGGTTGCGGCCGCCCTTGAGGCTCCGGGCCGCGATGTTCACCGAGTACCCCAGCTCGGCCGCCGCCGACAGCACCGCCTGCCGGGTCGGCTCGGCGATCTGGTCGGCCGCGGGACCGCCGCTGAGCACCAGCGAGACGGTCGCCTGCGAGACGCCGGCCCGCTTGGCGAGGTCCACCTGGGTGGCCCGGCGGCGGCGCGGAACTGGTGCGGACGGAACCACGTCAACTCCCACTTATACGTATTAGACTGCGGTGGAGCGATGTAACCAGCGGCTCCGGGGAGCCGTCAAGAGGTGTCGTGCGAGATGCGTCGATTCGCCATCCGGACGCCACGTCACGCCATGGCCCGACCCAGTAGCGCGAGGTGATGATCGACCGATGGAGACCACTGACCTGAAGAAGTCCTTCGACCGCGACGGGTACGTCGTGCTGGAGCAGGCGCTCAGTCCCGGCGAGGTCGGCAAGCTACTGGACGAAGCGGTCCGGATCTGCCGCGGCGAGCTCGGCGCGATCGACGGCGCCCAGCCCGCCGTACCGGGTGAGACCGACGAGGACGTGCTGCGCCGCTACCTGTGCATCCACTACCCGCACAAGCTCTCCGAGCTGATGCTTGCCACGATGCGCCATCCGGCGGTCGTGGCGGCGCTGACCGCGGTGATCGGTGAGAACGTCAAGGGGATGCAGTCGATGCTGTTCATCAAGTCCGAGGGCAAACCGGGCCAGGCCTGGCACCAGGACGAGATGTTCATCCCGACCCGGGACCGCTCGCTGACCGCGGCCTGGATCGCGCTCGACGACGCCACCACCGAGAACGGCTGCCTGTGGGTGCTGCCCGGATCGCACCGCCGCGGCGTCATCTACCCCAACCGCGAGCACGACGACCCGAAGTACGACTGCACCGTCGAGTCCTACGGCTTCCCGTACGACGACGCCGACGCCGTACCGGTCGAGCTGGAGGCCGGCTCGGTGCTGCTGTTCAACGGCTACCTGCTGCACAAGTCGCTGCCCAACACCGGCAAGCACGGGTACCGCCGCGCCCTGGCGAACCACTACATGAGCGCCGAGTCCCTGCTGCCGTGGGCCGTCTCGGCCGAGGGGACGCCGGTCGCGCAGGCCGACTTCCGCGACGTCGTGCTCGTGGCCGGCTCGGATCCCTACGCCTACAAGGGACTCGAGGAGGTGCGCCGCCCGCGGATCCGCCCCGATCGTGACGGTGGCTGCGACCGGAAGTGAGCGTCGAGCTCGTCCACCGGTTGGGGCCGGCCGTCGCGGAGTACCCGCCGGCCTCGACCTTCGGACCGCGCCGGGCCAGGTGGTACCAGTTCGTCTGGCTGCTCAAGGGCAGCGCCACCTGGCTGTACGACGGCGCGCGGATCCCTTTGGTCCCGGGCAAGCTGCTGCTGATCCGGCCGGGGATGCAGGACGAGTTCCACTGGGACCCGCGGACGTCGACGCGGCACGCGTACGTGCACTTCACGCTCGAGAGCGCCGTACCGGACGACTGTCCGTTGGTGCGCGACCTGACCGGACGGCAGGACCCGATGGGGGCCCTGTGCAACTATCTGGTCTGGCTGGGCAGCACGGCGCCGGCGGACTGGGAGCTGCACGCGCGTGAGACCTTGCGGATGCTGATGCTGACCTTCCTCGCGACCCCGGCGACGCCGCCGGTCGCGCTGCCTGAGCCCGTCGTCGCCATGCTGCACGCCGTCCGGGTCGCCTGGTCCGACGGCGTCGCGAGGCCGATCCCGCTGGAGGAGCTGGCCTCGGCCGCCGGGGTTTCGCCGAGCACGCTGTGCCGCGTGTTCGGGCGCCACTTCGCGGTCGGCCCGGTCGGCCCGGTCGCCGCGGTCGAGCTGCTGCGCCTGGCCCGCGCCGAACCGCTGCTCTGGCACACCAACCTGTCGATCCAGGCGGTCGCCGTACAGTGTGGATTTGCCGACGCCTACCACTTCTCCCGGCGCTTCAGCGCGATCTACGGACTGGCCCCGACAGCGTTCCGCCAGGCCCCACCCGAGACCGCGCCACCGTCCCCGCTCGAGGCGGCCGGTCTCACCTCGCTCTCGACGACGCTCTACTGAGTGACCTCGACCAGGTCGATCAGGTCGCTGCCGTCCTGGAACGCCTTGCGCTGCCGGACCGCGCCGTTGCCCTCGGTGAGCAGGCGCTGGATCGTCGTCTCGACCCGCTCGACCTCGTCCAGCTGCTCCAGTGCGGGCCGGGCGTGATCGACCAGCTTCCGCATCACCTGCTCGACCGGCATCGGCTCGGCGTTCAGCACGTCGAGGTTCTTCCCCGTCAGCCCGTTCTTCGCCGACAGCCAGTACGCCGCCCGCAGTACCTCCGGCTGCAGCTCCGGGCCCAGGTCACCCTCGGCCAGCGCGGTCATCACCAGCGCGCGGACGAGCGTCGCGTGCAGCACGGTCTCGGCGACAGTCAGCGGTACATCGCTCACCCGCACCTCGACCGTCGGCAGGTGCGACGACGGCCGGACGTCCCAATAGACCATGCGTTCGTCCATGATGCTGCCGGACGCCAGGTGCGTCTCCACCAGCGTGTCGTAGTGCGCGGCCGACTCGAAGTACGGCGGCTGCCCGACGCACGGCCAGCGCGACCACATGATCGCCCGCCAGCTGGCGAACCCGGTGTCGGCGCCGAGGTAGATCGCGGAATTGGCGCTGAGCGCGAGCAACGCCGGCAGCCACGGACGCAGGTGGTTGCTGACCCGGATCGCAGCCTCCTTGTCCGGTACGTCGATGTGCACGTGGCACCCGCAGACGGCCTGCTCGCGGGCGAGCAGGCCGTACCGCTGCTCCATCTCCTCGTACCGCGGCTTCTGCGTCACCAGGTGCGCCGCCTCACCGGTCGGCGGCGCCGCGATCGCCAGCAGGCGCCCGCCGTGCTCGGCCGCGGCGGCGGCCAGCTTGGCCCGCATCGCGTTCAGCTGCCGATGCAGTTCGTCGGAGGTCTCGCACACCGGCGAGTTGGTCTCCACCTGCGCGCGGGTCAGCTCCAGCTCGACGTCGACCCCTTCGGTCTCGTCCTTGACCGCCTTGCTTCTCGGTAGTGGCTGACCGGTGGCGGAGACCAGCAGCAACTCTTCCTCTACGCCCATGGACGGATGCTTCACCCCGAGTCGGTACCCGGCACCATCCGCGCGGAAACGGCCCTCTAGGCTCTGCCGGGTGAGTCTGCCGACCGTCAACGCCACCCGCTACGTGCTGCCGCTGCGCGAGGGCGGATCGCTGCCAGGTGTTGTCGAAGGCAACGATCTCGGCACCTACGTGCTGAAGTTCCACGGCGCCGGCCAGGGCCCGAAGGCGCTGGTCGCCGAGATCATCGCCGGCGAGCTGTTCCGCCGGCTCGGTCTGCGCATCCCCGAGCTCAAGCTCTGCCGGCTCGACCCGGCGATCGGCAGGTCCGAGCCGGACGAGGAGATCCAGGACCTGCTCGTCCGCAGCGCCGGGCTCAACCTCGCGGTCGACTTCCTGCCCGGCTCGTTCGGCTACGACGGTTCCAGCGGTACGCCGGACGCCGCGACCCGCGCGCGGATCCTCTGGCTGGACGCGTTCATCGCCAACGTCGACCGCTCGTGGCGCAACCCCAACCTGCTCGTCTGGCACAAGGAACTCTGGTTGATCGACCACGGCGCGGCCCTGTACTTCCACCACTCCTGGATGTCGGCCGAGCGCTTCGCCGCGCTGCCGTACGACGCGAACGACCACGTCTTCCGCGACGACGCGCCCGCCGTACCGGCGATCGACGCGGCCCTGGCGGCCGAGGTCACGCCGGAGCTGCTGACCGAGGTGATCGCGCTGGTCCCCGACGAGTGGATCGCCGACGGCGACCGCGAGCGCTACTTCGGGCACCTGACCGCCCGGCTGGCCGACCGGTCCGCGTGGCTTCCCGGTGGTGCGCGATGACCGACGACCTGGTCCCCTTCGACTACGTGATCCTGCGCGCCGCGCCGCGGATCCACCGCGGCGAGTTCGTCAACGTCGGCGCGGTGATCTACTGCCGTGGGATGGGCTTCCTCGGCGCCGCCTGGGACGTCGACCCGGCCCGGCTGCGCGCGCTCGACCCGGCCGTGGACGTCGACGTGGTGTGCGCCTCGCTGGAGCACATCCGCGCGATCTGCGCGGGCGACCCGGCGGGCGGACCGGCCGCGGCCACGCGGATCGGCGAGCGCTTCCGCTGGCTCGCGGCCCCCCGCAGTACGGTCGTCCACCCCGGCCCGATCCACAGCGGACTCACGACGAGCCCCGCCACGGACCTGGACCGGTTGGTGGACGCCTTCGTGCGCTAGTCCTCCAAGGCGTTGGAGACGACCTCGCGGGCCTGGACGAACACCTCTTCCAGGTGTTCGGCGCCCTTGAACGACTCGCCGTAGATCT
Organism: Kribbella sp. DT2; assembly: GCF_049844575.1. NCBI lineage: Bacteria > Bacillati > Actinomycetota > Actinomycetes > Propionibacteriales > Kribbellaceae > Kribbella > Kribbella sp. DT2. The sequence continues at coordinate 72,194 of NZ_JBNCLH010000002.1, read as the reverse complement.
TGTACAGGTCCTCGGTCCCCGACGGCCGCGCGGCGAACCATGCCGACTCCGTCGTCACCTTCAGCCCACCGACCGCGGCACCGTTGCCCGGCGCGCTGGTCAGCCGGTCCAGGATCGGCTCACCCGCGAGCTCGGTCGCCGTCACCGCATCGGCCGACAGCCCGGCCAGCTTCGCCTTCTGCTCCCGGCTGGCGGGCGCGTCCACGCGCGAGTACGCCGAAGCGCCGAACCGCTCGACCAGCTTCGCGTGGGCCTGCGACGGCGTCTCCCCGGTCACCGCGGTGATTTCGCTGGCCAGCAGCGCGAGCAGGATCCCGTCCTTGTCGGTCGTCCAGACGCTGCCGTCGAACCGCAGGAAGCTCGCCCCGGCCGACTCCTCGCCACCGAACCCGACCGACCCGTCGATCAGCCCCGGCACGAACCACTTGAACCCGACCGGCACCTCCCACAGCCGCCGGCCGAGATCCGCGACCACGCGGTCGATCAGCGACGACGAGACCAGCGTCTTGCCGACCGCGACGTCCGGACCCCACTGGCGGTTCGCGAACAGGTACGAGATCGCGGCCGCGAGGTAGTGGTTCGGATTCATCAGCCCGGCGTCCGGTGTGACGATGCCGTGCCGGTCGGCGTCCGCGTCGTTCCCGGTCGCCAGGTCGTAGCGGTCCTTCTGCGCGACCAGCGAGGCCATCGCGTACGGCGAGGAGCAGTCCATCCGGATCTTGCCGTCGTGGTCGAGCGTCATGAACGACCAGGCCGGGTCGACCCGCGGGTTGACGACGGTCAGGTCGAGCTGGTGGCGTTCACCGATCGCGGCCCAGTAGTCGACGCTCGCGCCGCCGAGCGGGTCGGCGCCGATCCGCAGCCCGGAGGCGCGGATCGCGTCCAGGTTGATCACCGACGGCAGGTCGTCGACGTAGTGGCCGAGGAAGTCGTAGTCGCCGGCCTGGCTGCGCGCCTGCGCGAACGGCGTCCGGCGTACTTCGCGGTTGCCGTCCGCGATCAGCTCGTTGGCCCGGGTGGCGATCCAGCCGGTCGCGTCGGAGTCGGCGGGGCCGCCGTGCGGCGGGTTGTACTTGATCCCGCCGTCGCGCGGCGGGTTGTGCGACGGGGTGATGACGATGCCGTCCGCGCCCGCACCGGCCCCGCGGTTGAGGCGCAGGATCGCGTGCGACACCGCGGGCGTCGGGGTCAGCCGGTCGGCGCTGTCGACCAGGGTCTGCACGCCGTTGCCCGCGAGCACCTCGAGCACGGTCCGCCAGGCGGGCTCGGACAGGCCGTGGCTGTCCCGGCCGACCAGGAGCGGTCCGCTGGTGCCCTCACCGGCGCGGTACTCGCAGACGGCCTGCGTGATCGCCAGGATGTGGGCCTCGTTGAAGGCGCCGTCCAGGCTCGAGCCGCGGTGGCCCGACGTACCGAAGACGACCTTCTGGGCGGGGTTGTCGACGTCCGGGGTGATCCCGTCGTACGCCGCGAGCAGCGCGTCGACGTCGACGAGGTCCTCGGGCTGGGCGGGCTGACCTGCGCGTGGGTGCATGTGCACATGCAACAAGCCCGCGGCGCGGAGCACAACTCCACCCCCGCCGTTGCCCAAGTTCCGGTCAGGTCGCGAAGGGCGTCAGCAGCTGGTCGACCGGCGCGAAGTCGTCGGTCAGCAGCGGTGCGTCGCCGACGAACCGCCGTACGTCGTCAGGGCCTGCCAGGACCTCGGCCCGGGCACCGAGCCGGGTCCGCAGCGCGGCGACGGGCAGCTCCTGGTCGGAGGCGACCACGACGAAGTTCCCGCCCTGCTCACCGGCCAGCGCCTCCCGGGTCGAGACGACCGCGACGTTCTTGAACTCCTCGGCGACGGTCCGGATCTCCGCCTTGAGGAAGCTCTGCGGGCCGAAGTCGATGATGTTGGCCGCGTAGATCCCGCCCGGGCGCAGCACCCGGTGGACGTCGGCGACGATCTCGCGGGTGGTCAGGTGCCACGGCACGGCGACGCCGCCGAACGCGTCCATCACCACCAGGTCGCGGCTGTCGGTCGGCTCGGACCGGACGCCGAGACGCCCGTCGCGGATCTGCAGGTCGAGCTCCGGGCCGGCCTTCGCGCCGAGCTCGGCCTTGTCCAGCGCGATGACGCCGGGATCGATCTCGTAGACCTTGTTGTGACTGCCCGGCCGGGTCGCGGTCAGCCAGCGCGGCATGGTCAGGCCGCCGCCCCCGACGTGCAGCGCGTCGATCCGCTGACCGGCCGGGAACTCGGCGTCGATCACGGCCGCGAAGTTCTTGATGTACTCGAACTGCAGGTAGGTCGGGTCCTCGAGATCGACGTACGAGTGCCGCAGCTGGTCCAGGTACAGGATCCGGCCGTTCGCTCTGGCCGGATCGGCCTCGATCCGGGCGCAGTGGTAGGCCGTCTCGACCTCGCACGGCCGCGGCGCGACCAGCGTGAGCCCGGTCCCGACCAGCGCGAGAGCCAGCGGCCTGACCGCCGCCTGGAAGCCGCGCAGGAAGATCGTCAGCACCGCGCCGGTGACCACGAGCACCCCGCCGAGGCAGAGCACGATCACGCTCGTCGGCACCTTGGCCACGAACACGAACCCGGTCAGCACGGTCCCGCAGATCCCGCCCACCGTCGCGTACGCCGACAGCCGGCCGACCACCGTGCCGGTCTGGGCCAGCGTCGACAGCCGCAGTTTGGTCACCATCGGCGTCACCGCCGCCAGCAACGACGCGGGCACGAACATCACGACCGCGACCGCGAGGAACACCGCGTTCTCGCCGCCACCGCGCACCGCTTCGCCCGTCCATCGCACGACCGGCAGCACCAGCAGGACCAGGGCGCCGCCGAGGAGGATCAGCGGCCCCAGCGTCCGGGTCGGCGACACGGTGTCGGCGAACCGCCCACCCAGGGCCGCGCCGGTCGCGATCGCCGCCAGCGCGACGCCGATGATCGCCGTGTTCGTCTCCAGCGTCAGCCCCAGGTAGGGCGCCACCAGCCGCAGCGAGACCAGCTCCAGCACCATCACCGCCGCCGAGCTCCCGAACGACATTCCGATGGCCAGCTTGTCCCCGATGCCGCGCACCTGGACCTCAGTCTCACTCACCGCGCCACCCTATCGGTGGACTCCAGGCCGCCTGCCTTCGTCGATTCCGGTGCTTCTCGTCCGTCAGGCTCAGAAAGGAGATCTGCCATGGACCCGACCACCAGCGCCGCCCTGTACGGCGCGACGCGCGACCGCATCTGCGCGGCGGCGCGCGACTTCTCCCGCGCCGACCTTGCGCGCGTCGTACCGGCCTGTCCGGAGGGCCACCTTCCTTCCGCAGACCGAGGTCGACCTAGTCGACCAGGGCGGCCAAGGACTTGGGGGCGATCTGGCGGTAGGCGTCGCGGACCAGCTCGGCGAGGTGGTCCCAGTCGACGTCGTCGATGTCGAGGTAGACGCCGAGCCAGCCGCGGTGACCGACGTACGGCGGCCGGAAGAAGCGGTCCGGGTCGGTGGTGAGCAGCTCCTGCTGGGCGCCTTCGGGGGCCGCGCACCAGAAACCGATCCGGTCGTCGTGGTGCTGGTTGGCGAACATGACGAACGTCTTCTTGTCCCGGACGAACCAGGTCGGCTCGCCGTGGCTCAGCCGCTCGGTCACCTCCGGCAACGCCAGGCACAGGGCCCGTAACCGTTCCAACCCGTCCATGTCTCCACCTTTCAGCGTGCTGGTCCCGGGGCGACGACCCCGGCCTCGTACGCGTAGACGACAGCTTGCGCCCGGTCCCTCAGATCGAGCTTGGTCAGGATGCGACTGACGTGCGACTTCACCGTCTGCTCGGCGAGCACCAGCTCGGCGGCGATCTCGCGGTTCGACAGGCCGCGGGCGATCTGTCGCAGTACGTCGGTCTCGCGCGGGGTGAGCGTCGCGTCGGCGACCTTGAGGACCGGGCGGGTCTTCGCGAAGTCCTCGACCAGGCGGCGGGTGATCGACGGCGCGAGCAGTGCGTCTCCCCCGGCGACGACCCGGACGGCGGCGGCGAGCTCGTCGGGTGAGACGTGCTTGAGCAGGAACCCGCTCGCACCGGCGCGCAACGCGTCGTACACGTACTCGTCGAGGTCGAAGGTGGTCAGCACGATCACCTTTGGCTGGTCTTCTGTGGTGCTCTCGAGGATCTGGCGGGTCGCCGCGATCCCGTCCAGCACGGGCATCCGCACATCCATCAGGATCACGTCCGGCCGGACCTCCCGGGCTGTTGCCACCGCCTCGGCGCCGTTGCCGGCCTGCCCGACGATCTCGAGATCCTCCTGCGCCCCCAGCAGCGCGCTGAACCCGGCGCGGACGATCTCCTGGTCGTCCACCACCATCACCCTGATCATCGAGCCTGCACCGGCAGAACCGCCTCCACCACGAACCCGCCGTCCGGCGTGCTCTCCGCCCTCACCGTCCCATCCACCAGGCTCACCCGCTCTCGCATCCCCAACAGCCCCTGCCCTGATCCACTCTTCTCGGTGCCGGCTCCCCTGCCGTTGGACACCGTGACCGTGAGCTCGGTCGCCTGCCGCCGTACTGTCACCGAGATCAGTGCACCCGGCGCATGCCGTACGGCGTTGCTGATCCCCTCCTGCACCACCCGGTACGCCGTCAAGCCCACCGCTGGGTCCACCTCCGCTGTCGTCGCGTCCAGCTCGATCGACGCCCCCGCCTGTCGAGCCCGCTCGACCAGACCCGGCAGATCCTCCAGCCCGGGCTGCGGCTCCAGCTCCCCCGGCTCCGCCCGCAGCAGCCGCAGCACCCGCCGCATCTCGGTCAGCGACGACCGGGCCTCCTCAGCGATGCCGGCGAACTCGACCTGGACCTCCTCCGGCAGCGCCTGCAACCGGTGCGGCGCGCTGTCAGCCCGTACGACGACCACCGACAAGTGGTGCGCCACGACGTCGTGCAGCTCCCGGGCGATCCGCGCCCGCTCCTGCCACAGCGCCCGCTCCGCCCGCTCGGCCTCGGTCAGCTCCTCCTGCTCCACCAACTGCTGCCGCGCCTGAGCGCGCGAACTCTGCAGGTCCCCGATGACCACAGCGACCAGCGACAGCACGGCCATGGTGAGCAGTCCGACCCACGAGCCCCGCTCCGGTGCCAGAAGCATCGCCACCACGCCGGTGAGCTGCGTGGCTACCCACCAGGCGGCGATCTGCTTGCGCGACGCCCCACGTGCAGTTGTTATCGCCAGGACGATCGAGTGCCCGAACACGCTCGTCACCGGCCACGGCCACGGCTCGTCGTTGGAGACCGGCAGGCTCACCGCGGCGGTCAGGACTGAGGTGAGCAGTGAGGCAGGCAGGCTGATGCGGGGGCGGATCCAGGCCAGTCCGAGGCTCAGAGCCCGTGCGGCGCCCAGCGCGAGCGCCGCGCCCAGTGGGAGTTGGTAGTGCTGGCCCAGGTCCATGGTCGTGAGCACCAGCAGCACCGCCGTACCGGCGCCGGCTACCCACGCCCACCTGCCCTGCGGCCATCCCGTCATCCAGCGACCCTAGATCTGCCGGACCCAGGCGACGAAGAACGCCGCTCCCGCCACAGCGATCAGAACTGCGAGCGGCCGGACCCACCAGCTGAGCGGCGCGCCGTACAGGCCTCTGGTCAGCGTGGCGTGCAGTGAGCGGATTCCCCACAGGGCAAGAGGAATCAGCACGATCACCGGCACCGCGACCGCGGCATGGACGGCCCAGGCTCCTGCCAGGGTCGGTCCACCCCAGGTTTCCGGCCCGAACGGACCGTGCTCGACCAGGCCGAAGAACGGTCCCCGGACGATCGCGAGCCCCCAGACGCCGATCAGGAAGAGCGCCAGCAGTCCGTGGACGACGCTGATGAATCGGTGGATGGTCACCGCTGCCGTGGACGGGTTGCTCCTGACGCTCGTGCTGTCCGTGCTGCCCGTGCTGCTCGTTCTGGTGTCCGTCATCGGGTTCTCCTCGGTCTCAGTGGTCGAGATCGAGGCTAGAAATTTCCTGCCCTCGGCACATCCGGCCAGGGAGCGAACACGCTCCAGCTACCCCGGTAGGGGGTGTGCTGTGACCCAGATCACAGTGACCACGGTCCGTGTCGCAGCGTTACACGAACAGTGCCGGTGGTAGCGGCAACCCGCGTCCGACGGCACTCGACAGGAGGTTCGTTTCCATGCGCATTCGTGACCTGGCGGTGACCGCCACGCTGATCCCGGTCCTGATGCTCGCCGGTTGCGGCGCCGACGAGTCGGCCGACGTGGCTGCCTCGTCCCCCGGCGCCCAGAAGGCGTCCAAGCACAACGACGTCCCGGTCGGGGACGGCGCCGCCCAGCCAGAAAGCCTGCCGGCCTCCGACGACCCGGTCGTCAACGCCTACTACGACTACCGCGCCGCGCTCGACACGATGATGAAGAGCGGCGGCAAGGCCACCAAGCAGCTGCCCCCGGTGATGACCCCGCGACTGTTGAAGGCGTACAGCCAGCAGGCCAAGTACTACCGCGCCCGCAAGCTGCGCAACACCGGCGCGACCAAGGTGATCTGGGCGAAGCGCACGGTCGCCGCGTCCGGCGTGATCGTCCGCGCCTGCTACGACACATTGGCCGCCCGGACGGTCGACACCAAGGGCCGCAGCGTCATCCCGGCCAAGTCGCCGACCCGCTGGGTCGACGAGATGCGCGTCGAGCAGCACGACGGCCGCTGGGTCGTCGACGGCGGCCGCACCACAGCACAGAAGTGCTGACCACCTGAAGCAACCTCCGGGCCTTGCCGGAGGAGAACACGACTCCTGGACGCCGCCCTCGGGCACACCTCGCGTCCCGGAGTCAGCCGACAGCGCGGAGAGTCCACCTCTCCGCGCTGTCGGCTTTTCCCAACCTCACTGCGGCTCACTCACCCGGGCTCGCTCACAACGGATGCCGGGACTCCTGCGCGATCAACTCCTCGACCGCCGACCACAGCTCGGCGTCCTGGTCCGGCCCGGACCACACCACGATCCGCGCCTTGTCACCGAGCTTCTCGGCGACCAGCTCCCGGGCCGGCGTCGGATCGCCCTGGTTCAGCAGGACCACCAGGCGCCTGCCGTCCCGCTGCAACCGGTCGAGCAACGGCGGCAAGGTCGATCCGCGGAACAACCCCGGATCACTCTTGACCTTCGTCTCGACCATCACGCCCCGCCCACGCACCACCAGCAGGAAGTCCGCACGGTCCCGCGCGAACTCCCGATCGTGGTACACCCGCGCCTTCGGCCACAGCCGCTGCAGCGCCTCGTCCACGTCCGCGTCGTACCGGGCCGCGAGCCGGCTCACCCGCGAACTCGTTCCCCGTGGACGGAACGATTCCGGCGTACGGCGCACCGGCCGGCGCCGCCCGATCAGCGGCAGGAACCATCGGTAGAGCCTGGTGTCGATCATCGGCGGACCCCCTGGCCCTAGGTCGTCACTCAGCCAGGAGTTTCCCAGCGCGAGACGGTGGCAAAACCTTCCCGCCCGCACCGAAGGCCGATCGTGACCCCACCGCGACGAACCCGACACCCAGAACAGCGCCGCCTATCGAAAGGCGGTGCCGTGACAGACAGAACCGGGGCGACCGACCAGCGGTGACCCCGGTTGTGCTTGGTACGACGCTCAGGCGTTCTTGATCGCCGAGACCTCGATCTCGAGCGTGATCTTCTCGCTGACCAGGACGCCGCCGCCTTCGAGGGCCGCGTTGAAGTTGACGTTCCAGTCCTTGCGGTTGATCGCGATCGCGCCTTCGAAGCCGACCCGGGTGTTGCCGAACGGGTCGGTCGCCGTACCGGTGTACTCGAAGTCGATCGTGACCGGCTTGGTGATGGACTTGATGGTCAGGTCACCGGTGACCGCGAAGACGCTGTCACCCTTGGCCGCGACCGAGGTCGAGACGAAGGTGATCTCCGGGTGCTCGTCCATCTCGAAGAAGTCGTTGCTGCGCAGGTGCTCGTCGCGCTGGGCGTTGCGGGTGTCGATGCTCTTGGCCTGGATCGTCACCTTGACCGAGGAGTTCGCCGGGTTCTCGCCGTCGATGTGGGCCGAACCCTCCCACTCGTTGAACGCCCCGCGGACCTTGGTCACCATCGCGTGCCGGGCGACGAAGCCCGTACGGCTGTGCGCGGTGTCGATCGTGTAGTCGCCGGTGAGGGTGGCGTAGTCGGTCGTGCTCATAACTGGTGGCCTCCGAGGGCGCTTAGTTGAAGTTTGTACGTCTTACTGTGGCAGATTTAGGTTGATAAGTCCACTCCCTCGGTCGGCATGTTGCCGGATCGCGATCGAGCCGTCACGGTCCGGAGTCCTCTTATTCGGTTGCCGGGACCGATCGCGGCGGGTTTGAGTGGGTCGGTCAGCTGTCGAGGTGAGGAGTTCGTGGTGCAGGCGCTCAACGCGGACGAGATCCGGCGATCGTTCGTCAACTCGTCCAAGAGCCAGGTGAAGGCGGTCACGATGCCGGCCGGGCTGACCGAGCTGCCGTGGGAGTCGCTGGACTTCCTCGGCTGGCGCGACCCGAAGGCGCCGGCGCGCGCGTACCTCGTCGTACCGCGTGCGGATGGCGTCCTCGGCATCGCCCTCAACACCGCCGCCACCGGCAAGCCCCGCCGCGGCACCGGGCTGTGCGACCTCTGCCACACCGCCCACAAGGTCATCGACGTCGCGCTCTTCGCCGCCCGCCGCGCCGGTTCGGCGGGCCGCGCCGGCAACACGGTCGGTACCTACATCTGCGCCGACCTGGCCTGCTCGCTCTACCTGCGCGGCCTGCGCGACCCCGAGGTCCCCCAGGGCGAGACCGTCGGCCCCGAGGCCCGGATCCAACGCCTGGCGCACCGGCTTGAGAGTTTCGTCGCGCGGGTACTCGCCTAGCACCGCCGGGAGCGACAGAATGCTCCCTCCGGACTGGTCCGGGGAACTAGTCTGACCACAGGTCACGGGCGCTGGACAGGAGAAAGTCGCGATGTCGGAGTTCAGAATCACCCACGAGATCCACGAGGTCCACCCGGACATCCGCGAGAAGCTGACCACCGCGACGATCGACGCGATCAACGAGTCGAGCGCCCGGTCGGCCGAGGACGCCGCACTGGTCCTGCGCAACCGCCTCGGCGAGATCGGCGTCCACATGAGCCCCGAAGCCTGCCTGGCCGCGGTCGAACGCATCCGCTCCGGCAAAAGCCTCCGCTTCGAGATCGAACGCGAGGAAGCAGAAGACTGAACCCCTGCTCCCGTTGTGGGGTGCGCATCCCCCCGCCACTCGTGGAGCGCACTCCCCTCGCCCGGTCGCGGAGTGCGCACCCCCTCGCCGGCGCGGGTGAGCTCGAGGTGAGTCAGTGAATTTTGTCGGGGTCGACCTCGCGTGGGGTCAACGCGGCGTCACCGGCCTGGCCGTACTGGACGCGTCGGGCCGCCTGCAGGATGTCACCGTCCAGCAGACCGACGACGAGATCCTCACCTGGCTGAGCCGCTGGACCGCGGGCCCGTGCTTCGTGGCGTTCGACACACCGATCGTCGTCAACAACGCCACCGGCCACCGCCCCTGCGAGCGCCTGATCTCCCAGTACTACGGGCGCTTCGGCGCGTCCTGCCACGCCGCCAACACCACGAACCCGAGCTTCACCAACGGCTCCCGCGCCCTCCGCCTGATCAAAGCCCTCGACCTGGACCTCGCCCCCGCCGCAGAACGCCGAGCCGTCGAGGTCTACCCCCACCCCGCTCTGGTCACCCTCTTCGACCTCCCCCGCATCCTGCAGTACAAGTCGAAGCCCGGCCGCGACTTCACCCATCTCCACCACGAGATGCTCCGCCTGGCCCAGTACGTCGAGTCCCTAGCGACCGCCACCCCGCCACTGCACGTGGACTCCAGCCCCACCTGGCACCAACTCCGCCAAGCTCTCACCACCGCCACCCGCAAGGTCGACCTCAAACGCGTCGAGGACGCCCTGGACAGCGTGGTCTGCGCCTACATCGCCGCCTACGCCTCAACCCACCCCACCCAAGTCCGCCACTTCGGCACCCCGGACACCGGCCAGATCCTCGCCCCAGTAACCCCAGCCCAAGCAACCCGCTACGACGAGACCCACCCCGACCCCGCGACCTCGCCACCCCGGACACCGGCCCCGCCCCGCTGACTCCACCCCGGCAGCCAACTACCGCCCAGCCCCAGGCAACCGGCTACAACCAGCCCCGCCCGAGTCCGCGACCTCGGCACGCCGGAGGCCGGCGGCCCCACTGATCCCAGCCCAGGCAACCCGGCCCCAGCCGACGGAACCCAACGCCCGCACCCGGCAATCGCGCGGATCACCTTCCTTGCGCTTCGACAGGCGCTCGACCCACCTCCGGCAACGCCCCGGTCACCCGCGAGCTACGCGCACTCGCCTACCCGAGGTCAGCAGCCCTCAGCAACGAGAGCAGCCCGAGGTCGATCTCCTTCAGCGCCTCCGCACCGCCCTGCTCACGGTCGATCACGCACAGCGCCTCACGCACGTCCGCCCCCAGCGCCCGCAGCTCCCGCGTCGACAAGACGATCTGTCCACCACTCGTCACCACGTCTTCGACGACCAGCACCCGCCGCCCCTCGATCTCCGCCCCCTCGGCCAACCGGCAGGTCCCGTACTGCTTCGCCTCTTTCCGCACGAACGCACACGGCAACCCGGTGTGCCGCCCCAACGCGGTCACCACCGGAATCCCGCCCATCTCGAGCCCCGCGAGCACCTCGACCTCGGCCGGCACCAACGGCACCATCGCCTCCGCGACCGCATCCAGCAGCACCGGATCCGCTTCGAAGCGGTACTTGTCGAAGTAGTGATCAGTCGTCACCCCCGACCGCAGAGTGAACTCCCCGGTCAGGTGCGCCACCTCGTAGATCCGCCGCCCCAGCTCTGCTCTCTCCACGCCCCTGACCCTATTTCACCCCGCCTTCCGCTCGTCATCAGCAGGCAGCACCTCAGCCGGCAGCAACCGCCGGAACGCCTCCACCGCGATGATCGGCACCCCGAACTCCCGCGCCGCCCGAGCCTTCAACGACAAACTGTCCACATCGGCCGCCACCACAAAAGTCGTCTCCGCCCGCACCGCTTCCTGCGGACTGAACCCGGCCGCCACCGCCCGGTCCCACCACACCTCCCGCGGCTCCACCATGTCCCCCGTGAACACCACCGTGCTCCCCGCCGGAAACCCACCGGCCCCCGGCCGCGCCGGTACGACGTACCGCCCGTTGCTAACAGCAACCAACGCGTCATCCACGTCACCTGCCTGCCGCCCGAGCATCGTCGCCACCCGATCCAGATCCGCCCGCTGCTCCCCGCTGATCTCACTGTCCAGCCACACAGCAGCGGCCAGCTCATCCAGATAGACCCCGTGCAACAGATCGACCTGGGACCGCGACAACCCCAGATCCGTTGCCACATGCACCAACAGGTCAGCACCGGCAGCGTCGATCTCCCGATCCGCCAGCAACGTGTCCAGCACCGCAAGGTACGAATCGGCCTGCGGCGGCTCCGAAACCCGTGGCAACTGATCGACGAGTCGACTCATCCACCCGTGCCGCCCGCCCGCGTGCACCGGCCGCACCGTCGGCCCACGATGAGTCCCCGGCAACTCCGGCCACGGGAGGTCCCGAATCTCGTCGTACGCCCACTGCCAAGGCGGCGGCGACGGGAACGACCGCAAGTACGCACTGAACAACTCGGCCGTAGCCCGCGTGTCCGCAAGCGCGGAATGCCAACCCTCCAAGGTGATCCCGGCCGCCGCGCAACACGCCCCGAGTGTCCGCCGCGATCCGGGAAACAGGTACCCGGCCAAGGCCATCGTGCACATCGACCGCTCCGTGATCAGCGGTACGACGTGCCCGAGCCGCGCGAACTCCGCCCGCAGGAACCCGAGATCGAACTCGACGTTGTGCCCCACCACCATCCGTCCCGCGAGCAGCTCCCCGAGCCGCCGCGCGACGTCGACGAACTCCGGCGCGGCCAGCACGTCGGCGGTCAGGATCCCGTGAATGTGCTGCGGCCCGAGGTCACGCTGCGGGTTGAGCAGCGTCACCCACTCGTCCTCGAACCGGCCCTGCGCGTCCAGCAGCACGACGGCGATCTCGATCACCCGGTGCCGGTGCCCGGGCAGCAGGCCGGTCGTCTCGGTGTCGATGACGGCATACATCGGCGACGCCTCCTCGGAATCGGTCCGTGGTTTCCTACTGCGACCAGCCAATCACAGCCCACCGACAATTCCGGTCCACCCGACGTCAGGCAGGTACGTCGACCGCGATCTCCTCGCCGAGCGTCGCCCCGAGGCCGAGATCCAGATCGTCACCGCTCCAGAACCGCCCCGGGTCGTACCAGTTCGGCCGCCGCCCACCCGGCAGCAGCCCCATCTCCTCGTACGTCAGCGCGACCACCTCGGCGCAGTACGCCGTCTCGAGCACCAGCTCGCGATCCCCACGGCGGAACGCCGGCACCCGGCCGCGGACCCACCGCGACGCCAGCCGCGCCGTCGACGGGAACGGCGTACCGTCCAGGCGCGCGACCACCCGCAGTACGGCGTCCTCCATCTCCTTGCCGACCACGGGGTCCAGCTGCCGCAACCAGGCCCGCTGGCGGTACTTGTGGGTCCAGGTGGTCACCGCGTCGCGCAGGTCGTGCAGCTGGGCGCCACGCTGGTGGTTGCCCGTCCAGACGTCGGGCAGTGAACGGCCGAGCTCGGCGTGCCACATCAGCGGCGGCAGGTCCTCGATCACGATCGCCATGCCGACGTGGTTCACCGGGCTGTTGGTCGTCAGCTGAATCGCCCGGTCCGCGGCGGACTCCCCGCGAAACAGCCAAATGTCACCTGTTCGTGTCAGTTCCGTAGCGTCGTCCAGCGTTATCCGCGTCTCCACGTCGCTAGGTTAGTGCTCATGAAGGTATGGAAGGTCCTTGGAGTCGCCGGCCTGGTGGGTGTCGCGGCGACCGGTGTGGTGATCGCGCGGGGCGAGCGCAAGCGGCGCGCCTACACGCCTGAAGAGGTCCGCGACCGGCTCAAGGCGCGCGTCAAGGAAGCAGCGAACGCCTAAAGGTTGTGTAAGGCAACGTTTTCCAGCCGGCCCGAGGTGATCGTGGCCGTCTGGTAGGTGCAGTACGGCTGGCTGCGCCGATCCGTCGGCGACCCGGGGTTGAGCAGGCGCAGCCCCCGCGGTGACGTCGTGTCCCACGGGATGTGGCTGTGCCCGAACACGAGCAGATCCGTGTCCGGGTAGGCCTTCTCGGCCCGCAGCTCACGTCCCTGCTTACCGCCAGTCTCGTGTACGACGGCCAGCCGCAGCCCGTCCAGCGTCTCCCGGGCGACCTCCGGCAGCCGCTTCCGCAGCTCCGGCCCGTCGTTGTTCCCCCAGCAGCCGACGAGCCTCCGCGCGCGCTCGGTGAGCTCGTCCAGCAGCTCGACGTTCACCCAGTCGCCTGCGTGGATCACCACGTCGGCGACGTCGACCGCGTCCCAGACCGGCTCCGGCAGCTTCTTCGCCCTGACCGGCAGGTGGGTGTCGGAGATCAGCAGCAGCTTCATACCTCAGTCTGAGCCGAGCTGCGCGATCAGTTCCTGCTCCCGCGCCGTACTGAGTCCGGCCTTGCGCTCCCGGTCCAGCCCCAGCTCACGCTCCCACTGCAGCGTGTCCCGGAGGAGCTCCTCCCGCGACCGGTGCTGCAGACCGGCCTGGAGCGCTGCCTGGCCACTGCGGTTCGACCAGCCCTCCCAGCCCGGCTCGGTGAGCCACATGGCCAGTGACTCCGGCCCCATGTACTGCTCGACCTTCTGCTCCTCCAGCCACACCCTCGGCGCGCTGACCACCGGACCAGCGTGGCCACCGACCTCGCGCGACAGCTCGACCCACTCACCGAACGGCACTACCGGCCCGACAGCGTCGTACGTGCCGGTCACACCCTGCTCAGCGCAGTCCAGCAACCAGGCGGCGAGGTCCCGTACGTCGATGACCGACGTGGGAAGCTCCGGTGTGTCCGGCACCAGCAGCGGCTCCTGCGGCGCCCTGGCCGCGCGGGCGACCCAGGCCCCGGCCCGGTCGCTCCTGTCGCCCGGTCCGCCGATCAGACCGGCGCGTGCGATCAACAGGCGGTCCCCTACCGCTGCCAGCGAGGCCTGCTCGCAGGCGACCTTCGCTTCGCCGTACTGGTCCCCGTCAGCGGTGTCCCCCTGGCTCGGCTCGCGCAGCGCGGCGGACTCGTCGGCCCTCGGCGTACCGAACTCGGCGTACACGTTGCCGGTGGACACGTAGGTCCAGTGCTTGGCCTGGCCGCCGAGTGCTTCCAGCGCCTGCCTGACAAAGCCCGGCTGCCAGGAGACCTCGAACACCGCGTCCCACTCCTGCACCGGTACGCCGTCGTACGCACTGGGCTTGCTCCTGTCGGCCGTGACAAGCGTTGCGCCGTCCACCACCCCACCGCTCTCGCCCCGCGCCACACAGGTCACCGCATGTCCCCGTGCCAGTGCCTGCGCCGAGATTTCCCGCCCTAGAAAGGCTGTGCCGCCCAGTACCAGAGTCTGCATACCCCCAAGCCAAGCAGGCCGCTGGACCGATTCCCAGCACCTCTGCTGACAGCAGATGGTTGCCTGCCACCAACAACGAGTCATCGCAGGAAGTACAAGCCCTGACGCTACGAGCGGGCCGGCACCGGAGGGAGTTCGGTGCGCGGCCCGCTCGGGGGAGGACCAGGTCCGCGGCGCCGGACCCGGTCGTGGTCATCTGGTCAGAGCCGGCGCACCGCCGTACCGGCCGTCAGCCGGTTGTCCATGAACTCGGAGAACAGCCCTTTCGGCTCCGAGAACCCGGACCGCTCGGCCGGAAACACCGGCCCCGACGAGCCGTGCTCAGGGGGAAAGACCGGTTTGGTCGCTCGCTGCTCCTCCGTGCCTTCGGATCTTGTGAGACTCGGCCCGGGCCCCTCGTCCTCGGACTCCGGTGCCTGGTGCAGCTCCGGCCAGGGCTGCGGCGGCAGGTCCTCCCGCCGCGTGACCGCCGGGTCGGGTCCCGGATCAGGGTCGAGCCACTCGACCTCGGTGGCCCCCGCGTGCCCGTGGATCGCGATCACCGAGTCGATCCCGTCCCACACGGTGGTCGTCGGGTAGTCCCCGTACCACCGCAGCGCGACCGACCCGTCGGTGAACTGAACCCCCTCCGCGACGGGCCCGGTCCCACTCACCCCGGACACGTCCTCGTACCGCATCAACCGAAACCGTCGAGATCTCATTTCGGCGCGACCTCCCACAACCGCTCCCCCGGCAACGGCCGCCCGGTCCCCGGATCAGCCGCCGACACCGGCTCACTGGTCACCCGAAGCCCCGCGAACCGCCGCGACATCGCCGCCGCGTACCGATCCGCCAGCTCCGCCTCAGCGCAGTAGTCCGCTACCGCGTGCTCCCCGAACCAGACCCGCACCCGCCGCCGTTGCGGCCCCGCATGGTCCCCGCCCATCAGTGCACCCGACGCAGAACCAGGAGGCGAGATCCGCCCCATGACCTACCCACCAGCGACATCGACAACTCGCACATCACGTCATCACTTCCACTTCCCTGTGGGGATGGGTTCACAGATAGTGACGGCCCCCACAGAGCTTCATGACGCGACTTCCCAAAACTTTTCCAGCGCCCTACTCCCCCGCCAACACCACCCAAGGCCCCCACGGCTCCACCTCAGGCGGATCGAGCCACACGTTCTCACCGAAGTAGTGCGTCCCCACCCCCGGCCGACTGGCCGCCACCAGAACCTCCATGTTGTGCGCCAGCAACGCCGGCACCTCAGGCAGCTCCCGCACCAACACCTCGAACGCCAACCGAGCTTCCTCGGCCTGCCGCCCGTCCCGCCGTCGGCTCTGGATATCCACGCATACCGGATACAGATCCATCGCCTGAACCTCGCCCGGCTCTGGGTAGAAGTCGTTCACCCCGACCGGCTCGTCAGTAGCCAAGAACACCTCGTCACTGTTGGCCAAGGCGCTCACACACGTCGGCCGGCGTCATCCCCGCCACCAGCTCCACACTCCGCATCGACCCCGGCTCCATCAGATGCAGCCCCACCTGCCCCGGCACGACCGTCTCCACGAACCAGACCGCGAACTCGGCAGCTCCCTCCAAGTCCGCCGGCTCCAGAGTGACGGCCTGCCCAGTCCCACTCAGTGCGATGCCCAGCTCCCACCCGCCCTCCCCCTCCGGAATCAGGGCCTCCAAAGCCATCGACGACCCCTCAACCGCCCCAACCTCCACCCGAACCCCAGGCCACCGCGCCCGCAACGCCGCTGCGAACTCCTCAGCCGAAACACTCCACGTCGGCTCCTCCAGGGGTGCCACCACAAACTCACTCATTCGCCGTCCTCTTGATCGACAGTGACCTCTCCGGGAATGTCCAGCTCCGCCATCCGGTCCCGGAAGTACGCGGCCGCGGTCAGGTCGTTGGTGATGATCTCCAAGCCTTCCACCGGGTTGCCGTCGGATTCGATGACCTCCCGGTACTTCATCAGCATGTGATCGTTCTTCTCCTCGGCGATCTTGCGCAAGAAGGGCGGCAGGCTGTCCGGCCGGTAGAAGGACTTCGCCGACTCCGGCGCAACGTACTTGGCGTCCTGGGCACGTCGCAGCAAGGCGTTCAGCCCGTCGGCCCACACCGCGCGGGGCAACCGGTCATCGGTGGTCAGGCGAAACTCGATCGGACCGCAGTGGCGGCGCTGAAACTCCATCTCCGGTCCCGAGCCCACGATCGGCCTGATGCGGCCACCCTCGGTCAATCGCTGCCGGTACTCACGAAAATCGGTCTCAGCGTCGGCCGGTCGGCCGATCTCGTCATCTGCGACGCCATTGCCGTCACCGGCCCCCGGCCTTGCTTCCTCAACAGCCTCGAACTCAGGTAGCTCCACATCAACCACCGGTACGACGACCTCAACCACCGGCTCCTCGCCGTACTCGAAACTCGCCGTCACCCGGTCCACCGCGATCACCAGCTCAGCCCGCTCCCACCTCTGCTCCCCCGCCGCGGACATCGCCTCGAGAAGCTCTCGCGCCGCATCCCCCAGATCAACCGCGATCTCGTACGCCGGCTCCTCCCGCTCCTCATCCTCATCGTCGGAAGCCGAAGCAGCCTTCCCAGCAGCCCGAAGCTCCCCCTTCGGGTCGACCACCAACTCGACCTCGAGCGCCTCCTCCGGCTGCTCCTTCTCCCGCTCCTCGGCGTCCTTGTCCTGCTTCTTCCGCAGCTGCTCGAACGCCTTCCGCGCCACCTGGATCAACGGCGCCTCAACAGCCTCCGGATCCTCCTCAGCCGCGAACCGCGCAACCAACCGTTTGGTCCGCCCCCGAGAGTCCCGCTCGGTGATCTCCCCGCCACCGCCCCCGGTCGCCTTGTTCCGATCCGCCGACCCCGAGTCCGGCCGGTTCGTCGACCGCCCCTCCCCCACCAACCGCTCGGCCCACGCCTTCGCCTTGGGCGGCGCCATCGACAGGTAGTGCGCAGCAGCCTCACAAGCCCGAGCAGCCGCATCCAACTGCTGCGCGGCGACCGTCGCCCGCCCCTGCGACGCCACGATCGCCAGCGCCGCGTTCTCCCGGCACCGGTCGGCCGTCCGCTGCAGGTGCTGCACCACCTGCGGCACCTCGTCCAGGCACTCGACCAATCCCCGGGCCACCCGCTGCAGATCAGACGGCACGAGCAGCGACCTAGATCTGGTCCGCGTAGCTCTTGCAGCCGGCCGACGCGATCTCCAGCGCCTCAGCGGCCTGCTCGACCGCCTTGCCGGCCGCGTCGAGGATCTCGGAGATGTCCCGGTCCACCCCGGTCGCCGTACCGGCGATCAGGCTCTCCACCTGCGCACTGTGCTGCGTGAACCGCAGCTTGAACCCGGCCAGCCCACCCGCTGCCTGCTTGGCCTCCGCGGAGACCTGGTGCAGCTGTTCCTTGAGCCGCTGTACGTCCGACACGTCGACTGCCTCTTCCCTAGGAGTTGCGCTTCTTCGGCAGCACGATCGCCGTCCCCGACACCACTACCGGTACGCCGATCGCCAGCCACCAGGGCAGCCCGGCCGCCATCAGTACGACGACCAGCCCGGCCCCGCTCCAGCCCCACCAGCGCGCTCCGGGCAGCCGGGGCAGGCCCAGCACCCGGGACGCCGCCAGCATCGTCACCGCCGCGATCGCGGCGGCTTCGACACCGGCCAGGAACGACTGGGCCACCCAGACGATGAGCAGGGCGGCCACTGTCAGGGCGGCGCTGATCGTACGGCGCTTCCGCCGCTCCTGCTCAGCCAGGGCCTCTGCCCGGACCGCCTCCAGCTGGTCGACGGTCTCTGCCAGCTGCTTGGTGATCCGGGCGGCGACCACCTCGATGTCCGCGATCGCCCTGATCTCCGGCAGCGGCACAGTCGTCCGCTTGCCGTCCGGGGGGAGTCCGGCCCGCTGCAGGCTCACGGCGGCCTTCTCGGCCAGTCCGTTGAGCCGCACCTCCAGCTTGTGCCCCCGCTCGGCCATCGCGTTGGCCTCAGCCATCGCCGTCGCCTCGGCCTGGGTCTTGGCAGCCGTACGCCGGTCCTGCTCCTGCTGCGCGTCCGCACGTGCTCCAGCGACCCGCCGCAGCTCCCGGGCGTACTCGGCCCACTCCTGCTCCACCGTCTTCATCGCCGCACCAGCTCCAGGTACCGGTCGACCTCGTCGACGCGCAGCGGCGCGTACGGTACGACAACCTGCGCCTCCGGGTGCAGCCCGTCCCACAGCAGTCCGCGGTGCGGCTCCGACGCCCAGCGCACCAGCGGACCGGCCACTGCCCGCACCCCCTCTTGTGGGTGCCGCAGGAACAGGTGGGTAGCCACGTTGGCCCGCCCGTACCCCAGCTGCTCGGTGCAGACGTGCAGCCGGTTCCACCAGCCGAAGGTGACCAGCCCCTGGGTCGGCCCGTCGCGCACGATCTCCTGCAGGGCGTTCGCCGGGCTCTCGAAGAACCCCTCGGCGTGCACTTGCATCTTCGGTACGGCGTGCAGCCCGAAGCCCAGCAGGTACGTCGTACCGCCGACCCGTCCGTCCTTCACCATGTCCCGCAGCGCGAACAGCCTCGGCGCGACGTCCCCGTGCTTGTCGACCGTCTCCACCTCGCAGCCGAGCGACCGCAGCACCTGGATCAGCGCGCCCTTGCCCTCAGCAACGGCAGGAGCCGAGGCCGTGCCGTCCAGGAACACAAACCGCGGCGGTACGGCGGCCGCAGCCGCAGCAGACACCGCCAGCGCGGTCAGGACACCCAGTGCATCAGCAGGCCCGTCACCCAGCACCAGTACGCCGGCGCCCGGCTCCGGCTGCACCTCGATGGCCACCGGCTCCTCAGTCACCGCAATGGGCAGCCCCATCCAGGGACGGCCCAGCTCAGCCTTCACAGCAGTCGCAGTGTCGGTCAGGCGGGCCGGCTCGGCCAGGTGGAAGACCCGCGGCGCTCTCGTCGTACCGGATCGTTGCCACAGCTCGTGCCGCAGGTCGTCGAGCACCGGCTTGTCGGCGAAGCTGACCAGCACGTGCTGGTTGTCGTCCGGCGAGCCGAAGTTGGCGTTGAGCACCGCCTCACCACGGAACTGCAGCTCCGCGGCCGCCGTGTTCGCGGTCCGCAGGATCGCCTGGGAGTCGGCCGGTGTCGTCTTCAGCGCGATCCGGTACGGCACCTGGCCGAAGATCGAGTCCCGCCGCGTCGACAGCCGCTTGACCCCTTCGATCGTCTGCGTCGCCAGTACGACGTGAACGCCGTACGCACGACCGAGCCGGACCAGGCGCTCCAGCAGCCGCGCCGCCTCGTCGGCCAGCTCGTCGTCGTCCTCCAGCAGCACCTGGAACTCGTCCAGTACCGCCAGGATCCGCGGCGGCCGCTCCGGCCCGGGAGCCAGCTCGGCGATGTCCGCGACGTTCCCGTGCCCCTTGAAGATCTCGCTGCGCCGGGCCAGCTCGTCGGACAGGTGCCGCAGTACGGCGAGCCCGAACGCCCGGTCGCTGTGGATGCCGAGCACCCGGACGTGCGGCAGCCAGTGCTCGCGCTCAGCGGCCGGTCCGAGCGCCGAGAACTCCACACCGTGCTTGAAGTCGAGCAGGTACATCTCCAGGTCGTCCGGCGCGTACCGGGCAGCCAGGCCGTGGATCATCACCAGCAGCAGGTTCGACTTGCCCTGGCCGACCGCACCACCGACGAGCACGTGCGGCAGGGCCGGGTTGCCGCTGCGCAGCCGGATCAGAGCCGGCGTGCGGTCGTCGTACCCGATGACCGTGCTCAGCTCGTCCTTGACCGGCTGCCACCAGGTGGAGCGGTCCGGCAGCGTCCGCTCGAAGTCGATCGTGGGGAGCACGGCGATCTCCGCCAGCTCGGCCACCACGTCACAGATGCCGGTGGCAACGTTCGCCTCGAACGGCGGGTCCAGCTCGGCCGGTACGTTGGCCAGCTGGGACACCTCCACCTTGCCGTTCGTCACCGAGACCGGCGCGAGCAGGTCGAGCAGCTGCCGCGCGTCCACGTCGGACTCCGCCGCCATCGCCGGGTCGTGGTGGACGAGGAAGCAGATGCCGCGCTCGCCACCCGTCGCAGCGAGCCGCAGCAGGTCCCGCTGGGCGAGAGTGTCGATGCCGGCCGGGTAGTCGAACAGCACGATCAGCCGGTATGGATCGGTGACCCGCCCGGTCTCCCGAATGAGCTCCTCGAACCGCTTGTGCCCCAGCTGCGCCTGCCGGCTCGCCCGCAGCGACGACACGTCGACCAGGCTGGACAGCACCGAGTGCAGCTGCTCGGCGGTGTGTGTTGCCCTGGGCACCAATTGCGGGTACTTCGTGGTCAGGTGACCGAGCAGGCCCATCATCCCGGTCAGCCGTGGGTCGAACGAATCGATCCGTAGCCGGAACGGCTCCGCCGCGGCGATCAGCCGCAAGGCCGTGCTCTGCAGCAGCTGCCGGGCCGCCTCCGGCCGGTCCGCGGTGACCCGCCAGCCGTTCGTCTGCAGCAGGGGCGCGACCACCGGCGTACCGGCGTCGAGCTCGCCCACACGCACGTACGACGGGATGCCGGCGCCGACGAGCTGGCGGGAGCGCCAGCGTGCGTCGTTCGGCGGGATGGAGGCGAGTCCGGGAGCGAGTCGGTCGGCCAGCAGCCGTGCGGCGGGCTCAGCCGTGGACAACGCCTCGGCGGTCGCGGCCTCGACCAGTCCGCTGGACTCACGCCGCGCGATCGCGGTCTGCTCCTGAAGCTGACGGTGCAGCTGTACGGCGCGCTGATGCTCGCCACGGGTCAGCTGGTGGGCGTTGTCGAGCAGTTGCGCCAGTGCGTGCTGCAGACCACGGATCCGGGCTTCCAGCACCTCCGGAGAAACCGGTCCGGGCGTCGTTCCCCCGTCAGGCGCCTCCGTCACGAGCACCGTCCTTCCACCTTTGCCCCGCGACCTTCACTGCCGCGGTCAACCATGTCACACCAACAGTCCCCGGTGTCACTCCAGGCATCACGAGTCTCACCAGCCGACCTCTCCGTCCGCCGCCTCAGAGCGGCGCGACGATTTCGAGCTCGTAGCCGTCGCCGTTGTGCAGGAACGCGGCGTAATGCCGCGGCCCACCGGCGTACGGGTGACGGTCGGCGAACATCAGTGTCCACCCCTGGTCGGAGGCCTCGGCAACGATCGCGTCGACCTCGGCGCGGCTTCCCGCGTTCAGCGCGAGATGGTTCATCCCGGGCCGCAGCCGGTCGTGCTCGGTGGCGCTCAGCGCGGGGCTCTGCTCGACCACCAGGTAGCTGCCGTCGGCGGCGGTCCAGATCTGCCCGCCGGGCCAGCTGTCGCCGTCCTTCCAGCCCAGCCGGCCGAGGATCCAGCCCCAGCTCTCGACGGCACGGGAAAGGTCCGGGACCCAGATCTCGACGTGGTGCAACGCGGCGGCCATCGGAGCATTATCTGTGCTCGTCGAGACGGTTCGACACCGCCATCGAAACCAGCCCCGACACGACCAGCCAGACCAGCGCGGCGACCAGCCACGGCCACCACTCCTGCCCGGCCGCGGCCATCGCGACGGCCTTGCCGAACAGCCCACCGGCAGGCGCGAAGACCAGCACCAGCAACGCCCGCGCCACGGTGGTCTCCTTGGTCATACTTCATTGTCGGAGCCGATCGCCGCCCTCGCAGCGACACGGCGCGCCTTCGCCCCGGGCGAAGCCCGAGCCCGGTCATCGCACCTCGAGCTTCGTCCGCACGATCCGGAGCATCGCGCGACAGACCGGAAGGTCGGCGGCTTTCGGCAGCCGCATGTGCCCGACCCGGTTGCGGATCGGCAGCAGCCGACGCAGGTCGCTGACCGTCTCGGGGGAGAGTCCGATCGGCGCGCTGGTTCTCCGCCCGTCGATCAGGTCGATCAGTTGTCCCAGCGTGAGGAAGTCCAACGGGTTCGCCAGCTCGGTGAGAGACCGGCTGGACTCCAGCCCCGCCGCGGTTCGGACGTAGTTCAACTGGTCGTCGGCCAGCGCCTGGACTGCCCACTTCCGGCCAAGGCTCTGCTCGAGGGCCCGCGCCATCGCCTGCCGAAGCAACCGTTCGATCTCGAAGAGGCCGGCCGAGATCTCGGCCCAGTCCCGCGGCGGCGAGACGCAGCGACGGCTCGCGATCTTGAGGCCCCGCAGCCAGGACGACCCCAGCGCCTTCCGGAACACCATAAGGTTCTCCTGATCGAGATCGATCGAGGCCACACCGGCGTTGATCAGCTCGGCCTGCATCCACTCCGGAACGTCGACGAGCGGGACCTCGGTGGTGCGCTCGTCGATGACCCAGTGATCGAGCCATGCCACGTAGCTCGCGCCGAGCTCGAGAATGGTGTCGGCGGCGACCGCGGTGGCGACAGCCTCGAAGTCGTCCGTGGACGCCTCCATCGACGTGCTTCCTCCGAGCCTCGCCGCAAGCCCCCTGCAGATCGACGCCTCGGCCGGGATGGTGCCGTGCGTGGCCTGATACTCCGCCAGCACCCAGTCGGCGAGCCGACTCTCCTTGAGATGCACATCCCGGCTGTCCAGGACCAGCGAGCTCCCGTCGCCAACCGGGAAGACCGACCGTGGTGATCGCGAAACGACCAGTACGCGGCCGGCGGTCGCCGAGATCCAGTCGTTGACATCGACCCGCAGTCGTTCCAGGGACCGATGGGCGGAGTGCAATTTCTCCATGCCGAGGAGGATCACGACGTCGACCTGCGAATCCACCTCGAACCGGGCGCCCTGCCGAACCGCCACGACCGCGGGGCTGTGCCCGCTCTCCCGGAGCTCGCCGGCGATCGTCTCGCCGTTCTCGTCCACCCGGTGGAAGGCGCTGTAGTGAAGGAACAGGTGCGAACTCGTCTCGATGGACTTGATGAGCTCCGGGTACCACAGGTGGTCGCTCATTGCGGCCTTGCCGGTACGGCGCCGAACTCGGCCAGTGCGGTCATCCTCAGCCCATCGCCGTCTTCAGCGATCAACCCGAGTTGCAGAAGATGATCCACCAGGGTGGGATAGGTCCGCTCCACGTCAAGCGACTCGGCCATACCTTCTTGAAGAATCTCCAGAAGGCTGTGCTCGTCCGGGTAGTACCGGATGACGCTCTCCAGCATCTCCCGGACCTGGCCCGCCACCGAGCGCCGCCACTGGCGCCTCGAACGCTGAAGAACGTCGAGATCCACCGTCCGGTTCGACAAGTCCGTGGACAGCCCGTCGACGACTCGGGTCGCCAGAGTACGCAACAGGAAGACGTGCCCGTCCGAGATCTCAGCAGCCCGTGCGGTCGCCTCGTCGGTCCATCGCACCGCCATCCGTTCGCCGAGCCGAATGAGTATCTCCGCGCTCTCCGAGGGGCTGAGCGGTGGCAGAAAGGTGGTGCTGGCCCAGGCAAAGAACGGATTCTCCCGCGAGAACAGCTCGCCCTTCTCGAGAATGCTGCTGGTCAGGCCACTGACCACCACGTTGAAGTTCGAGTTCTCCTGGACCAGCGCACGCAGCGCACCGAGCAACTCGACGACCTCTGGTCGATCGTCGTCCCACTCCGCCGCCGGGCCCACGAGACTTTCGATCTCGTCCAGTGCGAGAACAACGTTGACTTCCTGCTTGGCCACGTGCCCGAGCAACGTATGAAGGGAACGGCGGAAGTCGGCGATCGTCGGCATCCGTGGCAGATCGACCAGTTCGTGGGTGCGGAGGCCGTGCGAGCGGAGCTCGGTCAGCAGGTTGACCCGCAGGTCCTCCAGCAGATTCGGCACTTGCGCGAGGCGGGAGCTCGGAAGCGTCTCCAGATCGCGCAGGACGAAGATCTGGCGTGCGCTCCTGCTCGCCACGGCCCGCCGTCCCAACTCCTTGACCAGGGACGTCTTGCCGGTCTTCCGCAGGCCGAACACACCGGACACGCGTCCTTCCGTCAAGTGGTCGCTCAACTTCTTCAGCGTCGTCTGCCGCCCGAAGAAGTCCCCGCCTGTGACCGGAAGCGTCTGGTCGTACAGATTGGTAGCCACCAACCTCTTGACCAGGTTGTCCCAGATCTCCTCCGCCGGATCCGAGCTGTTGGGTTTGGGTAGTGCGACGGCGACGTGTTCTGCGCGGCTGGACCAGTCGTCGAGCCTGGTCCGCATCATCGGATCAGGGGCCCAGAGCAGGAAGATGTCGGGCGTGGCCGGACGCGGCGCGAGATCGACCAACTGCCCCAGCCGCAGATACGTACGCAGCTGGAGATCCCGGTACGGCGTGTAGTACGCCAGAACCTCACGGGTGATCCCGAAGCGACGCTCGATCACGGCACCGAATCGGATCAGCGCGATCCATGAATCTCCATCGCCCGGAATGGGACTCGGCGCCGCGTAGACGAAGTCACTCCCCAACTTGCGCAGTGCGGCTCGATGCGACAGCGCGACGGGAAACCTCGCGGTCAAACGACTGAGGTATTCGACCAGCTTCCACTCCTGCACATTGACAGACCCTTCGGTGAAGTCCTCCGGTCTGATCACCACACGTCTCCCCCCGGACCGGCCGTCAACCGCGGCAATCGCGACTGTCATCGGTCCGGCCGACATGTGTTGATCGTTCGATCGCAACGCGGCGTTACCACGCCGGCGTAACGCTGAGTGATCCGTTACCTTTCTGCGACGTTCACGGACCGCGCCCGCCAGTTCCTGTCCGTGGCAGGGTTTAGCGTCGTCCACGACAAGCACCAGGATCGGGGGCACAGTGAGCGGGACCCGGATCGAGACCACGGCGTACGGCGCGGCCGCGCTGGAGCGGCTGGGCGAGGTCGTCGCGTGGCTGAAGGCCGACGACCCGATGAAGCCCGTCACGCTGCTGCTGCCGGACAACCTGACCGGGGTCGTGGCCCGCCGATTCCTTGCCTCCACAGGCATCGCGGCGTTGTACCTGGCGACACTGCCCCGCCTCGCCGAGCAGTTGGCCGCCGGCCTGCTCGCGCCCCGAAGGCCGGCCACCCGGCCGATCGTCGCGGCCACCTGGCGGACCGCGCTGTCCAAGGCGCCCGAGGTGTTCGAGGAGGTCGCCGACCACCGGTCCACCATCCAAGCGCTTGCTGCAGCGCACCGGGAGCTGCGCGACCTCAGCGATCCCGCGCTCGAGAAGGTGTCGGCCGCCTCCGGGCTCGGTCCGTCGTTGATCCGTCTGCACCGCACGGTCCGCGACGAGCTGAGCAGCGACTGGTACGACGAGACCGACCTGCTCCGCGCCGCCGCCTCCCGCGCCGAGGCCGAGCCGGCCGTGGTCGCCGAGCTCGGCTCCCTGGTGCTGTACCTGCCGCAGGAGCTGAGCCAGGCCGAGGCATCGTTCGTCGCCTCCCTCGGGATCGCTGCCGCCGACCTGACCGTCATCGTCGGGCTGACCGACGTACGCCGCGCCGACCGCGGCGTCCGGCGGTCACTCGAACGCATCGGGATCGACCTGCCGCCGTCGATCTCGAAGAACTACCCGGTCGCCACCGAGGTGCTGAACGCCTCGGACGCCGACGACGAGATCCGCTGCGTCGTCAGGGATCTGGTCACGGTGCTGGAGAAGACACCGGCCCACCGGGTCGCCGTTCTGTACTCCGCCGCCTCGCCGTACGCGCGTCTCCTGCACGAGCACCTCGCCGCCGCGAAGATCACCGCGAACGGTCCAGGCACCCGCCCGGTGCACGAGCGGGCCCTGGCGCGGACGCTGCTGGAGGTCCTCGCGCTGATCGACCGAGACCTCCCCCGCGCCGACCTCTTCCGCGCACTGGCCAACGCTCCGACCCGCGACTTCACCGGCGAGCGGATCCCGGTGCCGCAGTGGGAGCGGCTGTCGCGGGTGGCCGGCGTCGTCCGCGGCGACGACTGGGAGGTCCGCCTCGGCCGGTACGCCGAGGCCGAGCGCCGCACCGCTGAGCAGGAGCAGCTCGCAGACGACCCGCGCCCCGCGGTGATCCGCCGCGCGCAGTACAACGCGTCCAACGCGCACCGCATGCACACCTTCGCCGTCGAGCTGCGCCGCAGGCTGGGCGCGGCCGCGGTGATGGAGAGCTGGGCGCAGCTGTCCGAGGTGGTGCTCCGGCTGTTCCACGACCTGCTCGGCGACTACGCGAGCCTGCCCGTCGAGGAGCAGTACGCGGCGGTCGCGGTCGAGGGATCGCTGCGCGGACTGTCGACGCTGGACGAGCTGGGCACACCGGCGAGCCTGAGCGTCCTGCGGGACGTTCTCGATCTGGAGCTGCAGCAGTCCTTGCCCCGCATCGGCACGTTCGGCACCGGCGTGCTGGTGGCTCCGCTGTCAGCGGCCGTCGGGCTGTCGGTCGACGTCGTCTACGTGGTGGGCCTCGCCGAGGACCTCTATCCAGGCCGCGTGCACGAGGACGCCCTGCTCCCGCACCGAGTCCGTGAGGCGGCGGCGCCCGAGCTGGCGTCGGCGCGGGACCGGCTCGACGAGAAGCAGCGGCATCTTCTCGCCGCGTTCTCAGCCGGTACGGCGCGGGTCGTGGCCTCGTTCCCCCGCGGCGACCTGCGCCGATCGAGCCGCCGACTGCCGACCCGCTGGCTGCTCGGCACGCTCCGAGACCTGAGCGGCGACCACACACTCGCGGCGACGCTGTGGGACCAGACGTCGTACGGCGATCGCCTGCTCACCTCCGCGTCGTACGCGGGATCGTTGACCACGGCAAGGATGCCGGCCACCGAGCAGGACTGGCAGGTCCGCGCCGCGACGGCCGGGCTGCCCCTGTCGGACGGCGTGGTTGACCGCGCGCGATTGTTGCTCCGGGCCCGTTCCAGCGACGAGTTCACCCGCTTCGACGGCAACCTGGCCGGGGTCGACGGCCTGCCGGACTACGCCCTCGAGGAGCGGATCGCTTCACCGACGTCGCTGGAGTCGTACGCGTCCTGCCCGCACGCGTACTTCGTCGAACGCCTCCTCCAGGTCGAACCGCTGGAGGCTCCGGAAGACCTGCTGGTGATCTCGCCGGTCCAGATCGGCAACCTGATCCACAACAGCCTGGACGCGTTCGTCAGCCGGCTCGCGGGCTCTCTCCCGGGCTACGGCGAGCCGTGGACCGCCGAGCAGCGGTCGCTGCTGCTGGCGATCGGGGCCGACCTGGCCGACCGCTTCGAGGCCGAAGGACTGACCGGCCATCCGCGCTTGTGGCAACGCGAGCGACTGCGCATCCTCGGCGACCTGCTCGTCCTGCTCGACGACGACGATCGGTGGCGAGCCGCGCACGACGCCTCGGTCGTCGCCAGCGAACTGCGCTTCGCTCTCGACGGCGAGCCACCGGTGGAGATCCCGGTGCCGTCCGGTCGCGTGCTGCTGCGCGGTTCCGCCGACAAGGTCGACCTCGGCAAGGACGGCACGATCTACGTCACCGACGTGAAGACCGGCGGCTTCTCCCGGTACGAGGCGATCGAGTCCGACCCGGTCGCCGCCGGCACGAAGCTGCAGCTCCCGGTCTACGCGTACGCCGCCCGCGCTCGGCTCGGCGAGGAGACGACGCCGGTCGAGGCGTCGTACTGGTTCGTCCGCAAGGGTGGCCGACGGATCCCTGTGCCGCTGACGCCCGAGGTCGCCGACCGCTACGTGCACGCACTCGACGTGATCGTCTCGTCCATCGCCGCCGGGCAGTTCCCGGCCAAGGCTCCCGAGGTGCCGGACTTCCTCTGGGTGCAGTGCCCGTACTGCAACCCCGACGGCATCGGCCACAGCGAGGTCCGGGCCCGCTACGACCGCAAACGCTTCGACCCGACGCTGGAACGCCTGGTGCGCTTGATCGATCCGGGCGCGCTGCCCGCCTTCGTCGAGGTGAGCCTGAATGACTGAGCTGCTCGACGCGGAGGCCCGCGAACAGATCCGCAACGACACCGAGACGACGCTGTTCGTCGAAGCCGGCGCCGGTTCCGGCAAAACCCACGCGCTGGTCGACCGAGTCACCACCCTGGTCCTGCGCGACGGCGTCCCTCTGCGCACGATCGCTGCCGTCACCTTCACCGAGAAGGCCGGCGCCGAGCTCCGCGACCGCCTCCGCGTCGAGTTCGAAAAGGCCCGCAAAGGCCCCGATCGCGTCCGGGCCGACGAAGCCCTAGACGACCTCGACTCCGCGTCGATCGGCACGCTGCACTCCTTCGCCCAGCAGATCCTGCTCGCGCACCCGATCGAGGCCGGCCTGCCACCGCTGATCGACGTCCTCGACGAAGTCGGCTCCTCCGTCGCCTTCGAAGAGCGCTGGTCCGAGCTGCAGCAGCAACTCCTGGACGATGACTCGATCGCCGAGCCCCTCCTGCTGGCCATGGCTGTCGGCGTCGAGCTGAAGCATCTCCGGTCCCTGGCCCGGCTCTTCGGCAACGACTGGGACCTGATCGGCGAACGCGTCCTCGTCGACCCGCCCGAGCTGGTCGCCATGCCCGACCTCACCGGCCTGATCGCCGCCGCGGCCCAGATCGGCGCTGCCACCATCGATTGCCGAGCCGACGACGACCGCCTGCTCCCCAAGATCCGGCGCATCCGCGACCTGGGCCTGATGCTCGCCGCCGCCACGGACGCCGAGACCCAGCTGGCGATCCTGCAGAACCTCCGCACGCTGAAGATCGGCAAGACCGGCCGCAAGGAGAACTGGCCGGACATCACCCGCAACCGCGCCGACTGCACCGAGGTCGTCGAGGTCGCCGGCTCCCTGGTCGAGCTCCTCCTGGACTCTTGCCTAAGGCACCTTTCCCGCTGGATCGCCGAACGCGTCCTCGAGTCCGCCGAACACCGCCGAGCCGAAGGCCGCCTGGAGTTCCACGACCTCCTGGTCCTGGCCCGTAACCTCCTCCGCCGAGAGCCCC
Source organism: Kribbella sp. DT2 (assembly GCF_049844575.1). NCBI lineage: Bacteria > Bacillati > Actinomycetota > Actinomycetes > Propionibacteriales > Kribbellaceae > Kribbella > Kribbella sp. DT2. The sequence goes on along the minus strand of NZ_JBNCLH010000002.1, from coordinate 42,936 downwards.
TGGTCCGCTCAGCCCTGCAAGAGCGCTACCACCGCCTGCTCCTCGACGAGTTCCAAGACACCGACCCCATCCAGATAGAACTGGCCGTCCGCATCGCCGCCGGCGCCTCCGCCGACGCCGAAGACTGGCAAGACATCGAGATCCCCGGCGGCTCCCTGTTCGTAGTAGGCGACCCCAAGCAATCCATCTACCGCTTCCGCCGAGCCAACATCGCCACCTACCTCACCGCCCAGTCCCTCCTGGGCGAAACCGTCACCCTCACCACCAACTTCCGCACCCTCACCCCCGTCCTCACCTGGATCAACACCGTCTTCACCACCCTCATAGCCCCCGCCCCAGACGCCCAACCCACCTACCACCCCCTAACCCCCCACCGCCTTTCCCCACCAGCCTCCGGCACACCCCACCCCACCCAAACCCCTCTTACTTCTCCTTCACTGGCCGAAGCGGCCTCAACCCCCACCAACCCAGCCGGCCGCATCACCACCACCCCAACCACCGGCGACCAACTCTCCCTCTTCGGCGACCCCAACGAGCCGACCCCGTCAACAGAGGAAAGCGACGACCAACCGCTCGCCACCGTCACCTCCATCCGCCGCCACCTCACCGTCGTCCCACCCACCGCGGACGACGACACGCAAACACCCTTCGCCGCCGCCACAGCAATCCCCGGCTGGTCCCCCAACGACACCCCGAACGCAACCCCACCCCACGCCCACGACAACAACCAATGGCCCGCCGGCCCCGCCGTCACCATCCTCGGCGCCACCCCGCACGACGACCTCCCCCGCGCCCAAGCCTCCGTCCTCCGCGAACGCGAAGCCGCCGACGTAGCCACCGCCATCACCCAAGCCCTGCAAGACCAATGGCTCGTCTACGACGAGAAAACATCGACCTGGCGCCCAGCAGGCGCCGGCGACATCGCCGTCCTCGTCCCCGCCCGCACCTCTCTCCCCTTCCTCGAAGACGCCCTCGACCGCGCCGACATCCCGTACCGCGCCGAGGCCAGCTCCCTCGTCTACCAAACCGCCGAGGTCCGCGACCTCCTGGCCTGCGCACGAGCCCTAGGCGACCCCAGCGACCAACTGGCCCTGGTGACCGCCCTCCGCTCACCACTCTTCGGCTGCGGCGACGACGACCTCTTCACCTGGAAACGAGCCGGCGGCTCCTTCACCCTCACCGCCCCCATCGCCGACAACCTCCTCACCCACCCTGTCGGCGAAGCCATGGAGTGGCTCCGCAAGACCTATTACGCCTCCCGCTGGCTCACCCCCAGCGAGGTCCTCGCCAAGATCGTCGCCGACCGCCGCATCCTCGAAGTCGCCGCCACCGGCCCCAGAGCCCGCGACGCCTGGCGCCGCATCCGTTTCGTCGTAGACCAAGCAAGAGCCTGGTCCGAGGTCGAACACGGCGGCCTCCGCTCCTACCTCGCCTGGGCCGCACACCAAGGCGAGGAAACCTCCCGCGTCGCCGAAGCGGTCCTCCCCGAGACCGACGCCGACGCCGTCCGCGTGATGACGATCCATGCCGCCAAGGGCCTCGAGTTCCCCATCGTCATCCTCAGCGGCATGACCGCGTCACCCAACCGTCAACGCGGCGTCCAGGTCCTCTGGCCCCAAACCGGCGGCTACGCGGTCAAGCTCAAGGCCTCAGTCCAGACCGAAGACTTCGACCTGGTCCAGCCCGTCGACGAGCAGATGGACGACTACGAACGCCGCCGTCTCCTGTACGTCGCCGCCACCCGGGCCCGCGACCACCTCGTCGTCTCCCTCCACCGCTCCAACACCCGCCGCCACTCCAGCAACGCCGAGCTCCTCACCTCCGCCAACGCACTGGACGTCCCCGACCTCCACCACCTCACCCCAGCAACCTCCATCCCAACGGACGAAGCCTCTCCAGCAACCTCCGCCCCAGGCGGCCGACCTTCCCCAGCCGCCACTCCCTCCTCCACCCCGAAAATCTCCCCACCCCTCAACCGAGCCGAGTGGGTATCCCGCATCACCGAATCCCGCGCCGCCAGCCGCCGCCGTTCCAGCCAAAGCCCTTCCGGCCTGGAAGGCACCGGACCCGACGTGGCCCTCCACGAAGCCGACCCCGGTACGGCGAAAGCAGCCCGCGACATCGACCTCCCACCGTGGTCCAAAGGCCGCTACGGCACAGCGATCGGCCGAGCCGTCCACGGCGTCCTGCAGGTCATCGACCTCACCACAGCCGCCGGCCTGGACGCAGCGGTCCAGTCCCAATGCCTGGCCGAAGGAGTAGTCGAGTACGCCGACGTGGTCAAAGCCCTCGTCCGTTCAGCACTCGATTCCGAGATCGTCCAACGAGCCGCCACCCGCGACCACTGGCGCGAATCCTTCGTAGGCATCCCCCAACCGGACGGCACAGTCCTGGAGGGCTTCATCGACCTCCTCTACCGGGAAGACGACGGCACCCTGATGATCGTCGACTACAAGACCGATGCCATCCCCGCCGCGGCCCTCGACTCCCGCATCGCCCACTACACGCCCCAACTCCACGCCTACACCACCATGCTCCCCACCGAGGCGAAGGCAACCCTCCTCTTCCTCTCCCCCACCAAAGCCCACGCTCACCAGCTGCAGTCCCTTGCCCTAAGCAACCACTGCTCGCAGGAAGCGTCGCCTTCTTCGCCCCGGCCCACCGACCAACAGCAAATTCACTTGCCGACATCCCCCACCGCCCCGACGATCAGTACATGACCACGACCAAAGCCCACCTGCTACTGACCTTCACCGTTCGTTCGGTGGCGGCCCAGCAGCAGACCGGCCGACCGTTGGGATCGATCACCTCTCGCACGTGATCACCGCGCTCGTCGCGGGCCTGATCGCCGGCTACGGCATCGCCATCCCCGTAGGCGCCATCGGCACCTACCTCGTAGCCCTCACCGCCCGCACGACCCTCAAGGTCGGCGCCGCAGCCGCCCTCGGCGTAGCCACCGCCGACGGCCTCTACGCCCTCATCGCCACCCTCGGCGGCTCAGCCATAGCCCCCGCCCTGGCTCCCATCACCACACCCCTGAAGTGGATCTCGGTAGCAGTCCTCCTGGCCTTGGCCGCCCGAGGCGCGATCACCGCCATCACCCACCACCGCCGGATCCACGCGAGCAAATCCACCCCACCCCCGCCAACCCCCACCAGCGCCTACTTCACCCTCCTCGGCATGACGCTGCTCAACCCCACCACCATCCTCTACTTCACCGCTCTGGTCCTAGGCGCCCAAAACACCACAACCCCAACCCCCACAGAACAATCCATCTTCATCGCAGCCGCCTTCATCGCCTCCACCTCCTGGCAACTCCTCCTCTCCACCAGCGGCGCCTTGCTAGGCCGCCTCCTCACCACCCCCAAAGCACGCCTCCTAACAGCCCTGACCTCCAGCGCGGTCATCACCGCCCTAGCCCTACGAATCCTCATCACCTAACCAGACCCGGCGACTACCCCTCCCGGACGCGGACATGCGCGTGTCCAGGAGGGGCACCTGACCGCCATGGACATCCCCCGCCTGACTCACGTCCGAGTGAACGTCCGAGATCTAGCCGCCGCGATCACCTGGTACGAAGACCTCCTCGCCGTACCAGCCGAAGGCCACTGGCCGCCCGACGCCCCGACGTACGCACACTTCACCCTCGGCCCCACGCAGTTCGCCCTCGGCCGGTACGACCCCACACCTGCGACCGGCGCCCGCTTCAACCTGGAGGTCGACAACGTGGACGAGTGGTGGTCACGCCTCAGCCCGACGGCCGATGTGGTCGAGCCACTCACCACCACGCCGTACGGCAGCCGCAAGTTCGCCATCCGCGACCCCGACGGAAACGAACTCGGTTTCGTCCAGGCCTAGGCGACGCCCGCCCTCGAGCACCTCACACCACGAACTCGAAATTCAATTGCACGGCCTTGCTAGCGTGCAGGAATGTCCCCTCAGCGCGCCCTGCTTCCACGGTCGACACCAGCCGCCGCAGGCCTCTCGCCCCGCGCGATCACCGCGCTGCTGGACCAGCTCGAAGCGCACTCCGTCGAGTGCCACTCGCTCATGGTCGTACGCCGCGGGCACGTCGTCGCCGAAGGCTGGTGGGCGCCGTACTCGGCCGAACGCCCGCATCTCCTGTACTCGCTGACCAAGTCGTTCACCTCGATCGCCGTCGGCCTCGCGATCGCCGATGGCCTGCTGTCGCTGGACGACCGAGTCGTCGACGTACTGCCCGACCACGTCCCGGCCGACATCCCGGACCAGGCCCGCCGCCTGACCGTTCACCACCTGCTGACCATGACCGCCGGCCACGCCACGGACAGCCTCACCGAAGCCTGGCTGCTGGAACCGGACGACCTGCTGAGGGGCTTCCTCCGCGTACCGTTCTCCACCCCCGAGGGAACCCAGCACACCTACGACAACGCGACCACGTACATCCTGGCCAGGATGGTCGAACGCGTCACCGGCCAGGCCCTCCCCGAACTCCTCGACGAGCGCCTCTTCAACCCGATGGGCATCGACCACGCCGAATGGGACCGCGTAGCAAGCAGCGCCGCCTTCGGCTTCCACGGCCTGCATCTCACCACCGAGTCCGTCGCCGCCTTCGGTGAGCTGCTGCGACGCGGCGGCAAATGGGGCGACCGGCAACTAGTCCCGAGCGAATGGGTCGAGCTCGCAACCACCCGCCACATCGAGACCCTCGCCCTCCCCGACTGGACGCCGAACCCCGACTTCCTCAGCGGCTACGGCTACCAGTTCTGGATCAACCGCCACGGCTACCACGGCCAAGGCGCCTTCGGCCAGTACTGCGTTGTCGTCCCGTCCCACGACCTGGTCATCGCCTTCACCGGCGCTGTGGACCCCACAGACGTCCTCCCCGGACTCTTCTGGGATCACCTCCTCCCAGACCTGGACGCGCAGGCCGACTCCTCAACCGCAGCCCACCAACACGCCCTCACCAACCAGCTACACCAGCTGTCCCTCAAGCCGATACCAGGCACAGCCACCCCAGCGCATCAGCCCGAAGCCAGCACCAAAGCAACCGTCGACGCCTCCCCCGAGGACTCAGCCCTCCCCCACGAAACCCCAGTTCAGCTCACCCCGACCGACGACGGATGGCACCTACACCTAGGCCCCTCCCTAACCCTTGAGGTCGGCCACGGCGACTGGCAAGAATCCGCACCCCTAGGCCGCCCCGTCGTAGCAACCGGCGCGTGGCAAGCCAACACCTTCACCGCCGACCTCTACGTCATCACCACCCCCCACCGAGTCCGCGTAGTCATCGACGCCACCACAGGCACAGCAACCGCACGATGGAATGTCGTCCCCCTCACCACCTCCCACCTGACCTTGCACCTCAAGGCGCCCCTGATGACCCGCCCAGACGTCGCGTAGGCCGGAGCGGCCCGGCTCAGGATCGGACCCTCGGCAGCGCCATCGCCGCGTTGGGACCACCGCCACTCGACCTCACCAGCGTCGTTCCTCGGATTCCCAGCCCGGGCCGACAAATCGGTGAGAACCGAAGGGATAGCAGCCGGCCTGCCGACCTCCGCGGCCTCTCCTCAGCTCCGCAGGCTGTCCTCGTCAGGAGGGCGGATGAGGAGCGGCTGACCTGACATCAGCTGACAGCCGGACGCGGGATCAGGCAACCTACTCGACGATCTCAACCGCTACGCCGTACTGCTCGAGAAACTCAGCAGCGAGCTCTTCACCAGCCAACCTCGGCAGACTCCGCTCCCACCAGGTTTGATGTGGCCACATATCCACAGGTATCAGCAGAGCCCTGTAGCGCTCGTCCGCGGCGGCGACCGCCGTACGTACCCACGACAACTGCGGGAAACGCCCGAGGCCGGGGTCGTTCAACAATCGCTCGAGCAGCCCACGCACCGACCGATCATTGTGGAACTCGTCGATGTCTTCGGAATAGCCCTGCTCACAGGCCTGCACGAACTCCAGCCATTCGTCGACCAGAGCCGCCGGACTACTCCTTGGCCTCCCTCCCGCAGCCTCCATAGCTCTACCGAAGGAGGCGAGGAACTCAGCGGTGTCGTTCACGAGACATATCCTTCCAGAAGTACGCCAGCGGATCGTCTGGAACGAAGTAGCTCGCGATGATCCCGTCTGATCTGCGGACTCCGAACTCTCCCGTCACCGGATCAAGGCGGATGAGTGCTCCGTCGCGTAGCCGCAAGCCTTCGATTGTTCCGGGCCGTGCACCGGAACCCATGAAGGCGCGAGCTGCGTCGACATAAGCCGAATAAGTTCCCAGGCCGGCCAGGTCGGGGCTCTTGCTTCTCAGTGTGTTCTTCCCCATCGCCGTGTTGATCCCCTTGACATGCTTGGCGTAGTGCGCGAAGGCCAAGCGCTCGTTGGCGAAGTTCCCGACCAGGACCAGCTCAGTACCGGTGCCGCTCGTCGACGACGCGACCCGCGCGTCACGCGCGGCGACTCCCAGCCCGGGGAATCGGCTGGCGACACCGATGACGGCAATGCTCGCAGCCAGGTCCGAGCAATTCCCTTTGACCACGCAGGCCTCTGCCGAGAGAACCCCAGCTGAGCCAGCGGACGCCATCCCGGTGACCGACGACACCTGCATGAGGATCGGGATCGCCGGGGCACACGGGCGGTAGATGGTGCAGCCTACGGCGGCGGCGATGGTGCCGATGGAGATCCAGCCGGAGATGTGGGAGACGTCGGTGAGGGTGCCGTTGATGTCGTTGAGGCCGGTGAGGTCTGTGTTGGTGAGGGGGTTGTTGCCGGCGTAGCCGTATGGGTGGGAGGAAGCGCCTTGGTCTGGGGAGAGGAAGGTGCCGGCGGCGGGGTTGTACTCGCGTTGGCCCAGGAGGTAGTTGCCGTTGGGGAGTTGGAGGCCGCCGGCGAAGCCTGGAGATGGGACCGTGGGGGCTGCCGGTGGTGTGGTGGGAGCGGCGGGGCGTTGTGTGCCGAAGGGCTCGTACGCATGGGGCTGGTCGCCGGTGGGGAGGACGGTGCCTGTTGGGGTTGTGGTGTGGGCGGTGGAAGTGCTGAGGGTGGTGGTGGAGAGAAGGCCTCGGCCGTAGGTGTGGCGATTGGTGGTTTTGCCGTTGGTGGTGCTGAGGATCTGGGGCCACAGGGGGTCCCAGAGGTAGCGGGTGGTTTTGCCTGCGGTGGATTCGGTGAGGCGGCGGCCGTCGGCTGTGTGGGTGTAGGTGGTCTTCGCGGTGGCGGTAGTAGACGACGCGGGTTTGCCGGCGGCGGTCCAGGTGTAGGTGGTGGTGCCGTCGGAGGTGAGGTTGCCGTCGGCGTCGTAGGTGTTGAAGTGGCCGACGGGTGGGACCTTGGGGTAACCGTTGGGTGCGGTGATGGAGCCCTGGAGCTCGCTGCCGGGGCCGAACAGGGACCACTTGGTGCCACCGGGGCGTTCTTCCCAGGTGCGGTTGCCGGCGCCGTCGTAGGCGTAGCGGATGTAGTCCTTGGCCTCGTTGGTGCACTGGTCGACCGCATAGCAGACGGCGGTCAGCTGATCGAGGGCGTCGTAGGTGTAGGCGGCCTTGCCGGTGACCGAGTCGTTCGTCAGGGTCAGGTTGTCGCCTGCGTCGTAGGAGGATGCCACGGTCCGGAGAGGCTTCCCGGGCTGGGTCAGGCGTAGCTCGGTCTCGCGGCCGCGGACGTCGTACAGCCGGGTTTCAGTGTGGCCGGACGGACGCCGCGCGGTGATCGCGCCTCGGGCGACGTCGTACGCGTAGGTGGCCGCTGGTTTGCCGTCGACCTTTGCCGTGGTGAGGCGGTTGACGGCGTCCCAGGTGTAGGTCTCGGTGTGGCCGGCGGCGCTGCGGGACTGCAGGTTGCCGGCTGGGTCCCACTGGTAGGCGACGGTCGAGCCGGGTCGGCTGACGGAGGTCAGCTGGTCGAAGGCGTCGTAACCGAAGCGGGTGAGCCCGCCGACGTCCGTCATCGTCGTACGGCGGCCGGCGGCGTCCCAGGTGAAGGAGTTCGACGGGGTCTTGTCGGAGTAGTCGACGCGGGTCATCGCGCCGCGGGCATCGAGGGTGAAGGACGCGGACTTGCCGGACGGCAGCGTGGTGCGGACGAGGCGGCCGGCCTTGTCGTGGGTGAAGCGCCAGGTGCGGCCACCGTACGTCGTCGCGGTCAAGCGGCCGGCTGCGTCGTACTCGGAGGTCTGGGCCCGCCCGCTCGCATCGGTCTGCTTGATCAGTCTGCCGGAGGCGTCGAACTCCGCCGTTGCCTCTGGCAAGGACGGCGCGGTGACGCCGACCAGTTGGCCGGCGTCGTCGTAGCGGTAGCGGGCGGTTCCGCTGCGCGCGTCGGTCGAGGTCGAGAGCCGACCGCGGTCGTCGTAGTCCAGGCGGGTGTTCTGGTCCAGCGGTCCGTGCTGTTCGAGAGGCTGGTCGTCGGCCGAGTAGGTGACCGTCGTCGTCTGACCGCGCGGACCGGTGATCTTGGAAGGACGGCCCCACCCGTCCACCTCGACCTTCGTGACGTTCCCCGCTGGATCGGTGGTGCTCGTCAGGTCACCGTCGGGTGAGTAGCCGAATCGGGTCGTCCGGCCGAGCACGTCTCGCGTCGACGTGGGCAGGCCACGCTGGTCGTAGGTCACCGACGAGGTCTTCCCGCCGTACGACGTCGCGGTGAGATTGCCGCGGCTGTCGTAGCTGAAGGTCGAGCGACGGCCGAGCGGATCTGTTGCCGAGACAGGATCGTTCGAGGCGTTGTAGGACCGTCGGGTGGTGAAGCCGGCGGCATCGGTGGAGCTGGTGACGCGGCCGAGAGAGTCGTAGGTGTGGCGAGCGCCGTGTCCCAGCGGATCGAAGACGCGGATCAGGTTGCCCGCGGAGTCGTAGTGGAAGGTGACCGTGACACCGGTCGGGTCGACCTGCCGCACGAGCCAGTTGCGCTCGTACTCGTTGATCCATCGGCCGCCGGTTGGGTCGGTCATCGTGGACTTGCCGCGGATCCCGGCGGCTTCCCACGTCCACGTGCTCTTGGCGCCCTTGCCGTCGGTCTGGCTGACGACGCGGCCGTCCTCGTCGTACTCGGTGACCAGGGTCGAACGGACGGCGTCGCCGCGCTTCTCGGTGCTCAGCCGGCCGGCGGCGTCGTACCCGTACTCCGTCCTCACACCGCCGGGCGACGTCACGGCGACGAGCTTGCCGTCGGTGTACCCGTACTGGACTCTGCGATCCTCGGCCCCTGGAGCAACCAACCCGACCGTGGTCAAGAGACCGGCATCGTCGTAGGAGTAGTCGAGCGACCTGCGGCCGTTGGTGACGGAGCCGATGCGGCCGGAATCGCGGGTGATCGTCAGGCCCTGGCCGTTGCGGTCGAGGATCGACAGCAGCTCGCCCGATGAGGAGAAGCGCATGCGCTGCTGGTCGATGTCGGTCAGGACGTAGTCCGTGCCCGAGCGACCGAGAGTGAACCGGGCCGCGCCCGGCTCGACGACGAAGCCGGTGCCACGCTGGGTGAAGGCGATCTCTCGGCCGTCGGAGGCCAGGTACGTCGCCGAACGGCCGGTGACGACCAGCTTGTCGGAGTACGACGTACGCCAGCCGGGGCCGAGCGAGCCCGTGGATGGATCGTTCGAGTTGTAGGTCCGGTCGACGCTGAGTGGGACGCCGAGTCCGGCCACCGTCGCGTCGGTCTCGACCGCTGTCAGAGCTCCGGTCAGCGAGTTGACCGGGTCCGACTGCATCGCGAAGGGGCCGAACAGACCGCGCGCCTGTTTGTCCGGGAGCACGAATCCCGGCGCGCCCGCGTAGATGTTGACGTTCCCGGTCGCCGCGCCCTTGCCGTTGGTCAACGAGGCGGCGAGCAGGCCGGGTGAGGACGGCACCGCGCAGTCGAGAGGGACGGTGACGGTCCAGGTCAGCGACTGCGTCCGGGCCGGCTTCGGTTTGGGGTGGTTGGTGCACGGCCAGCCGCTGACCTGCCAGGTACGGAGGTCGGTCAGTTGCATGGCGCAGATGTTCATCGACGGGGCAAAGGTCCGGGCCTTGAAGGTGAACGTCTGGCCGGTGCCCGCGTGACCGAAGCCGCCGTCGTTGGCGATCTGGGGACCCTTGGTCAGCAGCTCGCCGCCGGCAGTGATGCTGACGTCGACGTGGATGCAGGTGCCGTCTTCGGCGCTTGCGGTCCGGGCGGTCCACGGGCCGAGCAGGAGGAGGGCGAGCAGGGTGCACAGTGCACGTCGGGCTGCCCGCATCTGGTGTCTCCGTCCGCTGGAAGGGATGTCACGGAGAGTTTACGGCGGTGGCTGGTGGTTACGGGGGTGGTGATTACGGGCTGTGGACAAGTGGGGACGTCACCCTGTGGGCGGGGCGGGGTGGCTTTCCCCTACGATGCACCGCATCCGGATTTGATCGGATTCCCGGTCGGATCGCCCAATCCGGCTGGCGGGTTCGCCACCAAGAGTGTGAGGGTGTGGCTCATGAACATCGGTAGTCGGAAGATCGTCGTGGACGAGGCGATCGCGCAGTTGCGCATCTACTGCGAGTCCAACAGCGCCGTGCTGCGGTACTACGACGGACTTCCGGGGCTGACCACGGTCGGCGGGTCGGAGCCGGACAAGGTGACGCTCGAGGATCTCGCGCGGACGATGGTGATCGGATCGGACCTGCGCGCGCTGGACATTCCGTGGTTGCTGGAGGTGGACGCGGACAAGGAGTTCGCGGCGATCCCGGTGGACGCGAAGCTGGAGAACGCCGCGCCGGGGTCGGAGTTGTTCGAGGCAGCGATCGCGCTGGACGAGAAGTTCTCCGGGCACCGTGGGTTCGGGACGGCGAAGAAGGCGAAGCTGCTGCACCTCAAGCGGCCCTATCTCTTCCCGGTCAACGACAGCTTCATCCGGATGACCTACAGCCAGGCTTCGGCGGGGGCCGAGTTCCTGGCGGCCGTGCACCGCGACCTGGTCAACCCGGCGAACGTGCGCGACTTCAAGGCGCTGCAGGTGCGGTTGATCGCCGAGCCGGCGACCTCGGCGGCGAAGGTGCTCGCCGAGGCGCCGACGCTGCGGCTGCTGGACATCCTCGCGTCGCTGCTGGGCGAGGCGAAGTAGGCGGTACGGCGTACGCGCGGGCCCGTACGGCGTACTGGTGGCTTACATGACGCCGAGGCGGGCCAAGGGCTCGACCAGTTCGCGTTCTTCGTAGGACAGGTGGGACAGGAGCGTGTCGTCGAGCAGCTCGACGGCGGCGCGCAGGTCGTCGAGGGTGCCTTCGCCGGAGACGAGGGTGACGAGGGCCTTGTCGACGTTCTCGAGGACGTCGTGGATGACCAGGTGCTCCTCCTGGAGGCGGTCGACGACGGGCTTGAGGCGGTCGTCGGCTCGGCGCAGCCGTGGGAAGAGTGAGGCGTCCTCGATGGAGTGGTGCGTGGTGACGAGGCGGCAGTAGGACTCGCAGTAGGTGCCGAGGGTCCAGTTGTTCTGGCGCATGGTCATGGTGTTGATGTGGGAGCGGGCCGCGCCAACGCCCATCGAGCCCGCGGCTACCTGCTCGACCAGGTCGTGGATCTGTTCGAGCTCGGCGCGGAGGTGGTCGTGAACCTGGATCAGGTGTTCGCCGGAGGACAGCTGGTACGGCGTGTAGGTGCGCTCCGGGTCGAGGGCCGGACCGGTGGGGCGGTCGGACTCGTCCCAGACCTGTACGGCACTGCGCCGCTCGGTCGGCGGAGGCGTCGGTACGACGGTGAAGTTGGCCGAGCCCGGCGAAGAGACCGACACGGCGGAGCCGGCGGTGCGGTTTACAGAGGAGTTGTCGCCGGGGCCGGCGGCGTTCGCCGCGGCGGAGGTGGCGCTAGAGCCAGCGGCGGGGGCCGCGGCCGCACTGCCAGCACGTGCGGAGGCCCGCGCTGCTTCGACCGACTCCTTCACGCCCTCGGCGACGTCGGCGAAGCGGCGGATGTCGTCGGGGTTGTCGGAGCCCAGGATGTACGTGCTCATGCCCTCCGTCAGCGTCAGCTCGGTGAGTTGCTCGATCCAGACCGGCTCCGGTCCCTGGAGGAAGCCGCCCTGGCCGGTGAAGGTGCCGGAGAGGTTGTAGAGGCGACGGACAGCAGAAGGGTCTCGGCCGGCCTCGACAGCGGACTCGTCGATGATCTTGTTCATCTCACCCAGCGCGTCCGGACCGCTGTAACCGCTCGACGGGACCCAGCCGTCGGCGAGGCGGCCGGTCAGGGCGAGCATGCGGGGCTTGTACGCGCCGAGCCAGATCTCCACGGGGTGCGCGGGCGCCGGGCCGCGCTTGGCGCCGTTGAGGGTGTAGTGCTTGCCGGGGAGGCGGATGCCGCCGCCCTCGGGCTTCCACACCTCGCGGATGATCGCGAGTGCCTCCTCCAGCGCCGTGATGCTCTGGCCGGCGGTCAGCTCGGGCCCGCCGTTCGCGGCGACGGCCTCGCGGAAACCGCCGGCGCCGAGGCCGAGCTCGACGCGTCCGCCGGTGATCAGGTCGAGCGAGGCGACACTGCGCGCCAGTACGACGGGATGCCGCAGCGGCAGGTTGGCGACGTTGGTCGCGACCTTCACCGTCCGCGTCTGCGCGGCGATCACGCTCAGCAGGGTCCACGCGTCGGCCAGCCGGGGCTGGTACGGGTGGTCCTGCAGCGTGACCAGATCCAGTCCGACCTGCTCGGTCAGCTGGGCCAGCGCGATCACGCGGTCGACCTGATCGATCGCCGGCGTGAGGAACGTTCCGAAGACCAGCTCGTGCCCGTAGTCCATCGTTCACACCTTCGTTGCCGCAGTAGTTCGTGACACGTACTATTGACCTGACGAACAAATTACTTCGTGCCACGAACATTCACAAGCCAGGGAGCCCAGGATGGATGAGACGCTCAGCACCGCGAGCAGCCTGGTCCGCCTCACCCACCTCGTGCACACCCTGTACGCCGAAGTCGGCCGCGGCTGCGACCTCACCACCGCCCAGGCCCAGATGCTCTGCTCGCTCGGCAACCGCCCGACCGGCATGGCCGAGCTGTCCGCCACGCTCGGCGTCGAGCGCTCCAGCCTGACCGGGCTGGTCGACCGCGCCGAGCACCGCGGCCTCGTCGTACGGCAGCCGGACGCGCAGGACCGGCGGGCGGTCAAGGTCGCCCTGACCGCGGCAGGTCTCGACGCCCTGCACCGCTTCCACCATGAGCTGACCAAGAAGCTGGAGCAGTTGCTGACCGAGCTGCCCGCCAAGGAGCGCGACCAGTTCACCGGCACGCTCAGACGGATCGTCGCCGACGTCCCCGCGGTGTTCGCCGACTAGACGGGGACCAGCGCGTAGGCGTCCTCCAAGGTCAGCAACCGCCCAGCCGCGTACTCCACGTCGTACCCATCCCCCAGCGCCGCACGAGCAGCGCCACCGATCCGCAGAACGTCAGCCTCCTCTGCCGCCGTCGTCGGCAACCCCTCCGTCTCACGCACCACCACAGCCGCCCCCAGCATCCGCACAGCGACAGCAGGTGCGCTCAAAGCCAGCGTCCCCGCAATCCCCTCCAGCGACCAGGCCATCGACCGCCGCGACTCCTGCTCGACCCCCAGCTCATAGGCCTCCACATGCAAGGCCCGCGCAGCCGTCAGCTCACCCTGCAGCTCCAGCAGGAACCCCAGCTCGTCCAGCACCATCGACAGGTACAGCACCGAGTCGTCCTGACGCCGCGCCTCGTCGAGCAGCGTCTGCAACCGCTTCTCCGCGACGTCCAGCTCACCACTGCGCCGAGCCGCGAAGCCCAGCACCAGCGCACCGAGCGACTCCATCGGCCGGTTGCCCTGCTCCAGCGCCAGCTGGAACGCCTGCTCCCCGTACGCCGCCGCCTGCGCGTAGTCGCCCTCCCGTACGGCGGTCCAGCCGAGCCAGCCGTACTCCCCCGCGACGTCCGGCCAGAGCCCCAGCTCCTCCGCCATCCGGAGTGCCTCGGTGTGCAGCTTCACCGCGCCCCGGAAGTCACCGACCAACTCAGCGTGCGAGCCCAGCCAGCCGAGCGCCTGCAGCTGTCCCCACCGATCGCCCAGCGCGCGGAACAGCCGAGCGCTCTCGGCAGAGTCGCTCCGCAGCGCCTCCAGGTCAGCCCGGACATGCGCATGCTTCGCCCGCGCCGCCAGGACCGCAGCAATCCCCCACCGGTCACCGGACTGCTCGAACGACGCCAGACACTGCTCCAGCATCGCCAGAGCCTGCGACAGGTCGCCGGAATCGCTGCAGTGCAAGGCCATCCAGAACACCGACCTCGGTCCGACATCAGCCATGCAGCGGTCCCGCAGAGCCGTCGCGCCGTTGTCGCCGTGCAGGTACATGTAGCCCGCCAGCCACGCCGCCAGCACAGGCGTCTCCGGTACCGCCTCAAGCGATCGCCGGGCCTCAGCAAACCGCCCACGCAGGAACCAGTACCAGCCAAGCGAGGACACCAGCTGCTGAGCCAGTCCGTCGTCCCCTGCCGCGACAGCCCCGTCCAGCGCGCTGCACAGGTTCCCGGACTCGTCGTCCAGCCGCTGCAACCACACCCCCTGCTCAGCGCCGTACAGGTGAGTGGAAGCCAGCGCAGCCAGCTCGACGTAGTACTGCCGATGCCGCGACCGCACTGCCTCGTACTCGCCGGCCTTGTGCAGCTTGTCCACGCAGTACGCCGCCACAGACTCCAGCAACCGGTAGCGCATCCCGTCAGCACCAGCCACCGGTACGACGAGCGACCGGTCGACCAGGCGAACCAGTACGTCGAGCACGTCGACCCCACAGACCGCCTCCGCGGCCTCCGGCGTCCAGCCGTCAGCGTGCACGGCAAGGCGTCGCAGGACGGCCTGCTCGTCAGGGCTCAGCAGCTCCCAGGACCAGTCGATCATCGCCATCAGCGTCTGCTGGCGCGGCGCCGCACCCCGATGCCCGGTCGCCAGCAGCCGGAACCGGTCGTCGAGCCGCGCAACCAGTCCGGCGACGCCGAGAGCCCGGACCCGCGTCGCGGCCAGCTCCAGCGCCAGCGGGATCCCGTCGAGCCGCCGGCACAGTACCGCCACGGCCGACGCGTTCTCGTCGGACAGCGCGAACGCCCTGTCCGCTGCAGCCGCCCGCGTGACGAAGAGCTGCACAGCAGTCGACTCCTGCAGGTCATCGACAGTAGAGCCCAGCGCCGGCACTCCCAGCGTCGGCACGTTCCACACCGCCTCACCGGTCAGCCCCAACGGCTCCCGGCTGGTCGCCAGCACACGCAGCCCCGGAGCAGACGCCAGCAGCCGGTCGGTCAGTGCAGCGGCCTCACTGATCACGTGCTCGCAGTTGTCGAGCACCAGCAGCCGTTCCCCCAGTACGTCGGCCAAGTGCTCCACAACGTCCTCGCCCCCCACGTCCCGCAGATCCAGCGCGACCTGCAGCGCGTCGGTCAGCGAACCGGTGACGTCCAGCGCGTCCGGCGCGATGCCGGCCAGCTCCACCAGCGTCACGCCGTCCCGGAACCGCCCTGCTGCCTCAGCAGCCGCAGCGATCGCCAGGCGCGTCTTGCCGACGCCACCGGGACCAGTGAGCGTCACCAGCCGGTCCTCCGTCAGCCGCCGACCGATCTCGGCCAGAGCGACCCCACGGCCGATCAGCTCCGTCAGCTGCGCCGGGAGGTTGTTCCGCCGGGCCGGAAGCTCCTGCGTCAGCACGGACTGTTGCAGCGCGACCAGCTCAGGACCCGGGTCCAGCCCGAGCTCGTCAGCCAGCAACCCGCGCAGCTGCTCGTAGCTGTCCAGCGCCTCGCTCTGCCGACCGGCGCGGTACAAGGCCTTGATGTGCGCAGCCCGAAGGCGCTCCCGCAGCGGATGCTCAGCTACCAGTGCAGTCAGCGCACTCACGTCCGTGTAGTGCGACTCCTGCGCTCCCAGCCGCAGCTCACTCAGCCGGGCCACGGTCGCCGACACGAAGGCCTCGTCCGCGAAGTCCGCGTACGCCGGACCGCGCCACAGGGCCAGCGCCTCCTCCAGCTGCCCCTGCTCCAGGTACGCCGTGAACTGCAGCGCGTCGTACGTCGCACTGTCGACCTTCAGCGAGTAACCGGCCGGTCCGGACACGACCAGTGCGCGGGAGCCGGGCTCAGCGTCCTCGAAGGCTCGCCGCAGCTGGGACACCTTCGCGGACAGCGTGCCGGAGGGGTTGCCGGGCAGGTCGTCGCCCCACAGGTCGTCCAGCAGCCGGTCCGCCGGCACCGGCCGGCCTTCGTGCAGCAGCAGGTCGGCCAGCAGGGCCCGCACCTTGAGGCCCGGCACGGTGACCGGTTCGCCACTGTCCGTCCAGGCCGCTACCGGCCCCAGCACCCCGAATCGCATGGCCGCACCTTACATTTCGGTCCGCCCGCCGCCGACCGGAAAGAAACCGTAAACCCCCTCCGGCAGAGTCTTCCTCAACAGAGCGGAGGTGGACATGAGGCTGAACGTCGCGGTGATCGTCGCCAGTACCCGGAGCGGGCGCTTCGGACCCACGGTGGCCGGCTGGTTCGCCCAGCAGGCAGC
Source organism: Kribbella sp. DT2 (assembly GCF_049844575.1). NCBI lineage: Bacteria > Bacillati > Actinomycetota > Actinomycetes > Propionibacteriales > Kribbellaceae > Kribbella > Kribbella sp. DT2. The sequence continues at coordinate 26,489 of NZ_JBNCLH010000002.1, read as the reverse complement.
CAAGCGTGCAGAGCTCGACATCGACCTGATCGACCTGGCCGCCGCGGACCTGCCGGCGACACTGACCGACACCGACGAGCCGACGCCCGCAGAGGTCGCCGTACTGGCTCCCCGGCTCGCTGCCGCCGACGCGTTCGTCGTGGTGACGCCGGAGTACAACAGCGGCTTCCCCGCTCCGCTGAAGACGGCACTGGACTGGTATTACGAGGAGTGGCACGCCAAGCCGGTTGCCATCGTCAGCTACGGCCGGGAGACCGGTGGCCTGTACGCCGCCGCGCAGCTGCGGCAGGTCTTCACCGAGCTGCACGCCGTCGCCATCCGCAACACCGTGGCCCTGCCCTGCTACTGGGAGCAGTTCGCCGCCGACGGGAGCTGGCCCCGCTCGGGCTCCGGCTACGAGGCCTCCGTCAAGACCACGCTCGACCAACTCGTCTGGTGGGCCGAAGCACTCCGCACCGCCCGCCTCAACACGCCGTACCAACCCTGAGAGGAACCACCCATCATGCGCAAGATCGTCGAAAGCACCTTCGTCACCCTGAACGGCATCATCTCCGACCCGCAGGACTGGAGCGGGCCGTACTGGGACGACGAGTACATGGGGTACAGCATGAAGCTCATGGATACCACCGAGGCGCTGCTGCTCGGCCGCGAGACCTACGAGGGCTTCGCCGAAGCCTGGTCGCAGCGCAGCGGCGACCCGTACTCCGACAAGTTCAACGCGATGCCCAAGTACGTCGCCTCGCGGACGCTGAAGGAGACGACCTGGAACGCCGAACTGCTCCAGGGCGACGTCGTCGAGGCGGTCCGGGCGCTGAAGGAGACCGACGGCGGCGACCTGCTGAAGTTCGGCACCGGCGAGTTCTCCCAAGCCCTGCTGGAGAACAAGCTGGTCGACGAGTACCACTTCTGGGTCTGCCCGGTCGTCGCTGGTGGACAGCGGATGTTCGACGGCCAGGAACTGGCCGCCACGCACCTCGAGCTGCTCGGCACCACCACCTTCAAGTCCGGCATCGTCGTGCACAAGCTGGCACCGAAGGCCTGACACCGCGCGTCACCGCCGGTCACCGACCCGACCTCGGTGGCCGGCCGACGCGTGCTTCACCTGCCGGAGGGTGGGTACCGAGGAGGGTGCACGGGGATCTGGACGGACCGGGATCACGGTCCGGAACCATCGGTCCTCGTGCTTTTCCGGTCGGGGACGCGGTGGTGAAGTCCCGACTGGAGGGTTTGATGGAGATCATCGTCATCGTGGTGCTGGTCGTCGTACTGGCCGGTGCGGCGCTGTTTTTCTACCAGCGTCAGCGGTCCGGGCAGCTGCAGAACAGGTTCGGGCCCGAGTACGACCACGCCGTCGAGGAGTCCGGTGACAAGCGCGCGGCCGAGCGCGACCTGCGGGAGCGGCAACGGCGTGTCGCGAAGCTCGACGTCCCGCCGCTGACCGGTGCGACCGCCGAGCGCTACCGCGCGGAGTGGAACCAGGTCCAGGCCGGGTTCGTCGACGAGCCCGGACAGGCCGTCGAGGACGCCGACCGGCTGGTCCTGCGGATGCTGCGCGAGGCCGGCTACCCGGTCGACGAGTTCGATCAACGGGTGAACGACATCTCGGTCGACCACCCCGAGGTCGCCGAGCACTACCGCGCAGCGCACCAGGTTGCGGTCGCGCGCGATCGCGGCGAGGCCGACACCGAGGAACTCCGCCAGGCGGTCACGGCGTACCGGCAGCTCGTCGATGCCCTGCTGACCGACCACGACAACTCCAAGGAGCAGGCATGACCGACCACCGCCCGGAGGAACGCACTCCGAACCTGACCGACGCCGACTTCTCCGACCGCCCGACCGACGAACAAGCGGTCGTCGACCCCGAACAGCCTGTAGCAGAAGACGATGCGACCCCCGCAGAGGCCGTTGCCGAGGAGCACGCCGCTCCGGCTGAGGTGGTCGCTGAGCAACCCGCCGTCTCGACCGACGGCCCGCTGGTCGCCGAGGACGCCGCGGTCGATTTCCGGTCCCGCTGGGAGGTCATCCAGCAAGGCTTCGTCGACGATCCGCGCCAGGCCGTGAGCGATGCGGACAAGCTCGTCGACGATCTGCTCAAGCGCCTGTCGGCGACCTTCGACGAGCAGCACCAGGGGCTCGAGCGCCAGTGGTCCGACGGCGAGCCGTCGACCGAAGACCTGCGCGGCGCCCTGCAGAAGTACCGCGCGTTCTTCCAGCGCCTGCTGGCGCTCTAGACCGCAACGGCCGCGGGAGCGGAGTCCACGATCCGCTCCCGGGGCCGGCCAACGTTTCCGGGGCGGTCGGCATCTCATCTCTGTGAGGAAGAGACTGATGCTGACCTGGGAAGAGGCCCAGTCGTTCAACCGGCTGGCGGAGCGCTACGACCGACTCGCGGAACTGACCGACGACCCGGTCGGCGTCTGGCTGCCCTCGGTCCTGGCCGACGACCCTCCCGTACGCCGTACAGGCGCGCTCGACCTCGGCTGCGGCGCCGGCCGGCACGCCGTCGTACTGGCCGAGCACTTCGAGCACGTGGACGCCGTCGATCTGTCCGGCGCGATGATCCGCCTCGCCCGCCGGAAACGGGCCCGAGGCAACATCTCCTACCTGGAGACCGACCTCGACACCATCGACGGCCAGTACGACCTCGTCCTCAGCGCCGCCACCCTGCACCACGTCGACGACCTGCTCAAGGCCTTGATCAGAATCAAGGCCGCGGCAGCACCCGGCGGCCGCGTGGTCCTGGTCGACACCGTCTCACCCCGCGCGGCCAACCCCCGCTGGCGCCTGTACGCCAACGAACTGCGCAAGCTCCTGCGCAACGTCGTACGCCGTGGCCCCCGCGAAGCCTGGGAGATTTTCCAGCTGTCGACCGGCCCCTGGCTCGACCACCGCGTCAGCGACCGCTACCTGAGCCGCGAGCAGTTCGAGCAGCGGTACGCCGAGGTCTTCCCCCACGCCACCTTCGTCCGCGTCGGCAACGCCCACGCGATGGTCTGGGACGTCAGGACTTCTGCAGCGAGCTGAGCAGCCGGCCCTGGGCCTGCTCCAAGTGGTAGGCCATGTGCTCGGCCGCGGCGGTCGGGTCGGCGGACTCGATCGCCTGCAGGATCGCGGCGTGCTCGGCGGCGACGGTCGACGGCTTGGCGGTGCGGTGGGCCTGGTACTGGCCCATCGTCAGGTGCACCTCGCCGATGATCAGCTCGTGCATGCGCGACAACCGGCGGCTGCCGACGCCGGCGACCAGCGCGCTGTGGAAAGCGATGTCGGCCTCGACCTGGTTCTCGAAGAGCTTGTCGCGGGCGGCGTACTCGATCGCGACCTGGGCCTTCGCCGCGGCCGGCGGGACCTCGCCGCCGGCGGCGAGCGTGGAGACCGCGGCCTTCTCGATCGTCACCCGGCTGAAGAACAGGTCGCGGATCTCGTCCTCGTCCAGCGTCGGCACGACGGCGGTCTTGTGCGCCGTACGGCGGAGCAGCCCGAGCGCGGTGAGCCGTTCGAGCACGGCCTTCGCGGTCGGCCGGGCGACGTTGTACTCGCCGGCCAGGCGGACCTCGGTGAGCTTCTCCCCCTGCGGGATGTCGCCGTTCACGATGCGCTTGCGCACCGACTCGTAGAGCGCCTCGGTCAGCGAGGACGGCCCGAGCTCCAGACTCGATTCGGTACCCACCGGGCACCCCTTCCGGTCGAATGGTCAGGCAAGTGTACTGGCCATCCAACCCCCGACTAGTACCCCGCAGCTTTGTCCACCACGTTCAGCAGTTCCTGCCCTGACAGGAAGCGTCGCAGGTTCTCCCGCACGATCTCCTCGCCACGCCGAGCGGTCCCCGTACTGGTCGCGCCGTTGTGCGGTGTCACGATCACGTTCGGCAGGTCCCAGAACGGGCTGTCGGCCGGCAGCGGCTCGATCCCGTGCGCGTCCAGCCCAGCGCCCGCGATCTGCCCGCCACGCAACGCGTCCAGCAGCGCGTCGTCGTCCGCGATCCCACCGCGCGAGATGCAGATGAAGTACGCCGACGCCTTCATCCGCGCGAACTCCGCGGCCCCGAAGCGCCCGGCCGTGTCCGCCGTACGAGGTGCCGTGACGACGATGAAGTCCGACTCCTCCAGCAGTTGCTCGAAGGACACCTGCTCGACGTACGGCGAAGGCTCGCCGGCCCGTCGCCGTACGCCGATCACGCGCAGGTGAAAGGCCTTGGCCTTCAACGCCAGATCCAGCCCCGAGTGCCCGAGCCCGTAGATCCCGAGCGTCAGGCCGGCCAGTTCCCCGTGCGTGAAGCGCTCCCAGCGACGCTCGGCCTGTGCCTTCATCCAGCGCGGCACGTCCCGGTTGAGCATCAGCATGAGCAGCATCGAGTGTTCCGCCAGCGGGATCGCGCCGTTGCCGACCGACGAGGTCAGTACGACGTCCGACGCGAGCATCTCCGGCGACAGGTCCGCGTCGACACCCGCGGCCGGGCTGTGCACCCAGCGCAGCTTCGGTGCCTTCGCCAACAGGTCGGGTGGAATCCGCCCGATCACCGCTTCCACGGACTCCAGCGGCACGCCGCTCCACTCCTCGACGAACCTGATTTCGGTGCCTGCGGCAACCTCCACCAGGTCGTCGCATTGCTTGCCCACTACAACGATCATTTGAGTCCCGTCGTCGCGATGCCTCGGATCAGGTACTTCTGGGCGAACGCGAAGAAGATCAGGATCGGCAGCAACGACAGCAGGGACATCGCGAACAGCATCCCCACCCCGCTCTGCGTCTCGGAGTCGACCATCGAGTTCAGCGCCACCGGAACAGTGAACACCTGCGTCCGGGTCAGGTAGATCAGCGGGACGAAGAAGTCGTTCCAGGTCCAGATGAAGGTGAAGATCGTCGTGGTCACCAGGGCCGGCCGCATCAGCGGCAGCACGACGTACCAGAAGGTCAGGAACGGGCCGGCGCCGTCGATCCAGGCGGCCCGGTCGAGCTCGCGCGGCAGGGTCCGGATGAACTGCACCATCAGGAACACGAAGAACGCGTCGGTGGCCAGGAACTTCGGGATCAGCAGCGGCCAGTAGGTGTTCACCAGGTCGAACTGGGAGAAGAAGATGTACTGCGGGATCACCAGCACGTGGAACGGCAGCATCACCGAGGCGAGCGTGATCGCGAAGTACACCTTGCGCATCCGGAACCGCAGCCGGGCCAGCGCGTACGCCGTCAGCGAGCAGCTGAACAGGTTGCCGACGATCGAGCCGAGCGTGACCAGCAGCGAGTTCAGGAAGAACACCGAGAACGGCCGGTTCAGCGCGTGCCAGCCGTCCTTGAAGTTGTCCAGGGTGAGGTCCTTCGGGATCAGCCCGGGGTCGGTCAGGATCTGGTCGGCGGGCTTGAACGCGCTGACCACCATCCAGACCAGCGGGTAGACCATGAAGGCGACGAAGACCAACAGACCGGTGTGCTTGAGCGCGGACTTGATCCGGCGCTGACGCAGCAGCGGGGCCGGGGTCACAGTGGCGGTCATCAGTTGTCTCCGTAGAAGACCCAGTACTTGGACGCGATGAAGTGCAGCGCGGTGACCAGCCCGATCACGGCCATCAGCACCCAGGCCAGCGCCGACGCGTAGCCCATGTCGAAGGCGACGAATCCCTGCTGGTACACGTACAACGTGTAGAACAGCGTCGAGTTCGCCGGGCCGCCGGTGCCGCCGCTGATGATGTGCGCCTGGGTGAAGGTCTGGAACGCGCCGATCGTCTGCAGGATCAGGTTGAAGAAGATGATCGGCGTCAGCAGCGGGATCGTGACGTGGGTGAACTGGCGGACCACACCCGCGCCGTCCACCTTCGCCGCCTCGTACAGCTCGTCGGGGATCTGCCGCAGCCCGGCCAGGAAGATCACCATCGGCGACCCGAACGTCCACACGTTCAGGATGATCAGCGTGGCCAGCGCGGTGCTCGGGTTCTGCAGCCAGCTCTCGCCGTCGATCCCGATCACCGCGAGGCCCTTGTTGATCAGGCCGGCGTCACCGAAGATCTCCCGCCACAGGATCGCGATCGCCACGCTGGTCCCGAGCAACGACGGCAGGTAGAACGCGCTGCGGTAGAAGGCCAGACCGCTCAGACCACGATCGAGAATCAGTGCCAGCAGCAACGCGAAGCCGAGCTGCAGCGGGACCGACACCACGACGTACACGAGAGTGACCTTGACCGACGCCCAGAACTGGTCGTCGTGCACCATCCGGCGGAAGTTCTCCAGCCCGGACCACTCCGGCGGGTTGAGGATGTCGTAGTCGGTGAAGGCCAGGTAGAGCGACGCGAACAACGGGATCGCGGTGATCAGCAGGAAGCCGAGCTGCCACGGGATCAGGAAGACGTGCGCGGCGCGGCCCTGGCGGTTGAGGTGGAAGGCCGGGCGCTTCGGCGGCCTCTCTGGCGGCTTCTCCACCGCCGGCTCGGACTCGGTCAGCGTCGTCATTGGGCCCGCTTGATGCCGGCCTGGATCTCCTCGATCATCTTCGCCGAACCGTCGGAGACGCTGCGCTTGCCGAGCGCGATCTCCTCGCAGATCCGGGCCATCGTAGTCCGCCAGGTGCTCGACCCGGGCGGCGCCTCGAACCGCGGCTTGCGCTGCGCGGCCCGGTCGGTGGCGACCACCGCGAGCATCTCCTTCTCGTCCGGGCTGGCGAACGCGACCGCCTGCTCGGCGACCTTCGGGTTGGTCGGCGCGCCCATCGTCAGCCGGACCGTCTTCAGCATCTCGGCGTTGTTGGCGTTGTAGTCGATCACCTTGCCGGCCGCTTCCAGCTTGTCGTCGTCGATGCGCTGGTAGATCGCCATCCGCGGGAAGTACAGGTACTTGTGCCCGGCCACGGCACTGGCGTCGACCGGCATCGTGCGCAGCCGGAACTTCTCCTGCGGGAACATCTTCGCGTCGTCGATGATGTGGTTGGAGTTGCCGAAGTTCACCAGGACCGACTTGCCGACCTGCGCCCAGTCCGGCCCCATGCCCTCCTGCTCGCTGAGCGAGAGCGCGGCGCCAGCCTTGCGCAGCTTCTCCCACCACTCCAGCCAGCTGCCCAGACCGTCCGCGGTGAAGCCGACCTGGCCGTCCTCGGTCCACAACTGCTCGCCCCGCTGCCGCAGCCAGGCCTCGAAGGTGAGGTCGTGGTCCGGCGCGTACGGCGTGCCTTTGCGCTTGCCCGGATTGTTCTTGCTGTACGTGATGAGCAGCTCGGAGAGCGCGGTCCAGTTCCAGCCCGCACCGTCCGCCGGCAGCTTGACGCCGTCGGCCTTGGCGACGGTCTCGTTGTAGCGGATCACCGGCACGAAGATCGCGAACGGCATCGTGTTCAGCTCACCGCCCAGCTTGAAGGACTCCAGGTCCTCCTTGCTGTAGTCGCCCCAGTTCAGCGTCGGGACGTCGTCGAGCTTGCGGTACAGCTTGCTCTTGGCGTACGTCATCACCTGCGGTGAGGCGATCCAGAAGATGTCCGGCACGTCGCGGGCCGCGATCTGCGTGGTCATCCGCTCCTGGAACGCGCTGTACTCGGCGAACTCCGGCTCGATCCCGATGTCGCTGTTGGCGGAGCTGAACTGCTGCAGCGCCTTGGTGTAGTTCTGCTGGCGGATGTTGTTGCCCCACCAGGCGTAGCGCAGCGTGGTCTTGCCCCCGCTCTCGCCACCCCCGCCACTGCCTCCGCAGCCGGCCACCGCCGCCACGGACAGGCTCGCTGCCGTCGTCCCCAGGGCGAGCTTCAGAAACCCTCGCCGATCCAGTCCGGTCATCACGGTCTCCCGTTTCCTCAGGGTGGCTTCATTGTTTGTTTCCGACACATGACGGTCAAGAGGTCATGCATAGTTGTTTGACAATTTGTCAAAAGACAAGGACGTCGAAGAGCCCTAGCGCGGGGAGCTCGACCCGTCCGTCGACGACGGGCAGCCGTACGCCGGCGCGCAGGAGCTGGGCCTCCTCGGCGTCCGGCACCTGGATCCAGCTCGGCCCGATCGGCAGCGGCTCGGCGAACCGCTGGTCCGCATCCCCCGACCGGTTCAGCAGGTGGATCACCCGCCCGGCGGCCGACTGTCCGACGACGATCTCGACCTGCTCCGGCAGCCCGGTCCCGACCTGGTGCCCGCCCGCCCACAGCACCTCGTCGACCACCAGCTCGCGATACGCGCTCAGTCCGACCTCGCGGTACGCCCGCCCGACGGTCCACGGCAGCATCACCGCCCGCCCTTCCCCGTACGACGCCCGCAGGCGTCCCGCGTGCTCCAGCTCGAGATGCCCGTAGCACTTCTCCGGCGGCCCGTACGGCGCGCGCGAAAGCGCTCTCTGACCGATCTCGGCCTGCGGCGACGGCTCGACCAGGTCGAAGGCTCCGACCACCGGTACGACGCCGTACTCGGTCCGCAGGTGCAGGGACCGGACAGCCTCCTCGGTGTCGTGACTGGCCAGGCGCCTTCGAGCCGGTAGGCATTCCAGCTGGATCTCGTCGGCAACGACCCCGCTGTTGCCCGTAGCAACCACCGCGCCGCCGGTCGCGCAGTACCGGTCGAGCGCCGACGCATCACTGAGCGGGCCGAGATCGGGCAGCACCACCACGTCGTACCGGCTCAGCTCGATGTCGCCGAGCCGCTCCTCCGGCAGTACGTCGAACGGCACGTGCCGCTGCAGCAACGCGAGGTAGAGCCCCTGGAACTCCCGGGTCGCTCCCGACTTGAACTGGTCGGGCCGGACCAGCAGCGTCCTGGCCGCGGGCACGAGCTCGCGGTAGACGTCGTGGTGATCGCGATGGAACCGGGTCAGCTCGCCTGCGATGTCGAGGCACTCGTACGGGTTCTCCCTCGGCGTGCCCATGATGTACGTCGAGGGATTGGCGCCGCGCGCGATCGCCTGCACCAGGTACTGCGCGAAGTGGTGCGGCTCCTCGCCGGCCATCCGGTACGGCATGTCGACGAAGCCGACCGAGTTGGTCAGCACCGGGACCGTCGGGCGGAAGGTCTTCGCGGAGCTGACCGCCTCGCTGGTGCGGTGGTGCCACAGCGGCCGGCCGACGGCGTTGTTCGCCTCGTGGAAGACGATGTCGGCACGGTCGCCCAGCACCAGCGGCGCCTCGGGACGGCGCCGCGCAAGGTGATCGCGGATCCGGCCGGTCAAGTCCGCGAGGATCTCCCGGGCGAACCGCTGCCAGGTCTCGTACCCGGGCGACTCCTTGTCCTCGGGCAGGCTCTCGCCGGGCGCGTACTCGGCGTACCGGCTCATGCAGGACAGGCAGTGGCAGACACCGCGGTACGCCCGGCTGTAGTCGACCTCGTTGAACGACATCCAGTTGCAGAAGAAGCCGTCGACGGGACAGCGGTCGAGCACTTCGTCGAGTACGTCGAACAGCTTCACCTGGTAGTAGTCGCCGCTCGGGCAGACGCTGGTCAGTCCGTTGTAGACCTGCGGATCGCCGGCCGCGTCGACGAAGCACCAGTCCGGGTGCTGCTCGGCCCGGCGGTGGTCGATCTTGGAGAAGTCCATCCGGCCCATCACCCGGATCCCGCGCCGCCCGGCCGCCTTCACCGCGTCGCCGACGAGATCACCCGAGGGGCGCTGGGTCAGATACGGGTTGCGGGTCTGGAAGTCGAGGTCGGTCGGGTAGTTCGACAGGATCCCGCCGACGCTCAGCAGCCAGGTGTCGGCGCCGAACTCCACCAGGTAGTTCAGCACCTCGTCGACGTCCAGGCCGGCGTCGATCTCGCGCAGGTTGGTCTGGAACATCCGGAACGGGTCGTGCCACCACAGCCGGCTCATGATCGCCTCAGCGTTTTGTAGAGCGCGGAATGATCCAGGTCCCCGTCGCCGTCCGCGATCGCGGCGTTCATCAACTGTTGCGTCGCGGCCGTGTTCGGCAGGGCGAGATCGAGCTCGGCCGCTGCTTGGATCGCCAGGGCGAGATCCTTGCGGTGCAGACGGATTCGGAAGCCGGGATCGAACGTCTTGTTGACCATGCGCTCGCCGTGCAGCTCGAGGACGCGCGACTGCGCGAACCCGCCCATCAAGGCCTGCCTCACCACTGCGGGATCGGCGCCGGCCTTCTCCGCGAACAGCAGCGCCTCCGCGACCGCCTCGATGGTCAGCCCGACGACGATCTGGTTGGCGACCTTCGCGGTCTGGCCTGCACCGATGGCGCCGATCAGCGTGATGTTCTTGCCGAGCGTCTCGAACAGCGGCTTCGCTCGGGCGAAGACGTCGGGCTTGCCGCCGACCATGATCGTCAGCGTCGCCTGCTGCGCGCCGACCTCGCCGCCCGAGACCGGCGCGTCCAGGTACTCACAGCCCTGGTCCTGAATCCGCTGGGCGAACGTCTTGGTCGCCGTCGGCGAGATCGAGCTCATGTCGATCACCAACGTCCCCGGTTTGATGCCCTCGGCAACACCTTGGTCACCGAACAGCGCGTTCTCGACGTCGGGGGTGTCCGGCAACATCAGAATCACCACCTCGGCCTCCGCTGCCGCCTCCGCTGCCGACCTGCAGTGCGTGCCGCCGAGCCCCTCACGACCGCGGTACAGGAACAAGTCGTGGCCCTCGGCCATGAGGTTGGTTGCCATCGGCGTACCCATCACCCCGAGGCCGACGAACCCGATCCGCATCACGACCTCCAGTCCAGGTGCACGATCTCGAGCAGCCCCGCGGTCGGGATCGTCACCACCGCCCGGCCGTTCTCGACGATTGCCTCGACGTCGACCTCGGCGACCAGCAGGCGGGCCTTGACCTTGTCGCCCGGTACGGCGACCGACACGGTCTGCGGAGGCAACGGCAACGTCTCCCGGATCGGGCCGCGCATCGCCATCGGGTTCGTGAGGTTGACCAGGGCAACGGCCACCTCTTGGGCCCCTCGGTGGACCGCGAGGTCGACCAGCCCGGCGCCCTCGACGGTGACCTCGGGATGCTTGCCCAGGGCCCACGACACCGCGTTGGCAACGAGTTGGCCGTGGTCGCTCTGCAGCGCCTCCCAGAAGATCGCGCCGAGGTTGAACGGGAAGTACACGGTCCGCCCACCGCCGGCGTGCTCGCGGCAGATCACCGCGGGACGGTCCGGAGCTTCGCGCGGGTAGACCTCCTCCATCGGCAGGTCCGGGAAGTCGGGGATGAAGCGGAACGGGACCTGGGCGTCGCCGGTTGCCTCGACCCCCAGGATGTGGGTTCCGCCGATGATCCGGGTCGTTCCCTCGTAGCCCTGGTTGAGCCGGTGCTCGCCGGTGAGCGCGATGTAGTTGTTCTTCACCTGGCGGGCTGGTTCCTTGAGCTGCACGCCGAGCACGTCCGCGAGGCCGAAGTCGTCGCGGGCGCGGCCGCGTTCGTCGTACAGGGAGGTTTGGTACGCCGTGACGAGCGAGCCGCCGGCCTCGACGTACGCCTTCAGAGCCGCGAGTTGGTCGTCGCCGAGCTGCTCGGCGTTGGCGAGCACGATCACCTTGAAGGGCTCGAGCCTGGCGGGCGTGAGCTCCTGGTCGGAGATGAACTCGAACGGGACGCGCGCCTCGACGAGCGCCTGGTAGAAGCCGTCCTCGTGGCCGAGGCCGTCCGGCGTCCGGAGCTGCCCGGCCCGCGTCGGGTCGAGCAGCGCGACCTCCGCGGTGATGCGGAGATCCTTGAGAACCGGCTCGACTTTGGCGTGCAGATTGAACGCGTCGACGATCGGCGGGACCCAGCGGTGGTCCGGAACGCTCGCGTTGAACTTGGTGAACCACGGCAGCGCGCCCTGCGCGAACCCGTCGACGATCCAGGTCTTCACCTCCTCGGCCGGCGCGACCGAGTCCTTCCAGCGGTACTGGTGGTGCTCGGGACCGACCGACGTGATCAGCCGGACCGGGCGGTCCGGGAAGACGCCGCGGTTGCGCTTGCCGTTGCGTCCGGCGGCCCACGGCGCCTCGATGCCGGAGCGGCCCTGCTTGTCGATGAAGAAGATCGGGTAGTGCTTCTCGACCAGCGCGCGGTCCAGGTCGCGAGCGGCGAGCGCGCCGAGGTTGGGGATGAAACGCGTGTGCGGGCGCAGGTCGCGGACCGCCTCGTCCCAGATCGAGACCAGGCGACTCAGTTGCCGACGGCGCCAACCGACGTACTCGTGCCAGTTCTCCTGGTGCTCGCCGGCCGGCAGGTCGAGCCCGGTCTCGTCGCGGAACGACCTGCGCGCGTCGTCGCTGTACGAGATGCCGCCGTAGCCCTCCCAGCGGTTCGCGAAGATCGCGTCGACGTCGTACTCGCGGACGATCTCGCGCGCCACCTCCGTGATGAACTCGCGGTGGTAGCCGGTGAACGCGCAGGTCAGCCAGATGTTCGGGTGCGCCCAGTGCTCGAGCGCGTTGCCGTCGATGTCGCGGGCCAGCCACTCGGGGTGCGCCGCGGCCGCGTCGGCGTGGATCGCGTGCGGGTCGACCCGGGCCATCACGCTCATCCCGAGCTCCCGCGCGCCGTCGACGAGCGTGCCGAACGGATCGGTGTCGCCGAGGAACCGGCTGCGGTAGTGGTACTCGAGCTGCGTCGGGTAGTAGGCGACGTACCCGCCCGCGCTGATGCACGTCGCGTTCGACCGGCTGTCGCGCATCAGTCCGAGCCAGAAGTCGGCGTCGAAGTGCAGCGGGTCGTCCTCGGCCAGCGTGATCTGCGCCCAGCGGGTGGCCCGCTCCGGCCAGTCCGGAGTCCGCTCGGGCGTCACGTCGGCGCTCAGGGGTGCTTGGTCAGGATCGGTGCGCATGCGGCGGCTCCTCCTGGGATTGGCTGTGGTGAAGATTGTTAGACAAGATTGCATGAGTGGCAAGAGCTGGTGCTAGCCTTTTCTCATGGACTTCCGCGGCTTCGAGGTCAGCGCCAACGTGTCGATGCTCTTCACCGAACTGCCCTACCTGGACCGGTTCGCCGCTTCCGCGCGCTGCGGATTCCACCTGGTCGAGTCGTGGTGGCCCTTCCCCGAACCGACCGCGTCACCGGCCGAGATCGACCTGCTGGTGACCGCGCTGAAGTCAGCGGGCGTCACACTGAGCGCGCTGAACTTCTCCGGCGGCGACATCCCCGGCGGCGAACGCGGCATCGCCTCGCACCCCGACCGCCAGGAGGAGCTCGCGGCGAACATCTCCCAGATGGTGGAGATCGCCGAGCGGACCGGTTGCCGGCTCTTCAACCTCCTGTACGGGCAGCTCGACGACCGCTGGTCTCCCGCCGAGCAGCAGGCCTGCGCCGTCGAGGCGATCCGCTCGGCCGCGTCCGCGGTCGCCGGCTTCGGCGGGACGGTGCTGATCGAGCCGCTGACCTCAGGCTTGAACGGGCGCTATCCGTTGCTGACGGCAACCGACGTACTGGGGTTGCTGGACGGTCCGCTGAAGGACGTGCCGAACCTGTCGCTGCTCTTCGACACGTTCCACCTCGGCAGCAACGGAGTGGACCTGGTTTCCACAGCGTCGGCGGTGGGCGCCGATCTCGCCCATGTCCAGCTGGCCGACTCCCCCGGCCGCGGCGAACCGGGCTCGGGATCGATCGACTTCGCCGCGGTCCTGGACGCGCTGAAGCTGAGCGGCTACCACGGCGTCGTCGCGGCCGAGTACAAGCCGACCGTCGACACGGCCTCCAGCCTGACCTGGCTCTGATCGTTGTGCGGATTTTCGCTCCGCTTTCTGCCGCTCCCGGCAGACTGGACAGATGAACCGGCGGATGACGTGGGCGGGGCTCGCCGCGCTCGGGATGACGGCTGCTGTCGCCTGCACGACCACGGACGACGCGGCACCCCCTGCGTCCTCTCCCAGTACGGCGGTCACCTCCACACCTGCTCCGTCATCCGTCCCTCCTTCATCTGCTCCTCCGTCGACACCCGCTGCTCCCGCCCCTGACCCGGTGTCGCTGCAGGCCCTGGCGGCGAAGAAGTTCACCGGCGGGCCGCTGCGGATCGGCCGCGTGCTGGCCCGCAACGCGGCGTACACGAGGTACTTCGTCACCTACCCCAGCGGCACGCTGACGATCTCGGGCATCCTCAACGTCCCGTCGACACCCGGGCCGCATCCCGCGCTCGTGCTCAACCACGGGCACATCGACCTGTCGATCTACACCAACGGCCGCGGACTGATGCGCGAGCAGGACTACCTCGCGCGCCGCGGGTACGTCGTACTGCACACCGACTACCGCAACCACGCGCAGTCGTCGAAGGACCCGTCCAGCGAGGTCAACGTCCGCATCGGCTACACCGAGGACGCGATCAACGCCGTCCTCGCCCTGCGCACCTCCCAGTACGTCGACCCCGCCCGCATCGGCATGCTCGGCCGCTCGATGGGCGGCGGCGTCACCTACAACGTCCTGACCACCAAACCCGGCCTGGTCAAAGCCGGCGTCGTCTTCGCCCCCGTCAGCCCCGACGCCGTCGACAACTTCAACCGCTGGACCCGCCCTAACACGGCCACCGCCGCCGCCATCACCCGAGCCCACGGCTCCCCCGCCGCCAACCCGACGTTCTGGCGCAACCTCTCAGCCATCAACTTCTTCGACCAGGTCACCGACCCGGTCCTCATCCACCACGGCACCGCCGACTCGACCTGCCCCATCGCCTGGTCCACCAAAACCCTCGCCGCCCTGAAGAAAGCCGGCGCGACGGCGTCGATGTACACCTACCCCGGCGAAGAACACGCCTTCGGCCCCGCCTGGCCGACGTCCATGGGCCGCACAGTCGCGTTCCTGAAGCAGCACGGGCTTTAGGGCTGAACTGCCTGCAGATACCTCTGCCCGATGGTGCGCAGGTGCTCGACCAGCGCCGCCGGGGCCGTGACGTGGAAGTCGATCCCGAGCATGCCGATGTACACGGCAACGACCTCGAGCGACTCCGCGCCGGTCACCAGGACGCAGGTCTGGTCGTCGACCGGCTCCACGATCCCGACCGCCGCGTGGATGCGCGCCAGGACCTCGTCGGCCGAGGCGAAGACCGTGATCCGTGCGTGCACCTTCCAGCCGGTCGTCGCCACGTCCCGCAGGACGAAGTCCGTGTAGTCGTCGTTCGGCATCGGCCGCGGCTGGTACCGGCGACCGGTTGCCATCCGCAACGTCATCCAGTCGACGCGATAGGTGCGCCAGGCCCCTTTCTCGTCGCGCGCGACGAGGTACCAGTACCGCTGCCAGCTCATCAACCGGTACGGCTCGACCAGGATCGGGAACCCGGGATCGTCATCCGGTACGGCGTACTCGAAGCGCAGGTAGTGCTCGTCGCGGATCGCGGCCGCGATCGTGGTCACGACGATCGGGTCGACCTCAGGATCCGGCACGTTCGACCCGGTGTTGTCCGGGCCTTTGGTCAGCGTCGTGTGGATCGCGTTGACCTGCCGCCGGAGCCGGTGCGGCAGGACCTGCTCGAGCTTGGCCAGCGCACGCCCGCTGCTCTCCTCCATTCCGCTGACGCCCGCACCGGTCCGCAGCCCGACGGCGACCGCGACCGCTTCCTCGTCGTCCAGCAGCAGCGGCGGCATCTTGGCCCCGATCCCGAGCTGGTAGTGCCCGGCCGGCCCGCGGGTCGCGTCGATCGGGTACCCGAGCTCGCGCAGCCGGTCGACGTCGTTGCGGATCGTCCTCGTACTGACGTCCAACCGCGCCGCGAGCTCGGCCCCGGTCCAGGCCGGACGGGTCTGCAGCAGCGACAGCAAGGACAGCAACCTCGACGACGTCTCACGCATGGTTCAAGATCATCGCACAAATAGGAATCCAGTGTTCCTATATGGCTTCTACGGTAAAGCCATGAACACCAACGAGAACAGCATCCGGCCCTTCACCGTCACGATCGCCCAAGCCGACCTGGACGACCTGCAGGCCCGCCTCGCCAACACCCGGCTCCCCGAGCCGGCCCCGGGAGACAGCTGGGACCTCGGTACGCCGAACCACTACCTGCGCGAGACCGTCGACCACTGGCAGAACGGGTTCGACTGGCGGGCGCAGGAGGCCCGGATGAACGAGTTCCCGCAGTACCTGACCGAGATCGACGGCCAGACGGTCCACTTCCTGCACGTCCCGTCGGCCGTCGAGGGCGCGACGCCGCTGCTACTCATCCACACCTACCCGGGCTCCTTCGTCGACTTCCTCGACATGATCGGCCCACTCACCGACCCGGTCGCGTACGGCGGCTCAGAGGCGGACGCGTTCTCGGTCGTCGTACCGTCGATCCCCGGCTTCGGCTTCAGCACCCCGCTGGTCGACCGCGGCTGGACGATGGCCCGGGTCGCCAAGACCTTCGACCAGCTGATGCGCCGGCTCGGCTACGACTCGTACGGCACGCACGGCTCCGACGCCGGCGCGATGATCTCCCGCGAGCTCGGCCTGCTGAACCCTCCCGGCTTCCTCGGCCTGCACGTCCTGCAGCTGTTCTCCTTCCCCAGCGGCGACCCGGCCGAGTTCGAGAAGTTCACCGGCGAGGACTACGCGGCGCTCGAGCACCTGCAGTGGTTCCAGTCCGTCGGCGGCTACAACGCGATCAACTCCACCCGCCCCCAAACCGTTGCCGTCGGCATCTCCGACTCCCCGGTCGGCCAGCTCGCCTGGAACGAACTCTTCAACAACTTCGGCAACGGCACCAGCCTGGTCTCCCGCGACCAGATCCTCACCGAGGTCTCGCTCTACTGGTTCACCAACACCTCGGCCGCCGCCGGCCGCTACCACTACGAGGAAGCCAATGCCGGCACCGAACCCGCCCCCAACCACGCCCCCACCGGCGTCGCCGTCTTCGCCGACGACTTCAAAACCATCCGCCCCCTGGCCGACCGCGACAACACCAACATCGTCCACTGGACCACCTACCCCGACGGCGGCCACTTCGCCGCCCTCGAACGGCCTACCGAGGTGGTCGCCGACCTCCGCAAGTTCTTCTCCAACCTCCGCTGATCCCTTCTCCCCGACCGGCCGGCCCGCTCGGGCCGGCCTTCGGTCGTCGTACGGGCCTGTGGACAACTCACCTCGCGAGCCGCGGATCCCTCCTATCCTGATGCCGACGCTCGACAATCTGGAAGGACCGGTCATGGATTCCGACGAGACCCAGCACCTGCTCCCCGGCGGAGACTCGGTCTGGGTGCTGTCCACCCCCGCGGCATCACAGAACCTCGCGCAGTTCCTCAGCCTGTTCCGGTCCGGCGCCACCGACCCTCTGATCTTCGGGGACGCCGGTCAGCCCGAGGGCGTCGTCATCCCCTTCGAGGTCTGGCGTGCGCTCGTCGAGGCCAGCACCGACGAGGAGGGCTTCGATGCCAGCTACTCCGTAGCGCGCCACCGCCTCAAGAACCCAGGCGGCCCCTCGGTTCCGATCGAAGAAGTGGCGGCGGAACTCGGCTGGGACCTCGACGAGGACCTCGACGACTCCGAGTTCCGCAAGCCGAAGTGACGCCCTACCGTCTCCTCGTCAGCCCCGAGGTCTTGCAGCAGTTGCGCGGCCTGGAGCGAGCCGCCGCAACTCAACAAACCGGCGGTCTACGCCACCGCGAGTACCGCGCCCTCCGCGCCGGCCTTCGTGCCATCGCCAATGGCGAAGAGGCGGACTTCGACGGCAAACGCCTAGGTTTCATGGCCCACGACCTCAGCGACTGCGCGGAGATCAAGTTGCCGGTGCTTCCGGAGACCCGCGGAAACCACACTCTCGGACCTTCCCACCGCTTGATCTACCGCGAGTTCGAGGCGGAAGACGGCGGCACGCCGTACCGCGAAGTCGTCTGCTTCGAGCACCGTGGACACAACAGGCCTTTCGATGTCGCCGCCGGCCGCCTGCAGCGGACAACAGGTGCCAGACTCCAAACTCTCAACCACCTCGGCGCATCATCGGCCATCGCCCCGATCCGTCAGCCACTCCCGGCGGATCTGACCCAGGCGCTCAAAGGCATCGAAGGCAACCCATCTCCACGCGGCGCCGCCAGACCTCCCGGAGCCGCTCCGCCCACCGCACCACCAGGCTCTGTACGCCGACCGCCTGAACGCGACCGCCCAAACGATCCACCAACCCGCTGACCGCCACCACCCGACCGGCCGACAAGCGAGAGGGCCCCGGCCTACAACCGAAGGCCGTTATCCCTGGCATCGAGCCACCCGCGAACGCTCGAGGCGTCGGTGAACCCGTGCGCCTTCAACGCGTCGACGATGTCCTGTCCGCAGATCAACGCGATCGGGTGGCCGTCGCCACGTACTTCGGAGTACGCCTGCGCAGCGATGTAGGAAGTAGTCACGAACACTCCGAACTCACGATGCCGAATGCGCGAGATCAGCCGGGCGACATCCCGAACCCCGACCGGAGTGGTGGGGCTGTAGCACTTGGCTTCGAGGGCGAAGTCGAGGGTGATCGGGTCGGACGACGGTCCCAGCACGTACTCTCCCACCGCGTCCCGCCCACCGTCGCGGCTCGGACGTGTGACGTCGCACCGCCCAGTGGCAGGTGCGACCAGACGCCACAGCTCCACCGCCACCGGCTCGAAGTCGTGCTCACGGTCCTTGAACCGGTTGCGGATCTCGGCCAGCATCGCTTGCCCAGCTGCGTCGTCGGGGAGCTGTTGACCCTTGCTTCTCATAGTCGTCGTCGCGGGAGCTTCCAACGGCGTGTAGACCCGACCGTCGACCCACGCTCTCCACGCTGCTGGGCAGTGCTCACTCTCGTAGGCATGGCCCGCCAGGACGTCAGTGATCCACGCCCTCGAGATGTGACCGACGTCGAGGACGGTGAACCGTGCCCGATAGTTCTGAAACCGCTGGCCGCCGGTCGAGCGCCAGATCGCGACCAGGTCGTCGTCGCTGGTCAGCGCTTCCGCGCCCGGGGCGAGCAAGCCGTTGAACGCAGTGCTCCGTCCGGGCACGGCCTTGTGGAAGAGCAGAAAAGGTGGGACGCGCCGACGGTCTGCGGCCGTGCCGTGGCTCCACTCGAACACGTCGCGCAGCAGCAGGTTCCCTCCGCGCTGCGTCTGGTGCAGCTCCCGCCCTGGCTGCCGATTGTCGCCGAAGTACGTGAAGACACCCGTCTGCGCATCGAGAACGTCGGGCCAGTCGACCTCGGTCCCGGAGGTGTACAGGGCAGCGACCAGAACTGTGCCCTCGCGAGGAGAGCCCTTGGGCCTGAATCCGCCCTGATTGCCAACCGGCAGCAGCCGCGCCAGCGCATCATCTCCGGCGGTGCGGGCGGTACCGCCCGCATAGACAGCATCGACGATGAGGTCAGCCGACGGCAGCGCAGCGAAGGGAAAGATCGGTCCGGCGCTCACGACCGCAGACTACCCGCGGATCGAGATCAGCTGTCGTGGCCACGCGCAACCGACGCACAGCCCCGGGATCCCGGTGGCCGCCGTACGGGCTACTGCGGCCCGATGTCCCAGAGGCGTTCGTTGGGCAAGGGGCGCGCCGTCGAGCCGTCGCCCGACACAACCTCGTTGGTGACCTGCAACCCGGCGAACCGTCGCTCCATCGCCTCCGCGTACCGCTCAGCCAGGGCGGCCTCGGCGCAGTAGTCGGCGATCACGTGGTCACCGAACCAGACCCGCACCCGTCTCTGCTCGACACTAGTCACGACTCCTCCTCCAGCCCAGCCGCCTTCAGTATCAGCAGCCGCGCCCACCCCCGTGGAGGTCGAACGGATGTCGGAAACCGCATGTCAGAAACATGACGTCGAGGACCGTTCTTCGGCATCTTCCTAACGCTGAAGTCCGCCAGTTACCCATTCGGACCGAGTTGCGGCTCCCCGGACCACGTCGTGAGGCCACATCTTTCGCCAAGCGACCGCCGCCCGGTCGACTTCGATCACGTCCGCAAGGCGAACAACATCAGACAGACCGTCCGCTAGCTCCTCACGATCCACCGTGCCGGGGGCCTGACGGAAGCGAGTTCCAAGTCCGGCTCGGCCGCAGCCGGCTAGAACAACCGGCCATCTTGCGTCATCATTGGTAACGCGAGCATCAGCGATCTAGGGCCGCTCACTATCCTTGGATGCGAATCCACCTTCGACACTCTCGTGTGCCGCGCGTACAGATATATTCCTAAACGAATCACTCAATCCAATCCTGCCACGACCAGGCCAGCAAGAACCTTCTCGAAGCTAGTACAAGACTCTATTGTCCCTTGGAATTCGTTTCGCCTCCGGAACCAGTTCTTCCAGTTCCGTGCTCACGACAATCTTTCTCTTTTTCAGACCTGAGACGAAAGCATCTGAGTGATATCGGGCGATTACACCGATGACTTTATCGATTGTGGTCAATGAATAGGCATCTATAATATCTCGCGACCGATCAGCAAGCGCCTCCCATTCGATGACCGTGAGCTTCGTGAGTCTCAAGAGATCCTCCACCGTGATGGCGAATCGTCGCAGATCTGTGGGCATCTGCTCGGCTACCCACAGGCGTCGCGCAGACTCGATAATGCGATTACGGTCATCGAAGATTCGATAGTCAGGATCAGTATCAATATTTGCAACGTTCTGCAAATTCTCCAGAACATCATCTACAATCTCAAGCAGCCCGCGCAATCGGCCGTCTAGCCGATGCTCCCTCCAGGAGAAACGCTCGCCTTTGTAGATGACGTCATGCGTAGACTCTTGGAGCGCGTGCTGGATATAAGTGGTGAACTGGATCTCTATTTTTACGCCCTGCAGTGACTCTCGTCTATCGGTGTAGTCCGTAGGGAAGGCGACTATCAGATGCGGTTGCTGGTACCTGAAATCGTCCGGCTTACCGACATCGAGATTCTTTTCCTCAAGCACAGGGAATATCGACGCGCATGCCGATATTGCTTGGCGAACCTCTGTCGGGTGCAGGAACACGGCACGAGCTGCGATCAGGTCATCCATATCCATCAGATTGCTGAGCTCGCCCCTTTGGAGCTTAGCGTAAGCAGATCGCGCTTCCTTGACTCGCGCTTTGATTGTCACTGGGCTCAGGTCGTCCAACTCAGCGCGCAATCGTGATTCGAGATAATTTCGGCCGACATCCAGTTCGTAGGCGAGGCTATCGAAAGCTTCTCGGAAGAGCGACGGGATTGTTGCCGACATCAACTGCTCATCAGGATTTCAGTCAGACACTTCGCCCGGTACTCTCGATTGGCCTTCTTGTTTGAACCTTGCACGGCCGCGATACGATATGTGTTTGACCGTCGGCTGCGCTGCGCTTCGATTTCATCAGAAAATTCCGCGAGCCTGTCAGCGACATCGCCAACATCTGGGAAATCAGACCCAGATGATATGATTTGGCTGAGGGCTGCCCATAATGAATAGAAGTCAGCGACATTCGAGAACCTTGTAGTCTTTATCGGATAAACGGCATCCAGCTTCGCTAAGAAGTCCTGAACCGCAAAGAAGTTCGCATCAGCTTCGCTTTCACCTGTGATCTCCCGATCATGCTCTGCATAAATATCTTCGAGATAGTCCTTGCCTTCTTGGATTCCGGCGAGGGAGATCACATAAAGTTCGGAGATGTACTCGACATCCTGCATGCGACGGATCCGCGCGGGGGTCACAAGACCAATCTGTACCCAGAACGGGTGCTCCGCGAATTGCTCAACTTTTCGAATGAAAGCACCTTCGAAACGAGCATGACGCAGCTCTTGCTTGTTCAGTCGGGCCACATTCCGATTCAGTCGATCGAAAGCTTGATTGAGTTCTCCAGGAGAGGCCTGTCGGATCTGTTCGACAGTAAAGATGTACTCAAGTAATTGCAGCTTAATCTCTTGCGCCAGTTCCGAATAATACAGGCCCGCCAGGCCTATATCCTCAAGCGAGTCAGGCGTTGCGAACTTATCATCACGAAACTCGATCAACGATGTTAACCGTTGCTTGCCATCAATTACTCTGTATATAGTCGGCTCATCGACGAAAACGTCGACTTGCAAAAAAATAGTAGGTGCGGGGTAGTTTCGGATCAAAGAATCGATGAAGAACTGCTGGAAGCCGACGTTCCATACACTCCTTCGCTGGTATGGAGGATCCAGATCGAGGCGCCCCGCGGACCGGAGATCGAGGAACCAGCCGGCAGTCTGCGTGCCAGTTCCGCGTATGAGTCGTGTTTTTGTTTCAGTCAATTCTCTCGCCTTGCTCGGTAGCTTTCCAGTGTGATAGTCGAGCAGAATCACTGATCGAACCCGCAGATCCGTGGTTCATGCGTAACGCGGAGACGATACATCGGTTTCCTGTTGGAGAAAAGAGGTTCTAGAGTTCTTGTGATCGGCGACTCCTCGCCCAGTTTGATCGCCAGGGTTCTCGCATCTCCTGCCGGTGCGTGCCGACCAGATCCGATGCTTCCCGCCGGCAAGCGGGAGCGGTCCACGTGACACCGTTTGGACTGGCCCGCTCGATGGACACTCGGCCATTACCGGTCGATCGGCCTGTCTCAAATTTGGTCAACTGGGCGAGGCAAACGCAGCCAGCAACTGCCAAGAGACCGGTGGTGTCATCACGGCACTCATTCGGCTTGGCTCGTTCGGCGAGATGAGACATGCGAGTACGGACTCGATGAACTTCTCCGCCGGTTCACCGATGAAGGTCGATCTCGGACCCCCCGATCAAATCGAATCGCGTGGCGCATGATCTACTCCGCAATGTGCTACATGCGCCCCGAGCTAGCTCTCCACTAGCGGACTGGCTGGACCATGTTTCCGGGGGAGTCCCAGCCGGCACGAGTCCGAGTCGGACGTGTGTGGCGGACTAAGAAGCTCAGGTGATCGGACTGTGCGGATTCTTCTGTTGGAAGTCTGAGCGTCCTGCGCGCAAGGTGGGACTCATGGACTTTACTCAGCTTGGGCGGACGGGACTGAAGGTCAGTCGGATCGTGTTGGGGACGATGAACTTCGGGCCTCACACGAGCGTGGAGGACTCCCACGCGATCATGGATGCGGCGCACGAGAAGGGGATCAACTTCTTCGACACCGCGAACGGGTACGGGCGGGCGATCTATCCGGGGCGGACCGAGGAGATCCTTGGGGAGTGGTTCGCCAAGGACCCGGTGAAGCGGCACAAGACGGTGCTGGCGACCAAGGTGTACGGGGACATGGGTGAGGGCTGGCCGAACGAGGGCAAGCTCTCGGCGCTCAACATCCGGCGCGCGCTGGACGCTTCGCTGAAGCGGCTGCAGACCGACTACATCGACCTGTACCAGTTCCACCACGTGGATCGGGACACGCCGTGGGAGGAGATCTGGCAGGCGATCGAGGTCGCGATTCAGCAGGGCAAGATCCTGTACGCCGGCTCGTCGAACTTCGCCGGCTGGCACATCGCGCAGGCCCAGGCGGCTGCCGAGAAGCGGAACTTCACCGGGCTCGTGAGTGAGCAGTCGATCTACAACCTGATCGTGCGGGACGTGGAGCGGGAGGTGCTGCCGGCGGCCGAGTACTACGGCCTCGGCGTGATTCCGTGGTCGCCGCTGCAGGGTGGTCTGCTGGGCGGCGTGATCCGCAAGGAGAACGAGGGCGTACGCCGGCTCGAGGGCCGCGCGAAGGAGACCGTCGAGAAGCTGCGCCCGCAGATCGAGGCGTACGAGGCGTTCGCCGACGAGCTCGGCACCCAGCCGGGCGACCTGGCGCTCGCGTGGTTGCTGCACCAGAAGGCTGTTACCGGCCCGATCGTGGGCCCGCGCACGATGGAACAGCTCGATTCCGCCGTACGGGCGGTCGACCTGAAGCTGGACGAGAAGGCGCTGGCCCGCCTCGACGAGATCTTCCCGGGCTACAAGACCTCCCCGGAGGACTACGCCTGGTAGGAGTGCCTGTTCCGCCCACCCGAGTCATCGCCGGGTGGGCGGAACGCTCGCTGGAATACTTCCCCGCATGGGCAACGGACAGATTCTGCTGCTGTGGGACGTCGATCACACGCTGATCGAGAACGCCGGTGTCAGCAAGGAGATCTACGCGCGCGCGTTCGAGCACCTGACCGGGCGCGCGCCCGCGGCCTCGATCCAGACCGATGGCCGTACCGACTCGAGAAGCTCTGAGCGTCATCCTTGCCGACAACTCGATCCACCAGTCGGTGCTCACCGGGAACATCGCTCCGAACGGCCGTTCCAAGCTGGCAGCACTGGGTTTGGACCAGTTCATCGATTTCGGGATCGGTGGATTCGGGTCCGACGACGTCGACAGGCCCAAGTTGGTCGGTCACGCACAGCGTCGGGCGAACGCGAAGTACGGGGTCACCTTCGACGAGAAGTCGACGGTCCTGATCGGAGACACGACCCGGGACGTTCGTGCGGCGAAAAGAGGCGGCGCACAGGTCATCGGTGTTGCCACCGGCATCGACTCGCTCGACGTCCTGCAGGCCGAGGGAGCAGATGCGGTTTTCGAGGACCTGCGCGACACCGCGGCCGTCGTACGGGCGATCAAGAAGCTGGCCGGCCAGGTGTGACCTTCGAGTCGACTGTCTGCCAGTGAGTCAGTGGCGGAAGAGGCGGATGCCTGTGTGGGTGAGGGTTATGCCGTGTTGTTGGCAGGCTTCGGTGATTTCGGGGGTGTGGAGGGAGCCGCCGGGGTCGGCTATGTAGCGGACGCCGTGGTGGTGGGCCTCGTCGATGTTGTCGCGGAAGGGGATGGCGGCGTCCGAAGTCATGGCGACGTTGGTGAGTTCGGCCAGCCAGGTGCGTTTCTGGGCTGGGTCGAGGGATTCCAGGGAGCTGAGCTGGTGGGTGATGCGGTCCGAGAGTTTGGGGTGTGTCGAACCGGCCAGGATCTCGGAGTGGCGGCGTAGCCACCAGGTGTCGGCTTTCTGGCCGGCCAGGCGGGTGCAGTCGATGCGGGACTGCTGGCCGGCGGCGACGCCGATGGTCATGCCGTTGCGGAGATAGGCGACGGAGTTGGACTGGGTGTAGCGGAGGACGATCAGGCCCAGGAGGAGATCGGTGGCGGCCGCTTCGGGGAGTGGGTCCGGGAGGCAGGCTCGGGTCAGCGGCAGGGCGTCGTACTGCTGGGTGAGGCGTACGCCGTAGAGCTCGCGGACCTCCTCCGCGGGCGGTTCGAAGGCCGGGTCGGCCTCGAGGATGAGGAACGTTCCGCGCTTCTTCGCGGCGAGGGTGCTGACGACGCCCTCGTCGAAGCCGGGGGCGATGATGCCGTCGCTGGGGAGGCGTCGGAGGAAATCGGCGAGTTCGGCGTCGACCGGGTGGGAGACGGCGATGAAGTCGCCGTACGAGGACTTCGGGTCGGCGTCGCGGGCGCGCACGTACGCGCTGGTCACGGGACCGACGACGGCGTCGAGGCCGTACGTCGCGCTCATCGCGGCGTCGATGGGGGCCGCCAGAGCGGCGCCCGCCGGCGAGACGTGTTTGAACGACGTCGCCGCGGGGGTGTCGAAGGTTTTGCTCGCCTCGCGGACGAGTTGCCAGGCGGTGAGGGCGTCGAGGACGTTGATGTACGACGGTTCGCCGGCGATCAGCCGGTACGGCGTACGGCCGGCCCGGACGGGTTCGACGGTGGCGGACTGGTGAGGGTTGGTGCCGTAGCGCAACTGCATGCGGGCCTCCGGAGGGTTGTCCGAAGGCGCCCAGGCGGACGACGCCTACCAGTACTCGCTCCCCGGTGGTGATCCACCTTCGCCAGTCGCGATGGGCGACAGCCTAGCGACTACGTACGGGTCGTCGGGAGCATGCCGATCAAAGCGTCGGCGGTGAGGCTGGCGGCGGGGCTGGTGGGGACTGCTACCGAGACCTGCCAGGCGGAGGCGGCGCCGGGGGCGAGGGGGACGGTTTTGTGGTCGCCTCGTTTGGCGGCGATGCGTTCGGGGACGAGCGCCACGCCGAGGTCGTGAGCGACGAGGGCCAGGAGGGTGTGGACGTCGTTGACCTCGATGGTGACGGGGTGGGCGACGTTGGCGGCGGCGAAAGCGTGGTCGGAGATCGCCCGCGCGCCCCAGGTGCGGTCGAAGTCGACGAAGGACTCGCCGGCCAGGTCCTGGAGGGCGACCTCGGCGGCACCGGCCAGGCGGTGGTCGGGGGCGCAGACGAGGACCATGGACTCTCTGGAGAGTGGGCGGAGGTCGAGGCCGTCTACGGGGTGACCGGCGGTGGCGACGAAGGCGATGTCGAGGCGTCCGGAGGCGACTTCGTCGAGCATGGGGGTGGAGCCGGCTTGGCGGACCTCGATCTCAACGCCGGGGTAGGCGGAGCGGAACTTCGCGAGGAGAGCCGGTACGTCGACCACACCGAGGCACTGCTCGAGGCCGACGGTCAGGTGACCGCGGACCAGCCCCTGTACGGCGGCGACGGCGTCGCGGGCGGCTTCGGCGGCGGCGAGGGTGCGGCGGCCCTCGCAGAGGAGGGCGCGGCCGGCCTCGGTGAGCTCGACGCTGCGGGTGTTGCGGACGAACAGGGACGCGTGGAGCTCGCGTTCGAGCGCGCGGATGGACGCGGACAGGCCCGACTGGGAGATCGACATCGCCTCGGCGGCGCGGGTGAAGTGCTTCTGCTCGGCGACGGCGATGAAGTGTTCCAGGTGGCGAAGCTCCATGACTCAGAAGTCTAGGGCGTGTCTGCTAATTGTGGATGCGGTGGTGGGTGATCATGGCGGCGAGGAGTACTCCGCCGAGGTAGGTCAG